>DQPL01000091.1 GCA_015664885.1 Gemmatimonadota bacterium
AACCTACGGGATTTCGGCGACGGATCGCTGGGCATCGCCCTGGACGAGGTGACGACCGCCGACGATGTGGACAACCTCTTCAAGGTCTTCAACCGGGGCGCCCCCCCGGAGTTCACCACCCGCGGCCTTTCAGAACGGGGAGGGGCGCCTGAGCTGCCTGTTTGGGCTCGTCGAACCACTCCGTACCTCGAGCACGAGGTCTTCAACCGCTACCACTCCGAGACCGAGATGCTGCGGTACCTACACCGGCTGGAGTCGCGTGACCTCTCGTTGAATACGAGCATGATTCCGCTCGGTTCGTGCACGATGAAGCTGAATGCGACCAGCCAGATGGCGGGCGTGACGTGGCCTGAGATCGGCCGGCTTCACCCGTTCGCACCGGTGGACCAGGCCCGAGGCTACACCACCCTCTTCGCCGAGCTCGAACAGTGGCTCGCGGAGATCAGTGGTTTCGTGGCGACGTCACTGCAGCCCAACTCGGGCGCTCAGGGCGAGTACACCGGCCTGCTGACGATTCGCGCGTACCACGAGGACCGGGGTGAGCAGCAAAGGAACGTTTGCCTCATTCCGGCGTCGGCGCACGGCACGAATCCCGCGAGCGCGGTCATGGCCGGGATGAAGGTCGTCGTCGTGAAGAGCACAGACGCCGGCACGATCGACTTGGTCGACTTGGAGGCCAAGGCGAGCGAGCACGGCGACGACCTGGCGGTGATCATGGTCACGTATCCATCCACCCATGGCGTCTTCGAAGAAGAGATCCGCGACGTCTGCCGCATCGTTCACGAGCACGGGGGACTCGTCTATCTGGACGGGGCCAACCTCAACGCACAGGTGGGGCTCGCGCGCCCTGGCGACTACGGTGCGGACGTGTGTCACATCAACCTACACAAGACGTTCGCGATCCCTCACGGGGGGGGCGGGCCGGGCATGGGCCCGATCTGCGTGAACGAGAAGCTCGAGCCGTACCTACCGGGCCACCCGATGCACAGGGTCGGCGGGGAGAAAGCGATCGGCCCGGTTTCCGCGGCTCCCTGGGGAAGCGCGAGCATCCTCGTGATTTCCTGGGCCTACATAGCCATGCTGGGCCCGGACGGTGTACGTCGCGCCTCGGAGCTCGCGATACTCGGTGCCAACTACATGGCGAAGCGGCTCGAGGACCATTTCGACATCCTCTATCGCGGTGACAACGGGCTGGTCGCGCACGAATTCATCGTGGACTTGCGCCCGCTCAAGCGCGGCACGGGCATCAGCGAAGAAGACGTCGCCAAGCGGCTCATCGACTACGGGTTTCACGCGCCGACGGTATCGTTCCCGGTGATTGGCACGCTCATGATCGAGCCGACCGAGAGCGAGCCCAAGGAGGAATTGGATCGCTTCGTCGACGCGCTCGTTTCGATTCACGCGGAGATCCAGCAGGTCGAGATGGGCACTGCGGACGCCACGGACAACGTGTTGAAGAATGCGCCGCACACGGCCGCGATGTGTACGGCGGACGAGTGGTTCCACGCTTACTCGAGGTCTCAAGCGGCCTATCCGACTGACTGGACGCGCGCGTTCAAGTTCTGGCCGCCGGTACGACGCGTGGACAACGCGTATGGGGACCGCAACCTGGTTTGCTCGTGCCCCCCTGTGGAAGCCTACGCAGAGGGCGAGGCCGAATAGAGCGGTCCTGCGGCCGGTCGCGTCAGTCCGAGCTCAAATGCCGCCGTTCACTCTCGTGTAGTGAGCCTCACCGAAGAGTCGCATCTCGCCGTCCGCCTCGACGTAGTCACGAACGGTGAGGCCTCCGTCTTTAATCCGGTACTCCGTGCGTCCGCGCTCGGTCGCGGCCGTCCAGGTGGTGATCACGGCCGACTGACTGATCTCCGATTCGAGCTGGATGCGCTGAGGTCGCGTATCGATCCAGACACCGATGGCAGTCGTGCCAGAAGGACGATACAGCGCGGGGGCCTGCAAGACGGGGGTGACCGCACCCGAAGCGTCGACAAACGCGTTCGTGAAATTCAGCTCGACGAAGCCACCATCCAAAATCTTCCACTCCATCTCGAAGCTCGCCGGCCCATGAGGGTACCGGTACCAGACCATGTGCCGTCCAGCGCTGAAAAGACTGCTGGCACGTGCGCATTGGCGTCTTCGGACTGCGCGCTGGCGGGGCCAACATCCACTAGCAGCGCCGCGCTCACGCACCCCATCGCGAAACCCTTCATCGTCACCTCCTCCGATCGTCCGAAGGCCACTTCAGCAGCCTGCCAACGCAGCCGGCGTCAGTTCGAATGTAGGGCACTCATGGGATCGAGGTGCGCCGCGCGCCGCCACGCCGATGACGGTGCGTTCTTCCCCGTCCACCGAGAGGCGAGTCCCGAGCGGGGGCTCGCCTGGGAAGAGGCTTTGCGCGAATGCGTGGCTGAGCACGACGACGCGCGCCTCTTGCTCGGACTCCTGCTCGGAGAAGGGCCTTCCGGTATCCATTTGAGGTCTGATCGTCTCGAAGAAGCCGCCCACCACTGTGGCGACTTCAGCCCGCAGGACTTCGTCACCGATGCCGACTGTCATGCGATCGGACCGATATACGGCGCTGGTCGCGAGCGTGGTGTTGCGCGTGTGCCAGTCCACCCAGTTCGCCATGGAGACGAGGTAGAACGCGTCCCCGCTCTCCGTGACCGACTCCAATGCGACGAGCTGTTCCGGTTCAGGGAAGGGCAGCGGCCTCAGTAGCACGTGATCGACTACAGTGAACATCGATGTCGTGAGTCCGATCGCGACGGCGTAAATGGCGATCGCGACCGCGCTGAAGCCGGGCGCACGACCAACTTGCCTGAGCGCGAGCCGTAGGTCGCGGGCCAGGTCATCCGCGAGCACACGTAGCTTGAGTCGATCCTCCCGCCGTCGCGTGGAAGCGTAGAGCTCACGCCTTGCCGCCTTCAGGTCGCCGAATCTGCGCAGCGCCTCCTCACAAGCGGCGTCGGGCGACATCCCCTGCGCCACGAGGTCGTCGGTGCGCAGTGCGACGTGGGTTTCGATCTCCTGCTCCAGCCCTCGGCGCAGGTCCTGCGCCCGACCGATTCCGAGCCAAAAGAACCGCTTGTATCCCGCCACGTTCAGGCGTTCCCAATCTGGACCGCGAGGATGGCCGAGACCGACTCGGCGTATCGATGCCACGTCTCAGCCTCACTCTCGAGGTGGTGCCGCCCCCCCGGGGTCAGGGAGTAGTAGCGCGCCTTTCGATTGTTCTCAGTGACACCCCACTCCGCGGTGACCAGTCCGCGACCCTCCATGCGGTGAAGCGCCTGATAGAGCGCGCTGTCTTCTGCGACGAGATCCCCATCGGAGTGGCGCTCGAGCCAGTTCGCCAGCCCATAGCCGTGCGTCGGAGCACAACTCAGCGCCTTGAGGATCAGCAAGTCCAAGGTCCCCTTGAGCAGAGGGAGCGAGCGCGTCATGACTCTCCCTAGTACATACACCGTAAGTTCTAAGGTAAAGAATCTGAGGGGACGGGTTGTGTGGCGTCAATGGCTGGTTTGCCGTCAGCGTTGCCGCCGGCTCCAGCGAACTCCATCTTCCCGTTAAAGTTCGCGTTAACCACCTTTAGGATTGCTGCTCAATGGCCAAGCTAACCTTCTACGGTCACGCGACCTTCGGGCTCGAGACGGACGACGGCACCCGGCTGGTGATCGACCCTTTCTTCGGGGACAATCCAGCGTGCGACGTATCGGTGGACGACGTGGCGGCCGACTTCATTCTGCTGACTCACGGCCACTTCGACCACGTAGCGGACGCGATCCCCCTCTCGGAGAGAACTGGAGCGACGATCATCGCATCGTATGAGATCGCGGCCTATATGGAGGAGAAGGGACGGCCCGCGAGTCCTCAGCACATCGGAGGAGGCGTCGAGTACCCGTTCGGCCACGTGAAGATGACGCCCGCGCTGCACGGCGGTAAGCTCGACCTTCCGGGCGGGGAAAAGTTCACGACCATGGCCGGAGGCTTTCTGATCACTCTCGTGGGTGGACAGCGCTTCTACCACGCTGGCGACACCAGCTTGATGACCGATATGCAGCTGCTCAAGGGCCTGGTGGACGTGGCTGTTCTCCCGATTGGCGATCGTTTTACGATGGGTCCCGCCGACGCAGTGCGCGCGATCGACTTCATCGAGCCGAAAGTCGTGATCCCCTGCCACTACGACACCTGGCCGCCAATCGAGCAGGATGCCGCGGCGTTCGCGGCTGCGGTCGGTGACCGTGCGCAGGTGCAGGTGATGATGCCCAACGCTCTCTTCGAGTTCTGATGGCGAGTGCCAAGGGGAACGGCCTCACCTGGCGCGTGATCTTCGACGAAGCGGGGACCGGCGCGCACAACATGGCGCGGGACCACGCGCTGGCGATGTCGGCTCGAAGGGGTGAAGGCGTGCTGCGACTGTACTCTTGGTCGGCCAAGACCGTGTCGTTCGGCAGACACGAGCCGGCAAACGAGCTCTACGACAAGAGTGCCGCAGACGCGGCCGGCATCGCTTTTGTGCGGCGGCCGACCGGTGGGCGGGCGGTTCTTCACGACGCCGAGCTGACCTACGGACTCGTGCTTCCGGACCGCACCTACAGGGGCCCGAAAGGGGTCTACACGAAGATCCACGAGGGGTTGGCGCACGGTCTGGCCCAGCTTGGGGTCGAGGCGGAGGTTGCCGCGGGCGGCGTAGTGCTCACGCCCGACGCCGGTCCGTGCTTCCAGGTGCCGGCCCCGGGGGAAGTAGTGGTGGGCGGGCAGAAACTGGTGGGCAGCGCTCAGGTCCGGATCGGCAACGCGCTACTCCAGCACGGCTCGATCATCTTGGACGGCGACCAGAGCGATTTGAATCAGCTCAATTCGACTGCTGATCCGGTGCCGGCTCCTGCTACGCTGCGGGCACTGGTCGGTGAGGTGAGCACGTGGGACCTTGCCGAAGCGATCACGGGCGGACTCCGAGGGGCGTTGGGAGGGCAGTGGCAAGAGGGCGAGTACCGCTCGGGCGAGCTCGAAGAGGCTGCATGGCTGGAGTCCGAGCGCTATGGGAATGACGAGTGGACCTGGCGACAGTGACTCCTTGGGGGACGCGATGAGAAAGTTCATTCGCCGCTGGACGAGTGTTACGGCGGGACGGTCGTGGTTGCTGGGCTCGGGGACATCCTCGGCGGGATGAACGCGGCGGCGCCCAACGACATTGTCGCCCAACAGCACCAGCAGTTTGTGAACCTGATGACGCTCCTCGATTACGATGAGGAAGCGATGCCGCGGCCCTACCTCGCAGAGGGCTGGGAAGTGTCCGACGACGACAGGGAGATCACGTTCCACATCCGTCAGGACGTCTTCTGGCATGACGGTGAGCAAACGGACGCGCACGACGTCGCGTTTACGTACAGACTGCTGACCGATCCGGCCCTCGGCTACGCGAACCCCGGCTACTGGGAGCGCTACGAGCGGGGGGAGGGTGGGCTCGAAGTCGTTGACGATTTCACCATCAAGATTCGTCTGCGACCTCACTCGGACTTTCTCGACGTGTGGCGGGCTGTTGCCATCTTGCCCGAGCACCTCTTGGGCGAAGCGTCGCCGGAGGCGATGGCCGAGCACCCCTACGGGAGCCAGTGTCCCGTCGGGAACGGGCCTTTCGTTTTCGTCTCACACACAACCCACGACCGCTGGGTCTTTGAGGCCAATCACGCGTTTCCGAAGGACTTGGGTGGTCGCCCATTCCTCGATCGCTACGTCTACCGGATCATTCCTGACCAGACGACGCTGCAGACCGAGTTGCTCATCCAGAACGTCGACGCGTACGTCTCGGTGTTACCAGATCAGGCCCAACGCATCATCGACGATCCTGGCGTCGATCTCGTCGCTTTCCAGGGGCTGACCTACGTGTTCATCGCCCACGACCTCGCGCTGGTAGAGCACGTCGCGATCGCGTGGCGGTAATATACCTGGGGCGCATTGTAGAGGTCGCTGAGACGGCTGACCTTTACAGGAATCCGCAGCATCCCTACACACGTGCGCTGCTGCCTGCGGTGCCTCGAATGGATCCAGACGTTCGGGGAAATGAGGAACGGATCGTCTTGCAAGGAGACGTGCCCAGCCCGATGCACCCGCCCGCCGGATGCGCTTTTCACACCCGGTGCCCGCACCTCGACAAGGACGAGTCGTGCGTGCGGTCTCAACCTTCTTTGGAGACCAAGGGAATACGGCACTTCGCGGCGTGTCCGAAGGTGTGACAGGGGGTCCAAACAGCCTTGACACCCCTTAGGGCGCAGACCATAATCCGACCCTTGATAAAATCTCGCCCTTCCATTGCTCGCGGTGGAGGGGCTAAATAACGCAGACTCGAAAGAACTTTGGCTGGAGGTCGCTTTGGCGATTCAACTCTACGGCGCGCTTTTTCAGATTCAGGGCACAGAGGAAATGCTTTCCTGCTGTTCCATGGAGTACATGCTTGAACTCTGGACCTCCACGGGGTTCATGATCTATCCGCTCGCCGTTTGCCTGGCCACTGGCATCATTGTCATCATGATCAAGTTCGTCAGCCTTACCGGTAAGGCCGTCAAGACGAGGCAGATCCTCAAGGACGTCGATGAGCTGCTCACCCAGCGGCATATCAAAGAGGCTATCGAGTTGACGCGTGACACTGACTCGCCCGCCGCCAATATCCTGTACGCAGGTCTCGAGCGGCATGAGGAAGGCACCGAACGCGTCATGAAGGCCATCGAGAACCAGGGCCTGCTCGAGATGAGCAAGCTCGAGTCGGGACTGACGATTCTCGCGACGCTGACCAACATTGCGCCGCTGCTCGGCTTCCTCGGCACTGTGATCGGCATGATCGTCGCGTTCCAGTCGATCGAGGCTGCCGGTGAGGTCGAAGCGACGCTCGTGGCGGGTGGTATCCGGGTTGCGCTGCAGACTACGGCCGCCGGACTGATGATCGCGATCCCTGTTTCGATCGGGCACAACTACTTCGTGTCCCGCATCGACGGGTTGGTCATCGACATGGAAGAGTCGGCCCAGAAGATGGTCGACACGCTGCATTCCATTGAGGCCAGCCGGACCGGCTGAGCGAAGTCGCCGCAGGGCGATGAGAGGCCGCCCCTAACGGGGCGGCCTCTTTTTTAGCAATATGCCCAAGGGCTGTGTCCTTGGATTAACCATGACGATCCGACTCTCACTCACCGTTCTGGCCGTCGCGGCGGTTTCCGCTGCCTCGAGCCCTATCGGCTCCGTTCCAACGGTGCCTGCTCCGGCCGCTTCCGATTCGGCGATTGCCGAGTTCGAGGCGGGACGCTTCTGGCACTCGGCTCGCATGCTCCGGGCCGAGGGGTCCGCGGGCGGCGAGCCCGCCGACGTCCTGTTGTTGGTGCGCGCTGAAGCAGGCTGGAACAACTGGCCGGCAGTCGAGCGCCTGCTAGGCGACGCCGACTGGCTCGATGACGTGGGGAGGGGTGGCGGGCACTACCTGCTCGGGCGGGCCCAGGAGGACGCGGGACAGTTGCAGGCGGCTGCCGACTCCTACGAATCATACAGGTCGCTCACACCGGCCGCCGCGATGCGGCACCAGGCAGCGTCGATTCGGAGAATCCGCGCGCTGTGGACGCTCGACGAGCGCTCGCAGGCCCTCGATGATCTCACAGGTCTTGTTCATGTGCCGGAGGCGGCGAGCTGGGTTGCGCTCGAGCTCGCTCAGCAGGTGGCCGAGGTGGGGGACGTCGCAGCCTTGGAGTCCTTGCTCGAGCACGTGAGTGACTCGCTAGCGCTCGACCAAGCGTGGCGCATGAGGGCGGACGCCCTGCTCGTATCCGGCGACTCGCTTTCAGCAGCGGTGACCTTCGAGGCCATCCGCGCCGGAACCAGTGGGAGCCGGCGAGCCGTTGCGACGGTCGAGTTGGGCCGCCTCAGATTCGCTATGGGTGACACGGTCGTGGCCCGCCGCTTGCTGCTCGAGGGCCTCGAAGACGCGCCCCGAGCCTCCCAGGCCCGCGCGGCGGCCCCGCTTTCGGACATGGGCCGTTGGGACCAGGGCCTGACGGTGCGGCTCGCTCGATTGCTAGATCGAGCCGGAGATGGTCGGAGAGCGCTGAGCGGCTACGACCGCGTGATGGCGATGGCGCAGGAGAACGACCTGGAGGCCCCGCTTGCGATGCGTGTCGAACGCGCGCGGCTCATGGGTACGGTGCGCATGAGGCAAGAAGCGGCGATCGAAGAGTTCCGCGCCATTCGCGAACTGGTGGAGGACGTTTCTGTCGGTGCACGTAACCTGGAGTTGTGGGCCCAATTGAGGCGTCGCCAGGGCCTGAGTAGGCAGGTGAGCACGCTGCGACGATGGTTGATCGAGGAGTATCCGAGTAGTGCACAGGCGGCCGAGGTGGTGTGGTCCCGCGCGAGCTCGGCGGACCGCCGAGGCAGCGTAGACTCCGCTCTCGAGCAATACGCCTTTCTGGCGGAAAACGCGCGCACTCACACACGAGCGGGCCAGGCGCGCATGCGCTCTGGGCAGATCCATTTGGGACGGTACAACCTGTCGAGTGCGGTGCTGGTCTACGAGCAGTACCTCGAGGACTTCCCGCGCGGGCGGCGGTGGCAGGAGGCTTCGTACTGGGCCAGCCGCGTGCGACTCGAATTGGGCGACACAGCCCAGGCGCGAGCGCACATCGATCATGTCTTGGCCGGTGACCCAGTCTCCTACTATTCGGTGATGGGCGCGGATCTGCTCGGCTTGGATTACGAGATCGACCTGCCCGACGCCGAAGCGCCCCCGCCTCCGACGTGGTTGACCGACGGCCTTGCACGGCTGGATCTGTTCACCCAGGCGTCTCTCTCTGTCGCCGCGAGTGCCGAGATCGCGCGTCTGACTGGCCTCGCTCGCAACGCGCCGCTGGACATGTTGAGCCTTGCCGAGGCGCTCATCGAGCGTGGCCGCACGATCGACGGGATCAACCTTGGTTGGGCCCTTCGCGACGACGGGCACGAGTGGGACACGCGGCTCATCCGGGTGGCCTTCCCATTTCCCTTCCGGGAGCTGGTGCGCAGGGAGGCCGAGGAGTGGGGCCTCGATCCGATCACGATGGCCGCTATCATCAGGCAGGAGTCCGCATTCAAGGCCGACATCGTCAGTCGAGCCGGCGCGATCGGGCTCATGCAGGTCATGCCGCCAACGGGTGCCGAGCTCGCACGGGTACATGGACCCGACGGCTTTCGTCCGGCCAACCTGACGGCTCCGGAAGTGAACCTGCATCTTGGGGCCGCGTTCTTCGTCGACATGAGTGCCCGTTACGGTGGCGACTTGCCGCTTGTGCTCTCGGCGTACAACGCGGGCCCGACACGCGCGAACCGGTGGCGGCGCTACCCGGAGGCCTCCGATCCGCTGCGTTTCACGGAGCGGATTCCCTTCGACGAGACTCGTGGCTACGTCAAGAACGTACGCCGAAATCTCGGTGTCTATCGCGTGCTCTACGGACAAGACTGATCGTTGCCGCCGTCGCCTGAGGTGCGATATCCGCATCAGCACGTATCCGGCTATCAGATTCCTTGCCGCTGGGTGGATCTAGCCCTAAGGTGAATGGCCGCGTGAGGCGCGGGTGTGTATTTTTCAGCGGAGGTAGCAGCATGAAGGGGACCGTAAAATGGTTCAACGACTCGAAGGGATACGGCTTCATCCAGCACAGGGAGGGTGACGACGTATTCGTCCACTTCTCAGAGATCGTTGGTGACGGGTTTCGCACCCTTCACGAAGGCGACTCCGTGGAATTCGAGGTCCGCGACTCGGATAAGGGCAAGCAGGCGACGAACGTGATTCGGGCCTGACGCTCTCTTCCGGATAGGTCCCGAAGCGCCCTCGGCCAAAGCCGGGGGCGCTTTTTTGCCACCCACTCGCAGCTTAAAGACCGTTGAAGATCCCGCCCAAGACCAAGCCTCGCATCTTCCTCATCGATGCGTATGCGCTCATCTACCGATCCTACTTTGCGTTTATCCAGCGGCCGCTCACGAATGCCGCTGGCGAAAACACGTCGGCGCCGTTTGGGTTTACGCGTTTCCTGCTCGACATCCGCGAGGACTTCGCGCCGGACTACCTGGCCGTCGTTTTCGACGCGGGGGATTCGTTTAGGACGGAGGTGTTCCCGGAGTATAAAGCGACGCGAGAGAAGATGCCTGACGACCTGCGCTCCAGCCTTGGCAGGATCCGTGACATCGTGGAAGCGTTCAACGACCCGATCGTCGAGCTCGACGGCTACGAGGCCGACGATGTGATCGGGACGCTCGCGACTCGCGCGAGGGATGCCGGGCTCGAGGCCGTGATCGTGTCCGGCGACAAGGACTTCTATCAGCTCGTGGGGCCGGACATCCACCTCATGAACCCGGGCAGAGGGGGGGCGACTGGGGTGGCGGCCGACTGGGTCACCGAAGAGAATGCGAGTGAAAAGTTCGGCATTCCCCCTTCGCAGGTGGTCGACTATCTCGCGTTGGTTGGGGACAGCTCGGACAACATTCCGGGCGCGCGGGGCGTGGGTCCAAAGACCGCGCTGGCGCTACTGGAGCAGCACGGCGACATCGAGGCGTTGATCGTGAACGCGGAAAGTCTCAAGCCGCCGCGCGCGTCCAAGTCGCTGCAGGAAAACGCGGAGGCCGTTCGCCTCTCCAAGCGGCTGGTCACGATCATGACCGACCTCGACGTCGAGTTGGATCTCGAGGCACTCAAGGTCGGGGAGCCGAACAACGAGGTGCTGCGCGACCTCTTCGTGGAGCTCGAGTTTAGACCGCTCGCCGAGAAGTTCGCAGTGCTCGCGCAAGCCAGCGGGGTCGTGACGCCTGAGGTCGAACGAGCCGAAGTGACGTACTCGGTGGTGGACCAGGCCTCGGACGTTGACAGGCTCATCGAAGTGCTCCGGGCCGCGGGGCGTATGGCGATTTCTGCGGAACCGAGCACGGAGGATCCTCTGCGAGGTAAGCTGGTCTCTCTCGGGCTCTCGGTCGAGGGCGGTGCTGCGTGGTATTTACCCTTTGCTCATCAACAGCCGTTTGAGCTGACGTTCGAAGGGGACGGACCTGGCGAGGTCAGAAATCTGCCGGGCCTGGCGACCGCCGAGATGTCCGGGCTCAAAGCGTTACTCGAAGATGTGACGGTGGCGAAGGTCGGCCACGACTTGAAGCGTACCGCGCTCACGTTGTCGCGCGAGGGGGTAGAGCTCGGCGGCGTTACCTGCGATGTAATGGTCGCGAGCTACGTGCTCGACCCGGGACGGCGGAGTCACGCGCTTACGACACTTGTGTTGGAGGCCTTCTCGTACAAGGCGATTGCGTACTCGGATGTGGTGGGCAGCGCGCGCAAGAAAGTGCCCTTTTCGGATGCGCCCATCGAATGCGCTCGGGATTTCGTGTGCGAGGGGGCGGATCTGGCGTTGCAACTGGCCGAGCACTTCGACGAGCAGCTGGACGAGCATGCACTCGGCGAGCTCATGGCCGATCTGGAAATGCCGCTTCTGCCCATCCTGACGCGCATGGAGCTCGCAGGCATTGGCATCGACGAAGACTTTTTTCGCACCATGCGCTCGAAGCTCAAGCGCGAGCTCGATCTGATCCAGCAGGACATCTTCAAGGTTGCGGGTGGTGACTTCAATCTGAACTCCACGCAGCAGCTCCGGCAGGTGCTGTTCGAGAAGCTGGAGCTGCCGGTCCTGAAGAAGACCAAGACCGGCCCTTCGACGGATGCGTCGGTGCTCGAGGAGCTGGCGGAGCAGGGTCATGAAGTCCCGAAGCTCATGATGGAGTATCGTGAGCTCGAGAAGCTGAGGTCGACCTATGTGGAGGCGCTGCCTCAGCTAGTGAACAGCCGGACGCATCGTATTCACACGAGCTTCAACCAGACTGTCGCCGCTACCGGACGGCTATCGTCGAGCGACCCGAATCTGCAGAACATCCCCATTCGCACAGATGTGGGGCGCGAGATCCGGAAGGGCTTCGTGGCGGCGCCGGGTACGGTCTTCCTCTCCGTCGACTACTCACAAATCGAGTTGCGTGTGATGGCGCACTTCTCGGGGGACGAGGCCTTCGTTACGGCGTTTACCCAAGGCGTAGACGTCCACCGCCAGACCGCGTCGGTCGTCTTTGGGGTGCCGATCGACGACGTGACCGCGCTCATGCGGGGGCAGGCCAAGACCGTGAACTTCGCGACGCTCTACGGTCAGGGGCCGTTCTCACTCGCCCGACAGCTCGGCATCACGCGGGAAGAAGCCAAGGAGTTCATTGCGACGTACTTCGAGCGCTTCAATGGCGTCCGTGACTTCCTCGACGCTCAGGTCGAGATGGCCAGGGAAAAGGGGTATGTGGAGACGCTCATGGGTCGTCGGCGGTACGTGCCCGAGCTGCGGTCGGGCAGCTGGAACATCCGACAGTTCGGTGAGCGTGTGGCCCAGAATACGCCAATCCAGGGCACCGCCGCTGACCTCATGAAGAAGGCCATGATCGACGTACAATCCGCCCTGGACGAAGCCGGCACGGGCGCGGAGATGCTTCTGCAAGTGCATGACGAGCTGCTTCTGGAGGTACCGGAAGCCGAGGTCGACGCGGTGCGAGAGCTCGTGGTGAGCTGCATGGAGGGAGCAGTTGAGTTGAGGGTGCCTCTCGTGGCTGACTGGGGTGTGGGCGGCAATTGGTACGAGTGTAAGGGGTAGCGTTTCTGTAGGGGGTCGCGGCGCGCGCTCCCCACTTCGCTCAGGGATCTTTGCCCCTCTCCCTTCCCTCTTCCGCGATTCAATGTCGCTGCGTGGGAAGCGCGCACCGGGACCCCCACCGGCTTTTGGGCACGGCGGTCTCCACAGGCTGGCTGCGATCGTCCCGTTGGGCTATCTGTGCGCCCCGATTCCGGCTCCATCATTCGACTGCAGGGACGCTCGGGGATCGCTTCGAACAGGTCGAACCAACGCTGGAGGAATTCACATGAGCCGGTCCGTGAACAAGATCACTCTCATCGGGAACGTGGGGCGTGATCCGGACATGCAGCGGAACAAGAGCGGCACGAAGGTCGCCCACTTCTCACTCGCCACAAACCGCCGCAAGCCCGCCGACGGCGAGCAGGAAGAACGTACCGATTGGCACCGGCCGACACTTTGGAACCGTCAGGCGCAATTCGCCGAGGACTACGTACGGGTCGGCGATCGTATTTACATCGAGGGACGCCTCGAGTACGAAGCCTACGAGCGGGATGGAGTGACTATTCCGACCGCGGAGATCATCGTTCACACGGTGGTGATGCTGTCGACCAAGGCGGGCGTCTCGGATGAGGAATTGGAGGAGGTGGCGTAGCCGGTCCTCATCCGAGGTCGGGCTAGTTAGGGCCGAACTCTGCGGGGCTCGAGAGTACTTCGCTCGGGCCCCTTCCTCTTTCGGGGGGGGGCTCTGGCGGCGGTCGCTACGCTGGGCCGCTACAGCCAGCCGCGGAACCGCGGTGCGACCGAGAAGATCAACTGCCACTTCCCATCTCGAAGACCGCGTGCCACGTCGAAGCGAAGCACGTCCCATCCCAACGCGAGTCCTGCGCCCAGCGTGCTGCGAAGTCCCTCTGAGTCTCTGGCTTGCCAGTCGGGCGGCACGACACGTGAATCGAGGTAGGTAGCCCCCAGGCCACCGGAGACGCGCAGGCTCACCCACGGTGATCGCAACGGGAACGTGCCTTCCGCTCGCACTAGCCAAAAGCGGTCCCCGACGAAATCCCGATAGCCATAGCCAGGAAGTGTCTCTCGGCCGCCGAGCAGGAAGAGCGCCTGCGTGGGGGCCGCGTTGGTCACCAGCCCGCCAGAAGCATGGAGCTGCGCGTGCCAGCGCTCGGCGCGGTCCCGGAGCGTCCAGCTCGCATTTCCTTGCAGCGCGGCGAACGTGTGAGTCTCGAAACGTGCTCCGGTAGCAGTGAGTGAGCCGGTTCCGTTCGCAGGAAGCCCGACCGGCAGTCTGAGTTCGACGGCGCCCAGGATGCCCTCATCGATGGTGCGGACCGGTCGTAGGTCCGTGCCCGGCGTCTCGGAAACGACGTCTTGCGCAGATTCGTGGCGCTCCCACCGTAGAAGGACGCTCGGCGTTCCCGCCGCACGGGAGTTGAATGCGAGGCTGACTCCACGTGAAAAGAAGGGGTCCAAGTAGTCGTTGATACCGACACTGGCGGCGAGGGAGTTGGTGAAGCCGGAAGCGGTGCTCGCGGGGCCGAAGTCGAGGATCCGATTCCAATATGCTTCCACGGTGGGGACCACCGGGTCGGGCCCGCCCGTCATCGATGTAGCGAACGAGGCCTTACCGCGGCCCATGGCGTAGCCGGCGGATGCCCTAAGCCGCACATCCCCAGCGGTGCGTACGGTCAATCCGGCCCCCAAATAGCTCCCCTCTGCACGGTTGTAACGGGCTGCGCTAGAGCCCGATCCGAGGTACAGGCGTAGCGGACTGAGGCCACTGAGATAGCGATCCTGAAACGCCCTCCTGGCCTGTGCCCGCACCTCCTCCAGCGACGGTGAAGGCGCGAGGCCCTGTTCGTCGAGGTCGTCGAACAGGCCCCGTTCGAAAGGGAATGCTTCCAACTGGTCGCGGGGCAGCGCCGTCACGCGTCGACCGAGCAGCCCCGGATTGGCGATCTCCGCGTTGAACTCGTAACCGCCGATCTCGTATCGGCCCCTGATGATGCTGCCCACCATGAAGTCGAGCTCGGGTAGCTCTCGGCGGAGCTCGGCCTCCTGTCGATAGGGGAGCCAGTACTTGCCGTCCCACAGCGAGTTGTCGAGCGAGATCCGAATGTAGTCCAGATACGGATCGACATAGGACGCGGGCGTGAACGTGAAGTTCATGCGCACGACCGCCGATGTTCCTCGGTCCAGAAATACCGACCCAATGAGGCCGGGTTGACGGTACTCCTTGGGCCGCACACGGACTTCGTACACTCGGGTTTCCACACCGTCCCCGTAGGAGATGGAGAGAGAGTCCGCTAACAGGAAATCGTAGACACTCTCCGCGTCCGGGCCCAATGGATGTAGCACCTGCTCGACTTCGTCACCGTCCCCCAAACGGATGAAATCGCCGAAGTCGTCTTGCACCACTGTGAGGTGATCGAGGTGGTACCTGATGTTCGTCGGCAGCATCTTCTCATCTCGGCGCCCAACGATACGCTGGCCGGTCTGATTTGGTGCCCGCCAGAACACCTCCAGGGCGATCTGGTCTGCCTTCAGGAGCGTGCGCTCTTCGGAGTCCGGGCGGTCGATGAGGAAGTAGACGTACCCCCTCGCCTGACCCACGTAGGACCGAAACGCGGTGTCGACCGCCAGCGAATGCCTCTTGGCGCGCGCCTGAGTGATGAGCGCGAGTACCCTGGCCTCGTTCCAGGCTTCAGTGCTCTGAGCGGCGGCGGTGCCGTTCCATACCAGTACAAGGGCTGGAATCCAGAGGAGTCGCGAGGATGCTTGCTTCAAGGACCTTCCCGGCAAGGGGAGGACGTGCACGCTTGGTACGCTCGGTCGCCGAGGCCGGTTCCCAAAGCGAAGGGCCCCGACCTAGCGGCGCTAGGGAACCTCCGAACAAGTAGGGTACGCCGCGCGCAGGGGTCTCGCGAGTTCAATAGTAGGCACGACGACGAGTCGTAGTTGTTCTACGGCGAGGAGGAGT
>DQPL01000129.1 GCA_015664885.1 Gemmatimonadota bacterium
ACGCAGACGACGAACTCCACGACACGCTCGCTCCGCTCATCGTCGCACCATTCTGATCTTTGACCGTAGCCGTGAGCTGCTGTGTTGCTCCTAAAGACGCAAAGCTCAGAGTAGTAGCAGACAGCGTGATTGATGTCGCTACAGGTGTTGGCGGCGTTGGAGTCGTGGGTGGACTCGTGGGCGTAGTCCCACCGTCACCACATGCCACGAGCATGAGCACAGCTGTGAGTCGGATGTAGCGCATGCTCTGAAGATGCCCCGCCTCTCTATCCACACCAGAGAGGCGACCCCTGTCCACGGCCAGTTCCTTGAGAAGGGCACCTTCAATATGGGTGAGCGGTGTGGCGAGTGGATCGAAAACGGCGGCGGGACCGGCGCCTAGTTGCCGCTGACTGGACGACCTGCGCCAGACGCAGGAATCCACCCCCCATGCACGTCGGTGATGGTACCTATGTGGTACCTATTTGTGAGATCGCACACCCATCTAGTAGGCGTGCGATCCCGTAAGTCATTGTCATTAAACTAGTCGGGGCGCCCGGATTTGAACCGGGGACCCCCTGCTCCCAAAGCAGGTGCGCTACCGGACTGCGCCACGCCCCGAAGATGTTGTGAGTCGCGAATCTAAGCGACCCTGGGACTTCAAGCTGTTTCGAGGCGCAAACCGCCGTGCAGGCTTCCGTGTAGGTTGGGAAGGGATTCATTTCGCCTCCCTCACCTCGATGCGCTCGAAGAGGACGTGTAACATAGTGCCTTGGTCAGGCTGATGCGGCTGGATCGAGAGGCCCGACAGTGAAGCAGTCTTCCATCGTGGCCGACTACCTGCGGTTCTTGAAGGCACGGAAGAAGTACTGGATGATTCCGATCGTGCTCGTGCTAATCCTGATGGGGACGTTGGTCGTCGTGCTCGAAGGCTTCGCTCTCTCGCCCTTCATATACGCTATTTTCTGAAAAGACAGAGAGGAGAGCTCGAGGCCCGAGCGCTCTTCTTGGTTCATCGTGCGCACGTCGGTGACGATCCCCCGGATAGCTTTTCGAGTTCAACGTTGGTGCCGTCGACGGCAACCGTCAGCTCGAGGGGGCTAAGGTGAACGAGACCTCGAGCTCCTCGCAAAGGGCCCGGAGCTCGTTCATGGTCGCGTCGTCGACGCGGATACCCATGCTTCGGTTCTCGGCGGCTCGGCGGTGCTCCAGCTCGCCGGGAACGAGGATCTCGTTGACGCCGGGTCGCCGTCGACTGCCTTTGATCTGATCGATCATGGCGTCGATCCGCTCCTTGAACCGCGAGACGTCCATGTAAGCCGCAACGTCCAGCAGACAGAAGAAGTGACCCACGTCCTGCTTGCGGTCCATGTGCTTGTACATGGAGCCCACCTCCGGGCCCACCGCGGCCCCGGAGAGGACCCCCGAGAGCGTCTCCACCATCAGCGCCAACGCGGATCCCTTATGTCCGGCCATCGTCAGCACGGCTCCCGCTAAGGCAGCCACCGCGTCCGTGGTCGGCTCACCTTCGGCGTCGATGGCCCAACCTAGAGGGATCGTGTCTCCCTGCTTAGCTGCCGCGATGATGTTCCCCCGGGCGACGATCGACGTCGCGAGGTCGACGCGGACCGCGTAGCCCTTCCCGGTGGGAAAGCACACGGCGACCGGATTGGTACCGAAAAACGCCTCTCGGCCTCCGTACGGAGCCATGGCCGGCTCGGCGTTGGTCATTGCCAGGAGGATCATGTCCCGTTCGGCCGCCAGGTTGCAGTAGTAGCCGGCCGCGCCGAAGTGCTGCGAGTTGCTGATGGTGGCCGAAGCGACACCGAACTCGGCGGCGAGGGGGAACAGGCGCCCGAGCACGGCCATCGCCTGAACCTGTCCGAGCCCTGAGCCGGCGTCTGCCACCAGCACCGCCGGTCGCCTCTGCTCGACCCGGAGCTCGGCGGCGGGATCGATGAGCCCCTTCTGGATCCGCCGGAGGTAGATGTTCAGTCGCGAGACGCCGTGGGTCGACGTACCCAGCAGATCGGCCTCGACGAGGGCGTCGGCGAGCACGCGGGCGTCGCCCGGTGGTACGCCCGTGGACTCGGCCAGGCTACAGGCCAAGTCCGCCACCACGGAAGGCTCGTAGCGACCCATCGTGTCCCAGGCGCCGGCTCGCAGCGGGTGGCGCTCAGGCGCTCCGATAGAGCTTCGTGATAACGAACTCCCGGTGCCCGAGGGCCTCCGCTGATGTGAATCGCCCGTTGCACGTCCGTACGAGCATGTCGAGGAGTTCGGCTCCCGCCTCGGAGTAGCTCATCTCACCACGCAGGATCGCCGAAACGTCCAAGTCGATGTGCTCGCTCATCGTCGAGCACGTGATGGGGTTCGCGGACAGCTTGATGACCGGCACGACCGGATGGCCGACGACGTTGCCCTGCCCGGTGGGGAAGAGGTGCACTACGGCCCCAGATGCGGCCCAAAGAGTGACCGCCTCCGCAGCCGCCGACGACGTGTCCATGAACCACAAGCCGTTCCCCGAGGGCGCCTCCGCAGGTTCCAGGCAGCCGACGAACTTGGTCGACTTCCCGAGCTTCTCGATATTTCCGAACGCCTTCTCTTCGATGGTCGTCAAGCCACCGATGATGTTCCCCATCGTGGGCTGCGAGTCGGAGAGGTCGTCGGTCTTCTCGGCGAGGATGAAGTCGTTGTAGGCGTCGTAGACCCTCCTGAACTCCGCAGCCACCTCGGGTGTCGCCGCCAGCGACTCCACGACGTGCTCGCCGCCGGTTAGCTCTGAGGTCTCGCCGAACGAGGCGGTGGCGCCCATGGGTATGATGCGATCGATGACGTTGCCGACTGTCGGGCAAGAGCCGAGCCCCGTCGTCGTGTCCGACTCTCCACATTTCACGGAGACGTACAGGTCGGCGACCGAACACTCCTCCCTCTGGAGCTCGGAAGCCCATTGCAGGTACTCCTTGGCCTGGCGCGACGCTTTGGCAATCGTCCCCAGGTCGCCCGTCCGCTCGATGGCGAAGCCCGAGACCGGCTTTCCGGTTTCTGCGATCCCCTGCACGACGCGGTCGGTCCACCCGGGCTCGATGCCGACGACCACCACCGCAGCCACGTTTGGATTCGCGCCGGTGCCGATCAACGTCCGGAAGAAGAGCTCGAGATCCGCGCCGAACTGGAGGCGTCCATATGCGTGCGGAATCGCCCGGATGCCCTTGATGTTGTTGGCTACGGCCTCGCAGGCCGCATTCGAGATGTCGTCGACAGGCAGGATCACGACGTGG
Source organism: Gemmatimonadota bacterium (assembly GCA_015664885.1). GTDB lineage: Bacteria > Gemmatimonadota > Gemmatimonadetes > Longimicrobiales > Gaopeijiaceae > UBA1138. The sequence continues at coordinate 3,261 of DQPL01000129.1, forward strand.
TTGCGGATCCCAACCCGGCCGTTCTCTCGTCGGTATCCCAGAAAAGTCGGGGCCTCCATCGTCACCACCTCTTGGTCTTGACGTTATGTACGTGCACGTGCTCGCCGGTCTTGATCGCGGCGACCACCTTCCCGATGTCCTGCCCGTATTTCGTAACGGTGTCACCGACGGCGAAGTCCCTCAGGGCGATCTTGTGGCTTAGAGGCACGTCCTGCAGCGCCTCGACGTGACCCGTCTCTTCTTGGGTGTCCAATGTCTTGCCGGTGACCACATCGCCGGCCTTGATGTCGACGACCGCGACTCCGACGTCGTCCTGCTCGTTGTGGATCAGAAAGTGCACGATTCACCGCCTCCGGCTGAAAGGATCAACCACCGGGTCATGAGTCAAGCTCAACCATCGAACGCTACACGGCCCTTACCACGCCGGTATCGGTGCCGTGAGGCGACCCCTGACGCGGCCCATTACGTCGCGAGGAGATAGCCCAACGCTACGAGTGCGGCAATCACTAAGGAGGTGCCGAGGCCTTGCCCGCCATCCGCTTCCTACGCCACTCCGAAGGCTGGCCACCACCTGACCAGAGCGTATCCCAGCACGATCAGAGTTACAAGAACCAGAAACGAAGCCATGAGCCCTTTGACCGCCATCGTACGCAGGTTCACCCCGTATCCCGCGGCTACGGCGGGACCGTCGGCCGCGCCACGTGAGCGAAATCGCTGGTCAGACAACCGGTGCCGCGGTACTGTGTGAGTTATGAACTACGTAGTCTCGGCAATGTTGTTCGCGGGCCTCTTGATGGTCACGCTGGCCCCAGACGCGGGTCCGGGCAGCAGCGCAGCGTACGCCATTGGCGCGACGTCGAGCGAGGATTCTGACGCGGTCGTGCAGGCGTACTGCGTGCGCTGCCACAACGACCGCATGCTGCGCGGCAACCTCTCGCTCGAGGGCTTCACGCTAGACACGGCGGAAGAGACCGGCGACATCGCCGAGATGATGATCCGCAAGCTGCGCGCGGGCATGATGCCGCCGCCAGGTGCGCGCCGGCCCCCGGGTGACTCGTTGCTCGTTCTCGTGGAGTCGTTGGAAGCGCACATGGACGAGGCTGCCGCCGCGAACCCTAATCCAGGCGGGCGCACGTTCCAGCGGCTCAATCGCGCCGAATACGAGCGCTCGATCTACGACCTGCTCGGCCTGCAGGTCGATGCCGGTGACTATCTGCCGCTCGACACCAAGAGCGCCAATTTCGACAACATCGCCGACGTGCAGATGATGTCGCCGACGTTGCTCGACTCCTACCTCAACGCCGCGGCGGAAATCAGTCGGCTGGCGGTCGGAAACGCTGATGCCACCGCGAGCGAGTCACAGTACAGGATCCCGCGCTGGGTGTCTCAGACGGAACGCGTAGACGGCGCGCCGTTCGGCACCCGCGGCGGCACGTCGGTCCTCCACAATTTCCCGGCCGACGGTGAGTACGTCTTCCGCGTCTCGTTCCACCACGAGACCACCGGTACTGTGGTCGGCAACGGGCGCTCCGCGCTGCAAACCGCTGACGCACTCGAGCAGGTCGAGATCTCGATCGACGGGGAGCGCGTCGCACTGCTCGAGATGGACCGATGGATGCACGTCTCCGACCCCAACAGCGTCGAGATGAGCACCGAGCCCATCCTGGTGGCGGGAGGCGCACACAGGGTCACCGCCGCGTTCATCAAGCGCACGGACGGACCCGTGCAGGACCTGATCTCGCCGCACGACTGGTCGCTCGCCAGTACCGCGATTGCGGGCACCTACGGCGTGAATTCGCTGCCGCACATCCGTGACCTGGTGGTCGGCGGGCCGCTGACGACGGTGGGCGTCTCCGACACGCCCGTTCGCAGGCGGATCTTCACTTGCACGCCCGCCTCGCCGAACGAGCAACGGCCCTGCGCGAACGAGATCATCTCGAGGCTGGGCGAGCAGGCCTTCCGACGCCCGCTAAGGGAAGAGGATCGCTCGGCGTTGATGTCGTTCTACGACGAGGCCGCAGCGGAGGGTGACTTCGAGCTCGGAATCCGCACGGCGCTCGAAGCAATGCTCGCGAGCCCGCGCTTCGTTTTCCGCTTCGAGCAGCCTCCCGGGGACGTCGCCGCGGGGCAGACCTATCGCATTGGCGCATTCGCGTTGGCGTCACGCCTCTCGTACTTCCTCTGGGCCGCGCCACCGGACGCCGAATTGAGGCAGGTGGCCGCGAGCGGCGCTCTGCTCGGCGATGGTGTGCTCGAGACGCAGGTCCTGCGCATGCTCGCCGACCCGAAGGCCGAAGCGCTCGGGCCACGATTCGCAGGCCAGTGGCTGCGCCTGCAAGACCTCGACAAGATCCACCCGGACGTGCGTCTGCAGCCGGACTTTCATCAGCAGCTCGCGGATGCCATGCGGCGCGAAACCGAGCTCTTCTTCAACAGCTTGGTGAGGGACGATCGCAGCGTGCTCGACCTGTACGCCGCGGACTACACCTTCGTGAACGAGCGCCTGGCCAAGCACTACGGCATCCCCGGCGTCAGCGGCGAGCACTTCCGCCGCGTCAACTACCCCGACGACACGCGACGGGGAGTGCTAGGGCACGCCAGCATCCTGACCATGACGTCCCACGCGGGACGCACGTCTCCAGTGCTGAGAGGCAAATGGGTGATGGAGGTACTGCTGGGGACTCCGCCACCTCCCCCTCCCCCGGGCATTCCGGATCTGGAAGAGGTCGATGAGGCGGCCGGTGGCCGCATGCTCACGACCCGTGAGCGCATGGAACAGCATCGCGCCAGCCCCACGTGCAATTCCTGCCACCGCTTCATGGATCCAATCGGCCTCGCGCTCGACAACTTCGGGGTCACCGGCAAGTGGCGAACGAGGGAGAACGGCAGTCCGCTGGACACGCGCGGAGAGCTCTATGACGGGACGCCCATCACCGGCCCCGCCGACCTGCGACGCGCCCTGCTCAACCGTCCGATCCCGCTCATCCGGACCTTCACCGAGAATCTTTTCGCCTATGCACTAGGACGCCGGGTCGAACACTTCGATCAGCCGACCGTGCGAGCGATCGCCCGCGCCGCGGAAGCCGATGATTATCGCATGTCGGCGTTTATCTTGGGCGTAGTGAAAAGCGACGCGTTCCGGATGCAGCGCGCCAACGTAGTCGCGCAGCAGGGCCCGGAGGGGCAGAAGCCCTAGAATGCGGCCCTAGAACGGAGATCACGCAAACCATGCCATTCATAACCGGCAAGCGAATTCCCCGCCGCACGTTTATTCGAGGCGCTGGTGCGTCTCTCGCGCTCCCGTTCCTCGACGCCATGGTGCCGGCCGGGCTGGTGTGGTCCAACGCTCCCCGGGTCGACGACCCAACGCGTTTGGTCGCGATCGAGATCGTGCACGGCGCGGCGGGCTGCAACGAATGGGGCGCTACGCAAAACCTGTGGTCGCCCGCCGCGGCCGGGCGGGACTTCGATCTCTCCCCGAGCGCGCTGCTGCCGCTGGAGAGGTACCGGGACTATCTGACGATCATCAGCAACACCGATGTGCGGAACGCGGAAGCGGCCCAGGCAAAGGAAATCGGGGGTGATCACTTCCGGTCCAGTGCAGTCTACCTGACGCAAGCGCACCCCAAGCAGACCGAGAGTTCGGATGTCTCCGTCGGCATCTCACTGGATCAGATGTACGCACAGCGTTTTGGGCAGGACACGCCCATCCCGTCCATGCAACTCTGCATCGAGAACGTCGATCAAGCGGGTGGCTGCGCGTACGGCTACGCGTGCGTCTATACGGACACCATCAGTTGGGCCTCCCCCACCGAGCCGCTCCCGATGATTCGCGACCCGCGCGTCGCGTTCGATCAGCTGTTCGGGGCCGGTGGCAGCGCGGAGGAGCGCGCAGCGCGCAGGCAAACGAGCGGCAGCATCCTCGATTGGATCGCGCAGGACATCGCGACGCTCAAGCAGTCGCTGGGACCGAACGACACCGTGCGCCTCGAGCGTTATCTGGACAACGTGCGCGAGCTCGAGCGCCGCATTCAGGGCGTCGAGGCCCAAAACCGGAGCGGAGAGGCTCGCGAGTTGCCCGGCGCGCCGGCGGGCGTGCCGGACTCGTTCAGCGAGCACGTGAAGTTGATGTTCGACCTGCAGGCGCTCGCGTTCGCCTCCGACACGACGCGCGTGTTCTCGCTGAAGCTCGGGCGCGACGCATCGTCACGGGTCTATCCGGACAGCGGCACGGACACCCCGTTCCACCCGGCCTCGCACCACGGCGGTCGCGACGCGCAGGTGCTCAACTTCGCCCAGATCAACAAGTACCACGTCGGTCTGCTGCCGTACTTCCTGGACCGGCTGAGGGAGATCCAGGAGGGCGATAGCCACCTGCTCGACAAGACGATGATCCTCTATGGCTCCCCAATGGCCGACTCCAACCTGCACAATCACCGCCGCTGCCCGTTAATCGTGCTCGGCGGCGCGAACGGGCAACTCGAAGGCAACCTGCACGTGCAGACCGCCGATGGAACACCGATGGCCAACGCGATGCTCACTCTGCTGCACAAGCTGGGACTCGACGACGTCACCCGGTTCGGGAACGACACCGGGGCGCTCGCGCTCTCGGCGTCGGGATGAAGCATTCGGATGAGGGATCGATGATACATCAGATACAGCGCCCTAAGCGGCTCCGTTACAACGTGGTATGTGTGTTGGCGTGCGCGCTTCTGACCTGGGCCGCAACGCCGCCTGACACACCGGTCGCGGAGGCCGCGATGAGGGGGGACGCCGCCAAGGTTCGTGCGTTGATCGAGCTCGGCGAGGACGTGAATGCGGCTCTCGGGGACGGCATGACCGCTCTGCATTGGGCCGCCGAGCGCGGAGACGGCGAGGTTGCCTCGCTGCTGCTGTCGGCTGGAGCTCACGTCGAATCGACGACACGCCTCGGCGCATACCGCCCCCTGCACCTCGCCGCCAAGGGCGGGCACACTTCAGTCGTGCGTGCGCTCCTGCAGGCAGGAGCCATCGCCACGCCCGAAACCACGACCGGAAGCGTTACGCCCCTCCACTTGGCGGCTGCCTCCGGTAGCGCCTCCTCGGTAGCTGTGCTCATCGAGTTCGGTGCCGAGGTCGATCGACGTGAAACCGCCTGGGGGCAAACGCCGCTGATGTTCGCCGCGGCGACAGGGCGTGTGCAGGCGATCCGCGCATTGGTGAGCGCCGGTGCGGCCATCGACGCACGGGCCATCGTGCTCGATATGCCCACCAGGGATGCCGAGGACCGCGCGGACCAGGCCGCGGGGCGGCAGCGCACGCGAGGCGAGCCACTCACCGCGCAGACGACCCCCACCGAAGCCCGGAGACTGCAGACAACCACGACCGAGACGAGACGCGTGTCGGCCGCAGGCAGCGGTGGTGCCGGAGCTGGCGCCGCTCCCGCCGAAATCGACATCAACGAAGCTCAACGCGACCGCGTCGCCCAGCCGCTCTCGCACGCGCAGCTCGTGGGTGGCTACGGAGGCCTGAGTGCGCTGCTACTGGCGGTTCGCGAGGGGTATGCCGCAGCCGCGATCGCCTTGATCGAGGGCGGAGCCGACATCGACCATGTGAGCGGCGGAGACCACACGAGTCCCCTGCTGATGGCGATGCTCAACGGCCACTTCGACCTGGCCATGCAGCTCTTCGAGCGCGGCGCCGACCCCAAGATCGCGAGTGACGCGGGCGCGGCGCCGCTCTACATCGCGCTCAACACACACTGGATCCCGAAGTCCAGGCATCCCCAGCCCACGCACCGCTTGCGGCAGGAGGTCACGTACATGGACCTGATGCGGGCGTTCCTGGACGCCGGCGCAGACCCCAATGTGCAACTCACCAAGCCGCTCTGGTTCACGACGTTTGGGGACGACTATCTGAGGGTCGACCGTACGGGTGCGACACCGTTTTGGCGCGCCGCATACGCTCTGGACCTCGATGCCATGAGGCTCCTGGTGGCCTACGGCGCCGATCCGGACACGCCGACCGTGAAGTCGCCCCGGCGTAGCTATCGCGGGGGCAACCTCGAGCCCACATCCGGTGGAGATGCGTCCGGGCTGCCGCCGGTTCCGGTCGGAGGACCCGGCTCGTGGCCGATCCATGCCGCTTCAGGCATCGGGTTCGGAGAAGGCTTCGCAGCAAACATCCACCGTCACGTACCGGACGGCTGGCTTCCCGCAGTGACGTACCTGGTGAACGAGATCGGGGCGGACGTGAACGCGCGGGACCACAACGGATACACCGCGCTCCACCACGCAGCCTCACGCGGCGACGACGAGCTGGTCTTGTTCCTGGTGGAGCACGGAGCGGACGTGATGGTGGTGAGTCGGCGCGGTCAAACCACGGTGGACATGGCGAATGGTCCGGTGCAACGCATCACCCCCTTCCCCAGTACGATCGCGCTGCTCGAGGGGCTCGGGGCGAAGAATAACCACAACTGTGTGGGGTGCTGACCCACCCTGCGTCGGTCATCTGCATGTGCGGGCGGCACACCACCCGATGAAACGGAAATCGGCAATGCGGATGACGAATGTTCCTAGGTGCGCAACCCGCGGGGTACTCGCAGCACTCACCCTAGTCACGCTACAGGCGTGCTCGCGGTACGCCGACCGTCAGCTCTCTACCTCTCCCCGCGCCCCAATGCCGGACCACATGGTCCACCGCGAGTGGCAGATTAGTCAGTAGGGCCCGGACGAAGAAAAGCAGTACCAATCGAGCCGCCCGACTCCAGCCGTAGCGACTGCAGCGCCGGCACAATCCCGAAGACCAGGGTCGCGATGCGTAGCTCCTTGATGAGTGCGTAGCCGTGCAGCTCCCGGTCCGTGAGCGCAACGAGGATGTTGAATGCGAGATCGGTGAGTGGAAGCAGGTGGGATGCGTCCAAGGGCTGTTGCGAGGCCATCGGGACTCCGGCCATAGACTCGTTAGAAGTATACCTGTAACGAGTAGAAGCGACGCGGCCGTGCCGTCAACTCCCGGACCGAGTCGCTCGCCCTTGCGGTGCCGCGGCGCACTCCCAAGTGTGCTCCTGCAACTGGGTCGTGAAATCGTCAGAGGCTTTCACTCAGTCAGAGGGTAGGATCGTGACCAACGCAAACATGGCTCGCTCGTCGATCCTGGTGGCACTGCTTCTTGCGGTCGCCACAGGTGTCGTGGCCCAGGAAAAAGTGCACACCGTCGAGTTCTACAGCCCGGCGGTCGAACGCACGATGAAGTACAACATCGTTCTGCCCGAGGCCTACGAGGCCTCCGACGAGCGCTACCCGGTCCTCTACCTGCTTCACGGACTGACGAGCAACTACACGGCTTGGAGCAGGCAGGGGGCGGCGTTTTACGCCGGGCTCGCCGGGGACCTAATCGTGGTCATGCCCGACGGAGGGAACTCCTGGTACGTCAATTGGGCGGAAAACGAGAAAGGTCAGCGGAACGATTGGGAAGACCACATCGTCAAGGACGTGGTCGGCCACGTCGACGGGAACTACCGCACTATAGCGCGGCGAGAGGGGCGTGCGATCACCGGGCTCTCCATGGGGGGCTACGGCGGACTGACGCTCGGCCTACGCAACCCTGAGCTCTTCGTATCGATTGGCAGCACCAGCGGCGCGTTGTCGTATGCCCGTCGCAACGCTGCCGAGGCCCGGGGTGAGGTCGCGCCGCGAGCGCGTCGGGAACGCACCGCGGAGGAGCAGGCAGGTCTCGAGGCGCGCCAAGCCAGAATCAACCCCAACATCGGTATCGAAAGCTTCAGCAGCCAGGCAGAGCGCACGCCGGCGGGGAGGGCGTTTGCCACGGCCGAAGGCGCGGATGCCTACGACCCCTTCAAGCTGGTCCTTCAGGTTCCGCACGAAGATCTGCCCCACATCTACCTGGACTCGGGGACCGAAGACCGGCTGATCGGCGATGCCAGGGCCTTTGCCCAGGTGTTGTTCGAGAACGACGTGCCCTTCGACTTCATGCAGATGCCGGGTGGGCACAACGGTACCTACTGGACCCAGTCTCTCGGCCACATCGTTTCGATCCAGTATGAAGTGATGCGCCGGGCGCTTGGGGAGAGGCCGGTCCGTCGCAGTAGACGCCCATGAGCGTCGGGTCCGAGTAGGCGCCGAGCCTCACGGAAAGGGTCTAAGTCCTCCTGCGTTCGGCAACTTAACCGCCACGAGCTTAGGAGGACTCGCCCTCACAGTGAACGCGATGTACTGCTCGCCGTCGACCATGTAAGTCATCGGCGTGCCGAGTACGGGCGCTGGCACGTCGATGGCACCGACGATCTCACCCGTCATCTTGTCGCGCGCCACCAGCTGGGGGCCGTCGTCGGTGCCCCCGCTCTCCATGCCCGAGATGAGCAGTGTCTTGGTGAGCACGGGTCCGCCCGCCCGCACCACTCGGTCTCCGAGCGGAGGTAGGTCCAGGTCCCTGAGCAAGGGGTGATTGCGCACCTCGTCTCCATTTCCGATCGGTTGCATCCAGAGATGTTCACCCGTGTTGAGGTCGATCGCGGTGATCCTCGAATACGGCGGTTTGAACAGCGGTAGTCCGCTGGGCATGCGAGGTCCGCTGCCGGGGCCGCCGTGTGTAAACCGGGCGGTTGCCTCGTCGCCGAATACCTCTCGAGGGTCGTAGAGGTGGATCATCTGGTACGACGAGCGCGAGGGCACATACAGGATGCCCGTCTCGGGGTCCACCGCCGAGCCAGGCCAGCTGGCGCCTCCGCCCGTGCCGGGCCGTAGGATCGTGCCTTGAGTGCCGCCGTCCTCGTGCAGCGAGATCGGCTCGAAGAGGGGCCCCCAGCGAAACGGCTGGATCGCGTCGATGGCCTGCTGGCGAAGCTCCGGGGTGAAGTCGTTCAAGTCGTCGATCGACACACCCTGATACTCGAAGGGCGCCGGTTTTGTCGGGATGGGTTGCGTCGGCCAGACCACCTCACCGGGCACGTTGGTCTCGGTATCCATACGCCGTTCTACGATGGGCCAAACGGGTTCGCCGGTCGCGCGGTCGAACACATAGGTGAAGCCCTGCTTCGATATCTGGGCGATCGCCTTGATCTCCCTGCCGTCCACGGTGATGTCGATGAGGTTCGGGTGTGTCGGGAAGTCGTAGTCCCACAGACCGTGATGCACCGCCTGGAAATGCCAGACGCGTTGGCCCGTCTCGGCATCGATGGCGATCAGCGACTCCGAAAACAGGTTCGAACCCAGGCGGTGACCTCCGTAGAAGTCATTGGTAGCGGTACCGGTGGGAGCGTACAGGAGCCCGAGTTCTTCGTCGGCGGCGTAGGTGCTCCAAACGTTGGTATTGCCGGAATACTGCCAGGAGTCGTTCTCCCAGGTGTCGACCCCTAGCTCGCCAGCCTGCGGGATGGTGTGGAACGACCAACGCTCTTCACCCGTGCGCACGTTCCAGCCGCGTATCCAGCCAGGGACCGCTTCCATGGTGATCCTGCGATCCGCGATCGATACGGGCGTGACGACCACGTTCCGGATCACTATGGGAGCCGATTGCACCGAATAGAGGAGAGCGTTCAGGTAGTCCCTCTCTCCGCGGTCTGACCTGGGAAGAGTCGTGGTCAGGTCCACACGCCCGTCCACCCCGAAGCCTGCGCAAGGCCGTCCCGTCTTGGCGTCGACGCAAATGAGATAGCCGTTTCCGGTCCCCCAGAAGACGCGTTCGTCGTCCGCGCCGTCGCTCCAGTAGGACACTCCGCGTTGGTTATAGATCACGGTCATCGACGTGGTGCCGTCCTCGTAGCTCTTGGGATTGTAGATCCAGAGCACTTCGCCCGTCTTGGCGTCGACCGACACGCCGACCGAGAGCGGCGTGACCAGGAAGAGCCGACCTCCCGCCATCAATGGTGTCGCTTTCAGGTTCTCGATGAGCGGGTGCTGGTCGCTCCGCCACAACTCGGGCGTTTGCTCCTGAAGAGCTTCGAAGATATTGGCGGAGCTGGAGGTCCATTCGCCGCCCGCGAGCTCGGTGCTCAGCATGGCGTCGACGGTCGTCCAATTCCAAGCTTGCACGAGGCTGCTGAAATTGGTGGCGTCGATCTGATCCAGCGGCGAGTACTTCGTGCCGCCCACATCACCGCCGTAGCTCCGCCATTCACCGTTGAGCGCGCCGTACTGCGCCTGGGCCGGCGCGCAAACGCATACCAGTGCGGCCAGACCCGCTGCTGCGCTCCGGGTGACTAACCAAGTCATCTTCATTGCATGTGCTCCTTCAGCGGAGAACCGACGTGATCAAGTAGAACTCTTCCTGTCTGGGGCGGAAGAAAACCCACCCCTCAGGGGTCAGATAGGCAGGGTCCTCCTGCATGATGTGGACGTCCTGACCGTCCCACTCGGGCACCGTGGTCCGTGTATTCAGCTCAATCGAAATGTAGGAGCCTTCGACGAGCGGCTTGGACGTGGCCTCCCCGCGCCCAGCGCTTCTGAAGTCGATGCTTGGACCCATTCCGTGACCGTTGTTGCCCAACGGATGCGAATAGATCTGCGCCTGGATGCCGAGATCCTCCATCTCCGCCATCGTCGCAGCATACGCCTCGCCCGCTGTTCGACCCGGGCGCGAGGCCCTGAGCGTTAAAGCGTCCTGAAGCGCTACGGTATTGGCGAAGGCGGCTTTGAGCCCCTCGGGTGCGTCCTCCTCACCGGGTCGGAGTACGTAGGCCATCTTCTGCCAGTCGCTGTCGAGCCCCAGGTACGAGATTCCGAAGTCGACGTGGATCAGGTCTCCGGGCTCGATGACCGTCTCTTCCGGTGCGACCGCGAGGAAGCCACGAGACCCGACGTCTGCCATCCCGGCACGCTGTACCCGCATGTCGGGTTGAAACCACGTGCCGACGCCGTGGCTCCAGAGCTCATCGTACATGAAGCGTCTTACGTCTCCAACCGTCGTGACTCCCGGTTCGACTACGGCGTTGGAGAAGGCCTCCTTGGTGATCGCTTCCGTGAGCGCCACGAGCAGTTCGTAGTGCTCCAACTCCTCAGGAATCCGCGTCGCTAGATACTCCTCGATGAGCGGGGCCGCGCTCTGGAAGCGGCTCGCGGCTTCGCTACCCATGGCATCCGTCAGGAAACGGTAGGAGTCGTGCGTAAGGCTGCGCGTCATGCCGCGAGCGCCTCCGGTCCCGAGCCCGACCGTCGCGGGCCTGTACTGCTCGTAGAGCTCGCGAAGCACTTCGCCTGCGGGTTTGGGATCGATCGGCGACTCGAAGAAGCGAGCAACGGTCTCTTCCCAGTAGCCGGTTGCTGCCACTTTGCGCAGCCCGGCATCTCCCGCGTCCACGAATACGAAGATGTCACGCCGCCCCGTATACGGACGCGCCGGTGCCACGTATTGCGTGAGCGGGTCGTCGTGGAACTCCTCGTTGACCACGATCCACATGCCGATGCCGTGGCGGCGCATCATGGGCAGCAGCATGTCGTGCCGCTTGGTGAGCCACACGTCGCGCACGGCCATCTGCTCAGTCCAAGTCAGCAGCTCGATCGCCGCCTCAGTGGGCGCCGTTTCGCGCTGGTCGATTGTGCATGCGCCGGCCGAGAGCATGACTGTGACGGCACATGCGGAGAGAATCGGACGGTGCACCAGGAATCTCCTCGGTGAAGCGGAACCACGAAGAGGAAGCAGAGGCTCGAAGATGCGAGCCCCCTGCCGCGAAGGCGAGGGGAACGATGGCTCCTTCGCCCGACGCGGGCGGATGCCCGCGCTGAGACACCGCGCACTCATACCTTGGAGTGAGTGCGACCGACCCGCTCACATACGCCGGGGTGGCTTTGTTGCTAGCAGCGGCGGCTGCCGCGGCTTGTTGGATTCCGGCGCGCGCGACGCTGAGCATGGAGGCGTCGAGGGTGTTGCGGGAGGAGTAGCGAGGGGAGCTGCGGTCGCCGTGTTTCTGGCGTCTCTCCGGGCGCTCGGCCATTATTCCAGAGGCTCGTAGGCCTTGCCGACCGGAATATGGCCGCTCTGAAACCGGATACGTGATCCATGGTGACTTTTACGCTGAACGGACGCCTCCACGAGGTCGATGTCCCGGATGACACCCCTCTCCTTTGGGCATTGCGGGACACGCTCCACCTGACAGGCACCAAGTTCGGGTGTGGCATCAGTCAGTGCGGTGCTTGCACGGTTCACGTGAACGGGTCGCCGGTCCGCTCGTGTCGGTTCGCCGTGAGCCGCGCCGCGGGCGCCGAAGTGACCACCATCGAGGGTCTCTCGCCTGACGGGGGCCACCCGGTCCAACTGGCTTGGGTGGAAGAGCAGGTGCCACAGTGCGGGTATTGCCAGTCGGGTCAGATCATGGCTGCGGCTGCTTTGCTGGCCGAGGATCCCAAGCCGTCGGACGCGGCCATCGACGCGGCCATGTCTCGCAACGTCTGTCGCTGCGGCACTTATACAGCGATTCGGCGCGCGATCCATCGAGCGGCGGAGATTCAGTATCAGATGATGTCGACGGACGATGCCGGCGGAGGTGACCGATGAGCGTATCACGCCGCACCTTCATAAAGATTACGGGCGTGGCCGGGGTAGGGCTGACGCTTGGAGTCACCTACAAAGTGGTGTCGGGCCCGGGACAGCCCGCCACCGACGCTGCATTCGCGCCCAACGCGTTCCTGCGCATCGATACCGATGGCTCGATCACCGTAGTTGTCGGCAAGTCCGAGATGGGGCAAGGCGTTTCGACGGCGCTGCCCATGCTGCTGGCGGAGGAACTCGAGGTGCCGTTCGAGCGCGTGGCCTTCGAGTTTGCACCTGCCCACGCGGCGTACGGCGCCCTGGGCATGCAGGTCACCGGCGGAAGCACGAGTGTCGTACAATCGTGGGTTCCGCTGCGTGAGGCCGGTGCAGCCGCGCGTTTGATGCTTCGTGAGGCGGCCGCGCGCGAGTGGGGTGTGCCAGCCTCGGACATCGAGATGCGCGACGCAAAAGCGCATCACCCGGACGGCTCCACGCTCGACTACGGCGAGCTTGCTACTGCGGCGGCGGATGTGGACGTGCCCAAGAATGTGGCGCTCAAGGACCCGTCCGAGTTCCGATTGATCGGCACATCTCAGAATCGACTGGACATCCCGGCCAAGACCACCGGGGAGGCCGTCTTCGGTATCGACGCAGGCCCGAGTGACGCGCGCGTCGCGCTCGTCGCCCGCTGCCCGGTCTTTGGTGGCACGCTCCGCTCCTTCGACCCCGCGCCCGCGTTAGCGGTGCCAGGAGTCGACGAAGTGGTCGAGCTGAGCAACGGCGTGGCGGTGGTCGCAAACGGTTACTGGCCGGCGAAGCAGGGGCGGGACGCTTTGCTCATCGAGTGGGACGAAGGAGCTGGGAGCACGCTGAACGACGAGGAGATCACGAGGCGCTTCAAGTCGGCGATTCAAGCAGGAGGAGGGGTCGCCGAGCAGCACGGTGAGACGGACGCGGCGTTCGCGGCCGGCTCCGATCCGATTCGGGCGACGTATTCAGTGCCTTATCTGGCGCATGCGACCATGGAGCCCATGAACTGCACCGCGTTGGTCGAGGACGGTAGATGCACGGTATGGGCGCCGACCCAGTGGCAAAACGGCCCGTCATTGATCGCCGGCGGTGCTCGACAGGTTGCAGGGGAAATGTCGGGCGTGGGTGCCGACAACACAGTCATTCACACCACCTTCTTGGGCGGGGGCTTCGGGCGACGTGCCGAGACGGACTATGTCGCTGAGGCGGCGGAGTTGGCCTCGATGGTGGAGGGCGCGGTGAAAGTCATGTGGTCCCGCGAGGACGACATGCAGCACGACTTCTATCGACCCGCCTCGCACCACGAGTTCATGGCGCTTCTGGACGACGACGGCATGCCGCTCGCTTGGCGTCACGACATGGCGTCGCAGTCGATCATGGAGCGACTCATGCCAGGGTGGTTGCCGGACTTCGTTCGCAATCTGACGGTCACGCGCGACGGCGTGGACCCCACCGCGGTCGAGGGCGCGTCGAACCAGCCGTACCACGTGCCCAACTTCCGGATGGCGGCTGCCACGGTCGACCTCCCGATTCCGGTGGGGTTCTGGCGTTCCGTCGGGCATACGCACACCGGGTTCGTCGTGGAGTCGTTCATCGACGAGTTGGCGCACATAGCAGGAAAGGACCCCTATCAGTACCGCCGTGACCTACTCGGTGAGCACCCCCGACACCTGGCGGTGCTCGATGCCGTCGCCACGGCGGCGTCGTGGGATTCGCCCGTGCCCGAGGGTCGGGCGCGGGGGATCGCGGTCGTGGAGTCGTTCGGCTCCTACGTGGCCGAGGTCGCAGAAATCTCTCTCGAAGATGGGCGGCCGCGCGTACACAAGGTTTGGTGTGCGGTCGACTGCGGCGTGATCGTGAATCCCGCGATCGTGCAGGCGCAGATGGAGAGCGGCATCATCTACGGACTTACCGCCGCGCTCTACGGACGCATCAGCATCGAAGGTGGCCGCGCGGTGCAGAGCAACTTCAACGACTACGAAATGGTGCGCATGGGGGAGGCCCCCGAAATCGAGGTTCTCCTGGTACCGAGCGGAGATGAGCCCGGTGGCGTCGGTGAGCCCGGCGTGCCACCGATTGCGCCGGCTGTCACCAACGCGCTGTTCGCACTGATTGGTCGGAGGGTGCGAGAGCTACCCGTGCAGTTGGCCTGACTTCGGAGGGCCACCGCCCGGAGGTTCAGCCCCTTACGGCTCGCTTCACGAGATTCTCCATCAGCGGAATCTTGAAGTGGTTGTAGTCGAGCGGCTCGGCGCCCCGGATCGCCTCCGCACCGGCTAGTGCCGCTGTTTCTTCGTTGCGCGTCCGACCACTGATCAGCACCTCGACGTCGTGCAGACGTCGTGGGATGCACTGGACGGCTCCGCACACGATGCTCGCTTCGTCGATCTGAGCTCCGCTCGTGCGAAATGCCGCCGCGACGCTCACCAACGCGAAATCCCAGCTTTTCCGGTCCGCCACCTTCTCGAAATAGAAGTCGGCACCGGCCCAGCTCGCGGGTAGGCGAATCGCCGTAAGCAAGTCATCCGGGTCGAGAACGGTCATGCGTTGGATGTCCACCGACGGTTCCATGAAGAAGTCGGCGGCGGGAATGACGCGCTCGCCGCGTGCATTGCGAACGACCATCTCCGCGTCTAATGCTACCAGCGCAGGCGCCGTATCCGACGGGGTCACCGCTACACACCTGCTGGCACCGAAGAGCGCGTGCTCCCGGTTCATGGCCTCGGGCGCTGCCGCGTAACAGGTGTTGCCACCCGCCCGGTAGCAGTCCACGCCGTAGCGGTAGTACCAACAGCGTGTATCCTGAGAGAGATTGCCGCCTAGGGTACCCGCGTTGCGGATCTGTGGGCTCGCGACCCTGCGCGCGGCGTCCGCCAGAAGCCCATAGCGATCACGTAGAAGAGGACTACGCTCGACCTCCGTGAGCGTGGTCAGAGCGCCGATCTCGACACCGTCCGTGGTCTCGCGAATTCCCTTGAGCGCGTCCAGGCCTTCGAGGTCGATGACCGCCTCGGGACCCTTTCCACGGTTCTTGAACCAATCGAGGGAGTCGTAACCACCGGCGAGCTTCCATCCGCGGTTGCCGTATCGGTCGATCAACTGAATGGCGTCATCCACGTCGGCCGGCTGGTAGAGCTCGAAGCCCGACATCATGTCCTTCATCATGGGCTTTTCCTCACTGGGTGTTTACCTGGAGCGGGCCGTGTGATTGCGACCGCTCGGAAGCGACGTTGATGATCATGTCCGCCATGACCGGGATGCGGTTGAAGTAGTGCCCCCCGAGCGCGTCCGAGATGGCACACAAGAGCGCAGCGGCGGAGCATCCCATCACAGGCTCTCCGATACCCTTCGAGCCAACCGGGTTATTGGGATCCGGCTCATCGACCGCGTGCCAGTCCATTTCCGACGGCACGTCCAGGTAGGAAAGCGGTTTGGCTTGATAGAAGCCGACGGCCGCCGGAAGACCCCAGTGGCGGTCGTAGACGTGGCGCTCCGAAATGGCCATGCCGAACCCCATCACGCCCCCGCCTTTGATTTGCGTGGACAGCCCCTGCGGATGAAGCACCGTTCCGCAGTCGGCCACTCCGAGATAGTCGAGGATCTCGATGCCGCCCGTTTCCATGTCGAGCTCGATTTCGATAAAACCGGCTGCCAGCGCCGGCACCATCCCGGTCTGCGGGAGGTTGTCTCTCGCGACGCCAATCAGACCTGTCCCCGCTAGCCCGGCAACGGCGCGCCGAGTCAGCGCGTTGATGTCGTCCGGCACCTCGTGACCACTGTATTCGCCGCCGATCTCGATGGCGGCCTGGGCCGCTTGCGCGTAGGTGAGCCTCCGGCCGGGGTTGCCCCGAGCGAAGACGGTCTCGTTTCCGATGTCGTAGTCGGAGGCGGAGCCACCGAGTCGACGCGCGGCGATCTCCTTGAGCTTGCGAACCGCGTCGTTGGCAGCGGCGAAGTTCGTGCGCGTCATCGTGAACGACGTATTGCTGCCGAACTGCCCCAGTGTCCAGGGCAGCCCCCGGCTCGAATCACCGCGCACGATCTCGCAGTTCTCCCAGTCGCACTTGAGCACCTCTGCGGCGACCCGTGACGTCGTCGAGTACGAGTACGTGCCGAGGTTCCCGACTCCGGAATGAATGTTCAACTTTCCTTCCGGCGTGAGCACGACCAGCCCGTCGAATCCGCTGGCGCCTGCTGAGTGGAACGCCTGCCCAACGCCCACCCCGCGGACTTTGGATCCGTTGCGTTCGCCGCTGCGCGCACGGCGCTCCTCCCATCCGAAGCGCTCAGCGCCCTGCTCCAACGCCTCGCGCATATAAGCGCTCGTGATGCCGCTACGGTTACTGCCGTAGAGGGACTCATGGGTCGGCGCGTTGATGTGCCGAATCGCGACCTGGTCGAGACCGAGCTGCTTCGCAGCCTTGTCCAGTAGCGGCTCAACCGCGGTCGCCATCTGATTCTGGCCCGGGCCCCTCTGCGCTCCGCGCGGAGGCGTGTTGGTCAGCACCGACATCCCCCGGTAGCGCATGTTTAGGGGCGTGTACACGATCGAGATCGCACTGGCAGCCGCGTTCATGTCGCCACCGCCCTGGTTCGGTCCGTTCTCCTGCACGATGTACACGTCGATGGCCGTAATTCGGCCGTCGTCCCGGAATCCCATCTTGATGCGACCCTGGAAGCCGGGTCGCGCCGAACCGAGGAAGTACTCCTCGCTGCGGCTGATTCTCATGAGCACCGGCTTCTGGACCTTGCGCGACATGTGCGCCGGAATCGAGAGTAGCGGATAAGGTCCGCCCTTAGATCCGAAACCACCACCGCAATACTCTGCGATGTAGACCAGATCCTCCGGTTCGATGCCGATGTACGCGGCGATTCCCGGATGCACGAAGCTTTGGCTCTGGGTCGATGCGTGCAGATAGCACTTGCCGTTTTCCCAGTACGCCATCGCGGTTCGCGGTTCCATCGAGTGATGCGATGTGCCCGCGGTCACGAAGGTCTCGTCCAAGATGATGCTCGCTTCGGCAAAGCCCGCGTCGATGTCGCCATACGACCATTCGGTGCCGGGTTCGCCCATTGGCAACTGGCCTTCGCCCGCGGCCGCGAAGTCTTCCTCGGTCCACTTCCGCTCTTGAACCTCACCCGATACGACCGTGTTCCCGTCCGTGCGCGCGTTGGGGCCGCCCGGTCGCAGGCTCTCGAGCGGATCCACACAGAAGGGCAGCGGCTCGAGGTCGAGCACGATCGCGTCGATCGCGTCCTGGGCGATGGTTTCGGTGACCGCGGCCACGGCCAAGATCGGCTCGCCGACGAAGTGAGGCTCGTCGGTCAGAATGTTATTGGCTGGGCCGGCCTGCTCCGGAACTTCGTCCGCCCTCAAGATGGCCACGACTCCGTCCATCGCGAGCGCCGCGGTGGCGTCGACGCCCCGAACACGACAGTGCGGCATCGGGCTCTTGAGCAGGCGGCAGAAGAGCATGCCGTCCCTGCGGAAGTCCTCTGCGTATTTCGCGCGACCCGTCACCTTTCCGTAGATGTCGGGTGGTGCGTAGTCCTTTCCAAGTAAGTCAGCCATGCTATGCCTCGCTCACGGCACGCATCACGCCGTTCAAGTAGTGATCGTAGGCGCCGCACCGGCACAAATTGCCCGCCATCGCTTCGCGGGCCTCCTGCCGGGTTGGATTCGGATTCGCGCGCAGCAGCGCCACCGCGGACATCACCTGGCCCGAGGTGCAGAAGCCGCACTGCGGACCCAGTTCGTCGACGAAGGCCTGCTGTACCGGATGCAGGGTGCCGTCCGGACTCTCGAGTCCCTCGACGGTAGTGATCTCTCGGTCGCGCACGCGATGCGTAAGCGTCGAACACGAGTAGTAGTTCACGTCGTCGATCAGCACGGTGCACGCGCCGCATTCACCGCGGTCGCATCCGAGCTTGGTGCCGGTGAGGCCGAGCTTATAGCGCAGCGTCATGGCTAGCGTTTCACCCGGCAGTACGTCGACGCGGCGCACCTGGCCGTTCACGGTCAAAGAAAGCAGCCGCTCTACGCCACCGGTTTGGGCTGGCAGTGGTGTCGTACATCCAGCTCCGAAGTACGACATGCCAGATACTGAGACACCGGACGCGATCACTCCCTTGATGAAGTCACGACGCGACCAACTCGAATGCGTCGTCGCAAAGGCGACCGTCGTGCCCGGCGAGTCTGACGAGTCCATCTCGCTCACATCTCTACTCCCGTCTGAGGCACTAGAGGCATGGTACGCCGTGTAGCGGGAACGGACAACCGCGAACAGGTAGCGGGACGTCTCCGCGGAAACGCTTTGCGGCCGTTTCGCGGCAGGCGGTACATCAGGCGCTAACTTGGGCGAGTCGTTGCCATCCCCCCCGCGTACGCTCTTGACGAACCCAACCAAGTTCTTCGTGTCCTCGATGACCGCCCAACCTTTGACGATCTGGCCCCGCGCTGTCCTCTCAACCTCCGGGTTAGGATCTGAATCGAAGCCCTGGTCGGGCTGGACGCGATGGACGAAATACGGTGGAGGCCTACCTTCCCCGTTATGACCGAGTTCTTCCAGATCGAGTGGGTACAGCGGACCATCCTCATCGTGGGCGGCGTGCTGGTAGGCTTGCTGCTCGAACGGGTCGTCGTCACGCGTGCTCATCGCATCGCGAAAAAGACGCGCTTCAAGTGGGACGATCTGATCGTCGAGTCGGTGCGAGGGGTACCGACGATTTGGCTCACGTGCGCTGGCATCTATCTGGCGCTGAGCGTTGGAACGCTCGATCCGCTGCTCGCGAGCACCGTGTTGAGCGTGCTCACGGTCGTCTTGATCGGCTCCGTTGCGATCGCAGGCATGCGCGCGACGGGGGCTGCTGTGGAGATGCTCTCAGGCCGCGCGGAAGGAGCGATCGGCTCCCTCACGCTCGTGGTGAACACGGCTCGACTCGCCGTAGGCGTGATCGGCGTCTTCATCATTCTGCAGAACCTCGGCATCGACATCACGCCGCTCATTGGGGCACTGGGAATCGGTGGCCTCGCGGTCGCGCTCGCGCTGCAGGATACGCTCGGTAACCTCTTTGCCGGCGTTCAGATCATTCTCTCCAAGCAGGTCCGACCACAGGACTATGTGCGACTCGACTCGGGCGACGAGGGCTGGGTCACGGACGTGAAGAGCCGTAACACCACGATCCTCACGTTCCCCGACGGCAACCTCTTGGCGGTGCCGAACACACTGTTGGCGTCCTCGGTGGTGAAGAACTTCAGCATGCCGCGCAAGGCGCTCTGGGTCAGCGTGGAGGTGGGGGTGAGCTACGACAGCGATCTCGAGCATGTGGAGCAGGTGACACTCGAGGTCGCGGGTCAGGTTTTGGCATCCGTAGATGGCGGCGGCTCGGTCGAAGACCCGGTCGTACGGTATCACACATTTGGCGACTCCAGCATCAATTTCGAGATCCGAATGCAGGTGCGAGAGTTCGAAAGTCAGGGGCCCGTTCGGCACGAATTGATCAAGCGTTTGCACGAACGCTTCAACGATGAGGGGATCGAAATCCCGTTCCCCATCCGCACTGTGCTCATGCCGGGCGCCGACGGCGCGTAGCTCCCTGTCACGCGGGGATCTATCTGTATCGTCCCCTAGAACCCTTGCCGAGGTAGCAGGTTGGCGAATCAGCCGCGGCTCGCCACGGAGTCGATCGCGGGCCGAAGGCCGTATCAGGAAGACACCGTGCTCGCGCAGGCGCTTTCAGACGCACGCACGCTCGTCGCCGTAGCGGACGGGATGGGTGGTCATGCCGCGGGCGACGTCGCCAGTGCACTGGCGATCGCGACCCTCCTGGCTGCGCTCGAGGATGGCAAGGACTTGGAGCTAGGGTTCGGGCTGACCATCCGCTAACTAGCAAAAGAGGCCTGTCAGTTCGGCGCTAGCGGCTGATCTTTTCCCCCATCGGCCATGGCGCGCCTTGGTCTCCCGCGGGGACTTCGCCGATCCCCATGTAGACGAATTTCTGCACGCGCTTCCCCTCGTAGGTCTCGGTCGTGTAGATGTTGCCCTGGGAGTCCGTGGCGATGGAGTGCACGGCGAAGAAGAGGCCTGGCTGGCGACCGCCGTCGCCGAAGCTCGTCAGCACCTCGAGCGACTCACGCTCAATGATGTACACCTTCATGTTCTTGCCGTCCGCGAGGTACATGTACTGCTGGTTGGGGTCCCTCGAGAATGCGATATCCCAGGTCGAGCCGTCGCCCATCGTCATCGGCGCGATCCGCTTTTCGGCCACGAACGTGCCGTCCTTGCGGAAGACCTGAATCCGGTCGTTGGGGCGATCGCAAACGTACACCAGCCCGTCCGCCGTCGGCTCAGCGCAATGCACTGGGCTCCGGAACTGCTGGATGAGCGGCGCATTGGGGTCATAGCTGCCGGTGTATTCATCGCTGGGCACGTTGCCGTAGGCTCCCCAGAATCGCTTGATGGCGCCCGTGTTGATGTCGACGACCGCGACGCGCTTGTTGCTGTAGCCGTCTGCTACGTACACCTCATCGTTCTCCGCGTCGAAGGAGATCTTGGCCGGCCGACCGAAGTGCTCGGTCGAGGTGCTGCCGCGGTCCGTGCCCGGCGTACCGTACTGCGCGAGAAACCGGCCGGTGTTCGTGAATCTCAGGACATGGCCGTCACCGTTTCCGTTTCCGCCGATCCAGACGTTGCCGAAGGGGTCGATCGATATGCCGTGGTTGGACGTCGGCCAACTGTAGCCTTCTGCGGGGCCGCCCCAAGAGTCGATCAACACGCCGTCGGGATTGAAAACCAGCACGTACGGTGCGGGCGAGCAGCACTCGCTGGTGGGCGGATCCTGGGCGGCACCGATCTCGGTGCGCGCGTTGAGAGGCGCCTGCCGGTGGATGATGTAGACGTTGTCGGCAGCGTCGATGCCAACGCCCACCACCGACCCGAGGACCCAGTGGTTCGGCAGAGGCTGGGGCCAGAACGGATCGACTTCGAAGATGGGCGCCATCACTGCGTTCTCATCAAGGACCGCGGCGGTATCCTCGATCGCGTTGGCTACGAAGGCCAGCGTCGTGATTGAAAGAAGGAGTGCGAGTCCGTAGACCAGATTGCGCTTCATGATGCATCCCCCGAGCGGGACAGGAGTCATTGGAACGCTACGCGCCGCGCGTGCGTCCGGCAATCGGGTCTGGACTTGAGCCGCCCGGTGCCCGACAGTGCGTGCCATGAGACGCACAGCCGTGATTGTCGTAGCCCTCGTTCTCCTGCTTCCGTCCTGGCCGGAGGCGCATGAGATACCCGCCGACGTCACAGTACAGGTGTTCGTCGCGCCGGAAGGCGGCACGCTGCGATTGTTGGTGCGCACGCCGCTATTCGCGATGCGTGAATTCGACTTTCCCGTGCGGGACCCGGGCTACCTGGAGATCGCCGAGTCCGACCCGCTGATTCATGATGCCGCGGTCCAGTGGATCGGGAACTACATCCGGCTGTACGAAGGCGCGGAGGCTTTGCCCGCGCTCGAGCTCGTGGCAGCACGAATTTCGTTGCCCAGTGACGGCTCTTTCGCCAGCTACGAGACCGCGCTGGCGGGCGTGAGGTCGCCGCCGCTCGATGCGGACGTCGACTTGCCGCCGGCGCAGGCTTTGCTGGACGTACTCTTCGAGGTCCCGATTGCCTCCGACCAATCGGAGTTCTCGATCGATCCGCAGGTGGCTCATCTCGGCCTGCGCACCGTCACGGTGCTGCGATTCGTGCCCGCGGGAAGGCCGGAGCGCGTCTACCAATACACGGGTACTCCGGGGCTCGTGCGACTCGACCCGCGTTGGTTTCAGGCCGCGTTCCGCTTCGTGGTTCTCGGCTTCGAGCACATTCTGGACGGCCTCGACCACCTACTCTTCCTCTTCTGCTTGGTCGTGCCCTTCCGGAGCTTCTGGGCGCTCGTGCCCATCGTCACGTCGTTCACCGTGGCGCACTCGATCACCCTGATCGCTGCCTCTATGGGCCTGGCGCCCAACGCACTCTGGTTCCCGCCGCTCATCGAGACCCTGATCGCGCTTTCGATCGTCTTCATGGCGTTCGAGAACATCCTTGGTGCCAAGCTCAGTAGGCGGTGGCTGATCGCGTTCGGCTTTGGCTTGATCCACGGATTCGGTTTCTCGTTCGCGCTTTCCGAGTCGCTGCAGTTCGCCGGCGCGCACCTGCTGACCTCGCTCTTTTCCTTCAACATCGGCGTCGAGCTGGGCCAGCTCTTCGTGCTCGCGATCACCGTGCCTATCCTGGCTCTGCTCTTCCGCAAGGTTCTGCCGGAGGTGGGCGGCACAGTGGTGCTCTCAGCGGTGTTGGCTCACACCGGGTGGCATTGGATGACCGAGCGAGGCGGGCAGCTCTTGCGCTACGATTTCCGCGTGCCGGTGCTCGATGCCGCCTTCGCAGCGACGCTCCTTCGCTGGCTAATGCTGCTGCTCATTGTGGGCGGAGCAGCCTGGCTGCTGCGTCTCGCCTTCGACTGGCTGAGCGCTCGCCGGCCAGCTATGACGACGCCTGACCTCGACGGAGACTAGAGCTAACTCAGCGCACCCTGAAGTTGATCGGGAACTGTACCCAAACCGTGATTTTCTGGTCGCGTTGCAGGGCCGGCGAGAAGCGGAAGTGTTCGGCCACCCGTAGTGCCGCTTGGTCGAGGCTCGAGTGACCTGATGTCTTCGCGATGCGCGTATCCGCGACCCGTCCGTCCTCGTCGATCAAGAACCAGACCTAGATGGAGGCGCCGACCCCGGCGTCCTTCAAAAGCGGAGGGTACTCGGCGATCAACAGTCTCGTGAGCTCGCTGCACAAGGCGATCCGAAAGGCGCAGGGCGACGAGAGAAGCGAGACATCGGTGCTCTACGTGAGGAAGCACTAGGGAGCCTCTGGACAAGTAGAGCGCGCCACCCCAACACCAAGTGCGAAAACACTTGACGGTCTGTGGGGTTACGATGGCACAGCCCCATCTCCGTCGTTGGAGCTCCTAGCCGTAGCGACGGCTATGGCGTCGTCGCCCCGCCTAGGATCTGGAGCCGTGGCACCGTAACGCGGCGTGCTCTACTTGTTCAGAGGCGCCCTAGCCGCTCTTGGAGGAGCGAGACAGATGGCAGTTACAGAAAAGGACGTGCGCAAGGCACTCAAGGAGGTCAAGGATCCCGAGCTCGGCCTCGATCTGGTGGTGCTCGGGTTGATCTACGACATCGAAATCGATGATGCCGAGGTCAAGGCCACGATCTCGCTCACGTCTCCGTTCTGCCCGGTTGCGGGTCAGATCGTCGAGGACGTGAGGACAGCGATCGAAGGGGTCGATGGCGTCGACGACGTGGAGGTCGAACTCACCTTCGAGCCTCCTTGGACGCCGGACCGTATTGCGCCGCTCATCAGGGCCTCGCTCGGGCTTTGAGATAGGTGAGGTCGCCCTGTGACCATTGCCAGTCGTCTGGCATTCCATAGACTTATTACACTCTGGCGTTGACCGGAATCAAAGTGTCATAAACAAGAGAGCCCCATGTCGCCGTTCACCGAAGATGAGCTGAAAAAGAACGTCCACGAAGGCTACATCGTCGAGTCCCCCGAAGAGATGACCGAGGGGTACAGGAAGGCTCTCGTGGTGCAGCTGACGGTTCAGGCCGACACCGAGCTCATGAGCGCGCCGGCGTATTGGATGGCAGCTCGCTACGCGCCGTCCACCAACACGCAGGTCAGCGCGCACGCGATTATCCAGGACGAGCTGGCCCACGCTAACATCGGGTACCGGTTGCTCGAGGACATCGGCGAGTCCAAGCAGCACCTGGTCTACGGCCGACAGCCCCACGAGTTCAAGCATCCGTACGGTTTCGACCAGCCGTTGGACAACTGGGCGGAGCTCGTGGTCGCCAACGGATTCTTCGACCGTGCCGGCATCTGTCTCTTGTCCGACGTCTTCCAGAACACGTCGTACGGCCCGCTCAAACGGGCTCTGGTGAAGGTGGATATGGAGGAGACTTTTCACTTGCGCCACGGCGAAGTTTGGATGCGGAGGCTGACCAAGGCCGGTGGGGAGGCGAAGGACCTCGTGCAGCGCGCGGTGGACTGGATGTTCCCGATGACCATCGAGTGGTTCGGGCTGCCGGACGCCCTGAAGCGTCACTCTGGTCAGCTGGGATACAAACTCAAGGCCCTAACGAACGACCAGCTACGCCAGACCTGGATGGCGTCCACGGTCCCGCTCTGCGAACAGCTCGGGCTGAACGCTCCCGCGCATTGGGACGAGCAACGGGGGGAGTACGTGCTCGAGTACCCGTTCCCGTGCCAGTACGATGTGGCCGACAAGCGCTGGGCCTTCGACGCGGGCGAGATCTCTTGGGATGACGTGTTCAAGCGCTGGAAGGGCCGCGGTCCCATGAACGAGATCTACGTTGAGTCGATACAGCGCTCACGCGGTGACGTCGGGCGTTGGCTGAACGGCAAGGTCGCGTGACGGAGTGAGCGACTCGACACCTCTTCCGGTGCTGGGTGCACGCCGCTCCGGCCTGCCCACTCATGTCACGACTCACATGAGCGGCGGCCGCGACGTGTGGACCGGGCCCTTGCAGTCGATCCCCGCTGATCCGCTGGCGGCGACCTGGGCCGCAATCGACGAGGTCCTCGACCCGGAGATTCCGATCAGCCTGGTCGAGCTCGGACTGATCTATGGAGTGGAGCTCGACGACGGAGTCGTGACGGTCCAGCTGACCTTCACCGCTACGGCGTGCCCCTGCATGGAGTTCATCCACGAGGACATTGAGGACCGTTTGGCGCTGGAGCCGTGGGTCGACCGCGTCGAAATCGTCGAGGTGTGGGACCCTCCATGGACCAACGAGAGAATCACAGCCGAAGGGCGAGCAAAGCTAAAAGAGTTCGGCGTCGGCGTCTGACTAAGAAGGTTGTTGAAGATCGATGATAGAGATCACCTACGACGTTTTCGCGCGTAAGAATCGGGGGGACCAGCTCTCGCACGTCGGCTACGTGGACGCGCTCGATGACGAGACCGCGAAAGTGCATGCCTGGACGACGTACTCCGAAGAAAATTGGTTCGAAATGTGTGTGGTGCAACGCTCGCAGATCATTCCAGTAAACCGCGACGATGGCCCGTTCGTGAAGGCGCGCGGAGGTCCGGAATGAGTGATGCGATCAACGTCGACGCGCTCAGCGACGGAGGCAGAGCAGCGCTCGAGCGCCTGATCCTGTCGTTGGCGGACAGCAAGCGGCTCATGGGGATCAGGTACTCGGATTGGATACTCGGTTCGCCTTCGGTCGAGACGGGGATCGCGACATCATCCATGACCCAAGACGAGTGGGGGCACGCGCGTCTGTTGTATGCGATGCTCAAGCAGCTGGACATCGACCCGGTTCCGATCGAGCATGACCGAACGGCCGAAGCGTATGCCAACCTGAGCGCGCTCGATGAGCCGTTCGAGGACTGGGCTGCGTTGGTTGCCTCGATGGTGATCGTGGACGGGGCGCTTTCGGTGGCGCTTGATGCGTTCTCCGAGGGCGCATTCGCGCCCGCGCGCCAAAGGGTACCGAAAATGCTTGCCGAGGAGCGTTTCCACGTCAGCCTCGGAGTCGCGTGGTTCCGGCGGCTCGCAGCCGCATCGGAAGAGGCGCGCGCGTTGTTGCGCGCGGCAACGGACCGGCAACTTCCTGCTGCTCTGGTTTGGCTGGCGGCAGACGATGAGTCGTCCCGGGAATTGGTCGAGCTCGGTGTCATGCCGCCGCCGGAGTCTCTTACGACGGCGTTCAGGGCGTCCGTGAGGGACGTACTGGCGGAAGGCGACGCTGATGTCAACGCGTATTTCGACGCTGCGGGCCCTGCGTCGGACTGGGACTCGACGCGCGGACGAGCACCTGGTCAGCCCGACGCAGATTCTGTCGATCGTGCGCGCGGCGCCAAGAATCGCGCTCTGTTCGTCGAGTAGTGCCCGTCGAACCGCCGCGCGGGCCAGACGGAAGGGAGGCTCGGGAACAGGAGGCGCCGGACATGTTGCCGCGAAGCCCGCAATGCCCGTTCTGCTCAGGACGAGAGACGGAGATCACGAACGCCTTCGGGGCGCACGCGTCCGTCAGCTCTTATTGGTGCCGCGCTTGCCGGTCGCCCTTCGAGATGATGAAGTGGAGGCCGTAGCCTGGGCTGTTTAGGCCTCGACCAACTCCACGTCTTCGAGGAAGTCCTTCAGCGGATTCGCGACTGCAACGGCGCGCTCGCGGATCGCCTCCGGTAGCGCGTCATCTTTGGGCTCCTCGCCCCTGAGGTGCCGAGAAACCGCCTTACCCAAAAGGCCGTCGGATTCGGCGGCGGCTTGGTGATACTCCGCGTACCGGGCGCTCACGCGCTGCTCGAAGAGCGGCAGCTGCCACTCGGGCGTACCGTGCTCCACCATGTCCTCGAACACCGCCTTGTGTAGCGCGTCGAGGCCTTCACGTATCCTTTGGTCCGGGGCGCGACCGAGAAATGCCAACTGCGCTCCCCTCGTATGCGCCCACATGAAGAAGATCAACGCTTCTTCGGCTGTGCGATGCGCCGAGCCTATGTCGTCTGATATTGTGTCTTCGTCGGGCAGAGGCGTTTCAACGTCTTCCCGAGAGACGAAGTCGGAGAAGCTTTCCCAGACCAGGCGCGCCAGGCTGTCGCCCAACTCGCCAGGAGTCATCGTTTGAGGGGCCCTGAATTCGTTTACGTCGTCCATAATCGTGCCCAGCACGGCTCGTTCCTTTCTATCTTGTTCGGGGTAACCCTCAATTCCGAGTCGAGACTGGGGAGTGTCAAGGATTTTGATCATGAGGCCGAAGAGATTAGAGACACTTCAATCATTGGGAGTCAGCGTGGACCATAGACGCTCGGGCGCTCGGGCGGTCGCCATCGGCGTGCTGGCGGTGCTCGCCGGCTGTGCCGGAGTCGCGCCGGAGGTAGCCGAGCCGCGACCGATCGTCATCCACTCGGGCGCGCGGCTTCGCGTCGAGCATGAGCGTATGAAGGAGGTCAACGAGTGGGTCACGCGCCAACAGGCCAACATCGTCGATGACCCGACGTTCATGATCTACACGGATCCTTCCGTCGATGAGGTCTATATCTGGGATCAGCTCGAGATCGAGGGCGACACTGTGCATACGCCCGTGCACGCCAGGGCCGCGGACTCGCGACTCGTGCACGAGCTCTACGCACACTTTCACCTGATGGTGGACATGGGGCGTCAGGACGAGTGGCTTCCCGAAGCGCCCGATGCGGTCGAGTACGAGCTCGAGCGCGCGATCCTCTTGCGTGCGTCCGACGCGTGGCTGCTCGGGCGCACCGTGTTCGACGTGGCGCCGTACGGGCCGCTCGACGAGTTGATGTACGCGAACGAAGCGGGCTTCCTGGATGCGTTCATCTTCACGGCCCGACCCTCGGAGTTTGCATTGGCGCGCACCGACTGGGCGAGGTCGAACCCCGGTGAAACCGACCGTTACCGCAACTGGTTCGTGGAGACGTTCAACAGGGATCCACCTGGCCTACGCTGACGCGACCAGCGCTAGGTGGCGTTCCGGATCACCGTCGGGGTCAGGACGCTAGGAGGGGGTGACTTCCCAGCGCAGGCCGACAGGGCCGCCCTCGATCTCCGCGATGTGCACGTCGATGCGGCCGGTGCGCGCGAACCTGTCGTCGCTCGGTTTCCCACCGAAAAGCGCAAACCCGAGCACCTTCAGTCGGCAGCTTTCGCCGGAGGGGCCCGTCGCGCGCAGCTCGGCGTTTCGAAAGGACTTGATGGAGGGCACTTCACCCGACTCGAGTCGGAGCCGTAGAATACGTCCGGAATGCGGGGCATCCAACGCGTCGAGCACGCGAAAGACCACGCCCTGGCCGGTGGAACCATCTACAGACATAGAAGGAAGATTATCCGCATGACGTCCACGACGGAAGGCGGTGCTCGCAGCGAGCTCCAGATGACGCCAGAGGAAATGTTGGCGTTGGCGCAGAGGGCCGCAGAGCTCATTGTTGCGCGAATCGAGAACCTGCCCAATGAGCCGGCATGGAGGGGAGGGTCACGCTCGGAACTCGAGTTCATCATGCGGGAGGATGCCCCAGAGGAGGGGCGAAGCGCTGAGGAGGTGCTCGAGCGCGCTGCGACGGAGATCCTGCCCGTGGCGGGGCGCGTCGACCATCCGCGCTTCTTCGCGTTCGTACCCTCGTCGCCGACTTGGCCGGGAGTGCTCGCGGACTTCATGGCTGCCGGGTACAACATTTTTCAAGGAACGTGGCTCGGAGCTAGTGGACCCAGCCAGTTGGAAGTGGTCGTGCTCGATTGGTTCCGCGACTGGATCTCCTACCCCGAGACCGCCGGGGGAGTCCTCACCAGCGGAGGGTCCGCCGCCAGTTTGGATGCCTTCGTCGTGGCCCGGGAAGATGCGGGTGCCCCGGAGCGCGCCACCGTCTACATGAGTGATCAGAGCCACACTGCGCTGAGCCGCGCTGCGACCATCGTCGGGGTTCGACCTGAGTGTGTGCGGAAGGTGAAGAGCGACCAGCACTTTCGTCTGGACATGGACGACCTCGCCAGGATGATCGATGAGGATCGTGCCGCCGGGTTTACTCCGATCGCCGTGTGCGGAAACGCCGGTACGACCAACACCGGAGCAGTCGACCCGTTGGACGCCATGGCGGACTACTGCGAAGCCCAGGGCATCTGGTACCACATCGACGCCGCGTACGGCGGCTTCGCGGTGCTTAGCGAGCATGGCAAGAGCCTGCTCGAGGGCATGGAGAGAGCGGACTCGATCGCCATGGACGCACACAAATGGCTCTTCCAGCCCTTCGAGGTCGGATGCCTGATGGTGAAGGATGTGCGCAAGCTCGAGGCCGCGTTCTCGGTCCATCCTGAGTACTTGCAGGACACGCAGTGGGGTGCCGATCACCCGAATTTCGGAGACCGGGGCCTGCAGCTTAGCCGCTCGTTCCGGGCCCTCAAGATCTGGATGTCGATCCAGACATTTGGCATGGCGGCCTTTCGGCGAGCCGTGAGTCGCGGCATCGAATTGGCCGCGCAGGCCGAGGCGTACGTCCGTGAGTCCAGCGTGCTGCAGATCGCGAATCCGGCGTCGTTGGGTATCGTGTGCTTTCGCATCAACCCGAGTGGCAGCGACTTCAGTGACGATCGACTCGAGCAGGTCAACCAGGCGGTTCAGGCGCGCGTCATAGAGAGTCAAGTCGCGATGATGTCCTCCACGCGCCTGCGCGGACTGTATTCGCTCCGGCTGTGCATCTTGAACCACACCACCACGTGGGACGACGTGCGCGACACGCTCGATGCCATCGCGAAGTTCGGTCTCGAGGCGCTCTCCGAGTGAGTCGACTCAAGGACCTTCCCCCTGGCGTGGCGCGCGTGCTTTGGTTGGGAGCAACGCTGTTCTGGGCAGTGCAGCTGTCGCTCTACCTGCTGGGTGGATTGTCGCTCCTGGACACGATTCTGCTTGCGACTCTGCTCATCGCGATACCGGCTCTCGCTATTGCCCAGGTCCCGCTCGCGCAGGAGGCGCTCATCGAGCGCCTACCCGCCTACTGGAGCTCGATCGCCACCTTGTGGGTCCTGGGCACGATCAGTTGGCTGGTCGGCACGCGCACGGAGGGGCTCGCGGCGATCGGCCTCACGCTTCTTCCGCCGGTGCCCTTCATCGCATGGACCCTCGGGCTCACCGCGGCGGGATTGGGCATCATCGTGGTATTCAGACAAGTCGCGCTCGGCCTTCGCGTGCGCGAGAGTCCGTTGCTCCGCTCTCTGCTACCGAGGACAGCCGAAGAGCGCGGCGTCTTTGCGATCTTGTCGCTGGCCGCCGGCGTAGGTGAGGAAGTCGCCTACCGCGGCTACGCCATTCCGGTCTTGATCCCGGTTGTGGGCTCCGTTGGCGCGCTCCTGCTCACATCCGCTGTGTTCGGCGTGTTACACGTCTATCAGGGCACGCTCGGAATCTTTCGCACGGCCGTGATGGGCGCGACGCTCGCCGGTGGCTTCCTCCTCTCGGGCTCGCTGCTGCCGGCGATAATCGCACACACAGCAATAGACCTTTTGGCGGGCATCCTGATCGCGGATAAATTGCTGCTACCTCTGAATAGCCACGGGGTAGGAGGTGTAGATGAAACCCTCCAGGAAAGCTGAGCATGGAAGTTGATCTCGCACTAATCGCCGACGCTGCGACCATCGATAGCTCGGGCAAGCTCAGCATCTTGGGGATCTTCGATCGCATCGGGACGTCGTCGTTTCCAGCGCAGCATCCCCACATGGTGCTGGTCCTCAGGTTCATTGCGGCGGTGAACGAGGCGGGCAAGCATCAGATCACGATCGCCTTGAAGGATCCCGCGGGGAGAGAAGTGGTGGGCGTCGACGGCGAGATGCAGCTGGGACTAGGGCCGGCCGGCGGTGGCAGCGGAATCCGGGTTCCGCATGTTCTGCACTTGGACGGCCTGGTTTTTCCGGTGCCTGGACTGTACGCGTTCGACGTGCGCGTGGACGGTGAGCATCATGTGTCCTTGCCACTTACCGTGTATGGACCGGAGTCCTCCGCCATGGCTTGATCCAGATGGTGCATGAGCGGCGTCTCGTACTGCTTGCAGAAACACTCTGGGGTGCCGATATGTAGATGTAGGGAGAGGCCGTGTCATGGGGGCGCGGATGACCTTCGGAGACAACCGTGATCTTGCATTTCTCTTATGAAGAGCTGAGGGCCCTGCGCACGGGCGCCGACGTTTTCCTGGAAGGGGAAGGTGCGACGACGGGCGGCGTACTGGCACCTCCGGAGAGCAGGGCACGGGTCGAAGCGCTGCAGCCGCTCCTACACGGCGACCTGTCACTGTCGACGCTCGAGGAGTTGTGGGGCGTGCAGACTGCGGTGACCACCATCGTCGAATGCCTCCGGACCGAGATGGAATCCCTCGTCGTGGCCATGCACGCTGCCGACGAGGGTGCCGTGGCCTCCTATTTCGATTTCGCCCACGCCTTTATCGTCTCGCATCGCATCGGCGAGTTGGCGAGCGAGATGGCGGCCCTCATTGAGCTGGTTACCGGGTCCCCCCCGACGAACGAGTCCGCGCGCGACTTCCAGTTCCCGGACTGATCATCGCGTGGTCCCGGACCGAGTAGCCGCGCTCGAGAGAATGCTCGAGCGCAACCCCGACGATTCCCGGCTACGCTTCGGCCTCGCGCTCGAGTACCTACGCGCAGGCAGATCTGAGGACGGCGTCCGGGAACTCCGAGCCTACCTCGCCGCTTCAGACGACGAGGGCAATGCCTGGGGCCGCTTGGCGGCGGCGTTGCACGACATGGGGGAGCACGAGCAAGCAAAGGAGGCCTACCGCCGGGGGATCGATGCCGCGAACGAGCACGGCCACCCCACCATGGCGGAGGAATTCGAACGGACATTGGAAGGCATGGGCTCTTGATCGAGCCGAAAGAGCAGGCGGAGTCGGCCGCGAGTTTCGGAGCCGAGGCGCTCGCGCACTTGGATGCGGTGTATCGTTTCGCGCTCAGGCTGTCCGGCGCACCGGACCAAGCGGAGGACCTCGTTCAGAGACCTTCCTGAAGGCCTACAAATCCCGGGGGCAGTATACTCGCGGCACGGCCGCCAAGAGTTGGTTGTTCACGATCTGCCGCAACGTGTTCTTGAGAGGGCGAGAGCGCCGCCAGCGACACGACGAAATCGTGACCGAGACTGTGGGGCAGGATGGTCCTGGGCCGAACCCGGTGAATCCCGTTTGGGTCTCGGTCCTGGGAGTGGATCCGGAGGGCGACTTCTTCGAGTCGATCGTGGACGAGCACATCATGCAAGCGATCGACGACCTGCCCGAGGAGTACCGGATGGCGGTGGTGCTTTCCGATCTGGAGGGGCTTCCGTATGCCGATATTGCCGAGCTGATGGAGGTTCCCGTGGGAACGGTGAAGAGCCGACTCTTTTGGGGGCGCATGCAGCTTCAGAACGTGTTGTATGACTATGCGGTCGAGATGGGATATATCGCGGCACGCACCGAAACGGATGAATAGCGTCGATGTCATTCTTGGATAAACTCAAGTTCCTCTTCACCGGCGCCGCGCACGACGTTGGTGCCTCGCCCTCGGCGATGATCCCCTGTGAAGAGGCGCTGAGCGTCGTTGACGACTTCCTGGAAGGGGAGTTGCCGGGTGTGTCGCACGAGCAGGTCAAGGCGCACTTCGACGCCTGTCAGCGCTGCTACCCCCACCTCCATCTCGAAGAAGCATTTCGAGATGCGATCCGTCGTGCGGGGACCGGCCAGCGCGCTCCTGTCGGGCTCAAACTGAAGCTGATGGAGCTTCTTGCGGAGGCAGACGCCTAGCGCCAACCTTCGGGCCGCGGAGCGGCCCCTGCCCGTTTTCTTGGGGCTTCCTATTGCCCCGGAGACGGAATGGCCACGGCCTCCAAACGGGAACGCATTGTTCCACGCATCCTAGAAGAGGAGATGCGGGAATCGTTCCTCGATTACTCGATGAGCGTGATCGTGCAGCGCGCTCTTCCCGATGTACGGGACGGGCTCAAGCCCGTGCACCGTCGAATTCTGTACGCGATGTATGAGCTGGGGCTGAACCCGGACCGGCCGTACAAGAAGTGCGCGACCGTGGTCGGCGACGTACTGGGCAAGTATCACCCACATGGTGATTCCGCCGTCTATGACGCGCTCGTGCGCATGGTGCAGGAGTTCTCGCTGCGCATGCCTCTGGTGGACGGCCAGGGCAACTTCGGCTCGATCGACGGAGATTCGGCCGCGGCGTATCGCTATACCGAAGCTCGACTGAAGGCGCTCGCTGTCGATCTGCTCGACGACATCCACAAAGAAACGGTCGACTTCCAGCCCAACTTCGACAATCAACTCGAAGAGCCGATCGTACTGCCCGCGCGGTTTCCCAATTTGCTGGTGAACGGCTCCTCGGGCATCGCCGTCGGCATGAGCACCAACGTGCCGCCGCACAGCCTTCGCGAAGTCGCCGCCGGCGTGCGGCAACTCGTGGTGGATCCGGACTGCTCCGTCGACGACCTCATGCGGCATATCCCGGGGCCGGACTTTCCCACTGGCGGATTCATCGTGGGCACCGAGGGCATCGAAAAGCTGTACCGGGAAGGCCGCGGGCGGGTGATCATGCGGGGCCGTGCGGTGAGGGAGTCACGGCGCGGTGGCAAAGAGCAGCTCGTGGTCACCGAGCTGCCCTACACGGTCTCCAAGACCAAGCTCATCGAGCAGATCACCAAGCTGGCGAAGGCGGGGCGGGCCGAGGACGTCTCCGACATCCGGGACGAGAGCGACCGTGACGGGATTCGCCTCGTGATCGAGCTCAAGCGGGGCGCCGATGCTGGGACGGTCCTGCAGATGCTGCAGAAGCGTACCAGCCTTCAGACCACGTTCGGCGCTCATCTGCTGGCGCTCGACAAAGGACAACCGAGAGTTTTCGACCTCAAGCAGATGCTGGAGTGTTTCCGGGAGCACCGACTCGAGGTGGTTCAGCGACGCTCGCGTCACGAGCTCGAGAAGGCCGAAGCCGAGCGTCACATCGTCGAGGGGCTACTGGCGGCGCTCGAGCACATCGAAGAGGTGGTCAAGATCATTCGCGCCTCGAAGGACCGGGGGGCGGCGTCGCTGAAGCTCCAGGATCGTTTCGGGCTGAGCGACGTGCAGGCTGACGCCATCCTGGACATGCGACTCTCGCGGTTGACTGCCCTGCAGCAGTCTCAACTGGTGAATCGCGTCGCGGAGCTGGAGGCGGCGATCAAAGATCTGAAGGAGCTGCTCGGTTCTGAGGAGTTGCAGCTCCAGGTCATGCTCGAAGAACTGGCCGACGTCGTCAAGAAATATGGCGACGCGAGGCGCACTGTGATCATCGACGACCAGGAAGAGGAACTCGAGACTGCCTCGGTCGAGCACCAGCTAGCGGACGAGGACGTCGTGGTGACGTTCTCGCACGAGGGCTTCGTGAAGCGGATCCCGATGCACCTGTACCGGCGACGTGTGGGCTCTGGCAAGGCGCTCGCCGGCATGGAGCGGTACGAGGACGACTACCTCGAACGCATTTTTGTCGCACGCACTTCCGGCTGGATTCTCACGTTCACGGCCAACGGCCACTGTCACTTTCTGCCGGTAATCGACGTGCCCGAGAGTGCTCGGGCATCGAGGGGCAAGTCGGTCTATTCGTTGATCGAGGGGGCCGACCGCAAGGACCGCATCGTGTCGATGATTCCGCTGGACCATCTGGACGTAGAGGGTCGGTACCTGGTCTTCCTTTCCCGACTGGGGGTCGTGAAGCGAACGGCGGTCTCGGAGTTCGCCAGCACGAGGGCTGGCGGAGTTAAGGCTGCGGGGGTCAAGGACGGGGACGTGATCCTCGATGTTGCACTGTCGGATGCGACCGCGGAAGTCATGTTGCTCTCGCGGTCAGGGAGGGCGATCCGTTTCCCTGAGGACGAGATCACCGTCGTCGGTCGCACCGCACAGGGCGTGAAGGGCATGACCCTCAAGGACGACGAAGTCGTGGGCATGCTGATGATTCGCCGCGACAGCACGGTACTCACCGTGAGTGAGGACGGATCGGGCAAGCGCACTCCGGTGTCCGACTTTCCCCTGCAAAAGAGAGGTGGTCTCGGCACCCTCGCGGTCGCGGCCGGAGCCGATGTTTCGCCTGTTGTGTGCGCGCTCGAGGTGCTGGAGGCTGACGAGGTCATGATCGTCACGGCGGGCGGGCAGGTGACTCGGGTGGCGGCGGACTCTGTGCCGCTGCAGGGTCGGAGGACGCAGGGCCGGATCATAGTGCGACTCGAAGCCGGCGACCGAGTCGTCGAGGTCACGCGCGCCCAGGGGCGTGGAGGAGCACCGGCGCGCGACGACGTGTCCACCGATGCGGACGGACAGCTCGACCTGCTTGGATAGGGGCGCCCCTTACGTCAGGTACCCTGGCTAGCTAGTTGTTCTACATACCAGTCTGAAGAACTTCTACATAGTATGGGAATTTCGCGATGAGTCCTCGCCCCCTTGGGTACGCCACGCTTGCCGTCTTGCAGGCACTTGCCGACGGCTTTCAGTACGGCTTCGACGTGATCGACCATACGGGGCTACCTAGCGGCACCGTCTATCCGGCGTTGTCTACGCTGACTCGCAAAGGGCTCGTGGAGTCCCACTGGGAAGAGGAGGGCGTCGCTCATGCGGACGGCCGTCCCAGGAGGAAGTACTACGCGGTCAGGGTTGAGGGCTCGACCGCTCTGCAGGAGGCGATGGAGCGTTTCAGGGCCCTGGGCCTGCGTGCGTCCTCTGTGGCGCCGGAGGCCATGGGCTGATGAGCGTGAACCGGACCGGGGGCGCACTCGAACGGATGTGCCACGGCATCATCGTGTTGGTCAGCGTGCTGGTCCCGCGTAGCCGTCGCTCCGGATGGCGTGAAGAATGGGAATCGGAGGTGTGGCACCACGTTCATACACATGGGCAAGGGTCCGGCGCGTTGCCGGGTGCTGCGTTGCTGGTGAGGTGCCTGGGCGCCTTCCCGCACGCGCTCTGGGAAATCGACGCCACGCAGCCGCTCACGCGCACGTTGGACCTGGAACAGATGGTCGGAAGCGCTCTGGCGCCGGGCCGTTTCCAGGCCTTGCTGCTGGGACTGTTTTCTGTGTTTGCTGTCGGGCTCGCCGGCGTCGGCGTCTATAGCATTCTCGCCGAAGGCGTGAACGAGCGCAGACGTGAGATCGGCGTGCGCATGGCGATGGGCGCGCAACCGTCATCGGTGGTTCAAGAGGTGGTGCGCCGTGGGCTCAGACTTGCCGTCGCCAGCATCGCAGTCGGGGGTCTGGTCGCGTTCGGCGTCACCCGGCTATTGGCGACGCTCCTTTTCGGGGTGGGTCCCCGCGATCCTTTGGCGTTCCTGCTGACCCCGCTGTTCCTAATCGCGGTGGTAGCGCTCGCGAGTTGGCTTCCGGCTCGGCAGGCCGCGCGCATCGACCCGTCGGCCGCGCTGCGCAACGAGCGCTAGCGAGCGTCAGGCCTTGCGGCTGGAGAGTCGGCCACTCTCAGGTGGGCGGACCTCCGGTCGGTCAGTTCCGTCTACCCATCGTCACGGTCAGCGTAAGCCGCTCGCCGTCGCGTTCGACGATAATGTCCACGACGTCGTCCGGCTTGGTGCTGCGCAGCGCATCGGTGTATTCGTAGAGGTCTCCGACCGGCATCCCGTTGAGCTCTACGACTACGTCGCCTGCAAGCAAACCGCCCAGGTCGGCAGGGCTGCCTGCGGTCACACCATTCAGCCTCATGCCGGAGTCACGGGGGGTCATGTCCGGGACTGTCCCCAAGTATGCGTCACCGTAGCCGCTGGTCGACGACGGGCCCTCGGACGCAGAGGGCGGTCCCTGCTCGAGTAGGGTCATGGGCACAGCCTGCGTCTCGCCGGCGGTGAGATGGGCAGTTACCAGGGCGGTGAGCTCGGCGACGCGGTGCAGACCGTCCGCGTTGATGCGTTGCCAGTCGTCGGAAGGACGATGGTAGTCGGCGTGCGTATTCGTGAAGAAGTGCAGGACCGGGATCCCTTCGACGTAAAAGGAGGTGTGGTCTGAAGCGCCGTACCCGTCGGGGGCCCGGGCAACCTGCAAGGGGCGTCTCATGTCCGCGATTGCCAGGTCCATGATCTCGTCCCACTCCTCGGCGGTACCGAAGCCGAAGACGGTGACATTGTCTTCGCTCATGCGCCCGACCATGTCGAGGTTGAGCATGGCCACCAAGTCGTCGATCGCGAGCGTCGGTTCCATGACCCAGTACGCCGAGCCCCACAGCCCCTTCTCTTCACCTGTAAACGTTATGAACAGGACGCTCCGGTCCGGCCGTGGGCCAGCGGCCAATGCCCGGGCGATCTCGATCACCGCTGCGGTCCCGCTCGCGTTGTCGTCGGCGCCGTTGTGCACGTCGCGAGAATCGGGCGCCAGCGAGCCGTCCCCACCAAAGCCTAGATGATCATAGTGCGCGCCGACGATCACATACTCGTCCCGCAGCTCGGGATCGCTACCCGGCAGCAGCGCCACCACGTTGCGGGCCTCCATGCTGGTCGGTCTGACATCGGTAACCACGTTTGCCGTGGACGATTCGTTCGCGGCCGCACGGATTGCGTCGGCCACGTCATTGCTCACGACGGCCACAGGAACGCCCAGGGCCGCCCGGTACTCTGCTTCTAGTGACGGGAGCGGCATCCCCTCGGGGGCCAATACCAGAACGCCTGCGGCGCCGCGCCCCTCCATGATCGTGGCTTTGGAATGAGGCGTGCCACGCGTGGAAACACCGTGCGCATCGACAGGGTCACCCCACTCGAGCACGACGATCTTCCCACTCAGGTCGATGTGGGCATAGCGGTCGTCCGGATTGCCCGGCTGGCTGAGGCCGTGTCCACCGTAGACGAGCTCGCGTTCGAGGCGGCCATTGGCCGAGAATCCGAGCGGTGTCCAGTCACTGCCGACCGCGTACTGAGTCCCACCGATGACGAGTGCATTTGTGTTCCCAAGCTCCGACCCCTTTCGCAGTCGGAACGTTTGGAAGAAACTGTCGTCTCCGCCGGCGGGCTCGAGGCCCATCTCGCGGAACTGTGCGGCGATGTAATCGGCGGCGCAGCGGGCGCCCCTGGTTCCGACCTCGCGGCCCTCGAGGCGGTCGTCCGCAAGATACCGGATGTGCGCCATCGCCCGGTCGTCCACATTCGTGGCGTCGCCGGGGTTGGGGCACGTTTCCTGGGCGAGGGTGGGTGTGGCGAAAGCCAGTAGCAGGGCTGCGAAAGCGGCTTCGACGTTTCTGAGCGACATCTTGGTCATCTGGGAAGGAAGCTTTTCGTGAATCATCGAGTTCTGTTTATGACGGCGGCGATCGGTCTCGTTTGTTCATCGTGTGCGAGTGAAGAGTCCGCCGAAGCGGCTCCCGAGCCCGCGGAGGCCACCGCTAATCTGGCGACTGAAGGCGAAACGCACATCCGTAATATCCGGCAATTGACGTCGGGGGGCGAGAACGCCGAAGCCTATTGGGCTTTTGATGGATCGCGGCTGATCTACCAGGCCAAAAAGCCCGGCGCGGAATGCGATCAGATCTACATCATGGATCCCGAGACCGGCGACTCGCAGCTGGTGAGCACGGGCGAGGGTCGCACCACCTGCTCGTATTTCTATCCGGCGGGGGACCAGATCCTGTATTCGTCGACCCATCACCACGACGCTGCCTGCCCCGCGAACCCCGACTTCTCGTTGGGCTACGTGTGGCCGATCTACGACACCTACGATGTTTTCGTAGCCGATATCGACGGATCGAATCTGCGCCAGCTGACCACCGAGGACGGGTACGACGCCGAAGCGACGTTCTCACCGACCGGGGACCGAATCATCTTCACGAGCACTCGCGACGGAGATCTGGAGCTCTATTCGATGGCTCCGGACGGGTCGGACGTTCAGCGGCTCACCGACCGCATCGGATACGATGGCGGTGCGTTCTATTCACCGGACGGCTCCAAGATCATCTGGCGCGCGCACTACCCAGAGCCGGGCCCCGAGGCCGACGACTACCTGGCGTTGCTGGAGCAGGGCCTGATTCGGCCGGGCGAGCTCGACATCTAC
Source organism: Gemmatimonadota bacterium (assembly GCA_015664885.1). Lineage (GTDB taxonomy): Bacteria > Gemmatimonadota > Gemmatimonadetes > Longimicrobiales > Gaopeijiaceae > UBA1138. Next base: position 42,380 of record DQPL01000129.1, read on the forward strand.
GTGATGGACGCCGATGGCTCCAACCAGCGTCAGGTGACCGACGTGGGCGGCGCGAGCTTCGCGCCGTACTGGCACCCGGACGGTGACAGGATCCTCTTCAGCTCGAACCACCATGACGAGCAGGGTCGAGACTTCGATATCTACATGATCAACCTGGACGGCACCGGCCTGGTTCGTATTACGCAAGCAGACGGCTTCGACGGCTTTCCGGTGTTCAGCCCGGACGGCCGTCACCTCGTGTTCGCCTCCAATCGAAACAACGGTGGCACGAGCGACACCAACGTCTTCATCGCCGAATGGGTCGAAGGCGGTTGATCCAACGCTATAGCGCCGAGTGGATCTCAAGGAACTGCTCGAGAATTCGGAAGGTGAGGCCCCAAACGACCTCGCCGGCTACGCGGTAACACGGGAATTCGCGTAGGCCTTCTGGCAGGGGGATCTGCACCTTCGAATGCACCTGGGGCGAGCGTAATTCGCCCAGTTGAATCCAGAATACCTCTGCCACTTCGGGGCTAGCGACAAAAGCTTCGGCTTCACCCGCGATGCCGAACACAAAGGGCGTGACCATCAGACGCGGCAGCCTGTTCGACGCCGGGCCGAGCTCGCCGAGCCGGCCGAGAAATCGCGTCTCGCGCTCCAGGTCGAGGCCGACCTCCTCAATCGTCTCACGTATAGCCGTGGCGAGCAGCGCCGTGTCTTGGTCGTCCCGACGTCCGCCCGGCAACGCCATGTGGCCCGACCACGGGTCACGCTCGGAATGCGCTCGTTTGATAAGCAGCACTTCAAGACCGGGAGTGGCCCGTAGTATTACCGCCACTGCCGCCTGAGCAGAGTCCCCCTCTACTGCGAGCCTGTCGTCCCTGTGCGCCGCTTCGGCCGCGTGCGAAGCGAGGGCTTCGCCGAGTAACAGGAAGCGGGAGTCGTTGTCAGACGCCTTTGGCATCCGCTCCCCAGATGAGCTTGTGCACCTGAGCCTGGAAGCGCACGGGGAGCGCATCCTCGAGAATCCATCCCGCGAGCGCCGCCAGATCGATCTCATCCCACACTGGTGATACGAGCAGCGCACGCAAGGAACCCTGCTTCAAGCGGGAGTCGAGTCCCCGTTCTCGAATCGTGTCGCGCGTCCACTCGTAATCTGTCCGATCCTTCACGACGAACTTGACCTCATCACGTTCCGTGAGATGGTCGAGGTTGGCCCAGAGATTGCGTGCGCTTTCGCCCGAGCCGGGGCACTTGAGGTCCATGATCTTGTGCGCGCGAGGGTCGAGCGGCGCCACGTCGAAGGCGCCCGATGTTTCGACCAGCACGGTATACCCGTCCTCCAGCAGCATGTCGACCAGAGGAAACGCGCCCGGATGGGCGAGGGGCTCGCCACCCGTGACTTCCACCAGCTCGGCCGAGTGACCGTGCACGGCATCCAGGATCTGCTCGAAGGTCATCCTCGTGCCTCCGTGGAATGCGTACTCGGTGTCGCACCACGTGCAGCGGAGAGGACACCCGGTCAGCCGAACGAACGTGCAAGGCAAACCGGCCCAAGTGGATTCACCCTGGACCGAGTGGAAGATCTCGGTGATGCGCAGGAAGTCGCCGGCCAAGGTCAGTCAGCGCCTCTGAGCTCGGCGTCGTCGGATGACGTAACGCGCTGGCGTGCGATCGCTTCTTCGAGCAGCTCCTGCACGCGGTGGAGTGACAACGCCTTGAGTTGCTCATCCGCTTCTTCTGTAGTCTTGGCCTCCACGAGTGTCGCGGTCTCGACGTGACCGACGATGCCGACGCCGGTCAGCGCCCAACGGGGGAACACGAGATATCCACTGAACGGCGCTCGAAGGTTGCCGGTTTGTTGGATTTCCATGGAGACCGTGTAGGGATGACCGTCGGTCCCTTCGTACGCCGGGGGACGGTTGTGAACGGTGAAGTAGCCCCCCAGGGTATGGTCGGCTACCTCGTTCTGTTCCGGTTCGGAGACGGAGTCGGATTCAGACATCCCTAGAAGATGGCGCATTCGGTGGCCGCTCGCGCTAGACTTTGCACCCGTCGACCTCCAGGAGCCCTTCAGCGATGCCTCGAAAGATGCGAGCCGCCCTTTTTGCCACATACGGTGGTCCCGAGGTGGTAGAGATGGGCAAGGTCCCGATTCCCCAGCCCGGTCCGGGTGAGGTACGCATCAAGATCGAAGCCGCGGCAATGAATCATCTGGACCTCTGGGTCCGTCGCGGCCTGCCCATCGAGACGCCGATGCCCCACATCGGAGGCTCTGACATGGCGGGCGTGGTCGACTCTGTTGGCACAGGCGCGGAGGCGGTACCGATCGGGACGCGCGTCGTCGTTGACCCCTCGGTCTCCTACGAGTGGTACCTCGGGCAGGGCCGTGGTCCGTCCATAGATGATCCGCGCTACCACATCCTCGGGGAGCACACGCAGGGCGGCTTCGCCGAATACGCTATCGTGCCCGCCTCCAATGTGCTCGAGTTGCCCGAGGACTTCCCGGCTGAGAAAGCGGCAGCCGCAGGTCTGGTCTTCGTGACCGCTTGGCGTGCCCTCATGACCCGCGCCCAGCTCCGCGCTGGTGAGCGAATCTTGATCACCGGGGCGTCGGGGGGTGTCGGTACAGCCGCGATCCAGATTGCGGTGAGCGCGGGCGCCAAGGTCTATGCGTTGACCGGGGGTGAGAAAAAGGTGCGCCTTCTAGAGGAGCTCGGCGCGCACGTGGTATACGACCGCCACAAGGTCGACTTCTCTCGTGAGGTGTGGAGGGAAACTGCCAAGCGCGGCCTCCATGTCGTGTTCGACACCGTGGGCGAGTCGGTGTGGCCCCAGGCATTGCGCACACTCGGTCACGGCGGTCGCCTGGTGACGTCAGGTGCTACGACCGGCTCTCGAGGCGTGACCGAGATCCGGCTCGTGTTCTGGAAGCAGCTCACGATCATGGGCAGCACCATGGGCACGCCCGCCGAATTCCGTCAAGTCATGCGGCTGGTGTTCTCCGGCAGCCTGGAGCCGGTCATCCACTCGGTAATGCCACTCGACGAGACGCGCAAAGCCCACGAGATGCTGGAGGCTGGCGAGGTTTTTGGGAAAATTGTGTTGGTGCCTTAGCCATGGACCTCAAGCAAGCCCAGGAACGAGTCGACGCCTGGATCTCCGGATTCGAGGAGGGCTACTGGCCCCCGCTCACCAACCTCGCCCGCCTCATTGAGGAGGTCGGCGAGCTCGCGCGCGAGATGAACCACCGTTTCGGCCATAAGACCAAGAAGCCGGAGGAGCCGCCGCAGGATCTCGCTTTGGAGCTGGCGGACGTTCTCTTTGTGCTCTTGGTGATTGCCAACGAGCAGGGGATCGATCTGGATGAGGCGCTCGAGCAGGTGCTGGAGAAATACCGTACGCGGGACTCTGAGCGTTGGGCTCCAGCGGAGTAGGCGCCCTACTCCACCAGCGTGTAGTGCCCATGCATGCATAACCAGCGACCGTCCTCCTTCACGAAGATCCGCGTCGACTTGCCGCGTGAGGAGCTGAGCTCGCCCGTACTGCGGTCGACGCTCGCGTCCGGCCAGTAGTAGGTGATCCACGCGGTCTCGCCTCGCACCGTGACCTCCGGCTGGTACATCTCGGTGCGGATGTCCGCGCTACGCTCGGTCCACCCTTGCACGCTCCTGAGCTCGAACGCCTTGCCTTCGTTCAGGTACGTGTCGGTTTCGCCAAAAGACGTGAAGTCTTCGTGGATGTAGGTCGCGTATCGCTCGAGGTCGTTTGTCTCGATCGCATGCCACATGTCGACGAGCGTCTGCCGGATCGCGGCTTCGTCGCTTTGTGCGATGGCGGCCTTCGGGGCCGACAGCAGGACGGTGAAGGATGCAGCTAGGACGAAAACGCCGCGAGCACATGCAGGCATCGGTCGACTTCCTCTTCGGTGTTGTAGAAATGCGGACTGACCCGCACGAAGCCGGGGCGGTAGTCGACGATCACGTCGTGTTCGGCGAGGTGGCGAACAGCCCCGGATGGATCGTCGTGACGAATCATGACGATGGATGTGCGCTGTTCGGGCTCCGCCAGCGCCATGGAGAACCCCGCTGAGCGGGCGCCGTCGATGAGGCGCTCCGTGAGCACGCGGTTTCGTGCCACGATGGCATCGATGCCGATCTCGTCCACGAGCTCTTGGCCGCCGAGTGCCGTGTGCACGGTCGGTAACGCCGGCGTGCCGAGCTCGAAGCGCCGCGCGTCGGGGCGGTACTCGAAGCCCTCCAGGTCGAAGTCGAACTGGCGTTCCGTAGCGAACCAGGACGTGATGCGCGGCCGCAACGACTGAATCAGCTGCTCACGTACGTACAGGTACGACAGCCCCGGACCACCGCACAGCCATTTGAGCGGTCCTGCCGTGTAGAAGTCCACACCGGACTGGGAGAGCGCGAGCGGCACCTGGCCGGCTCCCTGGTATCCATCGATGAGCGAATATGCGCCGGCCTCCCGGGCGATGTCGGCCAGTTGCTCGATGTCCTGCCGAAAGCCGGTGGTGAAGAAGACGTGACTGGTCGCCAAGAACAGCGTGCGCTCATCAACAGCATCCACGAACTGCTGAGGATCGATGGCGACGCCGTCCTCGCTGCGAAGCATCACCAGGTCGATCTCTGGCTTCACCGCCCACTGGTACGCGAGCGTAGGGAAGTCGAGCTCGGTGCATACCACTCGATTGCGGTCGCCCACTGGGACGCTCTCGGTCACCATGGCGAGGGCGGTGGACGTCGAGGGCAGTAGCGCGAGCTCTTCCGGGGTCGAGCCCCAGAACCCCGCCACACGGCAGCGCAGGTCCTCGACCCGGCCTAGCCAGTGTCGATGCCACGCCGAGGCACCCAGGTCGTGCCACTGTTCCCGAAACTCGTCGAGATACATCTCCGAGCGCAGCGAGAGTGCCCCGAGAGAGCAGGAATTCAGGTAGGTTCGGCGCGAGAGGATCGGGAATTGAGCGCGGATCGCTTCGAGGTCGAGCGGAGAGGCGTCGTCGGTCACGGAACGGACGTGGTGGGGGTCGGCAAGGAAAGGTGGATTCGAACGGGGACGATAGGCTCGCAACAGGTCCTGTCGCCAGGTGGGCTTCCCCCGCCAACCTCCGCGCACGACGTTTGAACCCGTAACGCGGCCCACGGCGAATCTGGCAAAGGGCTGCAAAGCCCCCGGCGCATGACCATTCTTCTGTTGGCGTTCCCTTGGATCGCAGTTTTGGTCTTCCTCGTGCTCTTCACGCGTATTCCGAGTGAGCTGCCGCCTGCGGACGCCCTGGACCCTGAGCGCGCGCTGCGTGTCAGTGTGGTCATCCCGGCGCGCAACGAAGCGGTAAACATCGAGAACTGCCTCTCATCGATCGCAGCATCGACCTATCCGGACTTCGAGATCATCGTCGTCGATGACCGCAGTGGAGACGAAACCGTTGCGCTCTCTCGCTCGGTACCAGCCGGCAACCCGAGTCGCATCGTGGTGATCGATGGTGAAGAGCTGCCGGAGGGGTGGCTGGGGAAGCCGTGGGCGTGCTGGCAGGGCGCGCAGGTGTCCGATGGCGAATTTCTGCTCTTCACGGACGCGGACACGATGCATGGGCCGCAGATGCTCAGTCGTGCCGTGGCTGGTCTCTACCAGGACGAGGCCGACCTCATGACTGTGCTGGGGCGGCAACTCATGGGGTCGTTCTGGGAGCGTCTGGTCCAGCCACAGATCTTCCTGCTGATGCTCTTCCGGTTCCCCGACTTCGAGCGCGCCGTGAGGAACCCGCACTGGCGCGATGCCATCGCGAACGGCCAGTACATCCTCTTCCCTCGCAGCGCCTACGACGAGATCGGCGGGCACGTCGCGGTGCAGGCCGAGGTCGTCGAAGGTATGGCGCTGGCAATGCTCGTGAAGAGGGAGGGCAAACAGCTACGTATCCGATCGGCGGTGGACGACCTGCACACCCGCATGTACCGCTCCTTGGCCGGCATCATCGAGGGCTGGTCCAAGAACATCGTGGTAGGCGGATGGCTGAGCGTGCCTCCGTCTCTGCGCGGAGCGGTCGCACCGGTGGCGATTGCCGCAGGAGTATCGCTCTGGATTGCTCCACCTGTTGTGCTACTTGCCGGCCTGGTGGGCTGGGTCGCGGGGAGGACCCCTGCTGCTGTGGTCCGCTGTGGTGTACGGCGTGAGTGTCGCGATCTGGATGTACTTCACTCACGCCATGCATGGACCGCCACAGTACGGATTCCTCTATCCCCTAGGGGCGTTGGTGGGCGCGTACATCTTCCTACGCTCCTGGAGGCGCGGTCAAAACGTCGAATGGAAGGGAAGGCGTTATACCGTGTGTGCGCCCTCGGAGATGCCCTAATGAGAGAGCATCGGGCGGGGCGACGAGCGCAGCACCCGTGACGATCGACCGTCAGGCCCTCGGCCAGGAGTTGAGGGAGCGCGCCCTCTCCTCTGGATTTTCGCTCGCCGGCATCGCGCCGGTGAACTCGAGTGCGCATATGCGGGCCTATCGGGAATGGATCGATGAGGGCCGACACGGAGAGATGGAGTACCTATCGCGCACGGACTCGGTCTCCCGTAGAGCCGACCTCGACTCCACGCTCAGCGACGTGCGCTCGGTGCTTGTGGTCGCGCACGAGTACTATGTCGAGGATCCACCAGGGGTGCCGGAAGACGCCTCGCGCGCTGTCATTGCACGCTACGCACGCGGGGAAGACTACCACGACGTGGTGAAGGACAAGCTGGTCTCGCTGGCTCGCTGGCTGGATACCAAGATCGATTCGAAACTCCATGCGAGAGCGTACGTGGACACCGGTCCGATCCTGGAGCGTGACCTGGCGCAGCGCGCTGGCCTCGGCTGGTTCGGAAAGAACACCATGCTCATCAACCCGCAGCGAGGCTCGTACTTCTTCCTGGGTCTGCTCCTGCTCGACATCGAGCTGCCTTCGGATGAGCCGTTCGCCGAGGATCACTGCGGCACCTGTCAGGCCTGTCTCGACGCGTGCCCAACCGGTGCTTTGCTGGGTCGCGATGGTAGCGGCGCGCCCATCATCGACGCCAGACGGTGTATCAGCTATCTGACCATCGAGCTGCGCGGCCCGATCCCCGTGGAGTTGCGACCGCTCATGGGGAACCGCGTCTACGGGTGCGACATCTGCCAGGAGGTGTGCCCATTCTCCAGTAAGTTCTCGGTGCCGACCTCAGAGCCGGCGTACTCCCCCAAGTCGGAGTTCGATGGGCCGCCACTCATCGAGTTGGCGGAGCGTTTGTTGTCGCTCTCTGGCAAGGAATTCCTGCGCGAGTTCGCGGATTCGCCTGTGACGCGGGCGGGCAGGAAGGGGCTACTGCGGAACGCGTGCGTGGCGTTGGGTAATTGGGGATCTGAAGAGGCGGTGCCGGCTCTCGCGGCCGCGCTCATTGATCCGGCACCGTTGGTGCGTGGCCATGCGGCTTGGGCGCTGGGACGGATCGATGCCTCGGCAGCTTTCCAGGCGCTGTCGTCCCGAGCGCTGGTCGAAGAAGACAGCTGGACCCGAGAGGAGATCTCAGCCGCGCTTAGTAGCCAGGACGACACCCTGCGCCCTCGGCGACGTCACGACTCGCGGACGTCACGGGTACCAGGTCGGACCGGATCGGCCTGAGGATGCCCTCGGTTTCCTGCTCGTAGAGCGCGCCGAGTAGGACTTCGATCATCCCCGCGACAACTCCCGGGCCCGGCGGTACATGAGCGCCGCTTCCTCGCCCATGTGCTTGCGGTCGTAGAGGTGGCCCAGTGTGTAGAAGGCCTTGGCGTTTTGGGGTTGAAGCACGGTGGCGCGTTCCAGTGCTTGCAGCGCCTCATCGAAACGACCCAGGCGGTTGAGCGCCTCGCCTCGATAGTATAAGGCCGACCCATGCGCATCGTCCTGCTCACAAACCCAGCCGAGGTCTGCCTCCGCCATGGCATACATAGCACGGCGGAAATGGAGAATGCCTATACTCGCCCGAACCGAGACGTCCTCGGGGGCTAGTCTTTGCGCGCGACGCAGCAATTCCTCCGCTTCCTCGTAACGGCCCATCGCGCCGAGCACCGAGCCGTAGTTGTTCAAGATCTCGACGCTCTCGGGTTCGATGAGCCCTGCCGCCTCGAACTGCTCGAGCGCGAGCTCCAGACGGCCCAACTCATCGTACAGTACCCCCAGGTTGTTGCGCGCCTTCAGGTTGGCGGGGTTCTGGACGAGGATGTCGCGGTACAACGCGATCGCCTCCTCGATGCGACCGTCTCGCACCAGGTCCTTCGCTCGCCCGAGCTGCTCTCCATCAGGGACTGCCGGGACCGCCACACCCTCTGCGGGCACCATCTCGAAGGAGACGGGAACACGTGCCCCGCCTTCGTCGGTTGGAAGTGCGGCTTCAGCCTCCTCGGAATCATGCTCGACCGGCTCTTGCGCGGACTCGCCGTCCTCGTCCTCGTTCGGTGCTTGCTTGTCCGAGAGCAGGTCCGTCTGCGCATCCCAGATGAACCCAACCGCGTTGAGCGCATCGATCCGGTCCTGCGTTACGCGTCCCACTTTGTAATCGGTTCTCTTGTGCGAGACCCACCGGCCAAGCCCGAAGCCATCCTCCGTTGTGAATCCGTAAGGCACCCTGCAGTCTCCGTGCTCCGCCTTGTAGGCCTTCAGATGGCGAAGTCCTTCTTGGAAAACCTCCTCGATCGGATCCCAGATGAACCCAAGCTTGTTGAGCGCGTCGATACGGTCTGGAGTTAGACGTTCAATCTTGTAGTCACTTCGTCTATTAGCGACCCATCTGCCGAGCGTGAATCCATCTTCGGTCGTGAATCCATCGGGCACCCTACAGTC
>DQPL01000073.1 GCA_015664885.1 Gemmatimonadota bacterium
CACATGGATCTGCATCACTGGGTCAACGACGGCCTGATGGTCGTCTTCTTCTTCCTGATCGGCCTGGAGGTGCGTCAGGAGTTTGCCCACGGATCTCTCCGGGACCGCAGCCGTGCCCGTCTCGCTCTGATCGCAGGGGTCGCGGGTGTCGTGCTTCCCGCACTGGTGTATGTCCTGATCGTGGGGCTGGCCGGAAGTGAGGGCCTGCATGGGTGGGGTGCGGTGGTCGGCACCGATACGGCGTTCATGCTGGGCACCCTGGCGATCGTCGGTCCGCGACTATCCGGTCAGCTGCGCGTGTTCTTGCTCACCCTGACCGTGGTCGACGACTTTCTCGCCGTGTCCATCATCGGCATCGTCTACAGCGAGGAGATCCGGATCGTCCCGCTGCTAATCGCCCTCGCCAGTCTCGTCGGGTTGTGGTTGCTAGGCCGCACCCGCCAGTGGCGGGCAACGCCGTATGTGCTGATCGTGATCGGGCTGTGGTTCGCAACCGTGTATTCCGGCATCCATGCCTCCCTTGCTGGGATGGCCGCGGGGCTCCTGATCCCTGCCTACGCGACACAGCGTCACAAGGTCGTCGCGGCAAGACAGCTGTTCCGAGATTTCTGGCAGTCTCCGAGTGCCGCATCGGCCCACGCGGTGGACCGCGGGCTGTCCCGAGGTATCTCGGTGAACGAGCGGCTGCACGAGTTCCTGCGGTTACCGACCGCGCTGCTGATCGTGCCGGTGTTCGCCCTGGCGAACGCCGGGGTGGACCTGCGTGGCGGGCTGCTCGCTGAGGCCTTCGGCTCGCCCGTGACCTGGGGCGTCATTGCGGGGCTCGTGCTCGGCAAAGTCCTGGGCATCGGACTCATCACACTCGCCGCGATCCGCCTCGGCCTGGGTCGGCTGCCCGAGGGCGTCGGGATGGGGAGCGTGTTCGGTGGAGCGGCACTGTCCGGGATCGGGTTCACCGTGTCGCTGCTCATCATCGGGCTCGCGTTCGGCACGACCTCCGACCTGGGCCGCCAGGCGACGGTCGGTGTGCTCGTGTCGATGGTGCTCGCCACGTTGCTCGGGTGGCTCATCTTCAAGGTTGCCGCCCGGAGATGGGGTGAGGAGACCGCCGATCTGCCGATGGTGCTCGAGCCGCCGGTGGATCCCGAGGTCGACCACATCCGTGGTCCGGAGGACGCCCAGCTCACGCTCGTGGAGTACGTGGACTTCGAGTGCCCGTACTGTGCGCACGCGACCGGTTCGTGGGAGGATATGCGCGAGCACTTCGGGGACGACCTCAGGTATGTGGTGCGCCAGCTGCCGCACCACCCGCACGGGCTGATCGCCGCGCGGGCGTCCGAGGCCGCGTCGAACCAGGGGATGTTCTGGCCGTGGCTGGACTTCGTGTTCACCCGCCAACATGCGCTGGAGCGCGAGGACTTGATCGGCTACGCCGCAGAGGTTGGCCTCGACGTCGACCGGTTTATCGCGGATCTCGACAGCGCCGCGGTGATCGAGCGCGTCGAGCGCGACCTCGCCAGTGCGGTCGCCAGCGGTGCGCACGCCACTCCAACGTTCTTCGTCGAGGGGCGTCGTCTGCTCGGCAGTTACGACGCCCGCACGCTCACTGCTGCGCTCGAAGCCAGCCGCCGCGGCACCCGGACGCAAGAAGCCCAGTCCTGAGCGGGGTCTCGAGCCGGGAGGCACCGGAGCGGGTCGGGCGAGCGAGGGGGGCTGGCGCTCGCTCGATCACGCGACGCCGCCAAGCGCGGACGCTTGACCGATCTTCCCCGAATCCGGCCCATCGCTAGCTCACGAACTACAGGATAAGAACATGCCAGACTCTCCTTTCGGTGAATCCTCTTGTACTGCCGCAGCGAGCGGTCTCGTGCAGGTGCGCGGTGCGCGCGAGAACAACCTCAAGGACGTGGACGTTTCCATCCCGCGCAACGCTCTGGTGGTATTCTCCGGTGTCTCGGGTTCCGGCAAATCCTCGCTCGCCTTCGGCACCATCTTCGCCGAGGCGCAGCGACGCTATTTCGAGTCGGTAGCCCCCTATGCACGGCGCTTGATCGACCAGGCTGGCGTGCCCGACGTCGATGCCATCGACGGATTGCCACCGGCGGTCGCCTTGCAGCAGCAGCGCGGCGCCAGCAACGCGCGTTCTTCCGTGGGGAGCGTCACCACGCTATCGAGCCTGGTGCGGATGATGTATTCGCGCGCCGGCGCCTATCCGGCCGGTCAGCCGATGCTCTACGCCGAGGATTTTTCCCCCAACACGCCGCAGGGGGCTTGCCCCACCTGTCATGGCCTGGGGCATGTCTATGAGGTGACCGAGGCCATCATGGTGCCCGATCCCTCCCTGACCATCCGGGAACGGGCGATAGCCTCCTGGCCGCCCGCTTGGCAGGGTCAAAACCTGCGCGATATCCTCGTCAGCATGGGTTACGACGTGGACAGGCCATGGAAGGATTTGCCCAAGGCGGACCGAGATTGGATTCTGTTCACTGAGGACACGCCCACCGTGCCGGTTTACGCGGGCTTCACGCCCGCCGAAACCCGAGCGGCGCTCAAGCGTAAGCTGGAGCCGAGCTATATGGGCACCTTCACCGGCGCCCGGCGCTATGTGCTGCACACCTTCGCTAACACCCAGAGCGCCCTGATGCGCAAGCGCGTATCGCGCTTCATGGAGGGC
>DQPL01000031.1 GCA_015664885.1 Gemmatimonadota bacterium
CACCCGCTACCTGAACAGACTAGGTCCGCTCGAGTGGTACTCCGTCACCGAAAGCGGATACAGGCGACGCATCCGTGCACGCGGAGGCTTCGTCCACGTCCGCCCAGGTCATCGGTGCTCCTCAAGCCATTCGCGAGACAACCTTTGCGTTTCGGCGACTTGCCGTTGCTCTACTCGCGCTCTGCTGACCTGCGCGGCACCTTGAGCGCATGTCAGATCCCATCACCCGCCTGAACGCAGCCCCGGAGGGCCGCTACCACCTTCCTTTTCCGTACCTTTTACAGAGAGTTTTCTGTTGCCAGTTGCTTCTTCATCTACTCGTAGACTGGAAAAAAACAATGACATCGCTCCACTTCGCGACCGAGACCGTGGTGGCCGCAGCCCCCGCGAAGCTCTGGGAGGTCATGTCCGACTACGGGACGGCGTGGAAGTGGATGGACCTCAAGGAGGACGAGTACGTCGTCTCCGCGGGCAGCGCGGTCGGCTCCACCCGCACCATGACGCACATGCCCGAGGCCCTCGTCGAGATCGTGCGTAAGAACGACGCGGAGACCATGTCGTTCTCCTACGAGCTCACCGAGGGGGCCGCCCAGTACAACATGTCCAAGTACGTGCCGACGTTTCAGGTCGTGCCGGAGGGCAGCGGGTCCAAAGTCCTGTACTCCGTCGACCTCGTCGTCGTGAACCCGGGCGAGGGAATGCCGAAAGACGGCGAGCCTCCGTTCGCCACGGCCGACGGGCTGAAGGCGATGATTGTGGGCATGTACACTGGGTGGGTAAACAACGCCGCCAAGCTGGCGATGTGAACACGCAAAATGCCGTACCTGCGCCACCAGTGAGTGGGCACTGACAGTACCCCGGACCAGATGTTTGAGCGGATGGACCTGCTAGTTCGAAGTCTCGAACCACACATGTCTGAACTCTGACAGCGTTACAGGCCCGATGTGATGGGGGCCGGGCTTCCGAAACGAGTTCCGGTCGCGCTCTGCTGACCCGCGCCACATCTTGAGCGCATGTCTGCCAACCCCATTACCCGCCTAAACGCAGCCCTCCAAAGCCGCTCCCGCATCGAGCGAGAACTCGTTGAGGGCGGGATGGCGACGGTCTAGTGAATCTGACCCAGCTCGTTTCCCGCCACATCCCCAAGGAGCTTGTCGTCCCATGAGACTCCATTCGGTCACCCTCGCGTTTGCTGTGAGCCTCCTGCTGATCGCCTGCGGTCCGGCACAGGAGCAGACCGCTCAATTCCAGATCGAGGAAACCACGATCGCCGAGATCCAGGCAGCCATCCTGAGGGGTGAGCTCACCTCGACGCAGGTCGTCGAGCTCTACCTGGCTCGCATCAAGGCCTACAACGGAACGTGCGTTGACCAGCCCGAGGGGATTCTCGGGGCGATCACCACCATCCCGCGTGCGGGCAAGGTCAACGCGCTAATCACCTTGAATCTGCGACCAGCCGAGCGCCTCTCCCGAGGGTTCGACGAGCGCAAGGCGCGCAGCATGACGGATGCCGCGGATGACGATGTTGCGATGCCCGACGCGTTGGAGGTGGCGGCTCAGCAGGACGCCTACCTCGCCTCGACCGGCAGTCTCATCGGACCCCTGCACGGCGTGGTGATGGCGATCAAGGACCAGTTCGACACGTTCGACATGCGCACCACTTCCGGGGCCGATGCCTTCTATGCGAACGATCGACCTCCTCGGGATGCCGTGTTCGTGCAACGGCTCCGGGACGCCGGTGCGATCATCCTCGCGAAGGCGAACATGGGAGAATACGCCGCGGGAGGCGTCACGGGAGTCAGGAGCTCGTTCGGTGGGACGAACTGCAACGCCTATGACACCGAGCGCGATCCTGGAGCATCGAGTGGAGGCTCCGGCAACTCAGTTTCCGCCAACCTGGTCACGTGCGCCATAGGTGAGGAGACGGGCACCTCGGTGCGCGAGCCGGCCAAGAACAATGGTGTGGTCGGGCTCGCGCCGACGCGGGAGCTGGTCAGCGCCGACGGGATGATGCAGAGGGGCATCACGACCAGGGTCGGACCCATTTGCCGCACCGTGGAGGACGTGGCGCGAGTGCTGGACGCATACGCCGGCTTCGACCCCAGGGACGAGCTGACTGCCTTCAGCGTGGGCCGGCGGCCTTCACAGCCTTACCAGAGCTTCGCGCACGAGGAGCGACTCGACGGCGTGCGGATCGGGGTGGTACGAGAGTATATGGACCGGGACCTCTTCACGATCGCCGACGCGGAGACCATCGACATTGTCGAGCGCGCCATCGAAGATCTGCGCGCCCTGGGAGCGACGGTGATCGACCCGGGCCCGCAGGGAGCCCTGTTTCAGGACGCCGTCGACAAGTACAGCCCGGTGTGGCGGAACCAGCTCTTCGTCCGCCAGTTCTCAGAGCAGTTTGCCGAAGGGTCAGATCACCTGCCCCTCCTGGTGGACATGTTCTTCGATCCGTCGCTCGTACCGCACGATTCGGTAGGGCGGCCGAGCATGCGAAACCTGGGCCGGGGCCGTGGCGGTGCCGGAGGGACCCGGTACAACATGAACGTCTATCTTAGGGAACGGGGCGACGCGAACATCCGGAGTCTCACGGACCTGATCGAAAAGGCGAACTTCTGGGACGATCCCATAATCCGGAATCGGAAGGAGGGCCTTCAGAACGCTGACACGGCCAAGACGTTGGCTACTGCCCGCGCTCTACAGGATCGGTTCACGGTGCAGACCGTCGTCCTGCAGGTGTTCGCGGAGCTGGATCTCGACGCCGTGATCTATCCGACGGGCAACGTTCCCCCCGCAATCCTTACCAATCCCCAGGAGCCGAACAAGAACAACCGGCCGTCGGGGGTCTGGACCTACATCAACAGCCGCGGCTTCCCCGCGATCACGGTCCCGGCCGGGTTCACCACCCAAATCTACGACCGGGTGCGTGACTCCACCGCTACTGACAGCACTCGCCTGGTGGGGCCGGTGCGGGCACGGCTTCCCGTCGGGATCGACTTCCTCGCGCGACCCTTCGGCGAGCCGACGCTCTTCCGGATCGCTTCGGCCTACGAGGCGGCGACGAATCACCGCATCCCCCCATCCGGCTTCGGGCCTCCTCCGGGGCGATAGCGAACCCTTGGCCCTCGGGGTCCCGCTTCTTGGTGTCGGCTCGGGGCCCGGCCTGCCATCTTTGGCCCGCGTCAGTCGACTCGGCCCGTTTCAGTCGGAGGTCCCGATGAAGATGGTATTCAGTGTGTCTCAGATCGGTGGCAAGATGTGCCGTAATACGGTCGGCGTCCTGGCACTTCTGACCATTGGGAGCCTTTCCGCCGCGGCGTCCGCACAGACGCTCACGCTCTCGTCAGCCACGATCGAGGATCTCAACGCTGCGTTCGATGCCGGAACACTCACGTCCGAGCGGCTCGTCGAGCTCTACCTCGCCCGCATCGAGGCGTACAACCAACAAGGGCCTGCGCTCAACGCGATCCTCTGGCTGAACGACGCGGCGCTTGCAACGGCTCGGGCGCTCGATGCTGAGCGCACGGCGAGTGGTCCGCGCTCGCCGCTGCACGGCATTCCCGTGGTGCTCAAGGACAACATCGACACGTTTGACATGCCGACGACGGCGGGCTCATTGCTCCTGGTGGGCTCGATCCCTCCGGACGACGCGTTCATCGTGAAGAAGCTGCGCGACGCAGGTGCGATCATCTTGGCCAAGCTCAACATGAGCGAGTTCGCCTCGGGTGTGACGATGAGCTCGGTGGGCGGCTTCATCCGCAACCCCCACGATCCCGCACGCTCGCCAGCCGGCTCGTCCGGCGGGACCGGCGCGGGTATCGCCGCGGCGTTCGCGCAGCTCGGTGTCGGCACCGACACGGGCGGCTCCGTGCGTGGGCCGACCACCGCCAACGGGATCGCGGGGCTCAAGCCCACCCACGGCTTGTTAAGCCGTGACGGGATCGTCCCCTTGGCGCTGTCCTTCGACATGGCCGGCCCGATGGCGCGGCACGTCTACGACGTCGCCGTGATGCTCGGCGCGATGACCGGCGTCGATCCGGCCGACGCCGCGACGCTCAAGAGCGAGGGGCGTTTCGAGACCGACTACACGCAGTTCCTGGATGAGGGCGCGCTGCGCGGCGCACGGATCGGGATCGGCCGCGACTTCCTCGGCTCGGACGCCGAGGTCGACTGGATCATCGAAGCATCCTTGCAGACCATGCGGGACGCCGGGGCCACTGTCGTCGATGTTCGCTTCCCGCAGTGGCTACTCGACGTGAAGGGCGACTGGTACACGACGATCCGCTGGCGCGAGTTCCGCGCACAGATTCCCGAGTACCTCGCTACCATAGGCCCGGAGTACCCCAAGACGCTCGCCGAGATGGTCGAACGCTCGCTCGACATCACATCGACCACCCCAGACGGCGGCACCCCCAACCCGACGCGGTGGTCGCTCCTCATGCAGGAGGAGCGAAGCGGAACCCTCGACGACCACGAGTATGTCGCGATGCGGGACCACGGCATGCCGATGGTGCGGAGCATCGTCGAAGGTCTCATGGATGCCCACGACCTCGATGCGATCGTCTATCCGACGTCACCCACCCGTCCGTCACTGGTGGATGGTGGTGGCAGGGGCGGGGGCTCATCGGCGACGAACATCGCCAACCTTACGGGCTTCCCTGACCTGATCGTCCCGGCGGGCTTCACGAGCAACCGACTCCCGGTGGGGATCTCGTTCCTGGGGCGTCCCTTTAGCGAGCCCCGCCTGTTCGGGCTCGGCTATGCCTTCGAGGTGGCCACCAAAGTCCGCCGGGACCCGGTGGCCACTCCGCCACTGCGCGGGGAGGAGATCCGAAGGTAGAGGCGTACCCGAGTCCCGCTTGCCGGGATCACGAGCCACCCTCACAATGCTCTGCTGCGACGGGCTCTGATCCCCGTCGCCACCAGCCACGGCAACCGACCATCCTTTTGGAGCGGGCATATAGGCGATCAAAGGCAGTGCGCATAAGCGGCGGCATGCCGTCGTCATTGCCTCAGCCAGGACAAGACTGAGACTCGCAGTCTGGCGCGACAGGTCGCCATACCGCCCTCGCCTATCTCACGCTCGATGCGGTAGCGCCTCTCTAGGGCAGCGTTCAGGCGGGTGACGGCTTCCTTCATGCGCTCAAGATGCGGTGGAGGTCAGCAGAGCGCGAGCAGATCGGTCTGCACCTTCGGCGTGCCAAATCGCGCCGCAGGCCCCATTATCTCGTCGGTTCTGGCCCGGCATTACTTCCTTCGGTCATTCTGACAACCCCGGCAGCTGGAGGTCGTATGCTCCGCTCCAAGTCCTCGGCCCTCTCCTCCCTGATTCTCGCCGCCGTCCTGGCTGCCCCGATGTCCGCGCAACAGGGTGCGCTCACGTTCATGGACGTGCAGCGCATCAACAGAGGCGGGTCGTGGGCGCCGAGCCCGGACGGCGCGTTGATGCTGTATACGATCACGACCCCCGATTGGCAGGAGGACCAGTCGCAGAGCGATATTCATGTGGTCTCGCTCTCGGAAGGCGTTGCGTCTAGCCGCCAACTGACCTTCACCGGCGACAAGAACGAGTCTCAGCCGACGTGGGCACCGGACGGCTCGTACTTCGTGTTCGCGTCCAACAGGGACTCCGACGACAGCGAGAATCAGCTGTATGTGATGCGTCATGACGGCGGCGAGGCCCGCAAGATCACCGACGAGGAGCACGGCGTGTCGGGCTTCAGCTTCAGTCCGGACGGCTCATGGCTTGTGTACCGGAGCGGTGATTCCGGGCAAGAGCAGCTTCATCGGCTGCCCGTTTCCGACCTATTCGTGGCGGACGCCGAACAGATCACCGCTGGGCAAGCCGGTGTCGAGCAGTGGGATTGGAGCCCTGATGGGGCCACGATCTACTTCGTTCGGCCCGACTCGTTCGACGAAGACGACAAGCGCCGCCGCGAAGAAGGATTCACCGTCGACGTGAAGAACGCGGTCACTCCGCTCTCGAGCCTGTGGTCGGTCGAGGTCGCGAGCATGCGCGAACGCCGGCTGACCCAGGACTCAGGCTTCAGCGTAGACGGTTTCGTAGTCTCCGATGATGGTCGGTGGCTCTCCTTCACGGGCGGCTCGAGCGAGCGGTACGATCGCAACATTACCGGCGCGCGCCTCTACGCGGACCAGTACCTCATGGATGTGGCCACGGGGGCGGTCGAGCGACTGACCGAGAATTACGAGGTCGGGGAGAGCGCGACCCGATTCTCGCCGGACGGGCGCTGGATCGCGTTCTCAGGGCCTGACGACCTGGAACGGTACTCGATGACCGAGAACCGAATCTATATCCGGGAGGTCGAGTCACGGGGTGGTGCGTTCCGCAAGCTCGGCTCGGCGTTCGACCAGAGTCTGTCGATCGGATTCTGGTCGGAGGATTCACGGACGATCTACTTCAATGCCGGGGTGAAGGTCACGAGCCAGCTGCATGCGCTCGACATCGAGCGGGATGAAGTCACACAGGTAACAGAGGAGCGGGCTTCGCTTTCGGTGACCCGCGACGACGATACCGGTGTGATCCTGATCAACTACTCCGATCCGCGTACGCCCCCGACCGTGTTCACCGTCTCCGACGTGCATGATGTGGACCGTCGATCCCGGTGGATACAACTGGTCGACCTGAATCCTCAGCTCGCCGAGGTTGCGCTCGGCGAGGAGGTCGAAATCAACTGGACCTCGACCGACGGCAAGACGGTCGGCGGGGTTCTCGTCTATCCGGTCGGGTACCAGGAGGGCACACGGTATCCGCTGATCGTAGCGATCCACGGCGGCCCGGCCTCGGCGGACGTTCTTCGTTTCAGGGGTGGGTACTCCAGCGCCCAGGTCTATGCCGGAGCGGGCTACGCCACGCTGAAGCCGAACTACCGGGGATCCAGGAACTACGGAAACGCACATCGGACGGACATCGTAGGGGACTACTTCACGCTCGGTTACGACGACATCATGACGGGCGTGGATTACCTCATCGCGGAGGGCATCGTCGATGAGGACCAGATGGGCGTCCTGGGGTGGAGCGCGGGCGGGCATTGGTCGAACTGGATCCTTACCCACACCGACCGCTTCAAGGCGATCAGCTCGGGGGCAGGCACCATGAACTGGATCAGCATGTATGCCCAGAGCGACGTCCAGCGGAACCGCCAGTTCTACGTGGGAGACGGCTTCCTCTACGAGGACTTTGACACCTACTTCGACCAGTCACCACTCAAGTACATCACCAACGCCAAGACTCCGACCATGATTCACGTCGTCGAAGGTGATCCGCGAGTGCCGAGCCCGCAATCGGTCGAGCTTCACATGGCTCTCAAGAAGCTCGACGTGCCTACCGAGCTGTTCATGTATCCCGGCCGCAGCCACGGCATCCCCGATGCGCGCAACCGGTTGGTGAAGGCGGTGAGCGAGATGGCATGGATGGATCACTACGTGCGCGGGATCGGCGACAAGTTCGAGTGGAAGCAGGTCCTCCAGACCCTCGAAGCCAAGGATCGCCCGCGGCCGATATCGGACCGCTGAGCGCGGACGATTGCTCATCTTGCGTCGCCCTCGGTGAGTTGCGGGTCTGAGTGGGGCGGAGCAGAATGAAGGCATGGCCCTAATCAAGTGCTACGAATGCGAGAAGGAGATCAGCGACAAGGCTCCTGCCTGTCCTCATTGTGGTGCCGGTTTCGGGCAGTCAGCATTCTCGTCCGGCAGCAGAATCGCGAGACGTTAGGCGGTGCCTAGCCTTCTGCGTTTACCCGGGTTCATGGAGGATCCAGAGATGGTTTTATTGCTTGTGACTGCACTCGTGTCTGGGGTGGCCATTTTTCTAGCGGCGTCGCTGCTAGAATGGATCTTTAAGAAGGTCACTCCCAAGTACGTGGCTAGCCTCAGCCATGTTGCGACAACAGTTGCTATCGTATCAGTTACGACGGCGGCTTGTGTGTACGTAATGACTCGACCTAGCATCGTGGGGCCGTACGAGCAGTGGACGTTCGAAAACATAGGTGGCCAGGTAATCGGAGGAGTGTTAGTGGCGGGAATTAAGATTTGGATTGGAAGAACAGTAGAGTCCTAACACTCGAACGCCGGTGAGACGGGCGTTCCCGAAAAGAGCAGGCGTCTTCGTGTGGCGCTCTGTGGATCGCTTGCGCAATTCCGCGGTTCGGATCTCGCGAAGTCGATTGCACAGGCTTACCAAGTTAGCAAGCCGCCTCCTGAGTATTTGAAAGGATCTGCGATCAGTAAGGTTCCGGGCAGATAGGATCATCGATCCGGGTCGCGGTTCGCCGTCCACGACGTGCGGGTTGGTCGAGCGAACCGGGGAGGCTCCTCAGCCCAGGGGCGGCGTGCTCGCTGGAGGCCGCCGGATGCGCGAGGCCTTCTCGAACGCGTACGCGAGCCCGATCAGCGTCGGCTCGCTCCACGCCGGGCCAAGTAGCTCGATGCCGATTGGCACACCCAGCGGGGCCGATGCCGTCGGTGCCGAAAAGCCCCCCGGAAACGTGATCGCAGGGAAGCCGGTGCTGTTCGAGAGGACTCCGTTACGCTCGAGCTGAGGCTCCCCGATCGGCGCCACGAGACGCCGCTGGTGCGGGTACAGCAACGCGTCCAGTTGGTTGTCCGCGATCACCGTCATCATTGCCTGCCTGAGCTCCTCACGTCTGAGCAGCCGACTACGGTACTCGGGGTCGTTCAGTCCATCCTCCACGCGCTGGTCCGCCTCGAGTCCAGCGCGGAGTCCCGGGTAGAACTCGTCTCGCTCGATGAACTCCTCGAGGCTGTGTACGGGGGCTGCGGAACCCAGGCTCGCCAGGTAACCGTTGAACGCGACCTTGAACTCGAAGCCGGCGACTGCGATATCGGGAATGAGGTCCGCGAAAGCTGGAGTGCGCACGCGCACGACCGTGGCGCCCGCCTCGGTCATCGTGGCGATCGCGTTCTCGACGACCGCGTTGACCTCCTCATGGATCGCGTCTTGGCCCATGGCGCCGAGCAGAAGGCCGATGCGAGCGCCGTCGAGAGCGTCAGGATCCAGCGACTCGGTGTAGCTCGCAGGTACCTTGCCCACGCCGAATGCCGTGATCGGATCGGCGGGGTCGTAACCCGCGATGACATCCAGCATCCGCGCGGCGTCCTCGACAGTCCGCACAATCGGGCCTACCTCGTCTTGGGTGAAGCTGTACGGAATCACGCCGTCACGGCTCACGAGGCCGCGCGTGGCTCGGATCCCGACCAGGCTCTGAGCCGAGGCAGGTGACCGAATCGACTGCCCAGTGTCGCTACCCGTCCCCAGCACCCCGAACCCGGCCGCGATCGCGGCCCCCGTCCCGCCGCTCGACCCACCGGGTGTCCGGCCGAGGTCGTACGGATTCCGGGTCTGTCCACCCAGGGAGCTGACGGTCGTGCCGCCGCGGGCCAGCTCCGTGAGGTTGGACTTGGCCAGAATGAGCGCTCCAGCCTCACGCAGCCGCCTGACGACGAAGGCATCGTCCGGCGGCACAGACTGAGCGAACGTGACCGAGCCACCCGTCGTCGGCAGATCGGCAGTGTCGTAGTTGTCCTTGACGATGACCGGAATGCAGTGGAGCGGCCGACCGTCGGTCCCCGTCTTGGCATAGAGGCGATCCAGGTCCTCGGCCGTGCCCGCCGCCCGCGGATTCACGGTCAGGATCGCGTTGAGCGCCGGCCCCTCGTCATCGTACGCCTCGATCCGGCGGAGGTAGTGCTCCACCAATTGCGCGCAGGTGAGCGAACCCGAGGCGAAGGCGGCGTGGATCGCGCGAACGGTCGCCTCTTCGAAGGAGAGTGTGCTGTGCGCTGCCGCGTCCGGGGCTCCGTCACACGCGACGAGGCCGAGCGCGAGAACGAGGGCGAAGGCCGTAGCCACTCGACCAATCCGAGTACGGTCCGGTCTTCGCCGCGAACGGATCATTCGTTGCTCCTTGCGTCTCGCCTCCTGAATAGTTCTATCAGGCTCGGAGGCGTTCCGCGAACAATAAGGGGGCAAGATGGTCCACATGCGGTGGTCGAGCGTGCCAGCGGCTGTAGCGTTAGCGCTGGTAGGAATGTGGTCGGTCCCGGCCGGTGCTCGGGATTCCTCGCGACCGGATCCGCTCATCGCCCTCCACGAAGCGGGTATGCCGGTTCTCGCGTGGATAAGGCCATGAACGACGCACTCCGGAGCGCCGTGTCCGCCGCACTGATCCTGTCGCCGTGCGTTACGCCCGCCTCCCTCGCCGCGCAATCCACGCACCAGGTACCGCTGTCGCCTACCAACATCCACTGGGGATACTACGACGCCACTATTGCGCCGGTGCTGACGGTCCGCTCGGGCGATCAGATCGCCTTCGAGAGCCTGCTTGCCCGCGGACTGGGACGCCTCCGCCTGGCAGGCTTCGCCGAGGACCGGTTCCTACCCTCGATGCTCGCCGTGGAGACGGGGGTCACAGAGCGCGTCGGATCGCACCCGCTCACCGGCCCCATCTACGTCGATGGCGCCGAGCCCGGTGATGTGCTCGAGGTGCGCTTCCTCGACATCGGCTTCCTGACGCCGTACGGCGTCAGCGGCTTCGTGCCCGGCGGGGGCACGCTGCCCGACGACTTCCCGTACGCCGGGCTACGCCGCTTCGAGATCGATACGACGGCGTTGACCGCGACCATGGGCATCGAGGGAGTGTTGATACCGGTGCGCCCCTTTTTCGGCTCGATCGGCGTGGCGCCCCCACTGCTGCGCGGCCGGATCAACTCGACTGCGCCCGGCTACCACGTCGGCAACCTGGACAACCGCGAACTCGTGGAAGGCACCACGCTCTTCCTCCCGGTCCACGTGGACGGTGGCCTGCTCTCCATCGGTGACGGCCACGCCTCGCAGGGCGACGGCGAAGTGAGTGGCACCGCGATCGAGACTTCACTCCACGGGACGATCCAGGTGGTGCTGCACAAAGGTTCGGATCTCCGCTGGCCTCGCGCCGAAACGCCGACGCACTACATCTCGATGGGCCTCCATCCCGACCTGGACGAGGCGGCCCGGATGGCCACGAGAGAGATGGTCGAGTTCATCGTCGCAGAGCACGGCCTGAATCCAGGCGACGCTTATATCCTTTGCTCGGTCGCTCTCGACCTACGCGTCACGCAACTCGTCGACGGCACCAAGGGCATCCACGGGATGTTGGCGAAAGACCTGTTCCGCTAGGGTCGCTTCGCTCCGATCAGTGGGCCCGGCCCCGTTGCCGACCTAACCCGCTGCAGAATCACGACTTGACGCTGGCTGAGTTTGGGAACAGGACGCCGGGTAAAAGGCGGCGCCAAGGCGTTTGCCCCCCCCGAGATCCACGCCTCGTTATGGGACGGGACCTGACCGCGATCGACCTGCCGAAAGCGCGGCCCAACTTACATGCCGGCCACGACATACTTCGTGAACGCGGAGCCCGCATCGCTGAGCGAGGCCGGCCCCTCGGCCACGTAGACGTTGCCGTCCTCGTCCACTCCCACGCCCTCACCCGTCACGCCATGGTTCGGCCGGCTGTCGGACTCCCAGGGCGGAATGAAGCCCACGAGCAAGTCCTGATCGACGGGCCCGATGCGGACACCGTTCCTCCAGTTGATGTGCCGGAGCCGGTTGGACTCGGAGTCGATGGCGTACACCATCTCGTCCTCGGTGATGAAGAGGTC
>DQPL01000027.1 GCA_015664885.1 Gemmatimonadota bacterium
CCGCCATGGCCGTGCTCCATCAGAGAGTCCTGGAGGTTATGCGTTGTCTGCGACCCGCCCGGCGACGGTGAACGCCGCCCCCGTGCGCGCACCGGCGATCTACCCGGGAGTCTTCAGCTCGAACCTCTGCATCCGTCTACCGTTCCCCGCCTCTCCGGTATAGAGGTAGCCCCGTGAGTCGAGCACCACCATGTGTGCCCGGATGAACTCGCCCGCCTGCCGACCGGGCCTGCCAAACCTGCCCAGGATCTCCAGGTCGGCGCGCCGCAGCATCCAGACACGTTCGTTCGTGCCATCGATCAGATACAGCAAGCTCTGTTCGGGATCCCTCGACAGCCCAAGGCTAAAGCCCGTCCCCGATCCGCCCGTCTCTGGAAGGACGAACCGCTCCATCAGATACTCGCCATTCTGGCGGAAGACCTGAATGCGGTTTCCCCGGCGGTCGGACACATAGACCAGGCCATCCTCCGAGCCGATGATGCCATGGACCGTGGAGTACTGCTGTGGCGGGTCGTCGGACCTGACTGGATACTCATATCGGTAGGTGTCGTCCGGTGGCTGGCCGTACGCACCCCAATGACGCTGGTATTCGCCGGTCGCCGCATCGAAGACCACCACGCGCCGGTTGCGGTATCCATCCGCGATGAAGAGCTCGTTCGTACTGGGCTCCACGAAGAAATTCGCCGGGCCGCCCAGATGAGTCGGATCGTTGCTGCCCATGTTCACGCCGGGCTCACCGATGGTGAGAACGTGGCTGCCGTCCCTCGTGAACTTCATCACGTGGAATCCATTGCTCGTGCCGAGCCAGACGAAACCGTTGTGATCGAGGTAGATCCCGTGCTCCTGGTCAAACCAGGTATAGCCCTCGCCCGGACCGCCCCAGGCTTGCAGGACGTTGCCCTCGGGATCCAGCTCGAGAACCGGGGGAGCGGGAAAACAACAGTCCGCAATCGGTGGATCCTCGGCGGCCCCGATCTCCTGACGGGTTAGGCTCGACGGCATGTGAACCACCCAGAGGTGGTCGCTTTCATCAACGAAGAGCCCTCTGATGTCGCCGAGGATCCAGTCGTTGGGCAGCGTCGGTGGCCACGTCGGGTCCACTTCCCACTCGGGCAGTGCGGCCGATGTCGGCTCCGGTGCCGGCTGCGGGGTCTGAGAGTCGCAAGCGACGGTCATGATGAGCAAGGCTGCAGCGCTGAAGAATTTCATTCGATTCTCTGGGTCTCGGCGCACCTTGGGCTGACGATCACCTTCGGCGCGACGTTGCGGATGTGCTCTAGGCCTCGCAGGGGATCGAGCCGAGGTCAGTATCCGACGGGCGAGGGAGATGGCGCAAGCGATCTCGACGAGGCGTAGTGGCCGCCAGATCGAGCTTTGCCAAAGACCGCGTCGTCACCCACCGACGCTCACCGACGCAACTATCCAAGTTGGTCTTCGTGTCGGCTTCGCGGTCAGCCGCTGTTGGCGGAGGATGCCCCGCGCGCTCACTTCCCCTCTGCGACCCTACACGCCGCGCGCGACCTCCGCCGCCGACCGGAGCGACAGCGCAGTGAACGTGGGTGTTCCGTTGGCGCAGCCCCCAGACACGTG
The DNA here is from genome assembly GCA_015664885.1 of Gemmatimonadota bacterium. Taxonomy (GTDB): domain Bacteria; phylum Gemmatimonadota; class Gemmatimonadetes; order Longimicrobiales; family Gaopeijiaceae; genus UBA1138. The sequence continues at coordinate 1,591 of DQPL01000027.1, forward strand.
GGCGGAGAGGACCCAAAACAGGGCCGAAACGGCGTCCAGTTGAGAGCAACTGTTGCGAGCAGATGAGCGGCACTAGCGTAATAACCGAAGCCCCGACCGGCGTAACGCCAGATGGGGCAAGGGCTTCCGGGAAGTGGGCCTGGGTAGATTTGAACTACCGACCTCACGCTTATCAGGCGTGCGCTCTAACCAACTGAGCTACAGGCCCCAGGAGCCGAAAAAGCTAATCGGCTCATGGGTTCTCCTCAACCGCGTTTTCTCCTCGGCCCCGTTCCGTTCAACGAGGCCACGGGCCCTCACCCGCTGTGCGCCAGCCCCCCTCCGTCCGCAAACGCCAGCAGCGCGCGCAGCTGGCCGCTGGGGGCTACCGCCGCGATGCGACCGTCCTCGATGAGCACGGACATAGCGTCCCGCGCGGGCGTCCCCGTGCCGTCGTTGAGCAACACATGTTCGATGAGCACGCTTGTCGACTCGACAGATACGAATTGGCGCACGCCAGGGGCGAGGTCTTCTAGGCGCTGCGCATGGGCTGTGGCAGGCGTGATGGCGTGCGCCGCGACTTCGATCGTGAACGTGACTGCGTGACGGAGTTTGTGCCGCGCCACTACCGACCTTGGCGCAACCACCATACCCGGCAGCCTCCGCGCCTCGGCTAGTTGTTCTTCGCGCCCTCGGCGATCCAGGTCTTGATGGTCTCGATGTCGTCAGGGGACAGCGGGTCTGCTTCCTCCGGCATATCGCCCTCTTCGATCATCAAGAAGATCAGGCTGTCGTCGACATTGCTGGCCTCGACTACGCTGCCGAACTCGGAGCCCTTCATGACGGACTCGTAAGTCCTCAAATCCAAACCGGCTTCGAGAATCGACTCGCCGTCGGGGAGTCCTCCGTGGCACTTGATGCAGCTCGCGTCGAGGATCGGCGCTACGTCGTCAGCGAAACTCACGTCGAGGACTCGAGCGCTCACCGGGTCGGGGGCCACGGGTGTCGCAGTCCCGACTCCGCCCTGCAGCGTAAATCCGACCCCCAGAGGGAGTGCGATGATCGAGAGGAATTCGTAACGCGTAATGAGCACCGTCGTGTCCTTTTCGCTGTACGGGATGGAGGCTCAATAGAAATGGCAGCAGCAATGTGTGCTGTCGAGAGGCGAGCCGCCACTGTTGAACCGACGATGAACCCCGTTTTGTTCCGTCAGGCGTTGGACTTCGGCTGTACGGCGTGGAATCGAATGTCTTCAGCCTGCCCCTCGCTGCGCTGCAGCGCCCACTCGTTGTCGAACAGGATCATGGGAAGGCGGTCCACGTCCTCGACCAAGCGACGGCCGTGCATTGAGCCGAGCTGCTTGATCTCCGACTCGTCGCCCGTCACCCAGCGCGCGCAATGGAAGGGTAGGGTCTCGAGCCGAATGGACACGCCGTACTCTCTCTCCAGGCGATCTACGAGCACGTCGAACTGGAGGCGACCGACGGCTCCGACGATGGGCACCGGTCCGGTCAATGACGGAGCGAAGAGAAGCAGGATCGTACCCTCTTCGGCCAGGTGGCTCAGCCCTCGGTCGAGCTGCTTCCGACGCATCGCTTCGTCGAGCTTCACTTGCGCGAAGTGCTCGGGTGAAAAGCGCGGGACGCCGGGGTACTCGAGGCCACCGGCGATCGCGACAGTGTCACCCACGCGCAGGCTGCCGCGGTCGTGCAAGCCCACCACGTCGCCGGCTACGGCGTCGTCCGTGAGCGTGCGCTCGCGCGCCATGAACTCCTGCGGTTGCACGAGACGCAGCGTCTTACCCGTCCTCGATACGACTGCGTCCACTCCCGCCTCGAAGCGCCCGGAGCAGATACGCAGAAACGCGATGCGGTCACGGTGTTTGAGGTCCATGTTCGCTTGCACTTTGAACACGAAGCCCGAGAACGGCGCATCGACGGGATCTACCACGCCTTGCGTGCTCTCCCGGGGCACCGGTGGTGGGGCGGCGGCGAGGAAGCGCTCGAGCAGCACGTCCACTCCGAAGTTCGTCAGCGCGCTGCCGAAGAACACCGGCGTCGCCTCGCCCGCTGCCACGGCTTCCGGGTCGGGCTGTTCGCCAGCCACGTCCAACAGCTCGATCTCGTCGCAGAGCTGGGCGAGCCCGGCGGCGCCCAGCCTCTCCTCGAGCAGGTCGTCGTCGAGCCCCACAACCACGAATTCAGGGCGAGAGGCTCCGTGGTCTTCGGCGCTCGTGTACAGAACAACCCGGTTGTCGGCGCGGTCGTACACGCCGATCAACCGTCCGTCCTTGCGGATCGGCCAGGTCGCCGCGAAAGCACGGATGCCCAGCTCGTTCTGCACGTCGTCGATGATGCCGAGCGGGTCCTCGCCGACCCGGTCGCATTTGTTGACGAGTGTGAAGATGGGGAGTCGCCGACGTTGGCAGACATTGAACAGCTTTCGCGTCTGGCTCTCAACACCCTTGCGGTTGTCGAGCAGCATGATGGCGCTGTCAGCGGCGGTCAGCGCCCGGTACGTGTCTTCTGAGAAGTCTTGGTGACCCGGCGTGTCGAGCAGGTTGATGCGGAATCCGGCGTAGTCGAAGTGCAGCACGCTCGAAGTGATTGATATTCCGCGTTCTTGCTCCATGTGGAGCCAGTCCGACGTCACGTGGCGCGCGGCACGGCGAGCCTTCACGGACCCGGCCAGATGAATGGCACCTCCGAAGAGCAGCAGCTTCTCGGTGAGGGTCGTCTTCCCGGCGTCGGGATGGCTGATGATGGCGAACGTGCGTCGCCGGCCGATCTCGTGTTCGAGGGATGCCGTCGTGCTCAGCGAATCTCCACGCAGCTGCGCGCTTGTTCAGGTTCCGGGCCAGGCCCCGACAGCGCCGGATGCCGGAGGGAAACTAACAGCCCTGGCAGTCCGAGTTAGGCCATCGCCGAACGTCGCGCGCGTCCGTCACCTCCGGCGCAACACGGTCACTCGGGTCTCACCCTCGAAGTCGTACGACTTCCCCTTGATCGGGATGTCGTGGTCCTTGGCGTGTTCGATGGCCAGCAGTGCCGCGAAAGGGACCTCCCGCCAGCGCTCGATTACTAGATCGAGTTTTCTCGAGCCGTAGGGTGGATCCGCGAAGCACACGTCGTAGGCGCCGGCGTCGAGCTTGGCTATGAATGGGATCACGTCGCGCTTGTAGACTCGACACTTTTTTGTGACGCGCAGCGCGGCGACGTTGGCCTTGAGCGAGTGCAGGGCACCGGCACCGTTCTCGACGAAGTCGATGTAGCGCGCGCCGCGGGAGAGCGCCTCCAAGCCGATTGCCCCAGAGCCTGCGAACAAATCCAAGACACGCGTGCCCGGGAGATCGGCCTCGAGGAGCCCGATCAGTCGGTCGCGCACCCCTTCGGCCGTGGGGCGCACGCTTCTGCCGGGCGACGTCAAATGTCGGCCCGCAAACTTTCCGCTGACGATTCGCATGGCGAAACATCGCAAAACGCCCCGGCCAGGAGCATCCCTGGCCGGGGCGATGCGCGATCAGGGATCGCGCCAGGGTTTCGTCGGGTTAGAACGAGTACTGCAGCTTGACCATGCCGACCCGGCCTATGAACGGCGCACCGATGAATTCCTGGTGCAGGTTGTTCAGCGCGTTGTTCAGGGTGAGCGACACGATGAAGCCGGTGTATCCCGGGACCCTGTAGCCCATATTCAGATCGAGTACCTGGTAGCCCGCCACATCTCCCTGGTAGACGCCGGAGTTCATCGGGAAGGCGCCACTGACCCGCACTCTGCCGCTAATGAAGGTGCCGGCCACCTTGTTGTCGTAGCTGACCCCGAACGAACCCTTGTCGGTCGGCGCGTTCAGCGCGATGTCCCGGCCGGCGCAGCCGGCCTCCCCGTCGAAGTCGAAGCACTCCTCGCTCACGTGCGAGTAGGAGCCGTTCAACGTGACTCGGTCGGTGGCATGGAACTCGAAGCCGAAATCGGCTCCGTAGAAGTCTATGTCGTCGGTGGTATTCTGGCGGAACGTCATCAGGATGTCGGAGTCGGACTGCTGGTCAGTGGCGACCGTCCCGAGGGGAACCGTCGCCGCGGTGGCCGCGATTCCTGCAGCGAGCTGAGATGCAACAGACAGCGGAATGCCGACCGCCGTCAGGCGCCCGACGAGGAATGCCGCAACCGAAGAGCCGTCCAAGAATACGTTCGGCGTTTCGACCCTCAATGGGCCTGTGAAGTTGTTGATCCTCGTGACATATCCGGACGCCGAGAAGCGAAGCTTGCCGCCGATGAGGCCGTTGTAGCCGAGCTCATATGTGTTGGTGATGCCTGGCTGGAGCCGAGCGACCGACGAGGTACCTGGCTCCGGGTCGAAGGCCAAATCGCCCGTGTTGAAGCGCAGTAAGTAAGAGGTGAGGTCGCTGGCTCCTGGATTGCCGATGATCGCCGCGAAGGACTGCGGGGTCAGGCCGAGCAACGGCAACGTTGCCAGCAGTGTAGGATCGGCCAGCACCAATGGTACCAAGACGTTATCCCAGAGAACCGTTCCCGTCGCCGGGAGCTGTGTGCCGGGCGCGAACGGCGAGTACATGCAGTAGTTGTTCACTCCACCAGTGCACGTGTTGTTGAACGTAAAGCCCGTCGTCCCTACGCCGGAGGCTCGTATGTTGTAACCGACGGTCGGCAGGATCGGTATGCGACCCGCTACGATGTCCAAGAACAGGCCGTTTGTACCCGGCGTACTGAAGGCGCGGTTGTACGTCGCGCGCAGCGTGTGCCCGTCGGCCGGGGTGAAGACGAAGGCGGCACGTGGCGAGAAGACGGGGTCCTCGAGGTGCTCGTGGTCGTCCGCGCGCAGCGCGGCGACGAAATCGAGTCTGTCGCTGAGCCTCGTAGTCGTCTGCAGATAAGCGCCCATCTCGGTGGTCTGGTCGATGTCCTCGTTCCTGCCGGTGATCGTGCGCCCCGTAACGGGGTTGGTCTTGGAGTAGTCGTAACCGACGACCGCGTCGATCCTATCGCCGAGCGTGAGGTCGTACTGGAGTTGGGCGGCGAACAGCGAGGACTCGTCCACGATGGGATTGCCCGTTCGCAGCATGTAGGTATTGCCTGCGTCGCTGCCGTTCCAGAACACTTGTGCGAAGAGGGATCCCTTGCGCAGCCGTGCCTGTACGAACTGGTACTTCCAGTTCTGGGCCTGAGCCGCCCCGATACCAGTCATCTCGACCGAGTTGATGAGCTCGCTGAGGCCGTACGTGAAGATGATGTCATCGTCAGGGTTGTCCCAGGGGCGGAAGTCCATCCGCGCTTCGACGGTGTACCGTTCGGCCTCGGTGTTTCGTTGCCCGATGACGGTGCCCGGGTTCGCGGCTGCAGCAGCCTGCTCCGCGGGATCGCTGTAGGTGAAGTCGTCACCTCGGAAGTACTGCCCGGAGACCTTGAAGCCGACAGTCTGGTCGTCGTTGGCCCATGCCTGGCGGGCGACGCCCTGGAGGATCCTGCGGCCACCGCCCGCCATGCTGAGGGTGGTTCCCTGTTCGTCGAAGGGTGACTTGGTGATGATGTGCATCACGCCGCTGGCCGAGTTCGGGCCGTAGAGAGCCGCGGCCGGTCCGAGCAGGACCTCGACGCTCTGTACGTCGAGGGGCGTCGTGGCGAGTATGTTGTACGCGTTGAGATTGAGCGACGGCACCCTGGCGTAGCGGTTGTCCGTCAAGACCAGCAGCGCGCCGCTGAACACGTTGTTGAATCCGCGTGCCACGGTGTTGCTCTGGGTGAGGCCCGTCTGCACCACGTCCACCCCAGGCATACCCTTCACGTACTCGATCGGCGTCGGTGCAGCGATCTTCTCGATCATCTCCGGGTCCACGACGTTGACCATGGCTGGAGCAGCGAGCGAGCGCTGCCCGCGGTTACGATTCACGGTGACGCTGACGGGGGCGAGGGCGATCGCAGTCGAAGTCAATGAGATGCTGATGTTTGCGCCAGCCTGGACGCCATCGATTCGCTGCGTTTCGAAGCCGATGAACTGGATCGCGATGGAGTATCGTCCGCTCGGCACGTTGACGCTGAAGTTGCCTCGAGCATCGCTCAGAGTACCTTCAGAGCTGCCGACCACCGATACTTGCGCGCCAGCGATAGGCTGGTTGTTCGCGGCATCGACCACCTGGCCAGAGATGGTCTGCTGAGCCGCAGTCGGCGCGGCGAAGGCCAGGAAAGCAAAAAGCGAGAGTCCGAAGAACTTCGTCAGTGTTGAGCGAGTCATTCGCCAACTCCTTACCTATCGGAAAGCGACCACGAGTACTAGGGCGAAGCTACACCCGTTCGCTGGGGGAGCCAAGGCAATCGTTACGTAAACGCATTGGCGTCTTTACGTAGTCTGTGGCTACGCCTCGCTCTCCAGGCGCTGCTTCAGCAGCGACAGGGATTTCTTCATCTGGTCGCGAAACGCGGCCTCGAGTACGGCGCCCGGCACGAAGCGCGATACGCCCTTTGGCTTGCCCTCCACCGACATCGTGACGCGCGTACCGGTGCCCTCGCTGGCCCACAGAACCTCGTTGGTTGCGGTGACCGTCGAGTCGGGCATCGACTCGAGTACCACGCGCTGGTTCCGCTCGTACGTCTTTACTTCGTAGCTGTTCTTCACCGGTCGGCCCATGAAGTCGGTCACGTAGTGGCGCCGCGTGCCCACAGCGGCGGCCCCCGGAGGCTCCTGTTCCGCGTCTCGTAGATTGGGCTGCCACTCATGCTCGAGGCGGACGTCGTCCATGTAGGCAAAAACGTCGGCAACCGCGCGTTGAATGAAGATGCTGTCGCTGTGTCGAACCGTCGCCACTTGCCCTCCCGTAGTGCTCTGAGCAAGTATCGCTGGAACGACTCGGGCGTAGTAGAGTGGTGGCCTGCCCACAACCTCGTATCCATTCGATTGTGACACATATGACGACGAAGCTTCACCAGATTTTCCCCGGCCCGCGTGGCTCGCTCGGCCGAGCCGTGGCAACTGTGCTTGCATGCCTGACCTTGCTCACGGTTCCGCTCGGCGCTCAGGACCGGCTGAAGGGCATGCCCGGGTATGACCGCTTCATGGAGATGGCTCCCCAGATGGCTCGCTCCCTCGTTTCAGGGGCCGTTCGCCCGGTGTGGGCGGAGGACGGGAAGAGCTTCCAGTACGCGCACGCCGGAACGGCGTACCGCTTCGACGTCGTGACCGGCATGTCGTCGGTTGATCTGGATCCGCCCAGCGGTGGGCGGGGGAGGCGCGGTGGCCGCGCGCGCGGGCGCCAGTTCGTTGAAGCCGAATCTCCGGATGGCACGTACAAGGCATTCTACCGCGACAGCAACCTCTACGTGAGTCGCGTGGACGGAAGCGAGGAGCGGGCGATCACGAGTGATGGTAGCGTCGAGGATCGGATCAAATACGGCACCGCGAGCTGGGTGTACGGTGAGGAGTTGAATCAGATCACCGCCATGTGGTGGTCGCCGGACGCCTCGAAGCTCGCCTACTACCGCTTCGACGAAAATCCGGTGCCGGACTTCTTCATCGAAATGGACCAGACGCAGCTCCAGAGCTCGCTCGACGTAGAGGCGTACCCAAAGGCTGGAGTCGACAATCCGGTCGTGGACCTGTTCGTCTACGACGTGGCGACGGGCTCGGCCACGCGTATCGATGTGCGGGATGGGCAGCCGTTCACGGACGACGCGCTGGGGCACTACGTATACCGGGTCGGTTGGTCGCCGGACGGCTTGGAGATCACGTTCAACAGGGCCAACCGCCGGCAAAACGTCACCGAATTCACGGCGTGTGATCCGGACACCGGTGCCTGTCGGGTGGTGGTGCGGGAGCAGTGGCCCGCTAGCTGGGTGGAGAACTCGCCTGCTATGCGTTACCTCGGGGACGAGGAGCGCTTCATCTGGACGTCGGAACGCGACGGCTTCCGCAACTTCTACCTGTACAGTCTTTCCGGTGAGCAGATTGCGACGATCACGGACCACGCGTTCGAGGTTGGGAGCATCGTGCGCGTGGACGAAGATGCGGGCGTGCTGTACTACACGGCGCGCAGTGGTGACAACCACATGAAGATGCAGCTGCACCGCGTCGGGCTGGATGGGAGCGACGACGAACGGCTGACCGATCCGGCGTTCCACCACACGATCACTTTTTCGCCCGACGGCGAGCACTTCGTTGACGTGGCCCAGACGCACGATCAGCCGCCGATCTCCGTAGTACGCGATGCGGGTGGGCGCCAGGTCGCTGACATCGCGGCGAGCGATCTCTCGCGTTTCGACGAGTTGGGATTCAATCGCGTCGAGATGTTCACGTTCATGGCGGCAGACGGCGTGACCCAGCTTCACGGCATGCTGCACAGGCCGTCCAACTTCGACGCAAATCGGAGTTATCCGGTGCTGGTATCGATCTACGGGGCCCCAGGCTCGAACGAAGCGCGCGAGACCTTCACGATGCCCCATCCGTTCACGGAGTACGGCTTCCTCGTGGTCCAGATGGACTCACGAAGCGCCGGAGGTCGCGGCAAGGAGTTCCTCGACGCGATCTACATGAAACTGGGGGTCGTCGAGGTCGACGATCAGGCGGCCGGCATCCGGTCGCTTTGGAGCCGACCGTATTTTGACCGAAACCGCGTCGGCATCTTCGGAACGTCGTACGGAGGCTACGTCTCAGCGCTCGCCCTGCTTCGACACCCGGACGCGTTCCGCGCCGCGTCTGCGGCGTCCCCGGTCACCGACTGGCGTCACTACGATACGATCTACACTGAGCGCTACATGTGGACGCCTCAGGGCAATACGGCCGGGTACGACGCCGGTTCGGCGATGACGTATGCCGCGGATCTGAGGGGACGCCTGATGCTCTACTACGGAACCGCAGACAACAACGTGCACACGACGAACACCATGCAGCTCATCGCGGCGCTGCAACGCGCCGGCAAGAGCTTCGAGGTGCAGGTGGGCCCGGACCGTGGACACTCGGGAATCAACCCGGACCGAATGATGGAGTTCTTCATCGAGAACCTGGTGGTGTCGCCTGTTGTGTTCTAGAAGAGCGATTTCGGGATCATTACGTGCACCCCCACCTTCCTGTCCACCAACTGCGTGATGCGCAGATCACACGCGACGCTGATCAGCTGATAGGCATCTCGGGGAGCGATGTCGTACACGTCGCCCAGTAGCGCGATGGCCTGTTGGATCGCGATTCGAGTCGCCTCGGCGAGATCTTCGTCGCTGCCCATGGCGATGTGGTGGGTCGGCGTCTCACCGCGCGGCCACTCGATCGACATGTCTTTGCGCCCGATGAGTTGGAAGCGGCCGCGCAGCGAGGTCTCGATCCCGGTCTGATCGACCTCACCGTCCCCCTGGGCCGCGTGTCCGTCCCCGGCCTCGAAGAGGGCTCCGGCCACATGCACTGGGATGAACAGCGTCGTGCCCGCCACCATCTCCTTGTTGTCGATGTTGCCCGCGTGAATCCAGGGTGGCACGCTGCTCCAACGCCCCGCGTCCGAAGGAGGTGCCACGCCCATGCTGCCGAAGAACGGTGCCAGCGGCACCGTCACGCCCGGCAGGAATTCGGCGGTATTCTGCTCGCGGTCGAGCCAGACGATCTTCATGCCCACGCCCTCACACGCCTCGCGGATGTAGCCGCTGCAGCCGTTGTACCCGTACGCCAGCGGCATCTCGACGCTGAGGATGCGCACCTCGAGCACGTCGCCTGGCTCGGCACCTTCCACGTAGACGGGTCCGGTGAGGATGTGTCCGCCGGGACCCCTCTCCGTCACTTCGGCGTAGACGGCGCGCAACGCGGGCTCGACTTGCTCGGGCGGGATGCCGGCGCGTTCCAGCCTGTCGGGGCTCGAGGTCAGGAACGTCGACATCTCGACGATGTCACCGGACTCGATGCGAAGCACCGGCGGAGCCTCTGACCAGTAGTAGCCCCACGCGACCGTTGTCGGGCCGCCCTCGAGCACGTGGACGGTGGGTTGCTGGGCCGCTGCGGCGGACGGCATGAGGCTCGAGGCTGCCACGACACCCATCGCGATGCATGCGAGCGTCCTCATGAGCCGACCACGAGCACCGTGGAGCCCACGGTCTCGCGCGCTTCCAGCGCGCGGTGCGCGTCCGCGACGTGCTCGAGCGCAAACGTCTGCCCTATATGAGCGCGCACCTTGCCGGACGTCACCATGTCGAACAGCGCGGCGCAGCCGTCGGCAGATTCCTCGGCGGACGTGTAATAGTCTCCGAGCTTCGGGCGGGTCAGGAAAAGGGATCCGCCTTGTGCCAGCACCAGCGGCTGTATCGGCGGAACCGGCCCAGACGCGTTTCCATACGTGACCATCATCCCGCGTGGTCGGAGGGACGCGATCGACCCTTCGAAGGTCGCCGCGCCGACCGAGTCGTAGACGACGTGCACGCCGGCGCCGTCGGTGATCTGCTTTACGCGTTCCGCGACGTCTTCCTCTCGGTACAGGATCGTGTGGTGGCACCCGTTGGCGCGCGCGAGCTCAGCCTTGGCTTCGGAGCCGACGGTGCCGATGACCGTCGCGCCCAGCGCTTTCAACCACTGACTAGCGAGGAGACCCACGCCTCCCGCGGCCGCGTGCAGCAGCACGACATGACCCTCGTGCACGGGGAAGGTGCGCCGAACCAGGTATTCCACCGTGCAGCCCTTGAGCATGATCGCCGCCGCGGTCTGCTCGTCGATCCCGTCCGGAAGCGGCACGAGTCGCGAACGTGGTAGAACCCGCCCCTCGCGGTACGATCCTGCAGGGCCGTTGCCCGTGTAGGCGACCGCGTCGCCCGGCGAGAGATCCGCAACGCCCTCGCCGACAGCTTCAACGCGGCCGGCGCCTTCCATCCCAGGCGTGAACGGGAGCTCCAGCGGATACAGCCCCTCCCGTTGATAGACATCGATATAGTTGAGGCCCACCGCGGTATGGCGGATGAGCACCTCACCCGGACCGGGTTGGCCCGGATCGGACTGAGTCCACTCGAGGACTTCGCTTCCACCGTTCGCTCGCACGACGATTGCGCCATCCATCGTCACGATTCCTCACTGTGGGGGTTGGACAGGCGTGTAGGACGGGGATATTGGCGGCCCCTGGCGGCCAGCGCCACCGCCCGTCAACGTGTCCCCTCGGGAAGACTCGAACACGGCGTGGGGCATCGTGAAGAAGGCAGAGATTAGGGTGAAGTCATGGCCGCGAACGTCGGCGGCAGCTTCTCTCTCGGTACTCGTGCTAGCGCTCGCCGCCTGCATGCCGGGCAGCACCATTTGGACTCCTAGCTATGAGGAGTTGAACACACACGCGCCCGACTCGTTCGTAGTCGCGATGGAGACGAGCGAAGGTCCCATCGAGATCACGATGTACCGCGAGTGGTCGCCGCTCGCGGTTGACCGGGCCCACTACTTGATGGCCAACGACTTCTATGCGGGGGCCCGCTTCTACCGCGTCGTGCCCGGATTCGTCGCGCAGTGGGGCCTCACCGGAAAACCCGTGCTCGACTCGCTCTGGCAGGAGAGGGGGATCGACGACGAGCCTGTCGTAGACAGCAACGCCCGCGGCACCGTGGCTTTCGCGAGGGCCGGACGGCGTACGCGGTCGTTTCAGCTCTTCATCAACCTCGCGGACAATTCGCGGCTCGACGACTACGCGTCCGGGGGCGTTCTCGGCTTCCCTCCGATCGGCCGCGTCAATACCGGCATGGACGTCGTCGACGGACTGTACGGCGCGTACGGTCAACCGGGCGACATGCAAGACTCGATCTCCGCCATCGGCAGCACATACCTCACGCGGACGTACCCGCAGCTCGACTCGATCCTGAGTACGCGCGTGGTTCGGAGTTGGCCCCCACGGTGAACCGGAGCTACGTGCATGGCGCTTTCTCCACGCCGTTCCTAGACACGACGATCGGGCGGGAACTCGACCGCGCAGCGGAGCAGCACTCGGACCGTGAAGCGCTCGTGGTCCGGCACCAATCGATCCGGTGGAGCTATGCGGAGCTTCGCGAACGCGTCGACCGGTGTGCCGCGGGCCTGTTGTCGCTCGGACTGGAGCCGGGCGATCGCGTCGGCATGTGGTCGCCGAACAATGCGGAATGGACCATCACGCAGTTCGCGACCGCCAAGGCCGGCCTCATCCTCGTGAACATCAACCCGGCGTATCGCCTCACCGAGCTGGCTTACGCCATCAACAATGTCGAGTGCCGCGCAATCATTACCGCAGCGAGCTTCAAGACCAGCGACTACCTGAGCATGCTGCGCTCGCTCGCGCCGGAGCTCGACGACGCCGGTGCCGGAGCACTGAGGTCCGAGAAGCTGCCCTCGCTGGAGTTCGTCGTGCATCTCGGGGCCGAGACGGAGGCGGGCATGCTTCGCTTCCAGGATCTCATGGATGCTGGCACATCCGCGGACGCGAGCCGCGTGCGCGCGCTCGCGGAGACGCTGCAGTTCGACGATGCCATCAACATCCAATTCACATCAGGCACGACGGGCATGCCGAAGGGTGCGACGCTCACGCACCACAACATCCTGAACAACGGCTACTTCGTCGGGGAAGCGCTGAAGCTCACGCACGAGGACCGCATTTGTATCCCGGTCCCTCTCTATCACTGCTTCGGCATGGTCATCGGCAACCTGGCGGCGATCACGCACGGCTCCACGATGGTCTACCCGTCCGAGGGTTTCGAGCCCGGCGCCGTGCTGGAGGCCGTGAGCGAAGAGCGCTGCACCACGTTGTACGGCGTGCCCACGATGTTCATCGCGGAGCTGGAGCATCCGGAGTTCGCTTCCTACGACCTCTCTTCGCTGCGCACGGGCATCATGGCGGGTAGTCCGTGTCCCAGCGAGGTGATGAAGCGGGTGATTGGCGACATGCACATGGAGGAGGTGGCCATCGCGTACGGCATGACCGAGACCAGCCCCGTCAGCTTCCAGACCGCGCCCGACGACCCGCTCGATCGGCGCGTCGGCACGGTCGGGCGCATCCACCCGCACGTGGAAGCCAAGGTCATCGACAGCGAGGGTCGCACCGTTTCCCCGGGAGAGCCCGGCGAACTGTGCACGCGTGGGTATCTGGTCATGCTCGGGTATTGGGGCGACGCTGAGCGTACGGCCGAGGCCGTCGATGCCGCGGGTTGGATGCACACCGGGGATCTCGCGACTATCGACGCCGAGGGATACTGCGAAATCGTGGGCCGCATCAAGGACATGGTCATCCGGGGCGGCGAGAACGTGTATCCGCGGGAGATCGAGGAGTACTTGTATGGCCATCCCAGCATCGAGGACGTGCAGGTCATCGGCGTCCCCGACGAGAGATTCGGCGAGCAGCTGTGCGCTTGCATCAAGCTCCGCGATGGCGCTTCGGTGACGACCGAGCAGATCCAGGAATTCTGCGAAGGACAGATAGCCCACTTCAAGATCCCGCACTACGTGAGGATCGTGGACTCGTTCCCGATGACCGTGACCGGCAAGATCCAGAAGTTCGTCATGCGGGAGCAGATGATTCAGGAGCTAGGGCTCACCGAGCAGTAAGCGGATTGCGCGGGAGCCCGCCTCTCTGCAGCATGTTCCCGTCCCGCGCCGTTGCGCGCAGCCCCACCGCCAGGGAACGCCTCATGGACCGCGACCGGAGCCAGTCGTTTCAGGAGTCCTCCGAGCCGGATGCCTTCTCCGATCAGGAGTTGTCGGATGCTTTCTCCGATCTGGAGCAACCGGATCTGACCCTCAAGGGGCTCATGGGCCACTTCGGACCGGGCATCATTCTGATGATGACCGGGATCGGCACGAGCCACCTGGTCACGGCACCGGCCGCCGGTGGGCGTTTCGCGTATGCGCTGCTGTGGTGCATCCCGGTCGCGTACATCTTCAAGTACTACGGCTTCGAGATGGCCTTCCGCTTCACCAACGCGACCGGCAAGAGCATGATCGAGGCGTACGGGACCGCGTGGAAGAAGTGGCCGCTCTGGTACGTGCTCATCACCACGCTCATCCAGTGCGCGCTCGGGCAAGCCGGGCGCCTCATCGCGGCAGCAGCCGTGCTCTACTACGTCTTCACCGAGGTGGCGGGCCTCCCACTCACCATCACGCACTATGGCATCGGCGTCGGAGCGGTCTCGGTGGCGATCATCCTGCGAGGAAACTACCAAGCGGTCGAGGTGGTTGCGAAGCTGCTGGCAGGAATCCTCGTGCTCTCGGTGTTGGCGGTCTACGTCGTGGCGCCCGCGCCCATCTCCGAGATGGGGCACTTCTTCATGGTGGAGATCCCGGACGGCTCGTGGCTCGTGATCGCTGCATTCCTCGGCCTTCTGCCGACCGGCATGGATGTCTCCCTGCAAGCGTCGGAGTGGGGCAAGGCCAAGAAGAAGGGCATGAGCAAGATTCGCGAACGCATGGAGGACATGGGCCTCGCCCCTCGTTTCGATCCCTTCGCGCCCAACCGCAGCCACCTCACCGTGGACACTTCGAAGCTCCCGGAAGGTGCCCGCGAATACTGTCAGCGCTGGTTCAAGATCGGGATCTGGGACTTCAGAGCGGGGCACGTCGTGTCGTTCTTCCTCGCCTGCATCTTCATGCTTCTGGCCGCGGTGTGGATGTACCCGAGTGCGGTCGAGGGGCGGGGCGTCATGGGCGAGATCGCGGGGATCTTCACGCGCAGCATCGGGCCCCAGATGATGGTCGTCTTCATGCTGGGCGCCTTTGCCGCAACCTTCTCCACCGCCTTCAACTACTTCGATGGCTGGCCGCGCATCGTGGGTGCCTGCTGCCGGAATCTCTTCCCCGAGACTGCGAGGTTGCAGGGCATTGCCCGGGACGATCTGACTCCGGAGCATCGGAGCACTTGGTACTCCGAGTACAACATCTACCGAATCACGATGTTTTACTCGCTGTTCGCTTCCGTCGCGATCGTAGCGGGCCTCGAACGCCCCGTATTTCTCGTGCTCGTGGCCTCGGCGCTCGCGTTCTTCATCGCGCCGGTGATCTTCTTTCTGAACTTTTACTATTGCCTGACGATCATCCCCAGGGGCGACCGCACGTTCTACCCGTCGACGTTCGCAAAATGGTTCGGTTGGTTCAGCTTCGTCGTCTTCACCGGGATGAGCCTGATCCTGATCTTCTGGCGGATATGGACTCCGGTCGCGGAGATGATTCGGGGATGATGTTGGCGGGAGCGGCCTGCTCGTCTAGGTCAGGCGCATTCAAGCGAAAAGGGCGACCGCGGCTGCGATCAGCCACATAGCGACCGTTACCACCCAGCCGCTGCCCGCGTGCCCATACTCGCGATCGCGGCCATAGGCCTGGCGATCTTCACCACCAACCGGACGGCGGGGCCGTTGATCCTGATCACGCGTGCCTCCGACGCGGTAAAGGAAGGCAACCTGGATCACCGCCTGAGGTTCCGGGAAAGTGATCGGCATCTAAAGCAATTAGAGGTGGCCTTCAACGACATGATGGTGTCGATTTGCGGACGGGCCGACTTTGGCCAGCCGAAAGACGCGGAGGCGTCCGCGAGCGACTAGCTGGTCGGGCCTTGGCTGCGGTTTTTTGCTAGGCGGTCGTCTACGAGTGTGACGACCTCGTCCATGGTCTTGGACTCGAGACCGAGTTGCCGCCCGATCTCCCGGATGAGGCAGTCGACGCGCTCGATGTGTTCGGCGCCGCCGAATAGCGCGCGCGCCGCAGAGGACGGCTTGCCCAGACCCTCCGCAGCTTTTGCGTACTTCTCGAAGGGCACCAGATCAGCGTCGGCGGCACCCAGCCGCGTGCACAGCTCCCAAGCCCATGCGTATGCCTCGCGGGTCGCGTCCAGATCGCCGTGCACGGCATCCCTGATGGGGATCATCTCGTCGCGCTTGATGCAGCGGTAGTTCCCGGCGAGCAGCATGGGCCACTTGGCTAGCGGCACGAAGAGTGATTCGTGCACGCGCAGCTTCACCGGAATCTCGAGGGCCCCGTCACCGGGATCGAAGCGCGCATCCACGATGTCGGCTTCCAGATTGCGCAGCATTTCGGTGTGCTCTTCCGCCTCGAAGCGCGCCGCCTTGAAGTTGGTCGGTAGGCCGACTTGGAGAATATTCTTTGCCTCTCCCGGCTGGCGATAAGCCTGCGGATCCGGGCTCGCCATCGTGACCAGCCCGGGCTCGAAGCCGTCCCACACTTCCGGGTCTACGAAGCAGCGCTTCAGCGGCTCGATCGACAGTCCGGGAATGCGCTCCAGGTAGGGCAGAGGTGGCATGTTCATGATCGCCAGGCACGGCGTGCGCGAGGCCGCGATCCGAGCCATCAGCTCGCGAACGCCCGGGCTGCCGTACTGCGACTCCTGCATGCCCAGCACGACCAGGTCGAAGTCGGCGGGGTCGACCCCGGCGGGCACGCTGGCGGCGAGTGACCCCTCGAGCCCCTGCGAAGCGACCTCGACCAGCTCCTCGCGACCCCTGATGGGGAACCGCACGACGGTCCCCTCCTGGTTGATCAGCTGCGCGGTCGATTCTGTGCAGACCAACGTCACCGAGTGCCCCGCGAGCAGCAGCTTGGTGCCGACCAGGGAGCCATAGGAGGCCCCCAGGATGAGCACGTCGTACTTGGGCATCAGATCGCGCCCTGCTCGCGCGCATCAGCGACGTCATCGTCACTCATGCCGAGCACATCCTTGAGGATCTCGACGGTGTGCTCACCGAGTAGCGGCGAACGCCTGACGTCGGCTGCCGAGTCCGACAGCTTGATCGGGTTCCCGATCGTCAGGTACTTGCCGCGTTCGGGATGATCGACCTCGACGATCGTGCCGGTTTCCCGCAGGGACGGCTCCTCGGCGATCTCCTTCATGGAGAGGATCGGCCCGCACGGGACATTGAGCGGGTTGAGGATGTTCATGACCTCCATCTTGTCCTTGCTCACCGTCCATTTCTCGATCTCCGAGAACATCTCGTCGATCTTGTCCAGGCGCGCGTCGGCGGTCTTCCACTCCGGGTCCGCGTTCCACTCAGGGCGACCGATCGCTTCCGCCAGGTCCGAGAATACCCGCGCCTGCGTGATGACGTAGATGTAGGCGTCCGGGTCGGTCTCCCATCCTTTGCACTTCACGATCCAACCAGGCTGACCACCACCAGAGGCGTTGCCGGCGCGAGGCACGGCGTCACCAAATTCGCCGTGTGGGTACTGCGGATACTCGCTGAGCGGGCCGTGCGTGAGGCGCTGCTGATCGCGCATTTTCA
The DNA here is from genome assembly GCA_015664885.1 of Gemmatimonadota bacterium. Taxonomy (GTDB): domain Bacteria; phylum Gemmatimonadota; class Gemmatimonadetes; order Longimicrobiales; family Gaopeijiaceae; genus UBA1138. The sequence continues at coordinate 18,763 of DQPL01000027.1, forward strand.
CGCGACAGAGGTTGATCACAGAATCTTGCATAGCGCAGGTCACGCGCTGGCCCCGGCCGCTGTGCGTCCGGTGGTATAGCGCCGCGAGGATGCCCGCGACGAGGTGGATGCCGGTTCCGGAGTCACCGATTTGCGCACCGGTCACGGTGGGGACGCCGCCGACCTGGCCCGTCGTCGAGGCCGCACCCCCGGTGCACTGCGCCACGTTCTCGTAGACCTTGCAATCCTGGTACGGACCGGGTCCGAATCCGTCGACCGAGGCGTAGATGATGCGAGGGTTGATCTCCTGGATCTTCTCCCAAGGAAACCCCATGCGGTCGATTGCGCCCGGAGCGAAGTTCTCGACCATGACGTCGCACTCTTCGATGAGCCTCGTGAAGATCCTTTTTCCCGCCTCTGTCTTGGGGTTTAGGGTGACGCTGCGCTTGTTCGCGTTGAGCATGGTGAAATAGAGGCTGTCGACGTCGGGTATGTCGCGAAGCTGGCCTCGCGTGATGTCACCGATGCCAGGGCGCTCGATCTTGATGACGTCGGCGCCGAACCACGCCAGAATCTGCGTGCACGTAGGTCCTGATTGGACATGGGTCATGTCGAGGATTCGGACGCCCTCGAGAGCCTTGCTCATTGTGATGCTTTTCTCCGCCAATGGTATGAACGAGGGGCGCAATCTAGGGCATGCTCGCGGAACCGGCGACAGGCTGGTTGCGCGACCGATCCTCGGGCATCTCGACCCAGAGTGCCTGGTCAACATCGACGACTTGCGCGTGCTACGTCATCTGTGACACTCCTTCTACGTCATCGCACGTATGCGCACTTGCTTTGGGAAAGGGTACGATCCACTGGTCGAAGCACAGAGGGTAGACCCCAAGGATCACGAGCCAGTGAGGCGCCGATGAATGTCCGGTCATGTGCAGCAGCGCTGAAGTGTCGTGGGCTTGGGTGGGGAGCCGTGCTCGTGATGGCTCTCATCGCGATCGCGGCTCCTGCGACGCCTGCCGTCGCCCAAGAAGTGGACGTCGAGGCGCTCGCCGTCGGGGAGGCGCTCTACGAGATCCGATTGACTGACGGCTCGGTGCTCTTCGCTCGCGTAACCGAGGCCGGGGGCGAGACGATCGTGCTGGTCACTTCCGGCGGTGCCCGTCTCGAATTGGAGCGCTCACAGATCCGGGAAGCGCGGGTCGCGCAGGGGAGGGTCGTGGAGGGTGAGTTCTGGAGGAAGGACTCGAACACGTCACGCCTCTTTTTCACCGCGACAGGACGCACACTCGACAAAGGAAATTGGTATGCCGGTACTACGCTCGTCATCTTCCCCTGGGTGGCCGTAGGCATCTCGGACCGCGTGACGCTCGCCGCTGGCGGGTCGTTGTTCGTGAGCGAGTTCCGCTGGTTCTATGTCGCACCCAAGGTATAGTTGCTCAGGACTCCTACCGCCCAAGTTTCCGTGGGCACGTTGGTGCTCTTCGCCGAAGACGAAGAGGTGGGTATCACCTACGGCGTCGGAACCTTCGGCACCCCCGACAACTCGCTCACCGTCGGGCTCGGCTTCGGGTTTTCGGGCGCTGACTACGCCAGCCAACCCGTCGCGATGATCGGGGGCGAGGCCCGCGCGACTCGGCGCATCAAGCTGATCACCGAGAACTACTTCCTGCCGGACGACACCGGGGTTCTGTTCTCGGCAGGACTGCCAGCGCCAAGAACCAATATTGGCTCGTGGGAATGAACGTCGACGGCGACACTAGGCCGATCAATACGTTCGCCGTCACAGGGGCTAATCCAACCACTGCCCCGGTCAACATCATTCCCATCTTGCGCGACTCCCGCGTCGCAGCGTCGGCTCCCATGTAGTTGCGCACCACCTGCAGCAAGGATCCGCCGAGGCGCGGCAAACTTCTATGACTCGTCACGTATCGACGCCCCCGCGGCCCAGCGTATCAGGCCCGCGATCACGACCGCCACGAGCATGACCGTGAAGAAGACCATCCCCATGCCTGCAAAGCGATTCAGCGCACCGACCAGGGAACCTTCCGCAATGTTGAACATCAGCATGGCCATCGACACGAACCAGACCAGGACGCTGGCGCCGAAGCCGCCCAACGCGGTCAGGAAGCTGGAACCGAGCGGGCCTCCGAAGCGCCGGAGGTGCTTGGCCGCGAGCCCGATCAATGTCATTCCGGTGCCCGCGAGCGCGATGCTACCCAGCACAGCGAGCATGCCGAGTACTTGCAGGTCGGTTTCGAAGAAGAATCCGCCAACGAACAGTGTCGGACCGGACAGGAGCATCAACGTCCCACCCGTGAAGATTCGATTCACCGCGCCTTCGCGGGACGCGACCACATCGGCGTCGCTCGATGCGGTGAGCTCGAGCGCGTCGGTCGGAGTCAGGTGACCCTCCCTCACTTAACCGGGTAGGCGCAGCGCCACCAACCGACCCGGCCGACCGACCTGCACCACCACATGCTGCTGACCTTCGTGCATGTAGGTCATCATGCCGTACTGGCCGGGCGAGGGTAACTCGACCTCGCCCACCTGCATGCCGGTACGCTTGTCGAAAGCGTTGAGAACCGCCGGCCCGCTCGAGCCTTCGGTCGCGTAAAGCAAGTCCCCTGCGACCATCTGAATCGAGAGCGCGCCGCTACCCATGCGGGAGAGGTCGGCGTCCTGCAATGCGGGGTGATCCCGGGCTGCTTGGGGAGCATCCCCGACCGGAATCCACCAGAGGCGCTCGCCCGTGTTCATGTCGAACGCGGACAGGCGGCTGTAGGGTGGCTTGTGGATCGGCAGCCCTTGCACGGTACCCATGCCACCGCCGGGACCCGCGACCCATTGAGAGATCGTGGTGCCCGTCGTTCTCGGGTTCGCTGGATCATCGGCCTCGATGCCGACTGCGACACTGCCGCCGCTGCAGCGACGCGCCGAAGCCATGTAGAGGATGCCGGTCGATGGGTCGAGCGTCGCGGGATTCGTGATGTTCAAGCCGCCGTAGCAGCGGATGTTGTCCTCGAAGCCCGTGCTGTGATCGTCGTAGAGCCGCGGCATGAACGGACCGCCCACCTGATACCTGCTGATGATCTCGAGCGCCTCAGCGTGCATCTCGGGGGTGAAGTCGATTACGTCTTTTTCGGGTAGCCCAAACGGCTCCGCGGACTCCGGCCGTGTGGGAATGGGCTGCGTCTCTGCCGTCCAGTTCCCGGGCACCACGGTCTGTACGACTGGCTTCTCCTCAATGGGCCAGATCGGCTCTCCGGACTCACGGTCGAATGCGTAGATCATGCCCGTCTTGGATGTCTGCACCACCGCGGACACCGCCCTCCCGTCCACGTCGAGATCGACGATGATGGGCACATTGGGGATGTCGTAGTTCCACTGGTCGTTGTGCACGGTCTGGAAGTGCCACACGCGCTCACCGGTCTCGGCATTGAGTGCGATCACGCTGGTGCCGAACAGGTTGTTGCCTGGCCGGAAACCACCGAAGTAGTCGATGGTGGGTGGGTTGGTCGGGATGTATACGATCCCCCGCTCCTGGTCCGCGGACATCGGCGCCCACGAAGAGACGTCGCCCGTGGTCTGCCATGCGTCGTTCAACCACGTCTCGTGCCCGACTTCGCCGGGGCGCGGAATGACGTGGAATTTCCACTTGAAGTCCCCGGTCGAGACGTCGTAAGCAAGGATGTCCCCCGGCACGTTCTCGATGCGTGTCTGGTTGTAGCCCTGCTCGGCGGAGTTCCCGACCACTACGGTTCCGTTCACGACGATCGGAGGCGATGAGGTCGTGATGAACCCCAACTCTCGCGGAATCCCGAAGTCCGGATCGTACGGCTGATCCCACGCTTCCCACGGAGCCCAGTCGTCCAGAAGGTCGACGAGCAGATCGACGACCCCGGTCTGTGGGAAGCCTTCGAGTGGGACGCGAGCGCCAAAGCCCTCGATGTGCCTTCCCGTCTTGGCGTCCAGAGCGTGCAGGAAAAACGCGGGCGAGGTGTAGAAGATCACGCCCCTGCCATCGATCTCTCCGTAAGCCACGCCCTTGCCGTAGTTCTGCCGCATGGAGCGTTCCCACCGAGTGGTGTTCGGCTCGCGGTACGTCCAGAGCGTTTCGCCAGTCGCGGGGTCGATGGCCGCTACGGTGCGGCGCTGACCTGCGACCGTGTAGAGAATCCCGTCGATGTACGTCGGCGTCGACTTGAATTGGTAGTCGACTTCGGGGCCGTAGTTGTTGGCCTGCCAGACCCACGCCACCTCGAGGTCGCCGAAATTGTTGGCGTTGATCTGATCCACCGGCGAGTAGCGCGTGCCCCACGAGTCGGCGCTCTGAAAGCGCCACTCCCCATACGGATTGGCTCGATCCTGAGCGCGTGCAAACTGCGGCACGGTCAGCAAGACGGCGAGTGCGAGCGCGAGGCTCTGCGGGAGGCGGGAGGGTCTGCGAGACGACGAAGGCATGGTGTCCTCCTCGACACTGAGTACAACGGGTCGGCCTTTTTGGCACAGGGATGGTACTGCACGGGGTCGGACTCAGCTAGCAGACTATTTGACTAGTCTGACTAGACAGAACATCTTCCCTCATGGCCGATATCTACTCCATATACGATGCCAAGGCGCGATTCAGCGAGCTGATCCGCAAAGTGAGGGGGGGGCGCACCGTCGTGGTCTCCTATCGCGGCGAGCCAGTCGCGGAGATTAGGCCGGTCGGTGGGGCAGGTAGCGAGCTGGCACGCCGTCTCAACGTGCTTGAAGGGCTCGGTATGCTCGTCGGCGGGGACGACCGTCAGGGCGAGCTACGTCCTGTCGCGCGGAAGCCAGGGGCCCTGCAACGATTCCTCGACGAGCGGGACGATTGAAAGCCGCGTACGTCGACACGTCTTGTCTGGTTGCGATCGCTTTCGGGGAGTCCGAGGCGGCTCAGGTGGTCTCTCGACTCCGGGAGCACGACGTCCTGCTTTCGTCCAATCTGCTCGAGGCCGAGTTGCGGGCGACGTTGGTTCGCGAGGCCGCGGAGGTCGACGAAGCTCTCTTTTCGTGGATTAAGTGGGTTCTCCCCGACCGGCCTCTCTCCGTTGAGATCATCCGTGTCCTCCGGGCCGGTTACCTACGCGGCGCTGATCTATGGCACCTGGCAACCGCGATGTATGTCACGCCCGAGCCCAGAGACCTCACGTTCTTGACGCTCGACCGCCGGCAAGAGGAAGTAGCGGAGGAGCTCGGTTTCAAGGTCTGAGTCAGATCATTCTCTTCTTCGGCCGGCCGAGCCTGTGACCGTGTAGTTGCAGTCGGGGGTTGGCTGGCGGAACTTGGCCGCAGGCCATCACGCTGAACGCCTCAGACGCGAGCGACTCACCGATGCATCACCCTCGACCCCACACCAAGCGAGCCCAAGTTGCCCGGCACGGGCCGTTCCCCACCGCCATTGCGGTGCTGCTCGCGCTCGCAGGACTCGCGCTCAGTCCGGCACTGCTCGACTTCCGGCTCGTCGCCCAGGATGCCACTAGATGGCCGGTGGACCTCGACGTGATCGCGAAGATCCGCGAGGAGGGTCTGCAGCGCTCGCAACTTCCCAATACGCTCTCCTACATGACGGACGTGCTCGGTGCGCGCCTCACCAACTCCGACGACATGGACCGGGCGCAGCGCTGGGTCGTCGAGCAGATGAAGCGCATCGGTCTCACCAACACCGCTCTCGAGCCTTTCATGGACTACGGCGTGAGTTGGGACAACGAATACGTCTCGCTGCACATGCTGGAGCCCGACTACTCCCCGCTGGTGGGGTACCCGATCGCGCACACGCCCGGCACCGACGGCAAGCAGCGCCTAGGGGCGGTGATTGGGAATGCGCGCACCCGGCAAGACCTCGAGAAGTACCGCGGTCGACTGCGGGGCATGGCGGTGCTGTCGTCGCCACCTCCGGTGATTGACCAGACCAGGTTCGCCAGGGGTACACCGCGCCGGACCGACGAGGAGATGCGCGCGCTCGCTGAGGACGTCATCCTGCCGCCCGCGGGACCTGACTACTTCTCACGTCTCTACCCGCCAACGCCCCGCAATCCGGATATTCTGACCGCTGCCCAGAAATTGGACTTCTACGTAGCCGAGGGGGCGGCCGTCGTGCTCGAATCGAGCAGCGGCTGGCCCGGCGCGGTACGCGGCTTTGCTCGGCCGGGCGCAAAGATCGATCGCTGGGCGCGCGATGCGACGTTGGCCTCGGTGCCCGTGATTGCCATCACGCCCGAGCACTACAACCGCATGTACCGGGTGCTCGCGCGTGACATCCCGGTCGAGGTAGAGGTCGAGGTCCGCAATCGGCACGGTGCCGCCGTGAGCCAGGCGAACAACGTTGTCGGGGAGATTCCGGGAAGTGATCGCGCCGACGAGGTCGTTATGCTCGGAGCGCACTTCGATACGTGGCACGCCAGCCCCAACGCCTCCGACAACACGTCCGGCGTTGCCGTGATGCTCGAGGCGATGCGGATTCTGAAGGCGGTCGGCGCCGCGCCGCGGCGAACCATCCGGATCGCGCTCTGGTCCGGTGAGGAGCAGGGCCTCTGGGGATCGCGCGCCTACGTGCGCGAGCACTTCGGCGACCCTGACGATCCCGCGGTCGGCAAGAAAGATGGGTACGACAAGCTTTCCGTGTATTTCAACCAGGACTACGGCCCGGGTCAGTATCGGGGGATCTGGCTGCAGGGCAACGAGCACGTGCGCGCCCCGTTTTCGGCGTGGATGGAGCCGCTTCGGGACATGGGCATGAGCACGATCTCGCCGCAGGGCGTCGGCAGCACCGACCACGTGCCTTTCGACGAGGTGGGACTGCCGGCCTTTCAGTTCCTGCAGGCTCGCGTCGGTGGGACCGGCGGGCACACCAACCTCGACTTCTTCGACACGATTCCGCTGGACGACCTGAAGAAGAACGCTGTGATCATGGCGGTGTTCGTGTACCACGCCGCGATCGCGGAGGACGTGTTGCCGCGGACGGGGAGCCGTTAGACGGCCTTTGAACAGGTAGGACGCGCTCGAGCTCTCACGCGAGCGGCTCTACAAATGCTGCCACGATGAAACCACCATGCGGCAACTATTCGGCAACCTGGAGAAGGTCCTCAGGGGCGTGGACATCTTACGCGTGATGGACCGCGAAACGCTGTCCAGTGAGGAGTTCAGCCTCGAGTTCGAGGCTCTTTTGACGTCCTTCCGTGCGCGCGGTGGCCGGGTGGAATTCGCCGACGCGTTTGCGCGCTGACGCGCCCCGCATTACGCCTTACGCAGATAAAGCACCGCATCAACAGGAGATTGACATGCGACCGTCCGCAGCCAGAGTGATCCTAGCACTTGCCGCCACCGCCTTCTTTGCCGGAACCGCGAGCGCCCAGGTCACGACTCGCCTCTACGACCACGTCCATATGTCGGTCCCGGAGCCGCTGGTCGCGGCGCAGTGGTACCATGACCACATCGGCGGCGAGTGGGTCGACGGCAGGACGGACCGCCTGCTGTTCGGCACTACCCGCATCATGTTCCTCGGGAACCGAGGCAATACGAGAACGCCCAGCGCCGAAGGGTCGATCGCGCACCTCGGGTTCTCCTACACGGACATCGCGGCCAAGGTCGACGAGGCCGAGGCCGCGGGCGCGTCGGTCACGACACCTGTGCGGGAGGTGCCGGGGCTCTTCAAGCTGGCGTTCATCGTCGATCCCTGGGGCACCACGCTCGAGTTCGTCGAGGACGAGCAGCACCTCGGGTTCCATCATGTGCACCTACGCTCGCCAGACCCGAAAGAGACGCTCCAGTGGTACGAGGACACGTTCGGCGGAGTGCGCATGAACCTGAGGGGCCGCTTGGACGGCATCCTATACCCGGGCAACGTCTGGATCCTCGTGCAGCGCGGAGAGACCTTCCCAAGCAATGAAGGCACGATCGACCACATAGGTTGGCGCGCCCCGGACGCGGCGCCCACGCTCGCCGATCTGACGGCGAGAGGAATCGAGATGACGGTAGCTCCTCGAGAGATGACCCTGCCGAGCGGGATGATCGAGTTCTTCTACGTCGCGGGGCCGCACGGTGCCAGGGTCGAACTCGTCGACCGCGCACCCGATATGCGGTAGGCCGTCACTACTGCGGGACCAGGCTAGGGCTTGGCCCCGCAGCTTGTGGGCTTATGGCCGGGGTACAAGCGCCTCGTCCCCAGCTATTTGGTTCTTACCTGGATTTTTTCCAGGTGCGCGACCTATCGACGTCACGCCCGCAGAACGTGCCGACCAGAGCAACAGTGTTTGCGGCGGTGTCGACGGTCCTAGTGAGGCTGATCGCGCAGGTTCCGCTCTTGCCGGTGCTCTTGGCCCAGTCGAAGCTACCGGCCCATGCCGTGATCCAGTTTCCCACCGGGGCTCGGGCGGCGTAGTGACGCTCGTGCGTCCACGCGCTACTCCCGTTCAGCGTGATGGTCGTCTCACCCCGTGCGCGAGCGCAGTTGGTCCGGGTCTTGGTGCCGCTGCTCGCGATATCGTAGGTCTTGGCCTCACGGTCCCACGTGCGTGTGCTGCTGCCCGCGACCGCAACTGTGCCGCCGGCGGGGCAATCGCGGCTCTTCTCCCACGAGCGTGTGGTGACTCTGGGGTCGGACTGCGCGGCCGCACTCGAGGGACCATCCGTGCTCGTACCGAGGAAGTCGTTGAGCATGCTCGCGAGATCGGCGTCCGAGAGCTCGGTCAGGAACGCGACGTCGGCGTCGTCCAGCTGTGGGTCCGGGGCCGTGACGGTCTCTCCGCATGCCGCGAGGAACAGCGTACCGGTAGCGAGCAAGCAAGTCGCGTGCTTGAACATGGACACCTCTATCGTGAGGACAGGGTTGAGTCGGAATCGGCCAGATGGGGGTCTCAAACGCCGCTAAGGATAGCGAGCGGCTCCTTGGGCACGCAAGATCATGTGGATTCCCACTTGCAGGTATGGAGGCAGTGATGTCTGATGCGGGCCGAATTCTGATGGCTGCCGCAGTGGTAGCGCTTGGGGCAGCGAACGCTGATGCCCAGCAGGTGTCGTACCGTCTGGTCGACGGTTGGGCGCAGTTGCCGGATGGCGTGGAGGCGTGGGGACAGACCATCGGGATGGAGATGGCGCCGGACGGAAACCTTTGGGTGTTCCAGCGTTGCTTCGCGAACAACTGCGTAGACGGCCGGGAAGGCGTGACGCCCATGCTCCGGTACGATGCATCGGGTAGGCTCGTCGACAGTTGGGGCGCAGGCATGTTCGTGTGGCCGCACGGGTCCACGTTGGACACCGAGGGGAATCTCTGGACGACCGATGCGCAGGGTCGCGAGGGCATGGGCCACCAGGTCTTCAAGCTCAGTCAGGATGGGACCGTGCTCATGACGCTCGGTACCGCCGGGGTTGCAGGCGAGTCGCCGAGCACGTTCAACGGTCCCGCCGACGTCGCCATCGCGCCGAACGGTGACATCTTCGTGGCCGACGGCCACGGCAACGACCGAGTCGTGAAGTTCTCGAGCGACGGTGAATTCCTCATGGCTTGGGGCAAGGAGGGCACCGCTCCCGGCGAATTTAATGAGCCACACAGCCTAGCGTTCGACTCCAGAGGAAGGCTGTTCGTCGGCGATCGCGTGAATCAGCGGATTCAGGTCTTCGACCAGCAGGGAAACTATCTGGCTGAGTGGCCGGGCATCATGGCGAGCGGCATGCACATTACCGACGACGACGTCATCTACGTGGCCGACTACCAACTGAGAGAGGGCATCGTGATCGCCAACGCCGACGACTTCTCCGAGATCGGTTTCATCTCCGAGGCTTCGGCCGAGGGAGTCGTCGTGGACGCCGCCGGCAACGTGTATGCAGGAGAAGTGCTATCGCGCAATCTGAAGAAGTTCGTCCGGAATGAGCGGTGAGCGGCGCCCATCATGGCGGGCTCCTAACCCGTAGAGCGCTTCTGCTTTCACTGCCTGCTATGGCCGTGGCCCGGCGCTTGTTTGCGCTGGAGCAGGCGGTTTCGCTACGAGTGCGCGGGCTCAACCAAGTTACACTGGCCGTATCTGACCTTGAGCGCTCATTGGAGTTTTATCAGGGGCTCTTCGGCATGCCGGTGCAGGCGCGGCGAACGGGCGCAGTCGTGCTGCGCATCGGAGACGGGCCGGTCTTCCTGGCGCTCACCGAGGCGGGCTCCAGCCCGCCGAGCATCCATCACTTCGGCATGGCGGTCGAGGACTTCGACGTCGATCGTGTCGTGCGCGTTCTGGGCGAGCATGGAGTCGCGACAGCGAGCGGAGGCCAAGGGCTGAGCGGGGGTGCGATGCGCGTACGCGTCACCTTGAGCGGAAACACACGCGAAGTGCACCTCGGCGATCCCGACGGGCTCGTGATTCAGCTGCAGGACCCCAGCTACTGTGGTGGCAGCGGCCCTCTCGGCGACGTCTGCGCGGACGCCGAGCCTGCCCCGGGGCGGGGGCCACTCACGTCGCTCGGCCTGAGCCACTTCACGATCAACGTGACCGATCCGGCTCGCACGAACGCCTTTTATCAGCAGGCGTTCGGTTTTGGAATCCAGGCCTATCAGGCCGCCACGCCCGCGCTCGCCGTGGGGCCGGACGATCACTTCCTGATGTTCATTGGGGCCGGCGCAGGCGGCGCGCGCATCAACCACGTCTGCCTCACGGTGGCGGATTTCGACGTGGAGCGCGTTCAGGGCGTGCTGGAGGATCACGGCGTCACGCCGCGGGATGACGCCCCGGGGCCGCTGAAGCATTGGATATCCCTGCGCATGCCGAACCGCGGCGGCGCGCCGGAAGGCACGCCGGAGCTCTATTTCAGCGACCCCGACGGCCTATCGATCCAGCTTCAGGACCCGTCGTACTGCGGTGGTGGGGGGTATTTGGGAGAAGTCTGCTAGCCTCCTACATCCCCAAGTTCTCGTACCACTTGATCATGCCGCCGGCGCCGGTGCAGATAAGGTCTGGCCGTCCGTCCTGATTCATGTCGCCGCCCACGCAGCTGTTCATGGCATGGTCGCTCTCGATGCGCACGTAGCTCCACTCGCCGGTCGCGGGATCTTCAGGCGAGAAGAATACGTGTACCCCTGGCGTCCCGTTCGGGCGGTTCTCCGTAATGCGGCTGTTGTCGTTGGCCACGATGTCTGCTCGGCCGTCGCCGTTGAGGTCGAGCACGGCAATCTCGTGTCCGCTGGTGATCTCGTCGTAGATGACGCGGCGCTGCCAGGATCCGCCGGCCTTCGTGTAGACCACCACTTCGTTTCCGTGCCAGGGCTCGACCGACGCCACGATGCGGCTGCCGTTGCTCATGCCCACGCCCACGTCGCTCGCGCCGAGCCTAGGTGCCGCTCCGACATGGCCGTTCGATATGACTTCTTTCTCGAACGTCATCGAGGCGCCCTCACCCGATCCGCGATACAGCGTGATGCCCTCGAAACTCGCTAGCAGAATTTGCTCGCGGTTGCCCGGATCCCACTTGACCGTGCGCACGCGGTGAATGACGCCCGGAACGTCTGTCGCAACATTGCCGCGCCGCCAGCCATCTTGCCCATACCAGAAGACCGATGCCCGGTCCTGATCGTAGGTAGGCTGCAGGCTTCCATGTCCGATGAGCGCCGCGTTGACGAGTTCCTTGGCACCGTCGCCATCGAGGTCGGCCCAGGTCACGTGGTGTGAGGTCGCCCAGCGATCGATCGGCTCGGCCTTCCATGGCATCTCGGGATTGCCCTGACTCCTGGCGATCCAGTTGATGCCCTCGCTGTTCTCCGCCTGCATCGCGAACGAGCTCTGGAACGCAAGCTCGGGGATGCCGTCGCCGTCGAGGTCGGCGATCGCCTGATTCACGATGCCGCGCGTGTCGGCAATGATTTGGTGACGTTCCCAGGTGGGATTCTCGAGCCACGCGACTCCGGGGACGCCGATGGAGTTCGCCATCACGTCGAGGCGACCGTCGTTGTTGAAGTCGGCTACCAAGACTGCGTACCCAGGGAACTCCGCGATGACGTGCGTGCGGAAGCGAATGGGTGCGGTGGAGGGCGATTGCGCCGCTATGGCAGGCGCGCCCACGGCCAAGGCCGCGACGGTTGCGAGTGTAAGGCTCTTCCAAGACATATGGGGCCCCCTCCGTTGGCTTGCGCCGTCGTATCCACGTACTGGTTACCACACATCAGACGTGTCTTGGACGAAGGGGGCAAGGGGGGGGCGTGCCTGCCTAGTCAGCGTGCGCGTGCAGACCGAGTCCCATGTGTCGAAACAGGCGCTCGAACCTGCCGCGCACGACGTCCCAATCCAGAGGCATGATGAGGTAGTCGAGCACGCCCAAGCCGATCATTCGTTTCACGACTTCCTTATCCGTGACGTATGAGACGGCCACTACGGGGACGTCCGCGCCGCCCGGCCTGCCGCGGAGCTCCTCCAGCATGGCGGGGCCGTCCATCACGGGCATTTCGACGTCTAGCACCACCAGATCCACCTGTTCCTCCGCGATCTTTTCCAAGCCCTGCTCGCCGTCGCTCGCCTCGACGACCTGCGCGCCAAATGACTTCTCCAGAAACCTTCGCAGGAGCAGGCGCTGCATCGAACCGTCTTCCACAACGAGGATTTTCAATGGTTGATCTCCTGGAAGAAGCGAGAGCTGGGGGGCCTGAGGCTCGGAGGCGCAAGGATACCTTAGTGCGGAGGCTACATTGTCTGAATGCGAGGATCGGCGCTCAACCAAGAATATTTAGGGTTTCATAGGGACTCTTAAGGAATCATAAGAGTCGGAGACGTGAAGACTTGCGAATCCTGGTAGTCGAAGACGAGAAGAAGGTCGCGCGCTTCCTCGAGAAAGGGCTGCGTGAGGAAGGGTACTCGGTGGACGTCTCGCACGACGGCACCGACGGCCTACTCAAGGCGCATGTGCACGACTACGACCTGCTCGTGCTCGACGTGATGTTGCCTGGAAAGAGCGGCCTCGAGGTCGTTCGTGAACTCCGGGCCCGCGAATCGTCGGTGCCGGTTCTGCTGCTGACCGCTCGAGGTGACCAAGATGACATCGTGCTCGGGTTGGACGCTGGCGCGGACGACTATCTGACCAAGCCGTTCGGCTTCGACGAGTTGCTCGCGCGTGTGCGCGCGTTGCTGCGCAGGGGTGGCTCGGCTAGGCCGGATCGGTTGATCTACGACGACCTCGAGCTCGATCGCGTCACACACAAGGCGCACCGTGGCGGCGATCGTCTGGATCTTACCCCCAAGGAATTCCAACTGCTCGAGTTCTTGATGCTCAACGCGGAGCGTGTAGTGCGCAGGACCGAGCTGTTGGAGAAAGTCTGGGACCTGCAGTTTGATCCGATGAGCAACGTGATCGACGTGCATGTGGGGCATCTGAGGCGGAAGCTCCGTGAGAGCGGCGACGATCCCCTGGTCCACACCGTCCGGGGGGTCGGGTACATCTTCCAGAAGGGCGAAGCGAAGTGACCCACTCCTTCCGATTCCAGCTCGCGCTGCGGGCGACCGCGGGGGCCACCTTGGGATTGGCGGTCCTCTCAGGCGTCACGCTGCTGACTCTGCGCGCGGTGCTCGATCGCGAGCTCAACCGTTCGATCAGCAGCGTGGCTTCCATCCAGGCTGCATCGCTGGCCGATGGGACACCGGGCGGCATGCACTTCCACGAGTGGGACCTCACGCCGGAGGAGGCGGCCTCGGTCAGCGGCCTCATTCGTTATGCGCAGGTGTGGCAGACCGACGGCGTGAGTCTGCTGCGCAGCCGCTACATGATGTCCGACCTCCCCTCGGATGCTGAGACTCTGGTGAGGGCAGACGCGGGGGAGCTAATCTGGGCTGAGCAGCAGTTTGAAGGCTCGCCCGTCAGGACGCTGTTCTACCCGCTCGATCGCCTTGGTGAGGGGCATGAAGCGCACGTATTGCAAATCGCCGCTCCGCTGCTAGCCAGGAACGAAATGCTGGGCCGAGCCGGCTATTTCCTGATCCTGCTCACAACGCTGTTGGCGGGAGCGACGTTCGCCGGCTCCTGGTGGCTGGCCGGCAGCGCGATTCGCCCCATCCATGCGGTGATCGACCAGGCGGAGGAGATCGGAGGGGGGTCGTTGGACCGTGGTATTCAAGCTTATGCGGACACGTCGGAGTATCAGCGACTGGTGGAAGTCCTCAACACCATGCTCGGGCGTATCCACAGCGCCTTCGAGTCGCAGCGCAGATTCACCGCGGATGCGAGCCACGAGCTGAAGTCCCCTCTGACCGCGATGCGCGGCGAGATCGAGATCGCGCTTCGGCGGCCTCGCGAGGCAGAGGAGTACGCGAGCGTGCTGGGTAGCACCCTCGAAGAAGTCATGCGCCTCTCCAAACTCACCGAAGATTTGCTCACCCTGGCCAGGTCGGATGCCGGCGCTCTGGCACCGCAGGTAGAGGCGGCCGATGCGGCCGAGATCGCGGCTCGGATGGTCGATCGGCTCCGGCCACACGCCGAGGCGAAGGGAATCGACCTCGTCCTGGATGCACCCGAATCGTTGTTGGCGCTGCTCGATCAGGGCTTGCTCGGCCAATGCGTGTGGAATCTTACCGACAACGCGTTGAAGTTCGCGGATCAGGGCGGGCACGTACGCGTCGCGATCAGCGAATGCTCCGGCGAGCTCATTTTGGAAGTAGAGGATGACGGCCCGGGCCTCGGCGATCTCGACACTTCGAGCCTGTTCGAGCGGTTCTTCCGTGCCGACGAGGCCCGAGCGCGCGATCCCGCGACTGCCGGCACTGGCCTGGGCCTTGCCATCGTCAAGGTGGCGGCCGAGGCACACGGAGGACACGCCACTGCTGAGAACCGATCGCAAGGTGGAGCGCGGTTCACCGTGCGCTTCCCGCTCAGCTCTCTCCGGTTGTCAGGGATGGCACTATAGCGCTCAATGATCCATGGGTGAGGTTCTCACCAGGATCGCCGTCGCGAACAACACAACCTGTGCGAGCAGCAGCTCGACGCTTGCCGCCTTGCGCAGGGCATCGTTTCCGCTTTGCTCGCCCAGCTTGGGCGTGAGGACGCGGAAGTTTAGAGCGCCTAGCCCCAGCACCGCTGCCACCAGGATCAGCTTCAGGGTCAGCGTTCGTCCATACACCGTCGAGACCAATGCTGCGAAGCTGTCCACATGCAGCCAAGCCGCGTAGCTGCCGGTCAGAACCAACGTAGCAACGCACGCCATCGCGACCGGTGAAAAGGCCGGGACCAGCCTGGGCAAGAGACTATTTCCGCCCCCCGGAGTCTCACGCCTCCAGCGCCATTCGAGGTAGAGAACCACGGCCAGCCCTCCCATCCACCCTGACGCGGCCCAGACGTGGAGCGTATCCGCAGCGAGCGCGAGCAGGCGAAGCTCTTCTTCGCCCGCGGCGTGGCCGGTGAACGCGGGGAACGCGCCCAGGGCGAGCACCGCGGGTGCGGCGACCCACCAACCTGCCTGCCGACCGGATCGCGCGAGCAGAAACGCAAATGAAGCGACGAGAGAAGCTGCCACGCCCCACAGCCATGTGCGACCCCAGGCCGTTCCGGTCAGCAGCAGGCGTGCGTCCTCGGACCAGGGAGCGTAGGGGTCGCGAAACTCCAAGAGCTGCCGGACGAAAAAGAGCCCAAGGGCGACCGGCAGGACGAGCGCTGCCGCCGAGCCGATGCGTGCGGCGCCGCCGACCAACCATTCCGACGACAGCCCCTCATCCTTGAGGACTCGAGGGAGAATCACAGCACGCGCGATCGCGGCCCCCCCCGAGAGCGCGATCGACGCGAACAACAGCCAGCCGGTAATGGCGTTGAATGTGCCGGACATGGTGGGTGTCTACTGGGCCACCACCGTGAACTCGTAGTCGTCGCGCACGACATGGCCGTCCGAGCCCATTGCTCGCCAGGCAACCTTGTATGTACCCGACGAGAGAGCGCTTTCGAGCGCCACGCTGAACGACTGGCGGTCGTCCGTGTCCTGAGTGACGTCGCCCGTGTGAATCACCTGCTCATCGGCTCCGATCAAGCGAATCGACGTCGTGCCCGCGTCAGGGACCTCGGTGAACCAAAGCCTGATCTCGGGCGGAGATTCGACGGACGAGTCCGCTATGGGCATCGACTTGCTGAGTGCGAAATGGAACTCCGTGTCCACGACGTTCGAGGGTGTCGCAGCCGCTAGGCCGACCAGAAGTGTGAGCGGCAGCAGTGTTCTGCGGATCATGGGGATCTCCCTCTTTGATTGTATTGGGAACATGAGCGCCATCAGTAAATGAGGCGAATACCGACACCCAGGCGGAAGCCGTCCAGCTCAGCTTCGGCCAGAGTGGGCGTGCGTTGAGCTTTTTCACGCGACCAGGTCAGGTCCACATAGGGCGCGAGCTTTCGGCGGATCTCGTAGCGGGTCCGCACACCGACTCGGAGTCTGCGAAACCCAGCGCCGAGGTCGAGTTCGTCGTTAGCCGTGATGAGCCAGTCGAGCTCGGTCGCCAGCCGAAGTACGAGTCGTTGAGTGAGATACAGATCGTCTTCGCCCTCGAAGCGCAGACTCGGCTTGCCCTGGTCGCTGACGAATCCGAACAACCCAATTTCGAACCAGTACGGGGCAAGGCCCATGATCCCGAACGTGAGATACCCCTGGGACGTAGGCTCGAAGTCGTGCCTGTATCCGACCACCAGGTCCCAGAAGCGTCGTGCGTAGTGGCCATAGAGAAGCATCGCCTCGGCCTCGTACAAGCTTCCGCCGTCGACCTCGCCCGATGTGTTCCACCAGAAGCGATCGAAGTCGGTCCCGATCCAACCAGAGCCTTCCCACCGACCCGTCGTCGCTGATGTGGCCCGCGACGCGTCGGCTTCGATCAGCGAATAGTGGAAGACACCATTCTCCAGCTCCTGGCCCGCCAGGGTCGCCGAGCCGTGTGGCGCCACGGGACCGAACAAGAACGCGAGCAGGGCGCTTCTGGCCAACAGCTTCATGTATTCTCGGCGAGCGGTCCGTCAGTCACTTCGACCCGGGCGAACATGCCCGTCGCCATGTGATAGAGCAGATGGCAGTGGAGCGCCCAGGGCCCGGCCACCTCGTACGTGACGTGGGCCTCGACCGTCTCGAGCGGGTTCACGCTGATCGTGTGCTTTCTCGGAGCGTGTGCGCGGTCCTGCCCGTTCTGCAGCTCCATGAAGACGCCGTGCAAGTGCATCGGGTGCTCCATCATCGTCTCGTTGACGAATTGAATGCGCACGCGCTCACCCACTTGTAACCGGATCGGATCGGAGTCACTCAGCTTCTTGTCGTTGAGCGTCCAGAAATACCGTTCCATGTCACCTGTGAGGCGGAAGACCACGGTCTTGGTCGGCTCCCGGACGTCAACGTTGGGGCTCAGAGCACGGAGGTGTGCGTATTCGAGCTTGGCGTGAACCGTGCGCGAGGCAGGCCCAACCACATGTTCCGCATGGGCGACGGGATTGGTCGGCATGTTCGTGGCAGCCGTCGGCATCTCGTGGCCGGCCATGGGCATCTCGTGCCCCGCCATGGGCATCTTGCGTAGGGGCCTCGGACTCCTCGCAGGGACATGAGCCTCAGCGCCCTCGCGTTCAGAGAGGGTTCCGCGGGCGAAGCCACTGCGGTCCAACGTCTGCGCGAAGATCGTGTAGGCCTGACCCGCCTCCGGTTCCACAACTACGTCGTACGTCTCGGCCGTCGCGATCTGGAGCTCCTCGACGGCCACCGGCTCGACGTCCTGACCATCCGCCTGCACGACGGTCATGGTGAGGCCCGGGATCTTCAGATCGAAGTAGGTCATCGCCGCCGCATTGACGATGCGTAGCCGCACACGCTCGCCTGCACAGAAGAGCCCCGTCCAGTTCTGCTCCGCGGTCTGACCGTTGAGCAGGAACGTGTACGTGGCGCCCGAAACGTCCGCGAGATCGGTCGGATCCATGCGCATGCGGCCCCACATGTCCCGATCACGGATCGCGGCTCCCGCATCGTCGAACAGATCCTTGACGAACCCCGGCAGCGTTCGCTTTCCGTAGTTGTAGTAGCCGCCGTTGCCCTTGAGGTTGCGAAGCACCTCCATCGGCTTTTCGTCCGTCCAGTCCGAGAGCACGATGACGTGCTCACGATCGAACTCGACCGGATCGTCACCGGCTGGATCGATGACGATGGGGGCGTACACGCCGCGTTGCTCCTGCCCCCCTGAGTGGCTGTGATACCAGTAGGTCCCGCTTTGCCGGACCCGGAACCGGTACGTGAAGGTCTCGCCCGGCTCGATGCCCGAGTAGCTGAAGCCTGGCACGCCGTCCATGTCGAACGGTACGAGCAGCCCGTGCCAGTGCAACGACGTCGTCTCATCGAGGTTGTTGGTGACGCGTAGGATGACGTCCTGACCCTCTTTGAGGCGCAGAAGCGGACCCGGAATCATCCCGTTGATGGCGCGGGCTTCAGCAGAATCGCCGCTGAACGACACTCCGAGGTGGCCCACGGCGAGGTCGTACTCGACGGCCTCGGCGAAGTCCTCATCCGCGGGCTCGACAAATGCCCACAGCTCCTGGCTTCGGAGGCCGACACCGGAGAGCACGCTGAAGCCGGCCGACATCCTGAGGAACTGGCGCCGGTCGATGCTAGCGAGCCCGGTAGGGGTCGCCAGGAATCCTAGAGAGCCTGGATGGCGAGGCATCGAGCGCCGACTCCATGTCGTGGTTGCATGATTGGGATTGAGGTCTAAGGATGCGCTGGGGTTCGTGAAGAGACAGTGAACGCAAGATGAAGGCGCCTTTAATGAAGCCAGCCAAGAGACTTGGCCTTTCTCCGTCTACGGCCCGCCCCCTGTCCAACCCGGCCCCCGCACCACGCGCCCCGGCGTCGCCCCGGTATGCTCACCGTCGCGCAGTACCTGACCGCCATTCACAAAAACATGCACGACACCGGTCGAGTATTGGTGCGGGTCCTCGAACGTTGCGTGGTCGATGATGGTGGCGGGGTCGAACACTACCACGTCCGCGTAATAGCCCTCGGCAAGCATGCCCCGATCCGAGATGCTCAGGTTGGTGGTCGGCAGCGACGTCAGCTTGCGAATCGCCTCCTCCAGCGGGATGACGCCTTCTTCGCGCACATACTTGCCTAGCAGCCGCGCGAAGTTGCCATAGGCGCGCGGGTGCGTGCTCCCGTCTGTGAAGGGCGGCTCGGGAGCCATCGAGCCTGCGTCTGAATCGAAGGAAACCCACGGTAGAGCGATCTGGCGTTTCACGTTGTCTTCAGACATGAGGAAGTACACGACCTGGACGCGGCTTCCGTCCTCGACCACGAGGTCCATCGCGGTCTTCTGCGCGGACGTGCCTCGTTCTGCGGCGACGTCGGCGAGCGTGCGCCCGATGTAGCCGCGTAGGTTTGGGTTTCGGAATTCGACGAGCAGCGAACCTTCGGGAGTCGCGCCCTGCATGAGGTTCTCCCAGTCGTCTTGCTGTGCGACCATCTCAGCCGCGACGCGGGCTCGCACGCTCGGGTCGCGAAGGCGCTCAGCCCACGCGTCGTATCCGCCCTCCTGGACCCAAGGCGGCATTGCGGCGTCGAGCCCGGTGGATCCCGCGATGTAGTTGTACATGTCAGCGGTGATGCGCAGGCCCTCGGCGCGAGCGGCTTCCACCATCTCGATGACCTGATCGAGCTTGTCCCAGTTTTGCTCGCCGCCCTGTTTGAGATGGTAGATCTCGGCGGGTAGACCAGCCGCACGGGAGATGCCGATCAACTCCTCGACGGCCTCGAGCAGCCGGTTGCCCTCGCTGCGCATATGCGAGATGTACATGCCACCGTACTCGGCGGCGACCGAGGAGATTGCGACGAGCTCGTCCGTCTTGGCGTAAAACGCAGGTGCATAGATGAGTGAGGAGCCGATGCCCATGGCGCCCTCGCGCATGGCTGTGTGCACGAGCTGCCGCATGCGTTCGAGCTCTTCTTCGTTCGGAGCACGGTCCGCGTAGCCCAGCTCGTGGATGCGTGTGGTGGTCGCGCCCAGAAACGAGGCCACGTTGGTCGAGATGCCCTTTGTCTCGAGGAACTCGAGGTAGTCGCTCAGTGTGGTCCAGGGCACTTCAACCGCCCCCCCTAGCAGCTCCGCGGCTCGCTGCTCGGAGCCGACGTAGTCCACGAACGTCTCCAACCATTCTTCCTTCATGGCGACGTTCATCGGCCCCAGCGAGTTGCCCTCTCCGAAAACTTCGAGCGTGACGCCCTGGCGAAGATCGCCCTGTGAGCGCCCGTCGACGATGAGGGACTCGGTTGCCCAAGAGAGCATGTTCACGAAGCCGGGCGAAACCGCGAGGCCGGTCGCATCAACCACGCTCTCCGCCGTGGCGGCGGAGAGGTCTCCGACCGCAACCACACGATCTCCATTGATCGCGACGTCTCCCACGAAGGGCGCCGCGCCGGAGCCGTCGTATACGGTTCCCCCGCTGATGAGCACGTCGTAGTTGGCTGCGTCGGCGCACGCCGCTGCCGCAATCAGAGTGGCGATGGATAGCATCCGTCTGATCATGCGCTTCTCCCTCAGGGTCATTTGGCGATAGGTTGGCTCGAATGACGCGTTTTGGCCACTGGGAGAACGACGACGCTCATGAAATCGATACTATCGACCTCGTTCATATTGTTGGCACTGGCGGTGCTGACCCACCCGGCGTTCGCTCAGACCGTGTTCCCGACAGGCACCACGATCTACGATCCCGCCGAGGCCCACAGCAGCTACATCCTGATATCAGACCACTCCGCGGTGGGCAACCATCCGAGCGCGAACGTGCGGGCACAAGGCGGGCGTGGAGATCAACGACTGACCACCTCACCATTTCGGAGAAGACCATGCACCAAGTGACCCGTTCGATGACTTTCCTGTCCGTTCTCGCCGTGGCGGGCTCGCTTTGGGCGCCTCTCGCTGAACCACTAGCGGCGCAGTCGACGCCCGACGGCTTCAAGGCGGAGATCCAGATGCAGTTCGAAGGGTCGGCTAGGAAGGCCGTCATGCTCGCCGAGGTGATGCCGGCCGAGAAGTATGGCTGGAGCCCAGGGGAGGGTGTGGCGTCCATCGCGAGGGTTTACATGCACATTGCCCGCTACAACTACATGTACCTGGAGCAAAGCATGGGCATCACGTCCCCGATGGGTGCGGATGCGTACAGCAGTTGGGAGGACGATGTGACCGCCCGCTTCCAGTCGAAGACAGCGTCCGCCGAGGACAAGGAGTGGATCGTCGGGGTCCTCAGCGCGTCGATGGACCACGTGCGCGACCACCTCGAGCCGATGTCTGATTCGGACCTCGCGGCGTCTACGCGGCAATACGGTCGGCAGGTGCAGAAGTGGTCGGTCATGCTGCAGCTCGTCGCCCACATGAACGAGCACCTGGGACAGTCCATCGCGTACGCGCGCATGAACGACGTCGTGCCTCCGTGGTCGAGGTAGGGGTTCGGCGAGCGGCGGGGCCACCGGTCGTCGCCGGACGTGACGGGCGGCTCCTCGCGCTGACGCTGCTTTGGCTATTCGCACTGAGTGGTTGTGTTGGAGAGGCCTCAGAAGCCGCGGCTGGTGATGCCGCTCCGACGGCCAGCGCTACCTCCCCCGCACAATCGGTTGCGATCCGCCTTTGGGCGGAAGGCCAGCCGGCGTTCGGAATTTTCGTACCCAGCGAGCGGCCGCGCGGCGAGCGAGGGCCGGGCGGTGAACGGCTGCCTGCGCTTTACACTGCCGACGGCGGCACCGAGCTCGGCCGGAACGACCTGTTGGACTACCTCTTCCTGAACCTCGAAGGCTCGTATGACGCGGAGGCCATCTCCGCCATTTCTAGCGGGCTGGGCAGGGAAGGGACCCCTGAGAGAAAGACCCTGCTCGTGCGCATTCCCCCGATCTCGACGGACGGCCCAGAGGCGGCCCGGGCGCGCGTCGTCGAGGCGCTCAAGCGCGGCGCCGACGGGGTTGTATTGCCGCACGTGCGCAGTGCCGAAGAGGCGGCCCTGGCGGTGAGTTTCTTCACGGACGCTGGAGCCAATGTATGGTCGCCCGCGAACCCGACAGGGACCACGATCGCGATGATCATGATCGAGGATCCGGGCGCGTTGGCCGAAGCTCGGGCGATCGCGGACACACCGGGCTACAGCGTTCTGGCTTGTGGGATCGGCAGTCTGACCGGGGCCCTGGGCGGTGACCGCGAGGCGGGTGAGGCCGGAAACCAGGAAGTACTGGTGCACACCAAGCGAGTCGGTGTCCCCGACATCATCACGGCAAACCGCGACGATGTGGCTCGCCGCATCGATGAGGGGTTCCTAGGACTGCTCATGCGCGGTTCGGAAGCCGACGACGCGATCAGGCTCGGGCGGGCGGCTGCCGGGCGCTAGCCGCGCGGCAGAAGCCCTCGGCCGAGCTATTGCAGAAGCCCGAAGAGCCGCTTAGCTGGCTGCCGCGGCCACCCCGATCCGCAGTGCTTCCACGATCCGGGGAACCTGCGCTTCCGGCGTGGCGCACAGCGCGACCCTGACTGCACCCTCCATGGGCACGACGTAGACGCCTTCGGCTCGCATGGCCTCAGCGGTCTCTTCGCCGTCGGGGGTGAAGACCGCGACGAAGAAGCCGCCTTCATAGCGCGGAAGGTCCAGCCCGGCTGCGGCGGCTCCTTCGTTGAAGACCGCCACGCGTCCTCGCAGCATCTCGATCAAGCCATCGCGTTCGGAGTCCGCACGCCCCTTCAGGTCCGGGTCTGTGAGCAGCTCAGCGATGGCCAGTTGACCGAGGTGGTTGCAGTTGGACCAGGTTGCGCGACACGAGTACGAGAGCGCGTTCGTGAGGCGCACACGCTCATCCGCGTCCCGGTGCATCGCGATGAGTGCTCCGATTCGCGCGCCATATTGCGCGAAGGTTTTGGAGGCGGTCCACGCCACCAGCACGGTGCCCGACTCGAGCATGGTCTCGATGGCGTGCAACCAGTGGTCGGACTCTGGATCCTGGAAGCGTAGGTATGCACAGTCGAGTACGGTAGCGACGGGCGCTCGTTCGCCCGCCATGCGAATGACTTCCGCGACACCGACCCACTCCGACTCATCCAACGAATACCCCGTCGGGTTGTGGCACGGGAAGTTGAGCAACAGCAGCGCTCGCCCCTGCTGATCGATGTGGCGGTCGATACCGATGGCCATCGCGTCGAGATCGAGGCGCCCATCTTCCCCGAACATGTGG
Organism: Gemmatimonadota bacterium; assembly: GCA_015664885.1. Classification (GTDB taxonomy): domain Bacteria; phylum Gemmatimonadota; class Gemmatimonadetes; order Longimicrobiales; family Gaopeijiaceae; genus UBA1138. The sequence goes on from DQPL01000027.1 coordinate 41,918, forward strand.
AAGGTGTCGACTCCTCGCCCCGAGTGCCCCGTGATCACGCCGTAGGGGCCCCAGTAATAGCTGGAGGTCAGCGCGCTCTGTCCGGGTTCCAGGAAGTTGACGACCGCGTGGTGGATCGCACCCGTCCCGCCGGGAGTAGCCGCCGAAATGGATTGCGCGGCGAGCGGACCGTCGTCGAAGAGATCCGAGATGGTCGCCGACAAGAACCCAGCTGCCCCCGCGATCGGGGAGTACGCGGCTGCGCGCTCCAACGGAACCCGCTGGAGCGCCTCGGACACGCTGGGCATGACCGCCAGTTTGCCTGCGTCGTTCATCAGCACGCCCAGCGTCGCATTCAGGATGGACTCGCCAGCGGCGCTACGGCTCGCGGCTTCCGCATTGAGTGAGAAGATGGGGTCGTTTCCCGACCTGTTCTGCGAGCCCTGTATGAGCGCGCTTGCGATGGAATCTGTCACCCGGACTCCCTTGGTAGTTCTCCGTTCAGCTCCGCGTACACTTGCTGCAACGCACGCGCCTTCTGGCTGGAACTCAGTGACCATGTCTCGAGGTCTCCAACGTCCGCTTGTGCCTGCGCATCCTCCAGGCTCAACCCCTGACTGTGCAGTCGCGTGGCCTCCGCGATGACGGTTATCAGCGCTTGCCGATAGGTCTCGAGTTCCTCCTCGAGCACCTCGGGCGAATCGACGAAACCGTGGCCGGGCACGTAGATGTCCACGTCCATGGCCTGTGCACGCTCGATCATCGCTACCCATTCCGACGGGAACGCCGTACGCATGGCCGGGAAGACCCGGTGCAGGTACGCCTCGCTCATGAAGAGGATCTTCTCGGCGGGAAGATAGACGGAGAGGTCGCCTCCGGTGTGCGCCCGGCCGAGGAAGAGCACCTCAATCTCCGTGTCACCTAGCATAATGGTCGTCGCATCGCGCACGACCTCTGTGGCGAGCACGGCCGGGGGGGCGTCTTCGCGACGGCTCGGGTTGTTCGCACTAGAAGCCAGCGCGGTGGCAGACGTTGCGTGCGCTAGAAAGACGGCGGCGCTGGGGAAAGCGGAGTTGCCAGCCGTGTGATCGCCGTGGTCCGAGCAGATCACCACATGCGTGATCGGTTGGTCGGTGATTTCGGCAATGTGGTCGATCATTCGCTGCGTCTCTTCGACACTCCCCTGACCGTCCGCCACCAGAACACCCTCGCCGGTAACCACGAACATGCTCACAGTCGTGAAGCGCTCGTCACCGGCGGAGCGGAGCTGCTCGTACGAGTACACGTTGGCAGCGAGCTCTCGGATGCGAGGGAAGTCCTTGTCCGTATAGCCTCGAGCGTCCGGGTCGGCGGTGCGAACGAGCGGGGCCGGCTGCGAGCAACCGCCAATGATGAGGGCCAACGCGAGTCCCGTAGCCCATCGTTGCTTCGCCATAGATGATTTTCCCGCTGTAGAGTGCAGCCACCGCGCAAGAAACAGCCGGGGGATCCGAGATCCCCCGGCTGTGCTCACGTCCAGGAAGGACGAGCCTAGTGCCAAGCCCTACCGGTTCGCAGGAGCCGGCGGCCCGTCCTCATCGTTCGCCGGATCGGCGGTCTTCCCTTCGCGTTTGGCGACTTCGCTCTTGTATTCTTCCTGGGTCAGGTAGGTGACGTCGACCCAAGCGTGGGCCATCTCGTCGACCGTCCTATCACCCCATCCGACCCACTGCGTGTGATCGGGGTTGTTCGCGTTTTCAGCGGTGTTGTCGTGCCAAGCCGTGATCACGAGCGTCGTACCTGCCGGCAACAGCGGAGCCGCGTCGTCCGCGAAGATGTAGTTGACGTGCCACTGCCACTGGAAGTTGTTGACCTGGCTCAGGATCCTCTTGCGGCCGTCGGGATAGATCGCCTCCATCGACATCGCTTTGCCGCGCATGTGCATGTGCGGCTGGAAGTTCTCCAAGCGCGCAGGCCACTTCAGTACGTGGAAGTCCTGAGTCACCGCGACCTCGCCCGGCGGAATGTCGAGATCCGAACGGCCGCGCGCGTCGAACATGTTCAGACGCGTGCGGTTCCGGGGTGTCTCGCCGACGGGGTAGAGCCAGACACCGAGCTCCACTTGGCCGGCCTCCACCTTCTCACCGATGGCGTGCAGGTGCATTTCCCAGAGAATCCTCGCGCCGGGCATCATCAGCTTTCCCGCGCCCTCGGGGAAGATCTCGCCGCGCTTGCCGACCGCCCATTCCATGAAGAGTCCAGGGCCTCCCATGGCTCCGCGATCGGTCACCTCCGCGGATCCCGCGCTCCGCTCGCCCTGCTCCTCATCCTGCAGGAGGAACGCGAGCGCGTGGTGAATGATTCTGCGACTCCCCAGACCCACCGGCCGGATCTCGATCGCCTTGACCCAGCGCTCCTCGGTGATCCCAGTCTCCGTGATGGGCCGATACCACTTGTCCTGCGTCACGGCGTCGAGGTCATATGCTTCGGAAACGAAGACCATATCCGGCTCCCCGAAGTCGGGCGCGAACTGCCAGTCGTTCGGGTCGGGAAATTCCATTGGCGGGGGCATATCAGCCTCGTCCCCGAACGGTGAGCCGTTGTCGACCCACTGAACGATCGTCTCGATCTCGGCGTCCGTGAGGCCGCGGTCGTTCTTGAAGTCCTGGATACCGACGCTGCGGTCGATGTGCCATGGCGGCATCGAGCGCTCCGCGACCTTCGAACGAATCCGCCGCGCGTACCGGTGGGCGTCGTCGTAGGTCATCAGCGAAATGGGCGCGATGGATCCTGGTTGGTGACAGACCTGGCAGTTCTGCTGCAGAATCGGCGCGACATCGCGCGCGTAGGTCACGTCGTCCTCGAGGCTCTCCTGGGCCACGACATCTCCGCCGCCAATGGCAAAAGTGATCGCAAGCGTCAGAACACCGGTGCCCGCCTTCAGCAACATCGAACTCGCCGTCTCTCGCATGTGGCGCTCCTTCTAGTGTAAAACGGACCGTCCAATATTAACGGACCGTGACCTTCACAAAGCCGTTCGTCCAACAACATTGGGAGTGGCCGGACGTGGCGACTGCCGAATCGTTCGCCCTCACCCTCAGAATGTACTCTCCTGGCGCGTCGAATGTGGCGGTCGTAGTCATCATGCCACCCTCGGCCGGCACGCGCTCGGTTCCCTGGCTGAACATCACCTGTCCCGGGCCCTGATGCTTGAACCAGGTCAGCGTCACGCGTGGCGGGGCTCTCCCGCGGCCCCCGGAGAACGCCGCGGCCAGGCCAGCGCCGGCCACGGCGTCGTCCTTCGACCAAACGGTGACCTCCACAGGCTCACCGACGCTGCCATGTAGTGCGGGACCCACGATGCCGAGAGGCGCGGCACCGTCGGGGCCTCCCTCCACAAAAGAAAGCCGCGGCGGCGTATTTCCATTCGCGCCTTCGCCTTCGAGTGCGTCGATTTTCCAATCGGTCTTCAGAGCGGCGGGGATGGAGTATTCGTGGCTGCCCATCTTGATGGTCCACGTAACCGTCGCATGCTGCCCGAAGTCCGCTGGAACGACGATCCCGAACACGCCCCAATGCCGTCGGGCCTCGAAGCGGGTCGGCTGCATGCCGTCGAACTCGGCGGGCTCGATCGAGTTGTTCTCACCCAACGGGATCTCGAGCACCTGGTCGGTATTTCGGTTGAAGTAGCCGAAGGAGAGCGTGAAGGTGCCATCCGGGTTGGCATACCACCCCTCGTAGGCGGGCGTCACGCCTTGGCCGCTGGCACTCGTGAGACCGAGCGGGACCCCCTGTGCGGCGATCGGCACCTGTAGCCACAAACCGGCGATCAGTGCTACCGCGCCGATCGCAAAGAAACGCTGACTGCGCATCGATTCTCCGTGGGACGAATTTTTCAACGCCATGGTCAGGCCGGGGCGGAGTTTTCGCAACCGAATTCGACCTCGCCGAAGCGTTCTACTTGCCGCGGCGCTGATCGGCTTTCCATGCATCGTAGCGCATGCGCAGCGTGATGACCGGGTTGGCGTTTTCGTGCCGCTGAATGTCGTCGTCCGTGACGTTGATGTACATGTCGTAGTCACCGTCATTGAACGAATCGCCCTCGGCGTCGCCGTCGTCAGCGGCCAGGATGTACGCCACGTGTGCGTTCTTGCTGTCGCAAGGCGCGTCGGGAAGCGGCTCCCTCTCGCAGGTACAGCGCACGTCGCCGCCGGCCTCGTCTGCGGCCTCCATGGCCGCCATCACACGGTCGGCGAGCGTTCCTTGGGTCTGCTCGAGCGCGCGCGCCGCGTCGTGGACCACCGCGTCGGAAGCCAGGATGTTGCCTTGCACCGAGTAGTAGATGTTGGTGCCCGGCACGCGCGCCTGCACGGACAGCGACGCTGGGCTGTTTCCGCTTCCCGAAAAGCCCGCCGAACGGCCTTGCCGATCGATGATGCCGAATTGACGGCGTTCGATGTTGGGATCGGCCTTGAGCAGTGCGAGGATCTGCTCGGGGTGGGTGCCCGCCTTGAGCTGCGCGTAGATGAGCCGCTGGTTCTCACGCGTACCGTCCACGCCCGCCTGGGCCGCCGCCACGCCGATCCCGGGCACGACAATCGCCTGGATGTCCATCAGACCCTTGGCGGGGAAGCCCGCGAAGCGCCCCTGGGGTACACACGTCGCGGACGCGACGATGAGCCGACCCGTGCGGGCGTCGATGGCGATCACCGACCAGGTGGCCGACGCCATTGTCGGTAGCAGCGCGAGAGCCAGCAACGACAAAAGCACCCAGCGCGTGGGGCGTATGGCCGATGACATGGAGAAACTCCTTCGTCCTCGTGTGTGGCGTGTGCTACGGTAGTGACACCCCGCACGGAGCGGGAAGTGCGCGCCAGGGCTCTCCCGGCTCAGCCCTCGGGCTCCTCCGCCAGCACCAGGAGTCCCTTCGTGCTCGCGTCGTAGGCGTGACGCGAAAGCGTCGCAGCGAGGCGCTCGACCCGCGCGCGACTGCGCGCGGAGAGCCCGGTTCCAGAAGAAGCGGCCCGCGGCTTCTCCTGCCAGTGCGGCGGCCACAAACGCCGCCGCAGTTCCAGCAGCCGTCGCGTCTGTCCAGCTCATGAAGCCGCCTGCGAACATGGTGGCCCATGCGGTTGGGAGGAGAAGAGTCAGGCGTTGCAAACGTGGACGCACCTTCTCGACTACCTGGACCACGGTCTCGCCGTTCTGTGGCGTCCGGGAGACCTGCGTGGTCCGGAACCGGTCTCTGGCGGCCCAACGTACCGTGCCCAGCGCCTCGGCGATTGCTCCGGCAGAGTCGGTTTCGTCGTCCATCAAGCCGATCAGCTGTCCGAGCGCCTCGTCGTTGAGCTCTCCACGGACCGCATGCACCGCCTTGTACGCCGCGGGAGCGCCCGCGAGCAGATGCGTACGTACCCGACCAGTGTCCAAGCCATCGGCCGCCTTTGCGATCGCCTCTGGGGCGATACCGACCTCGCGAGCGATCTCCTGTAGATCCTCCAGGGATAGCCCGCCGCTCCCGGCCGAGCCCTCCCGCTCTTCGATCTCCGAGGCCTTGCGCAGCACCATCGCGACCTCTCGGTCGGTGAATCGTCGGCTCCCGTCCGAGGTAATTCTCTCTCCCCCCCCGTTGATAGCCGCAAGCGTTGGAATGTACGGAACTCAGTCGCGCCAAGTTTCTCCGAGCACGCGCAACCAATTCCTGTACGCAACCTGCTCGATTTCCTTCTCATCAAACCCCGCGTCCCGGAACGCCTCGATGAGGCGGGGCAGTCCGGTCACGTCACCCATGTCGCTCGGAATCCTCGCGCCGTCGTAGTCGGAACCGAGCGCGACGTGGTCGACTCCGATCCGGTCGGCTACGTAGCGCGCGTGGCGTACGATCTCGGTGAGCGGAGTGGCGACCTCGCCGCTGCCATTCCCGTCAGCCCGCAGGAATGCCGCAGCATGGTTGATTCCCACTACGCCACCGCTCTTCCCGACGGTGTCGATCTGCTCGTCCGTGAGGTTGCGCGGCGTGTGAGAAAGCTCCCAGGCCGCCGAGTGGGTGGCGACCAGCGGCGCGTTCGAGAGACGGCTGACGTCCCAGAATCCCTTTTCGTTCAGGTGCGACAAATCGATCAAGACTCCGAGCTCGTTGCAGCGCTCGACCAAGCGATGCCCTGCTGGCGTGAGCCCCGGGCCGGTATCGGGGCTGCGCGGGAAGTCGAACGGGACCCCGTGACCGAATATCGTCGGGCGGCTCCACACCGGCCCGAGCGAGCGTAGGCCGGCCTCGTAGAAGACGTCGAGCGTCTCCAGGTTCTCGTCGATCGACTCCGCGCCCTCGATGTGCAGGATGATTGCGAACGTGCCTTCGTCGATGCAACGCCGGAGATCCGCTACCGTGCGCACCACCTCGATCTCGCCCTCCGATTCGGCTTCCAGCCGGAACGCGTCGGACATCACCGACAGCGTCCATGCCGTCGCGATGTCGCGGTCGAGCGGCGGAGGCAGCTGAATCGACCTCCCACCAGGCACGACTTCCCCGTCTGGGCCCAGGAGTGGGCCGATGACCCGTTGGTGATCGGGCGAGGACGTGAAGATCGCGAAGAATCCTCCCGCGAGCCCGCCCTCGCGGGCGCGCGGCAGGTCCAGATGGCCTAGCTCACTGCGCTCGAGGAAGGAACGCTGAGCGTCCGGCCCTCCGTGGCGAATCTTCGTGAGCGTATCGTTGTGGCCGTCGAAGACGGGGATGGTCTCCGGCATCGGTACTCCTCGTCAGCGGTAGAAATCCAAAATGCCGACTCCCCAGGTGCACCACGGCTCCAGGCCGAGCCAGTCCTGCGCCGGCTGCCCCATCCACTGCAGCCCCGGGTCGCCGATCGGTGCGCCCGGAGGCGCGGATACCGGGTTGGGTGCGGTCACGGGCGTAGCCGGACGCTGTAAGAACCGCTGCACATCGAGCGCGAGTGTCGCGGCCTGGGGCGAGTCGTTCATCGCCATGAGATTCGTATGCATACGCTGCAGCACCGCGGTAGAAGCCGTGCGCACCTGCAGCATCGGCGCGTTCTCCGCGAGCCACTTGATGCGATCGATTACCAGGCCCTCGACCACGTGCTTGACCTCTGCCTCGTAGGCACCGTTCGCCGAAGCACCGAAGCTCGCGTCGATGAGGCGGCCCAGCACGTCTCGCAGGCTCGGCAAAGACGAATCGAGCATGTGCTGCTCGACCATTCTGGCCGCTCGGTCTGATGTGAGCAGCGAATTGACCGTGGTACTCGCAGCGACGACTGCGGGAGTGAGCGCGTCGAACGCGCCGCCGGTGTAACGAGGGAATGTCTCGCGGCTTCGGCCGAAACCCGGGGGACGCGGCGGGATGAGCGCCAGAATCGACTCGGGCAACGCCAGTTCCGACGGAGACAGTGTGCGCATGAGCGCATCCAGAGCGCGGTTCTGCGCGTCCGCCGGGATGCGCCAGTGCGGCGTGAGGCCGTCACCCCGGGTCGCGTAGACGTATCCGACGCCCCCCACGGCGGTGACCGTCGACTCGACTTGGTAGCGGTGGTACATGTAGAGCGGCACAAGCACCTCTTCGACTTTCGCCATGGGCGTGCCGTTCTTGATCGCGGTCTCACCGAAGCGCGACAGCGCGGCGGCGCGCACGTCCATCATGCGATCCAGCTCGCTCCCCATGTCTGTTCCATTTGCCCATTGATCAGCCTGGGGCGTGGTCCCGACATCCTGACCCGTCATGTAGCGGATGTCGTCGTCCCAGGCGTCCTGCAGGATGCGCTGGAGCTCGGCTTCCTCGTCGGTACCTGCGGGGAAATCCTGATAGCCGTAGGTGACCGCCACCTTGTCCCACTCGCCGATGCCGACGTCGTAGACCTGGGAGTGGTCGAGGGAACCATCGCGGTTCAACGTTACGAGGGGGTGCGGATAGTCGAGTACCGAGATTCGCCCCGCGCTGCTGTTGTAGTAGTTGTGGCCGAGACCGATGGTGTGGCCGACTTCATGTGCCGCGAGTTGACGAATGCGAGCGAGCGCCCACACCGCCAGCTCGGGAGGCGTCTCGTCGCCGGATGCATACGGCGAGAGCAGGCCCTCGGCCATCATGTAGTCCTGACGCACCCGCAGTGAGCCGAGCGTGACCACACCCTTGATGATCTCGCCCGTGCGCGGGTCGGTCACCGATCCACCGGTGCTCCAGCCGCGTGTCGAGCGGTGTACCCAGTTGATCACGTTGTAGCGTGCGTCGAGGGAGCTGATGCTGTCTGGGCGCATCACGACCTGGAACGCGTTGCGGTAGCCGGCGGCCTCGAAGGCCTGATTCCACCAGCGGGCGCCGTCGAGCAGAGCGGACCGCACAGGCTCCGGTGTGCCGGGATCGAGATAATAGATGATGGGCTCGACCGGATCGCTCATGGCGGCGTTGGGGTCGACCTTCTTCAGCCGATGCCGTCGAACGAAGCGCTGCGTCATGTCCTCGCCGAGCGCGACCGCATAGTCCTGATACGACGACGAACCGTAGCCGGAACGCGAATCGAAGGCGCGCGTCTCGTAGTCGTCGTCCGGCAGCTCGAAGAAAGAGTGATGGATGCGGATCGTCGCAGCCTCACCTGTGGAGGCTACCGAGCCCACCCCCTCGAAGGCTCCACCGCCACGGCCTCCGCCACGACCGCCTCGACCACCACCGTCGCCCGAAACGAAGGTGAGTTCAACCTCCAATTCCGTATTGCTCGGGAAGACGTCTGTCATGTCCATGTAGACCGAGCTGCGGCTGTTGTCGAGCCGGTAGCCCCCCATTCGGTTCCCAGCGCCTACGGCATCCCGCATCAAGAAGCCCGTCATGTCCACGAGCACACGGCCGTCGGTCTCGGCGGCCGCGGTGAACCCCCAGAGCACCGATCGCGCGAAAGCGTCGCGCACCGCTTTTGCCTCGCTCGGGTTGTCGGTGATGGCGCGGAAGCGGTAGTTGGGCTGAACCATCATGATCTTCCGCCCCACGCGCTCGAATTCGACGATGCGGGAGCCACGCAGCGCGCCGCGGTCGAGACCGAGGTCGTTCGACCCCAAGCCAGCGCCGAACCCCATGAAGTGGATCATCTCCTGGTCGAGCTCTGGGATCTCCATCCAGAGCTGCCCGAGGTCCGAGTCCCAATAGAGCGGGAGGAAGCCGTCCAATTTCTCCATATCGGCCGTCTTCTCTTCGATAGACGGCAGGTCGCCGGAATTGCTGCCGCCTCCACCGTCGCCGTCGCGCTGCGCGGCAACAGGGAGGGCGGTCGCGATCAGCAAGAAAGCGGTGGCGGCTACTAGCTCGAACGTACGGCGTGCTGCACGGATCATGCGTGCCTCCCGGGCCCGGTCGGGCGCGTACTGGATGAATCAGGGGCGTGAAGATGCCACGTGATGGGCAACCTGGCTATTGCCGAAGGAACCCTTCGGGGGCGGTTCGTCGTATACCCTTACATGAGCATACGACGACTATTTCGGACGCGGGCGCTGCTCTTGCTCGCCCTCGGGGCGGACCTGCTGATTTTTGCGGGTCCCCAAGATCCCTTTGCCTTCAGCGGAGCCTCTTTCGAGGCAGCGTTGGCGCTCCAGGAACAGGTCACCGATGACTGGCTTGCACGCGAGGGCGTGGTGGGCACCGCCATTGGCGTGGACGGACGAGGGCATGCCGTTCTCAAAGTCTATGTAACCTCGATCGCTGCGGTCGCCGGCTTCCCCCAGTACATGGTGGGCGTGGAAGTCGAAACGGAAGTCACCGGACCCTTCCTGGCCCTAGGGGACATGCCGACTCCGGCAGATGCCGAGGCGGTCGATCCCAAGAAGAACTTCCCACGGCCTGTACCCATCGGGGTCAGCACAGGGCATCCGAGCGTGACCGCCGGCACCATCGGTGCCCGCGTGACGGACGGCTCGCGCATTTTTGCGCTCAGCAACAATCACATCTTTGCGGCGAACAATGGCGGGAAGATGGGCGACAATCTGCTGCAGCCCGGTAGGGTCGATGGCGGGCGTGACCCCGATGACGTGCTCGGCACGCTACACGACTACGAGGCGATCGACTTCTGCAGTGGCCGCCTCTGCGGCATGAACAAGATCGACGCGGCTGTGGCGCTCACGACCGCGGACGATCTGCACAACGAGACGCCCGAGGGTGGCTACGGCGCGCCCCGAAGCTGGACCATCGAAGCCAAGATCGGCATGGAGGTGCAGAAGTACGGCCGCACCACCGGTTATACCAAGGGTCGAATCACCGGTCTCAACGCGACCATCGATGTCGGTTACGCGGCGGGAACCGCGCGCTTCGAGGATCAGATCGTGATCTCGGGCAACGGCTTCAGTGCGGGCGGAGACTCGGGGTCGCTCATCGTGAGCGACGGCTTCCTGCTCGCAGACCGGCGGCCGGTTGGGCTGCTCTTTGCGGGCACGGCCGTCTCCACGCTAGCCAACCCCATCGATGTGGTGCTGGATCGCTTCGGCGTCACGATCGACGGCAATTGATCACGATTCGTCGTGGCATCTGATGGCCGGCGACATCAAGACCGCCCAGCGCGAACTCAACGGCAAAGTCATGGGCCGCCCCGGCATCTCGGGGACTTCGATTGGCGAGCGCGGTGGCAAGCCGTGCCTCACCGTATATGTCTCCGACTCCAAAGCCGGCGGTCGCGTCCCGAAGAGGATCGGTAGCTTTCCGGTTGTGGTGGAGAAGACCGGAGGGTTTCAGAGGCTCTGAGCCAGCGGGATAGTCCGGACAGCGGCTACTCCCCGGGGTCACTCAACTTGTCACGACCGCCGAGTTCGTCTCGCGTCCAGCCGCGTTGACCCGCATCGTCGCGAGAGGGGGACCCGGCCCCCCAGCCCGCGATTACCGCCACGTTGAGCGCGCCGAGCAGCCCCTCTAAACCCCGCAGGCCCCGGCCCAGTCCGTACCCATAGAGCTTCCTGAACACCGGCCGTGTTGCGGTCCCGAGTGTCCCACCGGCCAGCAGAGCGAGCCCACCAACAAACGGCACGAGTCCCGCGGTCGCCAAACCCAAACCTGTACCTACGGCCAATCCCAAGCTGACGCCAAAGACTCCGCCACCGAGCCCGGCCGCACTTGCAAGCGCGGTGCCAAGTCCTCCTATGACACGGCGGTGGAAGCGAACGGATGACCGTACGACCACCTCACAAGACTCTTCACCCACCGGATGTATCGAGACCATGATCTGCTTGAGGGACGCCCAGGACATCTCGTATTCAAAAGAGGTGTAGCTCAGGGCCGTGATGCTGGGTACGTCGAAGACCATGACACCTCCGCGCAGCACGTCGCCTTGGATGTCACGTAGGGAGAGATTGTAGGGGGGAGCCGGGAAGCTGCCTTGCATCGTTTTGTAGATGTCCTCGGCAGGAGCCGCCACTACGCGACGGACCTCGAGGAACTCCGGACCTGTACCCAGAATCCTCTGTGCGAGGCTGTCCATTACGGAGTTCTTGTGGTGCCCGGCGACGTCATGAGCCGTGACCTCTGCGAGTGCTGCGTCTACGAACTCCCCAGCGATGCCCGCTTCCTCGGCGGCTTGGCGCACGTGGCCCAGGGCGTAGCCCGATGTGTCCGGTTCCGAGATCTCTGCCTCGGCCGCAAGCCGAGACGTGGCTTCGATACGCTTTGCGGCCTCGGACTGCAGCTCGGCAGCTCGCTGCCACAGATGAGCAGCCATCTCCTCGCTCAATCGCTGCTTGTCGTCGTTGCTCATTCCGGGCGGCGCATGGTCGAGGGGACTCAGTCCCGTAGGTTCTCTCTGTGCAAGCAAGATACGAACAAGACCCTCCGCAGCATCAGGGCCGGCCATGACCTACGACGCTTCAGGGCACGACTCAAGCCTCGAACGGGCGCGTGAGCTCATCGACGCTTCCAGTCGGATCGTTGTGCTGACCGGGGCAGGAATCTCCACCGAATCCGGCATCCCGGACTTCCGCGGGCCCAAAGGAGTGTGGACCAAGAACCCGGAAGCCGAGAAGATGGCCACCATCCAGCACTACATGGCGGACGGGGAGCTGCGCGAGCGGTCCTGGAGGTCGAAGCTCGACTCAGCCGCACGCAGAGCGAAGCCGAATGCTGGTCACCGTGCGCTCGTCGCCCTGGAACGGCGGGGAAAGCTCCACACTCTCGTCACCCAGAACGTCGACGGCCTGCACCAGGACGCCGGCACGAATCCCGAAAAAGTCGTAGAGATCCACGGCACGATGCGCGAGGTGATGTGCATGTCGTGCGGCGACCGCGCTCCCATGGAGGTCGCATTCGAGCGAGTCCGTGCAGGTGAGGCGGACCCCGCGTGCCTGAGCTGCGGGGGCATCCTCAAGTCGGCGACCATTTCCTTCGGTCAGGGCCTGGTGGCGGAGGACCTGGCGCGGTCCCAGCAAGCCGCCCTAGAGTGCGACTTGATGTTCGCCATCGGAACCACACTAGCAGTGTTTCCCATCGCGGCCGTCGTGCCCGTTGCCCATCGAGCAGGAGCGAGCGTGGTGATCTTGAACGCAGAAGCCACTGAAATGGACGACTTGGCGGACGTGGTGCTGCGGGGTCAGATCGGGGAGATCTTGCCTGCGTTGATTTGAGGGCGAGCCGGGCTCCCAGTCCCTAGTTGTTGACCGTGAACATCACGGTGTCCACCACCATCGGGTTGAGCGGAACGTGGATGCCGTCCGCCACGACGGCGATCAGGCGGTGCTCGCCGGCCGAAACGCCTTCGAACGTGTACTCGGCCGAGCCATCACCCATGTGCACCACGCTTCCTGGAATCGAGGGCACGGGCGCGTCGGCAGCCGCCAGGTCGGCGTCGAGATACAAATGGTGATGACCGGTACCTGCGGTCATGTCACCCGCCGGCACAATCTGAACGCCATCCACCGTGAGCGTCACCGTAACCGAGGTCGTCATGATCGCCGCGCCATCGGCAGGCGAGCCAATGGATACGGATGCCATGGTCGCGGCAGGCGCGGCCTCAGGCGCCCCGGCTTCTTCGGCGTCGGCGGGGGGTTCGCCACCACAGGAAGACACGAGGGCGACTGAAAGAATCAAGACCGTATGACGGAACGAGTTTTTCATGGCGAAGGCTGGCAGAGTTGGAAGGCCGTAAGGTTCAAACTTATGGAGTGGGTCTAAGGAGCACGTTGCGGACGCGTTCCGCAAGCGGTTGTGATAGCGGCGTACAGTCCGTCGTCCTTAGCTTCGTCGATCCACGTCGACTCCTGCCACGGACCGTGAAGACGCATGCGCCGCTTTCTTGTCACCGGGTTGCTCGTATTTCAGGTCGCTTCATGTACTGAGGCGCCGCCCTCGGACATCACCACCGAGCCCGAACCGGTGCGTGGACTCATGTTGAGCCAGCAGTCGTCGGGGACCGACGCGCTGCTGCAGGCCGTGAGCCCCGTTAACGACGACGTCGTATGGGTCAGCGGGCACGAAGCCACCTACGCGCGCACCTCAGATGGTGGCCGAACGTGGATCTCTTCTGTGATGCCCGACGCCGAAGGCCTCCAGTTCCGCGACGTTGCCGCCTTCAACGAGCGGACCGCCTACCTGATGAGCGCGGGCACCGGCGAACTGTCGCGGATTTACCGGACGGATGACGCGGGGCGAAACTGGACGCTGCAATACATGGCCGATCACCCCGACGCGTTCCTGGATTGCATGGACTTCTGGGACGTGAACCGAGGATTGGCGTACGGGGACGCAGTGGACGGCGTCCCGTTTCTTCTGTTGACCATGGACGGTGGATCCACATGGCAGCGGGTCCCAGTCGAGGGGTTACCAGCAGCGCAGGACGGAGAGGGCGGATTCGCCGCGAGCGGTACATGCGTGGCTGCGGACGACGAGGGGCGCGCATGGGTCGCCATGGGCAATGCGGAGCGGGCGCGCATACTGCGAACTGCGGACTACGGACAGTCGTGGTCAGTGACGGACGCGCCCGTGGTCGGCGGCTTGGGAGCGGGCCTGACCACGGTGCAGGTGGGGCCGGATGAGATCGGCCTCGCGTTGGGTGGGCGGATCGGTCAGGACTCGGTGCGTACCGAGAACGTCGCCATAACCGCGGACGGCGGCCTCACGTGGACCTTGGGTGGTGCTCTCGAGATGGAGGGGCCCGTGTACGGCTCCGCCTTGCTCATGGGGGGAGCTGCCGTAGCGGTCGGTCCGAGAGGGCTCGATTGGAGCGCGGACGGGGGCCGGACGTGGCAGTCGAGCGTCACGCTCACCTACTGGGCGGTGGCGTTCTCCTCACCGGGGTCCGGTTGGGCGGTGGGGCCGGGAGGGCGGATCACGAAACTGGGATTCGTGGTCACGAGATGACCGTCGTTCCTCGCTCACTGCTTGCTTGGCTCGGCGCCATCGTTCTGACCACAATCAATTGGACGTTGCGGGTCAAATTCCACGACGACCCACGTGAGGGGTTGAAGGCCTCGAACCGTGGATACATCTACGCAATTCTCCACGCGCATCAAATCACCGCTGGAATGAATCACGGAGAGAAGGCGTGTGTCGCCATGGTGTCGCGCTCGGCAGACGGTGATCTCCTCATTCCCTTGTGCAGATTGCATCGCATCACGCCCGTCCGTGGCTCGTCGCAAAAAGAAAGCAAGAACAAGGGCGGCCGCCGGGCACTCGTGGAGTTGATCGATTTCGTTTCCGGCAACAAGCCATGCACGATGGCGGTTGACGGACCGCGGGGTCCCAGGGGTGTCGTCAAGGCGGGTGTAGTTGAGATCGCCCAGGCAACAGGAGCACTGATTCTACCGGTGGTTGCCGTTCCCAGTGGCCGGTGGGTTCTTAGGCGAACCTGGGACCGCTTCCAGATTCCCAAGCCGTTTGCGCGGGTTGTGTTTGCCTTCGGTGCACCCATCGATGCGGACAACGACTCAGCGCTCGACGAGCTCTGCGTTCAAGTAGGCCGCAGCCTTGCGGATCTGGAACAGCTCCACGACCCATCTGAGTCAAAGATCCACTCAGAGGCAGCTCAACGATCGACCCTGAGGTAGGACTAGGATGAGCAGATGGCGCGACGTGTCATCAGGAGATGATCTCCTCCTCTTCGTCTTCTTCCTCCTCGGTCTCCGCGGGCCGAGGTCGATTCATCTTGATCGATACTCCGCCGAAGAATCGAGAGCCTGACCGCTTTACCTCATGCTCCGCCTCGTAGAGGTAGTCGAGGATCGCCTGATCCCACGATAGTCCCGCCTTGGCCACGAGTTCCATATAGGGGCCATAGGCGGTCTCGTCGGGTGCCTCGGTCGTTCCGCTCCAGATCGTGATCCTGGGATTGTATCCACCCCCCCCGCCGCCTCCGCCACCAGTCGAGCCCTTCAGTGGCATCTGGATCATGACGCTGTCCGTCATCGGCAGTCGGAACACATCAGGGTCGAACTGGGCTCCGTAGCGCTCGTAGCGAGCGTAGCTGCGCTGGTTGAGGTCGAAGACGTCGCGGTTGGAGTTGATGCCGCGCGTGATGTAGTCGCGGATCTCGAATGCGGCGTCTTTGTGCCTGGGGTACTCGGGGCTGTCGACATAGCCGAATCCGGGCATGAACCAACCCTTGTTGAATCCCCAGTTCCGCTCGGTCACGCGGCCGCGGCGTACCAGACCCGTATATTCGCTGAAGAGCTGCACTACCTGATGCGACGGGTAGCCGTGCGGGTTCAAGAACACGTCGGGCAGCCATGTCGACCACAGTCGGCCGCGGACGGTGGACTCGGGGTAGATCGGATGATCACCGTTGCCGCCCGAGGTCGCGTCCTGGCCGAGGGAGCCCAAGTATCCGGCATGCAGGATGTAGTCGGGCGTGATGTTGTAGAGGTCGTATGCGAGCTGTGCGCCATCGGCGTTGGTGAACGGGTGGATGACCACGTTGACCTTGTCGAGTTTCTTGCGCTGCTCCGGGTCGGTGAGCAGTAGCTCCGCGTGCCGGAGCACGTGGCTGGTCGAGGAGACCTCGTTGGCGTGTTGTCGCGCCGAGTACACGACGGTGGGCTTGAACGTCGTGGCCTTCGCGTGCGACCAGTGCGTCGCAGTGATCGCTGGCTGTAGATCCATCGCCCAGAGGTCCTTGCCAAGGTAGGACTCCCCGACCTTGTAGACCGACGCCTCGGAGAAGGCATCGCCCAGCTTGGCGAGCATCTCATGCCCCTCGGGAGGCGGGATCGGCGTGTCCCACTGGACGACGCGGTCACCCGAGTAGCTCCAGTCATTGGGCAGAAGCGCTCGCCACTCGGGGAGCGGTGCTGGGGTCCCGTTTGCCGCCAGCGTGCCTGTTCTACGCGAATCTGCATCCTGCTCGTGCGTCCATTCGGCCCACACTTCGATCGAGCCCAGGCCGTCGAATGCCAGGGCGGACACGTATAGCCCCGCCGCGCGCAGACCCTCGACTTCATGCATGACCGCCACGATCTGTTCGGCAGATACCATGCTGCGATCGACCTGCCGTGGCGTGCCGAAGGTCAACAGGCTGTCGCGCACGTCGGCGTCGGTATCGATACGCACACGCAGGCCCAGATGCGTGAGGCCTGCCACGCCAGCCTGCACCTTCGCCATCCTCGCCGAGGGTCGTTCCAGGGAGGTCTTGGGGATGTCGAGGCGGACCTGACCCGAGTCGCCTGCCGCGTCCTGGTACGTGACGACCACGGCAGGCCGCGACGTCGCAAAACCGGTGACGCTGATATCGACCGTGGCTGCCGAGCCGTCCTGCTTGGGCCGCATGATGGGGATGATGCGACCGGGGAATGTCAGCCCCTGCCCGCGTGAGTTCCGGCCCAGCACGTCGAAAAATTCGACGGTACCGAAGAAGATCTCCTCGTGCAGCGCGTCCATCGGCGCGTGGATCTCGTTGTCGATTCCGAGCCGGTAATCGGGTTCGCTCATCGACATCTCGACCGTGAGCTCCCCGAAGAATGGTGCGTCGGTGCTGCCCCCCTGGGGCAGGCCGTCGTGCAGATCCATCACATGGTCGTAGACAGCCGGAAGCACCGTGCTCTGGTAGTGGTCCCAGAACGCCTCGGGGTCGGTGACGATACGCTCATCGACGATCGTCTCGCCGCCGGCTGTCGCGTTGAGCCATCCAGTCGTGACGCGGACGTGCTCGTAGTCCTGGAACCGGTCGAAATAGGGCCGCAGGACCCACTTGGGTTCGAACGTGGAGGTCAGGAATGGGGCACCGCTAGCGTCGGTCACCTGGACCGTGTATGTCGGCCCTTCGCGTACCTGTTCAAAGCGGACCTGGTCCAGCTCGAGCCCGAGATCGCGCGCGAGCACCTCATCGATGGGGAAGATCTCGTGCAACCAGCGCAGAGGTGTATGAATCGCCTGTTGTGGCCAATCTTCCGGCGGGTCGTTGCGACGGAAACGGATCACGATTTCTCCGACTTCCAGCCCATCTAGTCGTGGAGCGACAACCTCCTCAAGCCACGAGAAGCCCTGCTTGAATGCCGACAGGATTCTGACTTCCGTGTCCGGGGAGGCTCCTGCATCGATCAGCATCCGCCCCGCCTCGTCTTCCATCGCGGTGCGCAGTGCTGGCGGCTCGCTGAGGCGGGCCTCGACGCGAATGGTTTGCCCGGGCGCTTCAGGTAAAACCTGTGAGCGGAACAGCTGCCAGAAGCTGTCGACCTCGGAGGGGAGCGTGATGTGTTCTTCGAAGATCACCTCAGCGCGCTGGACGTCCCGGTCGTCGATCGTGACCTCGATGTCCGATATGCCGAGCGCGATCACCGCGCGGTTGCGCACGAGCTGGGCGAGTCCCGGGTCAGCCTTCTCGACCGACATCAGTACGCGAGCGGCAGTCACGCTGCTGTCCGCGAGCACCTCCCCGATGCGGTCGAGCTTGTACAGACCGATCGCTGCCTGGCCAATGGGCGCGTAGCCCGCGAGCACATCCCAGAGTTCTTTCTCGACGTCGTCGACCGTAGGTCGGTCCTTTCCTCTCTCGGAGAGATTGGGGAAGGTGATGGCGACCTGTTCCAGCGCCCGCTCCGCCCCGATTTCGTCCGCGCCCGTGATCACGAACGACGGCTTGGAGCCGAACGCTTCGGGCACGAACTGGATCAGCCCTTCTCCCGCGCCGAGTGCCTCGACGTCGATGAGGCCCGAGTCTGCGAGTTGGTCCGTGAGCTGGTTCTCGGTGCCGGCCAGCACCATTGTCGGTTGGCTACTCGCTCGCTCGACACTCGATGCAGGCTCGACGAGCGGGATGATCAAGCCCGTCGATTCCAGGCCGAGTCGTCCGGCGAGTTCTGGCAAGCCGTCGACGCCTGCATTGCCGGGCACGAGCTTGATGTCGATCCGGTCGGGGATGGGGCCACCGCCCAGCAAGCCGTCGGTCGTGTATACACTCGACAGGTCGAGCTCGTCTTTGGCTCCGGACCCAGGTCGTCCGGAAATCGGACCTGGTCGGTCGGGCTCGGCGCGGCCTTCCAGGCGGATGGTCGGGCCTCCCGAGATTCGGACCTCCACGGAGCCGAGACCCGGGTAGGCGAGGGGGTCGCTGGAGGGCTCGTCGTCCTCTGCGGTGGCGTCGTCGTCCGGGTCCTCCGAGTCGGGATCAGCCGAGTCGGGATCAGCTGAGTCGGGATCAGC
>DQPL01000005.1 GCA_015664885.1 Gemmatimonadota bacterium
CCGGTGCGCGCACGGGGGCGGCGTTCACCGTCGCCGGGCGGGTCGCAGACAACGCATAACCTCCAGGACTCTCTGATGGAGCACGGCCATGGCGGATACGTTCCACGAGGGGATGAAGATGAGACGTGCGGTGCTCGGCGACGAGCACATCGACAGCGCGGAGAAGTCCAAGACTGCGTTCGACGAGGATTTCCAGGAGTTCATCACGCGCTACGCGTGGGGTGACGTGTGGCAGCGCGGGACGCTGGATGTCCGCGAGCGTCATCTCGTCACAATCGCGGTCCTCTGCGCACTCGGGAGGCACGAGGAACTCGCCATGCACGTTCGTGCGACCCAGAATACCGGCGTCACCCGCGACGAGGTGCGCGAGGTTTTTCACCAGGTCGCGGTCTATGCCGGGGTTCCGGCGGCCAACGCCGGGTTCGCCATCGCGAAACAGATCTTCGCCGAGGACGAGTGATCGTGGAACCGAGCAACGACGAATCGTCGAGTGACCGGTCGCTGGATTGGACGGTCCACCTGCCGTACCTGCATCCCCCTTACGCATCCACGGTCACGCGGGCGCCGCGCCGGCGTCTCGTTCCATTGCCCGAGTGCCTCGCAAGCGTCACCGGGCCCGCGTTTGGCGCGGGAGACGTGGACGCGCTCGATGACGACCTCACCCGCAACGCGGTCCGAACTGGCGAGCCCCTCGGGGAACGTATAATCGTGATCGGCCGCGTCTTGGATGGTGCGGGTCGGCCGGTCCCCAACGCGCTCCTGGAGGTATGGCAGGCTAACTCCGCAGGCCGCTACATCCACGGACACGACCAGCACGATGCCCCGCTCGACCCGAACTTCACCGGCACGGGCCGCTGCCTGACGGACGCAGACGGAGCCTACCGCTTCACCACGATCCGGCCCGGTGCCTATCCTTGGCGGAATCACGAGAATGCCTGGCGGCCGTCGCACATCCATTTCTCCGTGTGCGGGAGAAACTTCCTCGAACGCCTCGTTACGCAGATGTACTTCCCCGGTGACCCGCTGCTCGTGCTCGACCCGATCTACAACTCGGTCCCCGACGAGCGTGCGAAGCAGAGACTGCTTGCGGCGTACGACCACGGCGTGACCCGACCAGAGTGGGCCCTCGGCTATCGCTTCGACATCGTGGTGGCCGGGGGCCGCCGCACGCCGTTCGAGGACTACCACCGCTAATGATGAACGCGACGCGTCGGCAGACGCCGAGCCAGACCGTCGGACCGTTCTTCCACGACACGTTGGTCTCCGAGGGAGGCAATATCCTCGTCGAGGACGCGACACGGGGAGAGCGGATCCGGATCTTCGGCAGCGTTCTGGACGGAGACGGCGTTCCGGTCCCCGACGCGTTGCTGGAGATCTGGCAGCCAGATGCCCGTGGGCTTTATCCGCACACGAGCGATCCCAGGGCGGAAGAGGCGGATGAGGCCTTTCGCGGCTTCGGACGAGCAGCCACCGACAACGACGGGCTCTATTGGTTCGAGACGATCAAGCCGGGAGGCCCGGCTCCGGAAGCAGGGGCGGGGCAAGCGCCATTCGTGTCCGTTCGCGTGTTCGCGAGAGGTCTTCTGATCCACGTGGTGACGCGGATCTACTTCGAGGACGAGACGAATGATGCAGACCCGGTATTGAGTCGGCTGGACCCCGAAGGTAGGACGTCCCTTCTGGCACGACGTGAAGAGGGTGGTCCACACGCACACTATCGCTTCGACGTCATCCTTCAGGGTCCGAATGAGACCGTCTTCTTCGATGTCTGATCCGTTGATGATTGCGACCCCGCTCCTGTGAGCTACTTCCCAGGCGATTCCCAGATCTTCGGCCCCCTCTTCGGCGATGACCGCGTCGACGAGTTGTTCTCTGACGCTCGGTATCTGCAGACGATCATCGAGGTGGAGGTCGCCCTCGCGAAGGTGCAAGGCCAGACGGGGCTCATTCCGAGCGAGGCTGCAGACCGTATCTGCCGGAGGGGAGGATCGCTCGAAGCCGATACCTGGCGGCTGGCCGCGGCGACGGCCCGCGACGGCTTCCCGATCGTCGAGCTGGTCCGGCAGCTGAGAGCACACGTCGGCGGCGATGCCGACTCGTTCGTCCACTGGGGCGCGACGACCCAAGACGTCATCGATACGGCGCTGGTGCTCAGGCTGCGGGAGGCCCTCACGCTCATCGAGGGAAGCCTCAGCGAAGTGATCGAGCAGCTCGCCGACCTCGCCACGAAGCACGGCGAGACGCTCATGGTCGCGCGAACGCACGGGCAGCATGCGCTGCCCACCACGTTCGGATACAAGGTGGCCTTATGGCTGGCGCCCCTACTGCGACACCGCAACCGACTCGGCGAGCTTCGCCCCCGACTGCTCGTCGTCCAGCTCGGGGGCGCGGCCGGCACGCTCGCGTCGCTCGGCGAGAAGGGCCCCGAGGTGCGAGAAGCGCTCGCCGCCGAGTTGGGCCTCGGAGTTCCGCTAGGTCCGTGGCACGCGCAGAGAGACGCCCTGGCCGAGTTCTCCGGATGGCTGTCCATGGTCACCGGCGGCCTAGGCAAGCTCGCTTTGGACGTGATCCTCATGTCACAGACCGAGGTCGGAGAAGTCCACGAATCGGCGGATTCCGAACTCGGTGGCTCGAGCGCGATGCCCCAGAAGCGGAATCCGATTCGGAGCGAGGCCATCCTCACCGCGGCGCGGCAAAACGCAGTCCTTCTCGGCGGCGTGCACCAGGCGCTCGTCCAGGAGCACGAGCGCGGAACACACGGGTGGCAGCTCGAGTGGATGACGCTGCCTCAAATGGTCGGGCTCACGAGCGGAGCGCTGAGAAACGCGGTCGCGGTCACCGCCGGGATCCAAGTGAACGAGGACCGCATGCTTCAGAACGTGCACCGATCCAACGGCCTGCTGATGGCCGA
The DNA here is from genome assembly GCA_015664885.1 of Gemmatimonadota bacterium. Classification (GTDB taxonomy): domain Bacteria; phylum Gemmatimonadota; class Gemmatimonadetes; order Longimicrobiales; family Gaopeijiaceae; genus UBA1138. Next base: position 2,912 of record DQPL01000005.1, read on the forward strand.
AGCTGCGAGCCTGCTGCTCTCCGAGGTCATGCCCCGGGCAGAAGCCCATGCGACGGTCAAGAAGGGGGTCGCGACGTCGAGAGAGACCGGTCGGAATTTGATCGACGTCCTTGAAGAACACGTCGAATCGGAGCTCGACTGGATGGCGCTACGGGACGAGTCACGCTACCTGGGCGCAGCGAAGACCTTCACGAATGACATTGTGCGCGCCGCGAGTCGAAGTTGAACTACGAGTCGGCGCGGAGTACATGCCGAATATGTGAACAGAAACAGAAGAGGACAGCATGATGCGGACAAAAATGGTCTTGATCCTGGCGACCTCACTGGCCGGGCTGGCGTACTGCGCGGCCGACACGCTAGCGCAGACTCGTTTCACCGAGGAGCGCTCCACGCTTCCCGACGGCACGTTCTACGTGATGCGGGTGCCGGACGGCTGGAACGGTACGCTGATCCGCGACCTCGACTACGCCGGGCGTGCGGACAACGCACTCGGCCGATATCTGCTCGAGCAGGGGTACGCCCTCGCGGGCACGCGGAGGCACGCCCTCCGCGCTTTCCAATACGATCCCGTGCGGGAGATCGAGAACCTGAACCGGGTGGTCGATCTCTTCGAAGGGCGTTGGCGTCGTCCGGACCGGATCATCCAGTACGGGTGCTCGGGAGGAGGCCACGTGACGCTCGGTGTCGCAGAGAGCTTCCCCGCCCGCATCGACGGGGCCATCGCGCTGGCTGCCCACACACCGGTCTGGCTCATGAACACGTTTCTGGACGGGTGGTTCACGCTTCAGGCGCTCATCGCCCCGGATCTGCCAGTCGTCAACCTTCCGTTCCAGTCGTCCGGCGGCACCGCGCACGGTATCGAGGGAGAGATCCGCGATACCTGGCGCCAGGCGATCAACCGTGCGCAGGAGACCCCGGAGGGGCGTGCTCGTATCGCGCTCGCCGTGACCATCGGGCAATGGCCGGAGTATTCGACCGGGCTGGTCGCGAGGCCGGAACTCGACGACGTCTACTCGCTCCAGCACAGCATGTACCACAACACCTACGATCGGTACGCTAACAATCCGGGCGGCGAGGCGCGCGTCATGTTCGAGAGCGCCGCCAACGGTCAACAGCTCTCCTGGAACACGGGGATCGACTACCGGGAGCTTTTCGAGAACGGCAACGAGTCGTTCAAGCGGGCCGTCCGGACGCTCTACCAGGAGGCCGAACTCGATCTGGATGCCGACCTCGCTCGGATCAACGCGGCACCGCGCGTCGAGGCGTCTCCTCATGCGCTCGCGTTCTGGGACGCACCGGGCCGCAACGTGACGGGGAACCCCCGGATTCCGCTTCTTCGCATGCACGAGATCGGCGACTACCAAGTACCGATGGGCCTCACCCAGGGCTACACCCAACTCATCGAGGAGAACGGCAAGGGTGACCTGTACCGCATCGCCTACGTCGAGTCGGCCACGCACTGTGGATTCAACGTCGCCGAGAGCGCCGTCGCGATCGAGACGATGATGCGACGGCTGGACACCGGCTCCTGGGGTCCAGTCGATCCGGCGTCGCTCAACGCGCTCGGAGCCTCGATGGACGCCGGCGTCGCGCCCCGGTTCATCGACAACGGGCCGTGGACGGTGAAGGAGTACAACCGCATCTGGCGCCCCGGTACGAGGTGATCAGATCCCGCGCGCCGATCCTGCTCGGCGCGCTCGCTCTTCTGACCGCGTGCGAATCGACG
>DQPL01000038.1 GCA_015664885.1 Gemmatimonadota bacterium
CGCGCCGGATCTTCCATCACCGAATTCTTCATCGGTGGGCGCTCGCTGCCCTGGTGGCTGGCGGGGACTTCGATGGTCGCCACCACGTTCGCCGTGGACACTCCGCTCGCCGTGACAGTCGGTCTGCTCGGTGAGCCGATCGACGGTGGCCCGCTCAATTGGACGAATTGGGTCGCCGGAGTCGTCTCGGTCTACGCGACTCTGTTCGGCGTGGGGCAGCTCATTTTCGGCGCTACCAGTCGGGGTGTGCTAATGCTCTTCGTTGCCGTCGTTTGCTTCTGGTGGATCGGCAGGAACCTGCGACCGTCCCGCACCTCCATGGGTCCTGTGCCCGGAGTCGCGTCGTGACCGAGTTCACCACACTCGACGTTCTGGTCCTCGTCGTGTACCTCGTCGGTATCACTGCCTGGGGCGCATGGCTCGGACGAGGCCAGACAGGCGCCACCGACTACTTCCTGGGTAGTCGCTCGCTTCCGTGGGTCGCGGTGATGCTTTCGGTCGTCGCCACCGAGACGAGCACGCTCACGTTCTTGAGCGTCCCTGGCGTGTCCTACGCGGGCAGTCTCGTCTTCCTGCAGCTCACCGTGGGATACCTGGCAGGCCGAATGGCGGTGTCGGCTATCTTCCTGCCGGCTTACTATCGCGGCGAGTTGTCTACCGCCTACGCACTGCTTGAAGACCGCTTCGGTCTGGGCGCGAGACGAGTGACTTCGGCGATCTTCATGGTCACCCGACTGCTGGCCGATTCGGTGCGCCTCTTCGCCACGGCGATCCCGCTGGCTCTGATCACTGGATGGCCGTACCCGGTCTCGATTGCGGTGATCGGCGTGCTCACCGTCACCTACACCTATTTCGGTGGCATCAAGGCGGTTGTCTGGGTCGACGTGGTGCAGATGGGCCTTTACCTGCTCGGGGCCGTGGTCGCGATCGTCGCGATCCAGTTCGCGCTGCCGGACGGCTGGTCGGGCGTCTTCTCGAGCGCCGGCGCGGAAGGGAAATTGCAGGTCGTCGACTTCACGTGGAACCTGACGACCACGTACACCATCTGGGCGGGTGTCATCGGTGGCGCGGTGTTTGCGATGGCGTCGCACGGCACGGATCAGCTCATCGTACAGCGGCTGCTCACGTGCACCGATCAGCGCTCCGCGCAGAAAGCGCTCGTCGGCAGCGGCATCGCGGTCATCTTCCAGTTCTTGCTCTTCTTGATGGTCGGACTCGGGCTTTGGGCCTTCTATGGCGGTCGAGAATTCAACAGCACGGACGAGATCTTCGCGACGTTCATCGTGCAGGAGCTGCCGCCTGGATTGACCGGACTCCTCATTGCCGGTGTCTTCGCGGCCGCGATGTCGTCTCTTTCGTCTTCCATCAACTCGCTCGCGTCTGCGACGGCCTACGATTTCTGGGCGCCGCTGATGGGCGCCCGAGACGACGAGTCACGCATTCTGAAGGCAGGCAAGGCCTTCACCCTTGTGTGGGCGGCACTGTTGATCGGCGGAGCCATTCTGTTCATCCCGTTGTCGGAAGGCACGTCGGCGGTCGAGGCTGCTCTTGGCATTGCAGCTCTGGTATACGGCGGCCTGCTGGGAGCGTTCGCGCTCGGTGTCTTTACGACGCGTCCGGGGCAGGGCGCGGCGATTCTGGGAATCGTCATCGGTATCGGTACCGTCATCCTCCTGAGGGATCGCATGGCGTGGCCATGGTACGTGCCGGTCGGTGCGACTGTGACGCTGGTGGCTGGCTCTCTCGCGGGCCTACTCCAAGAGCGACCCGAATGAGCGGGTACGTGGCCGGAGTCGATGGGGGCGGAACGCGCACCCGTGCCGTTATCGTCGACGATACCGGAGCGGAGATCGCTCGCGCCGAGCGAGAGGGCGCGGTCGCCAATGCCGCAGCTCCGCACGAGGCCGCTGATGCGGTCACATCAGCCGTCCGAGCCGCCGCGGTGGAAGGCGGCGTCAAGCTACCAGTCCGGGCGCTGTGGGTCGGACTCGCGGGGGCGGGCAGAGAAGCGGCCCGAGACGCAGTAACCGATGCGCTCTCCCGAGTCGGCCTTGCGGAGGCGATCGAGGTCGGGACCGACGTGGAGGCGGCGTTCCATGACGCGTTCGGCAAGGGAACGGGCGTGATGCTCATCGCGGGCACCGGCTCGATCGCATGGGCCCGGGACGAACGGGGTGTCATGCACCGAGTCGGTGGATGGGGTCAAGATGTCGGAGACGAGGGCAGTGGCTACTGGCTCGTCATGGAAGCGCTCAGGTGCGTGGCCCGCGCCGAGGACGGACGGGGCGACGTCACGAAGCTGCGAGAGTTTCTGCTGGAAAGCCTCGGACTGATCGATCCGACCCAGCTGGTCACCTGGGTCGCTTCGGCGAGCAAGAGGGAGATCGCCGCGTTGGTTCCCGATGTTGTTCGCGCCGCCACTGACGGAGACGCCAGTGCCGGAGACATCCTTGAAAGCGCAGTGGAGATGCTGGCGCGCCACCTCACCACCGTTGTCGAGCGATCGGGGCCTTGGTCGCAGAAGCCCGCTCTAGCGCTTTCGGGTGGACTCATCTCGGGGGCGGGCCCTCTGCGGGGTCCTCTTTTGAAGGCGATCGCTGGTCACGATCTTCCCTTCGTCGGCGCGGAACTAGATCCTCCGATGGGTGCAGCGCGTAGGGCGCTCGCGCTCACCTTGCCGGATCGGCAGTAAGGGGCGCGTACGGAAGCCAATCTGACAGACATGTGACGTGGTAAGATCGTGTTACCGTTCAATTTGGCAGGCTTTGACCTCAGCCCCCGTGGCACGCTGATTGCGTTCTGGTAGGTGTCTGCACAACACACATCAGGAGGCATCATGCCCATCACGAAATATAGGTTCCGGCCTGCGAGCTACTCCCCATGGCGCGACCTGGAAGTCGCACAGAACCGGCTCCCCGGGTTGTTCGATAGCCCGCTGGCGAGCCGGACGAGCTGGACGCCTTCCGTCAACGTCTCCGAGACCAAGGACGGGCTCGAGCTCACGGCAGATCTGCCAGGACTGTCGCAGGACGACCTCACCATAGAGCTCGAAAACAACGTGCTCACGATCTCAGGTGAGAGGACCGAGCAGGTCATGGAGGGCGAAGAGGAGCGCCGCTACCACGTATGGGAGCGCAGCAGTGGTTCGTTCCGCCGCTCGTTCTCGCTGCCGCGCACCATCAGCGGCGACGACGTCGCGGCCACGTTCGAGAACGGAGTACTGACCGTGCTGCTGCCAAAGGCTTCGGAGGCGAAGGGTCGCACGATCGAGATCGCCAACAACTAGGGCCGGCACGAACATCGCCCGTATTGGAAGCGCCACGGGCTACTACGACCTTGAGCGGGCCCGGGCCGAGAGCCCGGCCCGCTTTGTTTTCAGGAGGCCTCTCCGCCTCGCGGCCCGACCGAAAACCCTTGCCGAGGCCGCTCTTGGCCCGAGCCTCAGCCTCTAATCCGCTCTCAACGTATCCGCCGGATCGAGGCGTGTCGCCCTGATGGCTGGAATTAGATTGGCGATGAGCGCCACGCCGGCGAGCACCATCGGCACGCCGACGAACGTCAACGGATCGGTGGCGCTGATGCCGAACGCGAAGTTCTCGAGCAGTCGAGTGAATGCGAATGCGGCGAGCAAGCCGACGCCTATGCCGATCGCGAGCAGGCGGGCACCTTCGGAGATAACCATCCAGCGCACGGTGCCGACCTCGGCACCGAGTGCCATCCGCAGACCGATTTCCTTGCTGCGCTGTGAGACGGAATAGGCCATTACTCCGTAGATGCCGATGGCGGCCATCAGCAGCGCGAATATCGCGAACATCACAAACAGCGAGAGCAGCGCGAAGTTGCTCGCCTCGCTCAGGTAGTGGGCACGCGCCATGGTTTGGATGGCGTCGATCGGTTGATTCACATCGACCTTCCAGATCGCGTCGCGGATGGGGCCGGCCAAGCTGGCGGCGTCCGCGGTTGTGTGCGTGGCCAGGAGCATCGAGCTGCGAGCATCCTGGGCGTGCGGTACGTAGACGTCCAGAGAGTTCGGATCCCCGTCGGTGGTGGCGCGGACGTCGCTGACCACGCCGACGACTTGCAGCCACTGCTCGTTGCCGACGATTTGGAAGCGACGCCCGACGGGGTCCTCATCCGGCCAATATCGGTCCGCGATCGTTTCACTGAGAACTGCCACGGCAGCAGCAGGCCTAGCAGGCGCTCAGCGGAACGCGGTGGGCGAGGACGTCGCGGGTTCATACGAGCCCGTCGGCGTCTAACTCGAGCCCGTCCCATAGGGAATCGAGCGCCCTTCGGGACCTGTGCAGCGCGACCACGCCAGCGGGGACCAGCGTGAAGAAGCGCTTGGCTCGCCCGCCGCGTTCGGGCGTAGAATCGCCAATCGCGGAGGTGACGAAACCACGGCGCTTGAGCCGGTCTAGCGAAGCGTACACCGAGGCTACCGCCGCCTCAGCACCGGTCCTTGCCTGGAGCTCCTCCATAATCGCCATGCCGTACGCGTCGTCGTCGAGACGCGCGACGGTGAGCAGAATCATCTGCTCGAATTCCCCCAAGTAATCGCCTCTCGGCATGGTATCATCCACGAGTGTGAGTATTTACATACTCGGTCCTACGCGGAGGTAGGGGGGAAGTTTCAGAGCAGGGAGCGCAACTCCTCCAGCAATGCTGCGGAGTTCGCTCCGACCACGGGACCCGGTGTGAAATCCAGCCTGCTTCCGTCAGGGCGGGTGAGCACGCCACCGGCCTCCTGAACCAGCGCGATGCCGGCCGCAAAGTCCCAGGGCATGAGGGTCTTTTCCCAAAACGCGTCTAGCGAGCCTTGGGCCAGGTAGGCCAGGTCGAGCGCGGCGGAACCGCCCCTACGCACGCCTGACGCCATGCGCAATACTCGATCGAATTCTCCGAGGTAGTCCGGCAGCAACTCGAGCGCCTTGAAAGGGAAGCCTGTGCCGACCATCGCATGCGAGAGCGTGCTCACCGAGGACACCTGCATGCGTCGACCGCCCTTGAAGGCGCCCAATCCCTCAGCCGCCCACCACCGCTCCCCGGTCGACCCACTCGCCACTACACCGGCCACGACTCGGCCCTCCACGGCGACGGCCACGGAAGCGCAGTATTGAGGGTGCGCGTGCAAGAAATTCGACGTGCCATCCAAGGGGTCGACGATCCAGAGTGGGCCGCCGTCCCAACGCACGAGCTGGTCCTCGACGGTGTCGTCGCTCTCCTCCGCGAGCACGATATGGTCCGGATGACGACGCTCGATCACCGCAAGCGCGGCCTCCTGGGCATCGAGGTCGGTCTTCGAGACGTAGTCGGCTCTAGCCTTCTCCCTCGCGCTGGCGAGCCCGACTTTCCCCGCGTCCCGGCGGTGGATCCGGACGGCCGCCTCGGCCGCGTCCCGTGCAGTCTGGAGAAAAGCGTCGAGCTGGAGTTCAGCCCCCACGCTTGGTCCAAATCCCGACCATGCAGAACGAATTCGTTGCGTAGTCCGCCGGAATGCTGCTCGCGCTCGGGAATACCTCGATGACCTCGACATCGAGCGTGCTCATCGCGAGGAACTCCGACTGATCGCCGCGCGCGCTCACCATGCGGATGCCGTCGACCCAGATCTCTGGCGAACAGCCCGCCTGGAGGTTGCTCGAGCCGCGACGGAAGCTGAGCCTCCAGCTCGAGCCGCCATTCCCCGTCACTCGCGTGCTCGGCAGCCCCTGCAGCATGTTCGCTACTGGACCGTTGCCGCGCTGCAGGAAATCGTGCGTGGTCAGGAAAATGCCCCCGAGGCCGCGCTCCATGCGCTCGAACACCGGCTCGAGCTTCCTAGCCACCGCACGGGACCTCACCGAAACCTCGATGCCGTCGAGCGCGATCGCCTCTACCTCGATGGGGATCCGTGCGTCATAGGCACTGCCGGGCTGGGCTTCAATCGCCCAGGTGCGTCCGGCGTACGCCAGGTGCTCCACTCGCATCTGTTGCAGGCCGGGTTGCACATCGCCGAGCACGAAACGTCCGTCCCAACGAGAGAGAACGGTCTTTCCGCTGCCGACCAGCGTGACCAAGGCTCCCTCGACGGGATCGTTCGTGCCCGAGACGACCACGCGCCCCCGCAGGTGTGCGATGCGTTCATCGCCGAGCGTCGACTCCGCCGCTACGCCCATCGGCTGCATCTTGATCGACACGCTGACCCGGGCCAACGCGATTGGACCCACTTCGACGACCTGAGGGGCCGCGCCGTACCCGGTGCGTTCTGCGACGATGATATACTGCTCCGGGCCCCTCGCCTGGAAAGCGAAACGCCCGAGAAAGTCTGTGGTGACCGTGTCGATTGGTTGGAGGGTGATGCTCAGCAGCCGGACCATGACCCCTTGCAGTGGGGCGCTACTCTCCGCACCGAAGACGAACCCTCGCACGTTCTGCGCATGCGCGAACGTCGGGGCGAGCAGCGAGCTCCCGATCACCAGAAGCGCGACGGATAGGCGTGACTTGTTCATGCTAGCTAAGTTAGCGGGCCCTTAGGTGTGCGAAAACGGCAATTTCTTCCGCCCTCCATTACGTCTCCCATGAGTGACACCCCGAGCACCGGTGCAAAGAAGCGCATCTTCAGTGGCATGCAGCCCTCTGGAGAGGCTCATCTGGGCAATTATCTGGGGGCGCTCCGCCGTTGGGTAGGCATGCAGGACGACTACGACTGCATTTGGTGCATCGTCGACGAGCACGCAATTACCGCGGGCGCCGACCCTGCCTCGATGCCTGCGATGGTCTTCGATCTTGCGGTCTCGTATCTCGCGGTCGGGCTCGACCCTGAAAAGGCGATCATCTTCGTGCAGTCCGATGTGCCCGAGCACACCGAGCTCGCGTGGCTCTTCAACGCGGTCACGCCCGTTGGCGACCTAGAGCGCATGACTCAGTACAAGGACAAGTCGCAGAACCTGGAGTCGATTCCTGCGGGGATTTTGAATTATCCGATCTTGCAGGCAGCGGATATCCTCCTGTACAAGGCGTATGGCGTCCCGGTTGGTGCGGACCAGAAGCAGCACTTGGAGCTGACCCGCGAGATCGCGAGAAAATTCAACGCCGCGTACGGTGACACGTTCCCGGTGACCGAGCCACTCATCGGCGAGGACGTCGGTCGCATCGTCGGGCTCGACGGCAAGTCCAAGATGAGCAAGTCGCTCAACAACACCGTACCTGTCCTTTCGGAGCCAGACGACGTGTGGGCACGCGTACGCACCGCGGTCACCGACCCCCAGCGGGTCCGACGTGACGACCCCGGGCGGCCCGAGGTGTGTAACGTGTACTCGCTTCACGCCTTCTTCACCGACGATACTACGCGGACGGATATCGAGACTCGGTGTCGCGCGGGCACAATCGGATGCGTCGACTGCAAGCGCATCCTTTCCGACAATATCAGCGATGCCTTCGCACCGTACCGCGAGCGCGCGAGGCAGTACCTGGAGAATCCCGACCAGGTGCGTCGTGTGCTCAACGAGGGTGCAGAGAAGGCCCGAGTGATCGCCCGCGAAACGCTCGCCGAAACGAAGCAAAGAATGGGCCTGAACTGGCGGGAGGCGCTGAGCTAGTCGGCCCATTATCTTTGGATCGCTACGAACGTGCGAGGTGACGGAGGAACCTCATGCAGGAGCTGTTCAAAGCAGCGGTCGAGCGCGGCGCGAGTGATATCCACATCAAGGCCGGTGACTTCATCCGCGATTGCATCAAGGACCCCGATCGCATCGACGACATCTCGGATCTGATCGCGGAGGGTAGGGACCACTATGGCTCTCAGACCTTCGATCAGCACCTGATGGACCTCGTGCACACCGACGTGATCGAGTTCGAGCTCGCCATGGCCGCTGCCAACAACCCGGCGGACTTCGACCTGAAGATGCGTATGTTCAACGAGCCGGGGGCTACCAACCCGCAAGGGAAGCCGCCGGCCGACATGACCCAAATGTATGGAGGCGAGTAGCCCATCGTGGTCGACTTCAGCGGGACTTTCCTACCGGTAACGACGCCTTTCGACCCGGTGACCGGTGACGTCGACGTCATCGCGTTCCGTGCGAATCTCCGTCATTGGTTTCAGAATCCGATCCGCGGAATCTTGGTGGCTGGATCGACGGGCGAGTCGGTCTTCCTCGACGAGCAGGAGCGCGTCACGCTGCTCGAGGCGGCGCGCGACGTGGTGCCTGACGACGGCTTGATCATCGCGGGCACGGGGGGCGAGTCCACGCGCCACACGATCCGAATGACACAGCAAGCGGCGGATGCAGGCGCGGAGGCGGTGCTAGTGAGCCCGCCGGCTTTCTTCAAAGGGGCGATGTCGCCGGAAGTCTTGGCGCGGCATTACAGGGCCGTCGCGGATGCCTCTCCGGTTCCAGTGCTCGTCTACCAGGTGCCACTGCGCCTGAGCACGCTCGAACTCCCCACCCGACTGGTTGCCGAGCTGTGTAAACATCCCAACATCGTCGGGATCAAGGATTCCCGCGGGCAACTCGGATTGCTCGCGGAGCTGGTCGAGGCATGTGCTGACGACTTCCAGGTGCTCGTGGGCAGTGGCGCGTTGCTATATGGTGCGTTGGAGATTGGGGCGGTCGGGGGCATTGTCGCGGTCGGGCTCATGGCCCCCGCCGAAGCCGCCGAGATCTCGGTTGCCTTCCGAGAGGGCCGCAGCGCCGACGCCGGTCGGAGGCAAGAGCAGATCGCTCCCGTTCACAACCAGATCGTGGGCGGTATGGGTGCCCCTGGCATCAAAGTCGCACTCGACATGTTGGGGCTGCGGGGCGGAGTTCCGCGCCCGCCGCTTGCTCCCTTGCCGGAAGCTCGCACGGAAGAAGCACGCAAGATTCTCGACGACGCCGGTCTCCTGACAGTCGCGGGCGTCTGAACCATGGCGGGTGTCATCCTCTGGCTTCCGAGACCTCACCCCCGAGGCAGTCCAGGATTCGTTGACACCCCCCCTGGGCGCGTCTAGCTTTTCCCAAAGGAAAGATCGGTCACGGGCTGTCCCCCGCGCGGGGGGGCCTGTTTTTTTGTGCCTGAACTCCCGCGCTCCGCCGCCTCTGCCGCGCTAGGGAAAGATGCCAACTCAGGGTTTCTGCACCGTCATCGTCGGGTGCCAGTGGGGAGATGAAGGGAAGGGGAAGATCGTGGACGTGCTCGCCGAGGGCGTCGACATCGTCGCTCGCTACCAGGGTGGAGCCAACGCCGGCCACACCGTGCATGTCGGTGAAGATGAGTTCATTCTCCACCAGATCCCGTCGGGAGTCCTGCACCCGGGCAGGCGCTGCCTTCTAGGCAATGGCGTGGTGCTCGATATCCGTCAGTTCTTCGAGGAGTATGATGAGTTGCTCGAGCGCGGTGTCGAGCTCGAGGGGCGGGTCGGCGTCAGCCGGCGCGCGCAGCTCCTGCTGCCGTACCACAAGCTGCTCGACAAGGCGGTCGAGAATGCGGCGGCGACCAAGATCGGCACGACCGGCCGCGGCATCGGGCCGGCGTATGAGGACAAGGCGGGTCGGCGCGGTCTGCGTGTCGCAGACCTGGGCAATCCGGAGCGGCTTCACAAGCGAGTCGCCGCCGCGCAAGAGCGCATCATGCGCCGTCTCGAACAACTCGGCGCGGGCGTTACCGACGAGCTCGAGGCCGCGATGGAAGAGGCGCTAGGTTTGGGTGAGCGCCTGCTCTCGATCGCTACCGACACCGGGCCGGAGATTACCGACGCTCTCAATGCCGGGAAGCGCGTGCTGCTCGAGGGTGCGCAGGGCACCGCGTTGGATCTCGACCATGGCACGTATCCGTTCGTGACGTCGTCCAACACGACGGCCGCGAGCGCGGCGACCGGCACAGGCATCGGGCCGACGTCGATCGACGCCGTGGTTGGTGTCGTGAAGGCTTATACGACCCGTGTGGGTGAGGGCCCGCTCCCTAGTGCGTTCTCGCCAGAGATGGACGAGCACGTTCGCACGTTGGGGAGCGAATTCGGTGCGACGACCGGGCGGCCTCGGCGCTGCGGTTGGTTCGATTCTGTCCTGGCGCGCCATGCCGCCCGGGTAAACGGCCTCACGGGTCTCGCGGTGACGAAGCTCGATGTGCTCGACACCCTGCCTACGCTCGAGGTCGCTACTGCCTACCGGATGCCTGATGGCAGCATCGCTGAGAACTTCCCGGCCGACACCTGGTCACTGTCCAGCGTCGAGCCGATCTACGAGTCGCTACCTGGCTGGCAGGCGCCCACGGGGGAGGTGAGGAAGCTCGAAGACCTGCCATCCAATGCGCGGGCGTATCTCGACCGAATCGAGGAGCTCTCCGGTGCGCCCGTCCGATGGGTCTCGGTGGGGACCAAGAGGAGTCAGATCATTCCGGTTGGCTGACCGAGTGCTGTGCCTCGGCCTCGCCATCAGCTTGCTCGTAGCCTAGGCCCCCGCTCCTCCAGCCCAGGAGGCTTGGCTATGGCAGCTGCCCGAGGGTGTGTCTGCGCCCAGAGTCCCTGCCGACAACCCGATGAGTCGCGCCCGCGTGGAGTTGGGTTTGCACCTCTCTTACGATCGGCGCCTCTCCGGGAACGGTCGACTTTCATGCGCAGGTTGCCACGAACAGTCGATGGCGTTCGCGGATGTTCTGGGGCGCGCGGTCGGCTCGACTCGAGAAGTCCATCCGCGTGGCAGCATGAGCCTCACCAACGTGGCGTACGTACCGGCGCTGACCTGGGCCAACCCGACCCTCGATAGGCTCGAAGATCAGGCGCTGGTCCCGATGTTTGGCCAGAATCCGGTCGAGCTTGGGCTCGCAGGGCTCGAAAACGAGTTGATTGTGCGTCCGGGTGCCGTCGGCCGATATCCAGAGCTTTTCCGAGCGGCGTTTCCGGAAGCATCCGAGCCCCTTACGATAGCGAATATCGCGCGCGCCCTGGCCGCGTTTCAGCGAACACTGGTCTCGTTCGACGCTCCCTACCATCGAGCACTCAGAGGGGAAAGCGCCGCGATGTCCGCGTCGGCCCTGCGAGGCGAAGCGCTCTTCAGCAGCGAACGATTCCAGTGCTTCCGCTGTCACGTGCCTCCGTTCTTTACCAGTGCGGTGGACCATGAGGGACTCGCGGCCCCCGACGTTCGCTTCTTTAACAATGGCCTCTACAACATCGATGGGACGGGCGGGTATCCGCCCTCCAACGAGGGAGTCTCGGCGCATATCGGGCGGGCGAGCGACCTGGGCCTCTTCCGGGCGCCCACGCTGCGCAACCTCGTGGTCACGGCCCCCTACATGCACGATGGCAGCCTGGAAACGCTCGAGCACGTGCTCGACCACTATGCGGCCGGCGGTCGAACCATCGAGTCGGGCCCGTTTCGGGGCATCGGTCGGCAGCATCCCAACAAGAGCCGTTTCGTGAACGGGTTCGAAGCTACTCCCGCAAAGAGGGACGATTTGATCGCGTTCTTGGAAGCGCTCACCGATTCCACGTTCCTCACAGATCCCGGTTTCGCCGATCCTTGGCTTCGCGGCGTCGGTCAAGAGTAGCCGCAGGCCGCCGCCGAACCCGTGTCGCCAGGGCTCCGTACGGGTGGGGAGCGTTGTCGATGCTGCGGCGCGGTTAGCTTGTAGGCCCTCAGGCGGTCGCGGAAGCCGCGACCTGGATTGTGGTGGCGATGGGAGGATTCCCGCTCGATGTTCGACGAACTCAGTAGGAAGCTCGATGGGGCGCTCAAGAAGCTTCGGCAGCGAGGCGTGCTTACTGAGCCCATGATCAAGGAGGGGCTCAGGGAGGTTCGGCGCGTGCTTCTCGAGGCCGACGTCAACTTCCAGGTCACCCGAGACTTCCTGGCGCGTGTGCAGGAGCGGGCTCTAGGCGAGGCGGTGCTGAAGGCTGTCTCGCCCGGGCAGCAGATCGTGAAGATCGTGCACGACGAGCTCGCCCGCCTGCTCGGTGAAGGCCGCCCGACACTCGCCACTGCTGCCGAGGGTCCGACTGTGATCCTGCTGGTCGGGCTGCAAGGCTCCGGGAAGACCACGTCTGCAGCGAAGCTGGCGTGGCGCTTGGGCAGAGAGGGCACAACGCCCATGCTGGCGGCATGCGACCTCCAGAGACCCGCGGCCATCGAGCAGCTGCGGACGCTGGGCGCGCAGATCGGAGCGCCCGTCGTGGCGGGGGAGTTCGGAGGCGACCCGGTCGCCGCCGCCGCCGCCGCGGTCGAAAAGGCACGAGAGGGTGGGCACTCGGTGCTGATCGTCGACACCGCCGGTCGTCTGCAGATCGATGACGGGCTCATGGAGGAGCTCGGCGAGATTCGAGACGCGGTCCAGCCTACCGAGATCTTGCTCGTCGCGGACGCGATGACCGGTCAGGAGGCTGTCAAGATCGCCCAGGGCTTCGACGAAGCGCTTGGCATCACCGGCATCGTGATGACCAAGATGGACGGGGACGCGCGTGGTGGGGCAGCGCTCTCCATTCGGGGCGTTACTGGACGGCCCATCAAGTTCATCGGCGTGGGCGAGGGCATGGACGACCTCGACACCGCTGATCCCGAACGGCTCGCGGGCCGAATCCTCCAGATGGGCGACGTGATCGGCTTGGTCGAAAGGGCCCAAGTCGCCTTCGATCAGGGGGAGCAGGAGAAGCTGCAGGAGCAGGTGCTGGGGCGGGGACGTTTCACGCTCGAGGACTTTCTGGTCGCAATGCGCCAGGTCCAGAAGATGGGCCCGCTCGATCAACTGATGAAGCTGATCCCCGGCGCCGCCCGCATGAAAATCCCGGCGGGGAATCTCGACCCCAAACGCTTCAAGCACGTCGAGGCGATTATCCTCTCGATGACCCCGCTGGAGCGCCGCAAGCCTGAGCTCCTCGATCGCTCGCGCCGGGCCCGCATCGCAAAGGGGAGCGGTCGACCCGTTTCAGAAGTCAACCGCCTCATGAAACAGTTCAAAGAGATGCAGAAGTTCATGAAACAAATGAAGGGCATGATGGGTGGCGGTGGAATGCCCATGCCTCCGTCGCCTTCCCATTGAGGATTGCCGCAATGCACCGACGCTGTGCGACTTCGTTCGCGCTCGTTTTCATCGCACTCACGCTGCCTGCACAACTGCGCGCACAGGCTCCCGGTGGGTGGATGCCGTCGTCCAGGTCCATCCGGGCCGAGTATTACGCAGAGGTCCTCAACCACGTGAATGCGATCGCCGCTGACTGGGCGATCGCCTGGTCGAACGACAATGTGGATGACCTCATGGAGTTGTACGCAGACAATGCGGTCGTGATTCCGGAGGAGGGTGCGTCGTTACGCACGCGGGAGGAGATCCGCTCGTACTTCGAGGAGTATGTGAAGACCACCGGCCACGTCGAATCGTTCATGCTGGATTTCGACGCCAGCGGGGAGATCGCGATGGTGTATGGGAACTGGCACGCGCGCATGACGAGTGGCCCTGACGCCGGGCAGGAGGTCCGGGGGCCGATGGTCACGGTCTACCTGCAGCAGGGCCGGACACGGCTCATCCGCTCCCAAATGTTCAGGCGAGGGGGATAGCCCGACCGACTCGCTGTACAGCCACCCTAGACTCGTATATCCTTTGCGCCTGTCCATTCTGCGCCCAGTTGGGCCGATGGACGCGCTTCCACGCCTTCGCGCGGGGCGGATTTGTCGTCAGAACCCCAGAGAAGATGCCCGCAAAGATTCGTCTCCGGCGTACGGGCCGGAAGAAACAGGCCCACTATCGCGTGGTCGTGGCCGATAGCGCCTCGCCCCGGGATGGCCGATTTGTCGAGACGCTTGGCTATTACAAACCGTTATCGCACCCGGCACGTCTCGTGCTAAATCTCGAGCGCGTCGATCATTGGTTAGGGCAAGGCGCCCAGCCTTCCGCAACGATGAAGTCTCTGATCGCCAAAGCGCGCCGGGGTGGTGACGTGAAGGTCGCGCTAGGCGAGATCGATCCGGAGGAGCGCAAGTCGAGTCGTGCGGAGAAGCTCACTGCGCGCCGCGCTGCCGAGCAAAAGGCCGAGCAAGAGGCCGCGGAGACTGAAAAGGCTGCCGCCGAGGCCGCCGCTGACGAAGCGCCTGCGGCCGAGGAAGAGGCTGCTCCCGAAGCCGAGGCTGAAGACGAGCCCGCCGCGGAGGAAGAGGCTGCTCCCGAGGCTGAGGTTGAAGACGAGCCCGCCGCGGAGGAAGAGGCTGCTCCCGAGGCTGAGGTTGAAGACGAGCCCGCCGCGGAGGAAGAGGCTGCTCCCGA
>DQPL01000006.1 GCA_015664885.1 Gemmatimonadota bacterium
CTTCCTCCAGGATCAGCTTGTCCAGCGTCAGGTTTGCCACCGCTTGCTTCAGTCGTGCGTTCTCTTTCTGCAGCTCCTTGAATTGACGCGCCTGGTCCACCTTCATCCCCCCGTACTCCTTCCGCCACCGCTAGTACGTCTGCTCGCTGATCCCGAGCTCCCGGATCACCATCCTCACCGTCTTGCCCCTCGCCAGACCTACTTCGGCCTCCCGAAGCGCCGTGATGATCTGCTCCGGTGTGTGTCGTCTCCTGCTCATTTCTGACCCCCTCCCTGAATCTGCGACCAGCGCCAGATCCTGGCCTCGTTTCAGGGGGGTACGTCATACCCACCACCCTTCCCGCGTCCATACGGCGGTTGAATCGCCTATCCCTAGGACTTGAGGGTCCCGAGGCACGGGGGGACGATCGTCGTCTCTCCGTAGCCCGGGACCCTCCGCGCTACCTGCCCCTCGCCCAGCCCTTGGGTCGAGTCGGTCGGGCCTGAAGACCTAGTTGCCTGACCCTCCGACCACGCTGGCACGGTAGTCGAGCGGCGGATCACGATCACCCACCAACGGCTCGTAGATGTAGTTGGGGCCACGACGTCTCAGGAACTCCTCCTGCGCGGCCTCGATGAGCGCCGGCTGAGTAAAGAGGTCGTGCATCGTGAACGCGAGCGTCTTCGCCGCGTTGACCATGCCCTTGTTGCCGATGTCCATGCCACCGGCCGTTACCGCCTGCCAAGAGTGGGCGGACGTTCCGGGGACCCAGGTGGCCGTGCGGAGCCCAGCAGTCGGAACCGTCCAGCTGACGTCGCCGACGTCGGTCGAGCCCCCTTGCCCAACCTCGATAACCTCGAAGGGCTCGATCTCATTCGCGCGCTCGATCGGAGGCACGCCCTCGGGGAACGTGTTCTGGATCATCTCGGCGAAGCGACGCTCCTCTGCGGTGTACTCGACACCACCGACCGCGGTGAGGTTGGCGTGCATCGCTCGACCCAGTGCCTCGTTGGGAAGCACATTGTAGATGCCGTGAATGACCTCGAGTTCCATGCGAGTCTCGGTACCCATAGCGGCACCCTCGGCGATTCTCGTCACCCAGTCGAACATGCGGCGGACCTCGTTCGGGTCCGGGTGACGCACGTAGATATAGGACTCGGCGAAGTCAGGGATGACGTTGGGTGCAGAACCGCCAGACGTGATCACGTAGTGCATGCGGCTCGCGGGGGTCACGTGCTCACGCATCATGTTGACCATGTCGTGCATCGCCTCGACGCCGTCGAGCGCCGAACGTCCACGCCATGGCGCACTAGCCGCATGGGCCGACTGACCGTAGAAGCGGAACTTGCCCGACTTGTTGGCGAGCGACGACGAGGCACTGGCACTGTTCTGCGACCCCGCGTGCCAATGCAGCATGACGTCCACGTCGTCCATGAGACCGGCGCGGACCATATAGACCTTCCCCGCGCCCCCTTCCTCTGCTGGGGTCCCATAGACGCGGATCGTTCCTGGCGCCCCCGTCTCGTCCAGCCACTCCTTCACCGCGAGCGCGGCCGCAACCGAGCCGGTCCCGAACAGGTGATGGCCGCACGCGTGACCCGCGATCTTGCCTGGGATCGGGTCGCGCTCCGCGGAACGACTCTGGTTGATGCCCGGCAGGGCGTCGTACTCACCCATGATCCCGATGACCGGGCCACCGCCACCGTATGAGGCGACGAACGCCGTCGGTATGCCCGCCACGCCCGAGGCGATCTCGAAGCCTGCGCTACGCAGCATTCCCTGGAGCTTCTCGGATGACTCCGTCTCCATGTAGCCGACCTCGGCGAGTTCCCAGATCTCCTGGGCGACCGCTGCATAAGAGGTAGCGTTAGCGTCGATGAAGGCCGCCATCGCTTCTTTCGCATCCTGCGCGGAGGCGGGGGAGGTCAGCGTCACGGCGCTAACAGCAACCGCGACTCCGACGCTGGACAGGAGACGGACGTTCGGGACTCGGAAGAACTTCATAACAGAAACTCCAGACTCGTTGTTTCACTGGCGTGCAGGGGGAGACAGGCAGGGTAGGACGAGCCTCCACTCCGAACAAGGAGCCCTGGGGGTCCCGTTGAGCTCGGTGCGAGTCCGCCGCCTGTCCTCAAGTTCCGACCCAACGCGTACATTGTGATCCCGCCCGCTCGCATCAACGACCACCGAACAAGAATGACTCCATGACCTTCGCCCAACGACTTCACTCCACGCTGCCCTTTGCCTCACTCACGTCCCTGCTTCTCGCCGTGCTCGTCATGGCCGGGGCCACGACCGAGGCCGCGTCGCAGAGCCAACAGGAATACGAAGCTCAGATCCGCACGCTGATGAACCACCCGGCGGTGCGTTCGGCCCTTGAGCACATCGAAGAGACCGACGACCAGACAATGGCCGATCTCATGGCGCTGACGCAGATCCCGGCGCCGCCATTCATGGAAGAGGAGCGTGGGCTCGCCAGCGCCTAGCTGCGCCGTGGGGCTGGATGTGTTGACCCACCCGGTGGGCCAATTCACGTGTCGGTTGAGGCCATTATTGGGCCGATCCAGAGCCGCAGATGTGCGCATCGGACAGCGGCAAGACTAGCAGATCGTGCGCCCCACCAATGATTTGTGGGGTTTCTTGCCGTGATTCGAGTATCCTACGCCACGCCTGATAAGCGTGAGGTCGGTGGCTCAAATCTACCCAGGCGCACTTCCTAGGAAGTGTTGCCCCGCTTGGTCTTAGGTGATCGGGCGGGGCTTGCTATGTCGACCAAGAGACACGTGGCTGGCCCACTGCACCCTGGAGTCGTTCTCGCGATCCTTCTGGTCGGAGCACCTGGCGTGGTGATCGTCGGGTCGATCCAGTAGGGGATCTCCTCGCGCTCTGCTGACCAGCGCCGCATCTTGAGCGCATGAGTATCACCTGAACGCAGTCTCAGAGGGCCGCTACCGCACCGAGCGGGAGCCAACCGAGGAGGCCTATCCGATGCTCGTCCGTATCTCAGTCACAGCGCTCTTCGTCATCCTGCTCGCTCCTGGGCCCGGCCTTGCTCAGGAGCTCTATGACGTCGTCATCCTCGGCGGCAGGGTCATGGACCCTGAGACGGGCCGCGACGAGATCGCCAACATCGGCATCCTAGGAGAACGGATCGAGGCGATCACGACGCAGGAGATTCGCGGTCGGACGACCATCGACGCGAGCGGTCAGATCGTGGCGCCCGGCTTCATCGACATCCTCGCGAGTATCGGCCGCAACCGGGAGGCGCACACGTTCAAGATCGGCGATGGCGTGACGACAGTCCTGGGCATGCACGGAGGGCCGCTCGACGTCGAACGGTACGTGGAAGAGCATACCGCCGTGGGTCCGCTGGCCAACTATGCGGCGACGGTCAGTCACGCCGGACTCCGCGAGGCGGTTGGAGCCACGGACCGCTACGCGCCTGCGACGCCCGAGCAGATTGAGGCGATGCGCCCGCTGGCGGTGCGCGCGATTCGGGATGGTGCGGTCGGCATCGGGTTCGGCGTGAACTACACGCCAGGGGCGTCGTACGAGGAGATCTTCGCGCTGTTCGAGGTCGCGGCCGCCGAGGGCGTACCCTGTCATCTGCACGCGCGCTACAAGGGCAACGTCTTCCCGCTGACGATGAGCCTCGCGGCAATGGAGGTCGTGGCAATCGCCGCCGCGACAGGGGCGCAGGCGCAGCTGGCCCACCTCATCTCGTCGACGGTGGGATCGGCGCCGCTCTCGATCGCGCTCGTCGAAGGGGCGAATGCGCGCGGGGTCAACGTCGGCTTCGACTTCCACGTGTGGACGCGCAACCAAACCACGCTGCAGTCGGCGCTCTTCGACGAAGGATGGCGGGAGCGCTTCGGGGGCGCGGAATACTCGGACGTCTACGTGGCTCAAACTCAGGAGCGCCTGACCGAAGACCGCTTCTTCGAGCTGAGGTCGCAGCCCGGCGGACTTGCGGTCCAGACTGAGTTCATCCCCGAAGAAGAGATGATCATGGGCTTGAGAAGCCCGCTAGGGATCGTCAGCTCTGACGGCGGCGGACTCGTGAACGGGCGGGGGCATCCCCGCAGCGTAGGGACCTTCGGGCGCTTCCTGGGGCGATTCGTGCGCGACCTTCAGGTAGTGAGCTGGATGGAAGGAATCGAGAAGATCACTCTACTGCCCGCACGGCGGGTCGAGAGAGCGATTCCTCGAATGGCGAGAAAAGGCCGGCTGCAGGTCGGCATGGACGCCGACGTGACGGTCTTCGACCCGACCACCGTCCGAGCGCGCGCCACCTACGCCAATCCGGCACAGATGTCCGAGGGCATCTCCTATGTGATCGTCAACGGTACGCTCGTGCTGGAGCGAGGCACTATCCTCGAGGGCGTGGCCTCCGGCCAATGGCTTCGGCATCCACGACCGATCTCCTGACTGGGCAATGACTCAACACCTCCTGTACACACCGTCCTTCTTCCCGCCCGCAGGGGCACCACAATGCGGACAGGCGGCTGGCCTTGTCGCTGATCTACTTCTCGCATTCATAGCATTCGATTAGAGCCATCAGCTATCCAATTTCTCAAGAAGCCGAACAAAGAGCCCGCAGACGAAGACGGGTGGGACTACGTGGAGGTGTCCCGCTTCCAGGTCCAAAAGGAGATGGGCCATGGCGGAGGGCAGCTCGTGGACCGGATCTACGGACACGCCCAACGGACCCCGTACCGCTCCGACGTCGTTGAGTATCGAGTAGAGAATCACACCGAGGAATTGGGCGAGCGGTTCCGGTCTTTGCTCGCAGCGCGATGAGGAGCCTCGGCGCACGATGGGTGACTTATATCACGGTCGGGGCCTGGCCGCGATCAGATGCGAAGTCGGCATTCAGGCGTTGGCTTCCACTCGGAAACGAGTGAAGAACTTCCCTGGAGAGCCTAGCGGAGGCGAGGTCGCAGTTCGAAAGCGGATGACACGCTCACCGACGCTCGCCGGACCGCACCCGCTCGTCGAGTTCCTGCATGCGGAAACGCACGCTCACGACGAACGGTTCCTCGCCCTCTTCCCAGTGTCCGTACGTCGTGGTCACGAACGTGCCGTCCGCGAGCAGCTCCAGCCCGGCGTAGGCGGCATCCCAGGCGTTCTTGTTGTCCATGATCCGCACCCGGTACTGGCCCGGATCGCCGCGTTGGATGTCCTCCCAGGTCCCGACCCACAGCACCCAGTCACCCTTGGAAGGGCTGTCCGCAGCCATGTCCCGGAAGGTCACCACCAGGCGCCCATCCGACGCGTATCGGGCGACGTGACGGTCCCCGGTCAGCGTGGGGGGAAGCTGTCTGGGAGCGGACCAGCTCTCCCCATCGTCGTCGGAGAACACGACGAAGGACTCGTGCCGGCGGGCGTTCTCCCGGAGCAGAAGCGCGATGCGGTTCCCGTCGGGGGCAACTACGAGCCCCGGCTCGCACAAGTCGGCGTCCGGGTGTTCGGTCACCACCCAGGGCTCGGACCACGTCAGGCCCCCGTCCGCCGAGCGGGTCGCGAAGACGCGGAAGCTGCCGGGCTCGCCGGAATCACGTAGGAACCGGCCGTCGTCGTGGAAGAACGCCAGAAGATCGCCGCTGCGCTGGGTGTGCAGTGAGGACATCGCCACGATGCCGCCGAAGTCCCCGATGGGCTCGAGCTCCGACCAAGTCGCGCCGTCGTCGTCCGAGAAGGCGCGCCGGATCGGGTAGAGGCCGGAAAACATCACCAAGCGATGAGGGCCGTCCGGTGTCGAGACTCGAAAGAGCGTCGGCACCTCCAAGGAGGTCGCCCAACTTTCGGGGACGGGCAGTCGCTCACTCCAGGAACGGCCCCCGTCCGGGCTGCGCTTGTAGACGATGGGGCCGCGCCCGTGACCCTTGGGATAGACCGTGAGCAGCGTTTCTCCGTCGTCCAGAAGCTGCGTGGTGGGATGGCCGAGGTACTGACCTGGCTCTCGATCGACGACCACCTGGCGACCGGTATCCGCGTCGAGGTCCTCGAGGGGAATGCCGAACGCGGTGTTGGGGAGCTCCTGGGCCCGGGGCACATAGGCATCGGTCTCCGCCCACCACGATTCGAGCGCCGCTTTCAGTTCCGCGGTGCGTTCGGGCATCTCCACGGCCAAGTCGTGCGACTCGGAGATGTCCGCACCGAGATCGTAGAGCTCAGAGCGCCCGTCCTCGAAGAAGTGGATCAGCTTGAGGTCGCCGCGGCGGATCGCGCTGACTGGTGTGGTCCGCCATGGTCCGCTCACGGATCGGTCGGCCTCGAGGTAGGCCGGAAAGTGCCAGAAGAGATCGCGGTCGGGCGCGCTAGCGCCGTTGAGCACGGCCAGGAAGCTACGTCCGTCCAGCGTTTGACCTGCTGGCGCGGGCGCGCCGGCGAGCTCGAGCAGCGTAGGGTAGAAGTCCGTCCCGATCACGGGCACGTCAGTCGTGGTGCCGGCCACGATCCAACCGGGCCAGCGCGCGATCAGCGGCTCGCGAATCCCACCCTCGTACAGCATTCCCTTGGACCCCCGCAACGGCGCCATCGACGTGACGGGCCCGAAGCCGCCGTTGTCGGCGTAGAACATCACCAACGTGTTCTCGGCCAGATCCAGACGATCGAGTGCGTCCATCAGCCGCCCGACGCCCTCGTCCACGGCGTGAACCATCGCCGCGTACTCCGGATTGCCGTGCCCCCCCGATCCGGCTTTCTCGCGGTAGTGCTCCACGAGATCCGGCCTGCCCTGGATCGGGGTGTGCACGCTGTAGTGTGAGAGATAGAGGAAGAAGGGATCCTCGCGGTTCTCCTCCAAGAACCCGATCGCCTCCGAGGTGAGTCGGTCGGACAAATACTCGCCCTCGGTGCCCTCCTCCAGGCCCGGAAGCGCTCGCTCACCCCGCTCATAGGGGTAGCTGTAGCTGGGTGGGCTCCCTTGGTGATCTCCGGCGACCGCCCAGTCGAAACCCTGATCGGCGGGCAGGTGGCCCGAGCCGCCCAGGTGCCACTTCCCCACGTGTCCCGTCACGTAGCCGGCGTCGCTGAGCGCTTCGGCGATCGTCACCACACCCAGGTCGAGCTCGGTCTGATTCTCGACCGGTACGAGCTTGCGATCCGGGGCGCGGCCCCGGGCCGCCGAGCCGACCGTGTAGACCCCCGTACGCGGAGCGTACTGGCCCGACATCAGAGCCGCCCGACTGGGCGCACAGTTCGGAGCGTTGGCGTACGCGTTTGTGAAGCGCATGCCCTCAGCTGCCAGGCGATCGATGTTTGGCGTTTCGTAGTACGTGCTCCCCTGTACGCCCAGGTCGCGCCAACCTAGGTCGTCGACGTAGATGAGCACGATGTTGACGAGCGGCCCGTCCTCACCGGGCCATTCACCGGCCGGCCCACACGCGCCGGGCGCACACAGCACCGCCGAGACCAGGACGCCCAGCGTGCGTCTCATTGGAAGACCACCTCGAGCGCCGCGGCCCTGTCACCCGTCGGCGTTACGCCGGTGATCGTCCTCAGTCGATCGGTGCCGGGCTCCCCGACCACCACCGTGTAGGTCCCAGACGCGACGAAAACCCTGGGTCTGAACCGGTTACCCAGTACCCGCAGCGTATACACGATTGCGCTGGTCTCTTCATCGACGATCTGGACGACCGGGTCCATCATTCCGGTCACGACCACTTCGGGCAGGTAGCCGACCGCGGGCCGATCGTAGCCATCCATTTGGGATACCTCGATCGGCCAACCCGGATACTGCGCCGCATCGGGCACGGAAGGATCGACCCAGCGCGGCCAGGCCTCGCTCACGATCTTCCGAGTCGTTCGGTCGAGGCGCACGATGCCGTACCCGGGCGCGCGCTGGTACAGCTCATGGGGCTCGAAGTCGACTTGCGTCGGATTCGCCACCGCGAGGACCGTCATGCGGTTGCCGAAGCCATCCAGGTACTCGCCGGTGTTGCGAGGGGAGTGCGGCTGAGGGTTGCGGCCGGGCTCGGGCGGGAACCATCGCCGCGGCCACAGGTTGGCGATGGAGGGCACCGTGAACACGTGCCCCGCGTCGTCCCACTCGTCGACGCCGTAGCGCACGAAGTGTCCGAGGTGCTGGTCACCGACGATGTGGTAGGCGAAGCCCTTGCGAAGCGATCGCAGCGCGCGATCTCGCCCCGACCGCGGCCAACCGTTCGAGTCCATGTCCTGAGCGATTTTCTCGCCGTCCAGATACTCGCCGGGACGCACGATGTACGAGCCCGGCAGAACCGCGCCGCTCGTCGCTTCCTCCGGGATCGTGGCCACGTCGACGAACGGTGTCTGGGAGAGGAGCACCTTCATCCATGCCCCGTCCGACCAGTCGTTCGCCCACCGCTCGAGAAAATCCTCCTGCCGCGCCCCCAAAAGCTCGACGCCCGGGGCATCGGGTTCGGTCGCCGCGTCGAACCCGGGTCGCTGAGGCCAGCCGTTCACCACGTCGCTCCCGCGGACGACCACGGAAGGTGGCGACTTCCACATGCGGTCGGCGAGAACCGCGAAGCTGATGCCTCCGTATTCGAGGCGGGTGTGGTATGTGGTGATATCGTGCTCGATGGGATCCGGATCGACCGGGTCGGGGAGGTGCGCGACCTGCGTGCGGTGCATCGCGTTGACCCACTCGGGAGCCATTCGATATCCGCCCGCGTCCTGGACGGTGTAGTCGCCCGGCTCGCGGACGCCGCCGTTGCCCCAGATGTTGCCGTGGTAGGCATCGTGATCATCCGGAATCGTGACCGTCGGCCGATCTCGGGTGAGGTCGCGAAACGCCCACACGAACCGGAACCAGTGTCCCAGATAGTCGATGGCGGCGACGTCGGCGGGTTCCCGCACGACACCCTCCAGACCGCTTTCGTAGATCTGATCGCCCGCGAAGAAGATCAGGTCGGGATCCTGGTAGGCGACGCCCGCGACGGTCTCGTTGTGGGGGTACCAGAAGTGGTCGGCGTTCCACTGCCCGCCGGCGCCCGAGATGTGATGGCAGTTGAGCCCGGCGAGCACGAACTCGCGATCGTCCGAGGGAATCGCGCGGATCCGCCCTTCGAAGTAGTGACGTTCGCTCCCGCCGGCAGCGGTCCCGAGATCGTAGGCCACCCGGTAGGGCACGTCCTCGTCTCCGGGCCAATCGTCCACCCGGAAGTGTGCCGTCGCGCTCAGCGGCTGAATGTCCGCGGTGTCGACCGCGCTCCAACCGGCATCGCGGAAGACCTCCAGATGGGCCGAGGGCGAGTCACTCTCACCTAAGGGGCCCAGCTGAGCCGTCATCTTGAGCGTGCCCCGACTGAGGGTGTACATCGCACCCATGATCGGCCCGAACGCACGGTCGTCGTGACGCTCGACCTTCGAGCCGGCTAACTGCCAGTCCCGGAACCAGTAGCCGGGCCCATCCATGAGCGGGCTCCGGTGGGAGACCAAAGCGACGTTTCCGGTCAGGTGCTCGGAGGCGATGCCCGAGTAGGTCGACCGGGTCAGCACCTCCCTGGTCTCCCCATCGGCAAGCGTCACCGTGAGCCGATAGGTGTCTCCGTCAGGTCCGTCGCCCGAAACTCCCGATGCGGCCGCCGGCCGGGCCTCGAGGGTGAGCCGCATATCCGCGCCTGGCTCGCCCCAGCGGTCGAATCTGTCCGGTGAGACGAGCGGCCAATTGTCGACCGGGATGTTCGGGTTGGGCCCCGTGTAGCCGTGGTTGACCGAGTTGTCTCGTACGATGATCCGTCCCGTCCCGTCCACCGCGACGATCAGCCCCCCGTCCGTCGACGGCCAGTGATGGCTGAGCGCGCTGATGCGGAAGTCGACGTGCGCGCCACCGACCCCGATCAGAAAACCGGACCACGTGTCCTCGTGCGCGGGCCCCGGCTCGATCGCCCCCGTGCGGACCGACATCGTCATCGTGCCCGCAGATTCGGAAAGCGCTCTCGTAAGCAGATGTAGCGTGCGCATGGGCTTGGCTGCGCCGCCCTCGATGCTCTCGATCCGTCCGTCCCGCAGCCGCCAGTCCTGGAGCCGGTTGGCGTAGAAATCTGGGCCGACCCAGATGCGCTCGGCATCGGATTCGACGGAGGCCTCGAAGGCGGTGCCCGGCGGGGAGTCGCAGCCGCTCGTCGTAAGAAGCGCGAGCGTGAGCAGCGGCGAGGCGAGGCATGCCTCGGTGATGCGGTGGCTGGCGCGCGGTGGGGTCATCATCGCCTTGGTGGGGTGCTTTCTTCAAGATGAAGTTCGAGAGTTCTTGGAAACTCGACACGAGAGTCCCTAGGGGAGGGTTGGGTCAGCCGCCCGGCACCAGCGTCAGCCGATACGCCGCGTTCGCCTCGACCGCCTCCCGACTAAACGACATCGGGAAGTACTCCTGGTCGGCCCAGTTCTGCACGAGATTGCCGTAGAACGGGCTTCCAGGACGGCCTGATTGCCCGGGAGCATTCGTGGCGAGCGAGCCGTCGAGATCGGAGAAGTCGATGATCTCGCGGAACGTAGCGCCTACGGCGGCGACAGTGCCCGCACCGCCAAGCCGCTCGGCGGCCGGTAGGTCATATGCGGACACGAGCGAGTGGGGGAACTCACTGCGGTTCGTGCGCCCCCACCGCCACTGCGCCGGATCGTCGCCCTGCTGCTCACGTAACCGCTCGAGCGCGGTCCCAAGTGCCGCCTCGGGATCGACGTCGGTCGGTGCGGCCCGCTGCCCAAATCCGCCTCCCGACAGGATGCGACGTAGGTGCCCGAAGATGGCTGCCGCACGATCGTCGCGGTCGTACACCGCGTCCCATGCGGCCAGCTCCTGCCGGTATCGCTCGAGCTCCGGGTCATCGGACGTCCATCCGCGGAAGAGCTCGAGCGATGCCGCCGCCGAGGACGAATAGGCGTCATGCTGGAGGTCCCTGGAATCCTGGACGGTGAAGTCGCTCCCGCGGGCGAGCACGCTGGAGACCCGGGCGAAGCGCTCGAACGGGCCCTGCCTCTTGAAGAAGAGCGGGGGATCGTATCCGTCGGGGTGAATGTCATGGTTGGCGGTCGCGATCCAACCGCGCTCCGGGTTCAGCTCGCGGGGAAGGTCGTCGCGAAATCCATCCCACTCGTACGCGCCAGTTCCAGGCACGGGTAGACGTCCCTGCCACCCGTCTCGCCTCGGAGATAGAGCCGACGCCTGCCAAGCGATGTTTCCGTCCGCGTCGCCGCAGACCATGTTCTCGGTCGGAGCCATCCACGCGTCGAGCGCGTCGAGGAATTCGACGCAATCGTTCACGACGTTGAGGCGAAGCGCCCCGAGGTATCCGGTCGACCCCGGCTCGTGCATCGTCGAGCGCAGCGCGTACGCTTTGTGGTTCTCACCGTCCTCGTAGAAGATGGGTCCGTGACGGGAGAATTTGAGCTCGACGACCTCGGGCGCGGCTCCTTTCACGAGGATCGTATCGTACTCGACACGGAGCGATTCCCACGATCCGTTCCAGCGGACTTGGTTCGGATCGTCCGGATTCACCTCCTCGACATAGATATCGGACTGGTCCGTCCCCACGATCGTGAGGCCCCATGCGACACGTCCGTTGTGGCCGATCGCGACACCCGGGATCACCGGTTCGGTTGAGCCGATCGCCGTCCAACCGGGTGCGTCGAGGTGCACCATGTACCGCAGCGACGGATTGTTCACGCCTCGGTGGGGGTCGTTCGCGACGATCACGTCGCCGCTGGCGGTCAGGCTACCACTGATCGTCCAGTTGTTGCTGCCCGGTGAGTTTTCCCGAGCGCCCAGGTTGGCCGAGACCCGTGCATCCACCCAGGAGTCGTAGGGTGCCACGAGCGGCGGCTCCACGATCGTGCCTTGGAAGCCGGCGAGGCCGGCGGCCACGGCGTCGTCAATGATCGAGTAGTCCACGTCGCGCGGCACCACGAGGTCACGGTACGGAGTAGGCCGTGCCCTCCGGTTGGCCTCGGCGGCTCCGAGTCCGGCTACGCTCCGCGCGAGCGAAAGCTCACGGCGAGCATCGCCGGTCGGCATCGCCGTCGCGATCCGGAGAAGCGGAGTCTCGATCGACCACGGGAGGGGTCGGAGACCGGTGATCTCGAACTCGACCGGCAGCTCGCCGGCGCCCTCGGCGTGGGCGATGTACGCGTTCACTCCGGATGTAAACGCCTGCAAGATGCGTCGTCCTTCCGGGTGGTAGCTGTTGAACTCCTCGTCGGTCCAAGGACCGCGGTACTTGAGCAGACGCGCTACGCGGTCGTGGCGGAGTGCCTCGGGCCCAAGGATCTCAGATAGGCGGCCCTCGCCCGCCCTCCGGTACATGTCCATCTGCCAGAGTCGGTCTTGTGCCTGGACGAAGCCCTGGGCGAAGAAGAGGTCGTCGAGGTTGTCGGCGAAGATGTGAGGAACGCCCCACGGGTCGCGGATAACCTCCACTTCGTCCTGCAGGCCCGGTACCTGGATCGCACCTTCGATCTGGGGCAGGCTCGTTTCGGCGAGCTCGTCGAAGCTCGTCGGAGGGGAATCACACGCAGCGAGCGCTAGGACGATGATCGCGGCCGACACGCCGATGGACAGGGATCGTCGGCTCGCTGGGGTCTGCTGATGTTCAGTGCGCATGATTCCTCCGGACGTTGCGATCGGCCGAAGGTACGCGTCCGGACAGCGAATTTCCACGTAGCGAGCCATGCGTTTGGCTTCGTGGTCGTCCACGTACTTGGCCATCTCATTACGGAACTGTGCCGGGTGGCGAGGGCAGGGCACTCGAAGCACGATCTGGCGGTCTCGGGCGGGTGAGCCTCGTGTCCCGCCTGACCCCGGCCCACCGCTGGTGACGCAGCGCTGAGCGTCAGCTCGCCTGGTTCTCGCGGATATCGTCGGCGGTAGTAGTACCTGATGTCGGTCTCGCCGGGTCGTCATGTGTCGTGAGGCTGCGTAGAGTACCCCAAGAAGCGGCGACTACTGTTCGGACACGCGTCGCGAGGGGCGCTGCCACTCCGACTTCGCGACGGTCTTCGGGAGTGCATCGTTATATGACACACCTCGTGGACCCCAGTACCCAAAGTCGAAGCACCGAAATGAACCGAGCTCCCAAATCGAAGACTTGGATCGAGATTGCATCAGCCCTGGGAGTGATCCTGGGCCTCGGACTCGTCGCATGGGAGTTGCGTCAGAACACGGACCAGGCCGTGCTGAACACTCGCGCGGTCGAGGTCGCGGCGTACCAGGATCTGATAGCTCAGATTTCCGAGCTGAACAGGATAGTCCTCGAGAACCCGGCTTTCGCGGACCTCCAGCTCCGGTCCTTCGCCGGCGACACCAGCTTGACACCGGCCGAACAGAATCAGATGACGTCGTACCTATGGATGCTCTTCCGGCCCGGAGACATGGCTTACTACCAGTTCGAGCAAGGCGTCTTGGAGCTGGAGAGATTGGAGTCTGTGATTAACCCGCTACGAAACCGTTTGACCCTTCCGGGCATGAATGAGGAATGGGCGACAAGGCGACCCTTCTTCGCACCTTCGTTCCAGATGTACACCGATAGCCTGTTCGACTTGATAGGTGGCTAAACCCAGAGGCTCGACCGGTCGTGCAAGGCATGGGTGGGCGGTTGGCAGCGGTGCGTCACATAAAGCCAAACTCACCCTCTTGCCTCGGGTGGACTCCTACGCGCTTCGCGCTCCGGCTGCTGTGGCCGTACCCTAAACAACGGCTCGGCCGCTGCGCGGACACTCCGTTGAGAACTGTCACTCTCAACTCCGAGTCGTGAGTCCCTTGTCCGTTATATGACATACCCTTCTGGCCTGGGATCGAGAGCAAATACCCGCTCCTCATGACGGACGACTGTGGTCATGATCTCATCAATCTCCAACTCCGACGCCGAGCGGATCTGCGAGGTCATCAATGCGGGGGCGACCGCCTACCTCGGAGCGATTCCCGACGACTGTTGGCACGAACCTTACATGTCGCTGGAGGAGCTTCAGGGTGAGATCGAAGCTGGCGTCTCGTTCAACGGACATTTCGCATATGGCGAGTTGCAGGGGGTCATGGGCTCGCAGGATGTTCACGACGTAACCCTGATTCGCCACGCCTATGTCCGGCCCGAGCATCAGGGGCGCGGTATCGGCTATGAACTCCTCGCGCACCTACTCTCCGAAACGTCGCGATCGATCCTGGTCGGCACTTGGGCTAGCGCCAGCTGGGCCATCCGCTTCTACGAGCGTCATGGCTTCAGGCTGACGTCTCGCGATGAGACTCGCCAGTTGCTGGACCGATACTGGACGGTTTCTGATCGTCAGATCGAAGAATCGGTCGTACTCGTCGGTCCGGGTTGGCCAGAGTCACGTGGCTAGCGCCTTGGACCCGTGGCGAGGCGGCCTAGGTTCGCAGCGGGTACGTCACATAACGCCGGACTCACGCTCTCGCCCCGGATCGTTTCCTACGCGCTTCGCGCTGCGGCTCATGTGGCCGTACCGTAACGAACGGCTCGGCCGCTACGCGGACACTGCGCTCGGGGCTAGCACCCCGAGCTCCGCGTCGTGAGTCCCTTGTCCGTTATGTGACACACCTTGTGAATGGAGAAATCAGGAGACGCGCGTCGGTCGGTTCCGCTACGCTTCAGACAGACGGTCGAGTGGCCTACCACCGAAGTCGCAAAGTCCTAGGTGACCCGAGGGAGCATGAATATTCAGTTGGAGCGGAGCGTTCGTCCACGGCGCAGCTTCATTTTTACGTCTGGCCTAGACCCCGCCATGTTTCCGAAAGCCCTGGCGTCCGGCGCGGATATTGTGTGTGTCGAGTTGGAGGATGGCGTCGCGCCCAAGGACAAGGTGGAGGCCCGAAGCAAGGCACTCTCCCTGTTCGATTCTCCGCAGGCGGAGGACGGCGTCGAGCGGATCGTCCGGATCAACAGCCTCCGGACCGGTGTCGGCCTGGCAGACGTGACGAGCGTCATCGACACCGACACCCCACCGCCTGCGTTGATGCTGCCGAAGGTGACCTGCCCCGACGAGGTCGTGTGGCTCGACGACCTGCTTACGGAGCGGGGCCATCCAAGTCGCCTCCATGTCATCGTCGAGACGAATGCCGCGCTTGAGACTGCCTACGCCATCGCACACTGCAGTGACCGCATCGACGGCCTCTTCTTCGGCGGGGTCGACATGGCCGCCGAGTTACGCTGCAAGAATGCTTGGGAGCCCCTGTTGTATGCTCGGTCACGCGTTGTGCACGCGGCAGCGAGCGCAGGTATCGACGCGATCGACGTGCCGTACCTGGATCTGAACGACCTCGAAGGCATGCGGCGGGAAGCTGAGCTTGCCGCCGATCTAGGGTTTTGCGGTAAGGGCGCCATTCACCCGAAACAGATCGCCGTGTTAAACGAGGTGTTTTCGCCAGGCGAGGCCGCTGTCGCTCACGCCCGACGCATCCTGAACGCGTTCGCCGAGGCAGATACTGGCCTGGTGGTGGTCGACGGGAAGCTCATTGAGAGGCCCGTTCTACGTGAAATGACCCGGCTGCTGGCCGTTGCAGAACGAGTTGCCGCGCAACCAGGATAGGCTCTCGACCGAGAGCTCGTGGCGGAACAATGGGACGGTCGAGTGAATAGCGGTGCGTCACATAACGCACTTGGGAGATCCGGCTCCAGCAGCACTTGTTGGCAAGGACTTCGTCCGGAATTCGGCCGTGTTCGAGGTCGGAGAGAATGTCCGCATCGTTCTTATGGCAACAGTGCATCCGCTTGCTCCAGGAAACAGGTCACCGTCAGGGGCTAACTCGAGGCTGAAGCGCACTCTACGTGCCACGCATCCCAATCAATCTCGGGCACCTCTAGCTCGACCTTGTCTAGCGCGTCCTGCCGGAGCTTCTGCTTGAATCGCACCGTGTAGTCCCAGGCGTCACGGTAGCCACGGGCATCAATCCAAGCGTAGAACACGCTTACGCCTATCCTGCCGTCAGGGGCCGGATCGAACAGGAACCGACAAAGATCGCGCACGGTCCATGAAGAACCTTCGACGAGCCGGGGCCGAACTTTTCGGGCACCGAGGATCTGACGTCGGCTGTAGCGGATCCGGATTGCCTCTTCGATCAGGTCGGGCTCGACTGCC
>DQPL01000056.1 GCA_015664885.1 Gemmatimonadota bacterium
ACCATGACCGCGGTAGGTGTCGCGAGCCCCAACGCGCAGGGGCATGCGATCACCAGCACGGCAACGAGGCGGATCATGGCATCGGCAGCTCCGGCTCCTACGAGCAACCACCAGACCAGGAAGGTGGCCACGGCCAGCACGATGACCACCGGCACAAAGATGCTCGCAACCCGGTCCGCGAGCCTCTGGATGGGCGCCTTGCTACCCTGAGCCTCACGCACCAATCGGATCACCTGAGCGAGCGCGGTCTGGGAGCCGACCTTGGTGGCGCGGAAGCGAAACGACCCCGAACGGTTCATGGTCGCGCCGATCACCTCGGCTCCCGGCTCCTTGTCGACGGGCATGCTCTCTCCGGTGAGCATGCTCTCGTCCACGGACGAACGCCCGTCCAGCAGAACACCGTCCACCGGTATCCGCTCTCCGGGCCGTACCACCACGACGTCACCGACGTCGACCTGGTCCAACGGGATCTCCAGCTCTTGGTCTCCCTGGACTACGCGGGCCGTATCGGGTCGAAGACTCATGAGCTCTCGAATCGCCTCGCCGGTCTCGCCCTTCGCTCGGACCTCGAGCAGCTTGCCGAGCTTGATAAGCGTGATGATGAGCGCGGCGGTCTCGAAGTAGACGTGCTCGCCGAGACCCACGCTTCCGACGCTGAGCGCGAAGGCCACGACAACGGAGTAGGCGAACGCAACGGACGATCCCAGCGCGACCAACACGTCCATGTTCGCCGATCCGTTGCGCAGTGACTTCCAGCTGCCCACGTAATAGTCCCAGCCCACGTAGAACTGCACCGGAGCCGCGAGCGCGAACATGAGCCAATTCACCCAACTCGCGTGGGCCCAGGCGCCAAGCAGCGAAAAGTCTCGCGCCATACTGAGTGCGAAGAGGGGGCCGGCAAACGCGACCCCGCTCCAAAACAGGCGCGTCTGCTTGACGAGTTCGGTGCGCCGGGCCTCGGCCTCCGCGTCCTCGAGATCCGCCTCCTCAGCCTGCACCACGCCATAGCCGACGCGCTCGACGGCTGCTGCCAGCTCATCCACACCGAGCGTGGGCGAGTCGATGTGCACGGTGGCCCGCTCGGTCGCGTAGTTGACCGAAACCTCGGTCACGCCGTCTGTCTTTCGCAGCGCGCGCTCCACGGTCGCAACGCAATTCGCGCACGTCATGCCCGTGATGGGCAGGACGAGCTCGCGATGCTTCACAGCTTCAGGTGGCATGGCGCGAGCGCTTCTACGCGACCGGCGGGTAGTTGATCTCCGCCATCAGGCCTTCGATCACAACCCAGTCCGTCGTGTCCGGATCCCACGTGACGGTCACGTTGCGTGAGGTCTGCTCAGCCTTCACTTCGGACACGCCATCCATCTCCGCGACCTCGCGCTCAATGGTCGCCACGCAGTGCCCGCAGCTGATGTTGGGCACGTTCACGGTCTTGCTCGTCATTGTCCTCTCCTCAGAAGTCGGTTCACGCTTTGCCTGTGGCCTCGAACACCTGGATCAGCTCGCCCAGTACCTGTTCCTTCTCCGCGTCGTCTGTACCCTGGATCGCTCTGGTCACGCAATGATGCAGGTGCTGGTCGAGCATGAGGCCGCTGACCTTCTTGAGCGCCCGTTGGATGGCGAGAATCTGATTCACGACATCGATGCAGTACGCGCCCTCCTCGACCATGCGCTCGACACCTCTCACGTGGCCCTCGACGCTCTTGAGCCGGCGTAGGATGTCGTGCTTTCCTTCATCACTCATGCGAAAACTCCCCTGCTGAACCTGGGCTCTCCCTACCCCCCTGGGGGGGGATATAGTAAAAGATAGCTTTGACTCGGGGCATGTCAATCCGTCCTTGTGGCGTGCCACCGGACTGGGCACCTTCCCCGCATGTCACTCAAGTCGTCCATCAAGACCGTTCTCACGCTCGGGAAAGGCGTCGCCAGCGGCCTGCCGGAAGCCGCTTCGAATATGGATCCGATCGAGCTGTTCGGTGATTGGCTCGGAGCGGCTGAGGAGTCCGGCATCTTGCTACCCGAATCGGTCGCACTGGCTACGGCGACGGGTGACGGCAGACCCTCTGTACGCATGGTCTTGCTCAAGGGCGTGGACGAGCGCGCGTTCGTATTCTACACCAACTACGGCAGCCGGAAGGCCACTGAGTTGGATGCGAACCCGCACGCAGCGCTGTGCTTCCACTGGGCGGTTCTACATCGCCAGGTCCGGGTGGCGGGGGCCGTGGAACGGGTCTCCGAAGAAGAGAGCGCCGCTTACTTCGCGTCCCGCCCGAAAGGAACACGCCTCGGCGCCTGGGCGTCGAAGCAGAGCCAGCCATTGAGTGGGCGCGAGCTGCTGGAGACACGCCTGCTGGAGGCCCAGCAGAGGTTCCCCGGAGACGACGTACCGCTGCCGTCCTTCTGGGGAGGCTACCGATTGCTCGCCGAAGAAATCGAATTCTGGCAAGGGCGCGCCGACCGCTTGCACGACCGCCTCGTCTTCACCAGGTCCGAGGACGGCTGGGACACGGCACGGCTCTACCCCTAGGCTTCAGCGGCCGCGCTGCACCTCGCAAAGACTGTTGAGACCGTTGCTTCTCGGTCGGCTCGATGAGTCGATGACGAGGCGCACCGTCTGTCCGGGGTCGACGACGACGCGTCGGGTCAGGCAGCCCTGACTCGCGAGCAGATCCACCTCGAATTGAATCTGGTCCGAGTTGACCAAGCGCATCCTGAACTCTCCGTCGCTCGCACCCTGAACCCGACCCAAACGCCTCCGACTCCCCAACCTGATGGCGTAGATGGTGGCCTCGTTGAAGTTCGAGTTCCGCACTTGGATGCGAAGCTCTCCCGCGCTGTCGTTCGATCGTCGTGGGCTCGAAGAACCGCCCTGAAAGGGGTCACCTCCGATGGCACGTCCGGTCGAGGCGCAGGCGGTCGAGACGATGACCGCTGAGCAGAGCACTACGGCCAGAGCCAGTCGGTGGCGGGGAGCGAAGCTGGTCACGGCGGTCTCCTGATCTGTGTTATGACGGCACGGCACTGTTGGAACTTGGGCCCGACATCGGCGGAGCGCGACCCAGGTCGCCTCACCGTTGAAAGCCGCTCGGTGGTGCCTCGCGGGCAGGCGGCACATCTTGCAGCAAATCCTACCTTGAGCGCCACGGCAAAATGAACCTTCCTGAGAAAGTGTACACCGAAACCGATCTAAAGGATGCGCGCACGAAGGGGAAGGCGATCGGATGGCTCCAGGGAGGGGGAATAGTCCTGGCCGGTACTCTGTTGTGGAAGTTTCTCAGCTGGATTCCCGTTGTCCTGGGCGGCGGCCTGGTGATCTGGCTGCTCTACAAGCTGTTCTCGAGGAAGTCGTCCAAGGACGGTGCCGACGGTCTCGAGCAGGAGGATCACGGTGGCTAACAGGAAGTACTTCACGCGCAACACGTTTCGGTTCATGTCGGAGCTCGCGGACAACAACGACCGTGAATGGTTCGCCGAGAACAAGCACCGGTACGAAGCCGACATCAAGGACGCCTCGCTCAGCTTCATCGAGGACTTCGCCACCCACCTGAAGAAGCTCAGTCCGCATTTCATGGCGGGGCCCCGCTCGCTCTTCCGCATCTACCGAGACGTGCGCTTCGCGAAGGACAAGAGCCCCTACAAGACGCATACCGGCATCCACTTCCGACACGAGCAGAGCAAGAGCGCGCACGCCCCGGGGTACTACCTGCACCTCGAGCCCGGCTCAACCTTCGTGGGCATGGGCATCTGGCGCCCCGAGTCGAAGGCGTTGCGCGCGATCCGCGACCACATCGTGGCAGAGCCCGCTGCGTGGAAGAGGGCCTCGCGCGGCGAGAAATTCAGGGATACCGTGGAGCTCGAAGGAGACAAGCTGAGTCGCCCACCCAAGGGCTTCGACCCCGAGCATCCGCTCATCGAGGATCTGAAATGGAAGGATTTCATCGGTACGAGGCGCCTGTCGCAATCGTTCGCAACGAGCGCCGACTTGCCGAAGGAGGTCGCCAAGATCTTCAAGGCCGGTACGCCCTTCATGAGCTTCCTGTGCAACGCACTCGGAGTGCCGTTCTAGGAAGGCACTCATGAGCCCCGGCCTCCAGGCGCTGCTCGCGCTCTTCCCGATCGCGTTGGGTGGAGTCCTGCTCGTCGGGTTCAGTGTACCCGCCAAAAAGGCCATGCCGGCCGCGTATGTCGCGGCCGCGGCCGTAGCGTTCTACGCGTGGGACATGGAGTTGCTTCGGATCATCGCCGCTTCGATCCAAGGTCTCTTCCTGAGCTTCGACCTGCTCTTCATCATCTTCGGCGCCATCCTCCTGCTGCACACACTCGAGCGCTCCGGAGGCGTCGGCGCAATTCGCCGAAGCTTCAATGGCATCAGCGACGACCGGCGGGTCCAGGTGGTAATCGTCGCCTGGCTGTTCGGCTCCTTCATCGAGGGCGCAGCGGGGTTCGGCACGCCAGCAGCAGTCGCGGCTCCTCTGCTGGTCGCGCTTGGCTTCCCGGCCGCGACGGCCGTGATGTTGGGCATGATGGTGCAGAGCACCGCGGTCACGTTCGGCGCAGTCGGCACTCCCATCCTGGTAGGTGTGCAGGGCGGCCTTGGTGGGGAGTCGTTCTTGGCCGACCTAGCCGCGGTTGACATGACCATGCTCGACTATCTCAAGCTTGTTACCGCCAAGTCGGTCTTGTTGCATGCGACGGCCGGCGTGCTCATGCCGACCTGGATGGTCGTCATGATGACGCGCTTCTTCGGCAAGAACAGATCGTGGACCGAGGGATTGTCGATCTTGCCGTTCACGCTGTTGGGCGGGCTCGCGTTCACAGTGCCCTACGTGCTCTTCGGCACGTTCTTGGGACCCGAGTTCCCCTCCTTGCTCGGGGCGCCGGTCGGGCTGGCGATCGTGGTGTACATCGCGCGCAGGGGCTGGTTGCTGCCGAAGGACACGTGGGACTTCCCACCACGTGAATCCTGGGAGGACGACTGGATCAGCGGCATCGAAGACGAGCTCGCAGACGTCCCTGAGGGAAAGAACATCTCTACGCCGTTGGCATGGGCGCCCTATGCGATCCTCGGGGCCCTGCTCGTCTGGACCCGAGCCCCGGAACCGGGCATTCGTTTCTTCGGCGGCGGGGAGTCGCTGCCACTGGGTGAATGGCTGCGCGGATTCCAAGTCGAGTGGGCTGACATCCTGGGATCGAGCATCACGGCGGCGACGACCCCGATGTATCTGCCCGGCTTCGTTCTGCTCGTCGTAGTAGCGATCACCGCGGTGCTGCACGGGATGAAGGGCAGCGACGTGGCCGACGCGGTGCGCTCGTCGAGCAAGGTACTTCTGGGCGCGGGCATCGTGCTCGTCTTCACGGTCCCGATGGTCCGCGTCTACATCAACTCCGACGTGAACGGTGCCGAATTACTGTCGATGCCGCTGGCCATGGCGGACTGGGTCGCCAACAACGTAGGTCAGGTCTGGCCGTTCTTCGCCGGTTGGACCGGCGCGCTCGGCGCCTTCATCGCGGGCTCGAATACCGTCAGCAACCTCATGTTCTCCGCATTCCAGTTCGGCGTGGCCGAACGTCTGGCGATGTCGACCGTGATGATCGTCTCGCTGCAAGCCGTTGGCGCCGCCGCGGGCAATATGATCGCGATCCACAACGTCGTGGCGGCCTCGGCGACCGTTGGCCTGCTCGGCAAAGAAGGCGCGACGCTCCGCAAGACTGTGCTGCCGGCCATCTACTACCTGTTGGTGGTCGGCGTGCTGGGGCTCGTCGCGGTGCACTGGATCGGCGTCACCGACCCCTTGATGGGGTCTGGCTGAGAGACAACGGTCGCCCGCGCCTGGCATGTCGCGCGTGTGGATCCGAACTGACGACGTTGCCCGGGCTTCGGTTGCCGAAATGACTCGTGATCGGGGCGGAAACGTTCACCGGGTTGTGTCGGTCGTGGTGGGGGGTCTAACCGTCGAGTATCGACCAGCGAAGAGATTCTTTGAGCAGACGCTCGACTGCTCCCGGCCGCCCCGGCGCTCGCCACGGTGATCGGGGGTCGAGCCGAAACCGAGGGTGGCCACACCAAGATCGGGCTCGCGAAGGCTTTGCACGCCCAGGAGGGAGCGGTGCTCTCTTTGCAACCGGACCATCCCGGAGCTCAGCATCTGCTCGGCAGACTCCACGCCGCGATCATGCGCATGAACCGGGTCAGGAGGTTTCTCGCGACTAAAGTCTTGGGCAGAGGAGCCCTGGCTAGTGCCTCCTGGCAGGAAGCTCAGCGCCTTCTCGAAGGCGCCGCATCCGGCGACCCCTGCATCGCGACCACCATTACGAGCTCGCGCTCCTCTACGCAGACCGGGGCGACCATGACGCCGCAGACCGCCAGATCCGTGAGATGTTGAGGCTGACCGGCTCACGATCGGAAGCGCAGACCATCGTCGCCAAGGCGGTGGCTCTGCTAGAGGACCTCGATTCCGGACTCTGACACTGAGCGAGCGCCCTCGCTTACCAGGAGGGCCGACACGGCGTTCGCCACGTCGTCGGCTCCACTACCCGCTCGCGGTCGATGCGGAAGGTCGAGCAACTCCGGAACGCGGTCGATCCAACCACCCTCGGCGAAGTCTTCGGGAGCTATCTCGAAGCCTAAGAGTTCACGGCGCACGAACGCCTCCAGGGGAGGCATTTCCCGAAAGTCGCGTCGGCTCACGAAGGCGAAGGGGAGCCCTTCGCTCCAGGCTTCGGCAATGATGCCGTACCCGAGCTTCGCGACCAGCGCGTCGGCGGCGCGCAATAGGTTGGGCATGAAGATGGCGTCGTGGCTGCTGAACAGCATCAGGTTGCCGTAGCGCGCCGTCTCGCTCGCCCCGGTCACAATGAAGACCACGTCGGACATCGCCTGAAGCCGCTCCAGAAACGGCATGCCTTCACGGTAGCCGCCCATGGTGATTACGACGACTCGTGCATCTGGAGCAATATCGAGCTCGAGTCTGGCCTGCTCGCGCTCAAGCCGGGGAGCCCGGCTGATCGGGTCGACCAGTGTCTCCACCGAGTCGTCGCGCCAACAGAGCGGCTCAGTCTGAACGTGCACCGTTGCCTTTCTCCACCAGTGACGGAGCTCGCCACTGAATCGCTCGAGCTCCGGCGCCCGATCGTGCAAAGGCTCGTACAGCCATTGCCAAGAGAAGCTCTCGATGAGCACCGACGGCAGACCCGCGCGCTCGGCGACCGCGATACCGAGCGCAGCAATGTCACACACCACCGCCGAGCATCCCGCGTCGAGCACGCGGGCGGCGAGGTCATCGACTAGTGCTTGTTCGAAGGGGAGCAGGTCTTGCAGTGCCTCGACAGTACCGCGTAAGTCGTAGCTCAGAGCCGATGTCTGCACGAAGCCGACGTCACAGGTGACATGGTGGTAGCGGAAGAGTCCCTTGATCGACTCCTCGAAGAACCACTGGGGCACGGTCGTGTAGAGCTCGAACTCCACGCCGCTCTTTCGGTGGAGCGCGGCCATCACGGCCGACGAACGCGCGGCGTGCCCGTAGCCATGGGGCGAGACAAAGAACGCGAGTCGCGGCGGGGTTCCCTGCACTCAATCGCTCGCGTCAAGAGCGGCGGCAATCCCGTCCGCCGCGCTCGCGATGCACCGCTCACCGATGTCGGCGCTCATCCCTCGCGCGTCACCCAGGATCCCGTTGGGGGTCACGGTTCGGAAGCCGTCGCGGAAGATCCTCTCGGCGAGTTCCTCGTCGAAGTCCTGGACGTGGCCGCGTTCCGCCCGGCTCTCGTGCACCAAGTCAGGTCGGATACACAGCATTTCAGAGGATTCTGAGATATCGGCATGGCCCCCGACCCTGTCCTCCAACCCGGGAGCTTCGATGGAGACGGCGTTCTTCCAGAACGCCATGAAGCCCATCAGGTCCGAATAGGCGTCTACTGCGCAGTCTGGTGCGACCGCGCTGCGGAGATCGTCGAGCATTTCCGCGAGCGGCGCAAAGTTGCCTCCGTGGGAGGGAACGAAGCAGACACGCCGGAATCCGTGGCGCGCCAGGCTGACCGTATAGTCCATGCACAGGGCCTCCAGCGTCTGTCGCCGCAGTGACAGCGTGCCCGGAAAAGCCATGTGGTGTTCGGAGCAACCCACACGAATGGTCGGCGCAACGAGCGCATTGCCGAGTCGCCGAGCGACCTCGAGCCCAAGCCGGTCCCCGCGCGCGGCATCGACGAGTAGAGGTAGGTGCGGCCCGTGCTGCTCCGTGGCGCCCAGAGCGACCACGACTGTCGTGAAGCCTGCCTCCAGTGCCTGACCCACCTCCGGCCAAGTCATCTCTTCCATGCGTAGGTTCGGTTCCGTCATGGTGGAAACGTAAAGGATCTCCCTGAAACGGTCGAAACTCCTGGAATGGCTCGCATACTGATCGTTGACGACGACGTCGCTAGCCGGACACTGATGAGCCGGGTGAGATGCCCGTGGAACGCAGGCCTGGCGACCTAGGTGCCACGGCTCGCACCGCGGTGGAGTCGCTGGCCGGGCTCTCGAGCGGACGCGACATCACCGTCGAGGGCTCTGCGACGGCTG
Source organism: Gemmatimonadota bacterium (assembly GCA_015664885.1). Lineage (GTDB taxonomy): Bacteria > Gemmatimonadota > Gemmatimonadetes > Longimicrobiales > Gaopeijiaceae > UBA1138. The sequence continues at coordinate 8,558 of DQPL01000056.1, forward strand.
ACTTCGACCCCGAACTCATCGAACGCTTGGTAGCGAATCTGGTGAGCAATGCGCTCAAGTACTCGCCCGAAGAAGGCGCCGTGTCTGTCCGCGTATCAAACGGCTCGCGGGCCCGCATCGAGGTTCGAGATCAAGGGCCGGGCGTGCCCGAGCAGTATCAGGAGATGATCTTCGAGAAGTTCGGCCAGATCAAAGCAAAGCAGGAGAGGGTCAAGCTCGCATCAACGGGGCTCGGCCTCACGTATTGCAGGCTCGCAGTCGAGGCCCACGATGGGAGAATCGGAGTCGACTCGGTCGTGCAAGAAGGCAGCACCTTCTGGTTCGAGCTCTAGCAGCCCGTGGTAGAAGTACAGCGGGCCGCGCGCAGGGGTCTCGCGAGTTCAATAGTAGGCACGACGACGAGTCGTAGTTGTTCTACGGCGAGGGGGAGAAACGACCTATTGGGCCGCGACCCCCCTGCGCCCAACACCGTAACGAAAGGATACGCATGTATGTGGGTTGCGGTGGCACGGCCCCATCTCCGTCGTTGGGGCTCCTAGCCGTAGCTACGGCTAGGGCGTCGTCGCCCCGCCTAGGACCTGGAGCTGTGGCACCGCAACAGCGGCCCACTGTACTTCTACCACGGGCTGCTAGCGCGGGGCTGTACGCCACCCAGGTCACGAGCGCCCCAACTCGTGGACCGCTCGGTCGGGCGCGGTAGCTGACGCTAATCCCGTTGGCAGCCCACCTCCCACCCTCGTACGTTGCCAGCCCCAACGTAGGCGTCCTGAGCGACTGGAGATGAGCATGCGCGGCCGTATGATGCAGACCCCCCTTCTCATCTCGTCCCTCATCGAGCACGCAGGTCGAGTCTACGGCACTCAGGAAATCGTCTCGCGCACCGTCGAAGGGCCGATCCATCGTTACACCTGGCTGGACGCGCGCAACCGTTCGATCCAACTGGCCCAAGCACTCGGGGCGCACGGCATCACGGCTGGAGACCGAATCGGGACGCTTGGCTGGAACACGTACCGGCACCTCGAGCTCTACTACGGCATTTCCGGCATGGGGGCGGTTTGCCACACGCTCAACCCTCGTCTGCACCCCACCGAGCTCGTCTACATCGTCAACCACGCGGAGGACCGGATCCTCTTCGTCGACCTGACCTTCGTGCCGCTCGCCGAAGCCGTCGCGGACAAGCTCCCGGGCGTCGAGCGTTACGTCGTGCTCACCGACTCGGAGAACATGCCGGAAACCGCACTCAGCAACGCCATCGCCTACGAGGACTTCATCGCGGGGTCCGACGGTGACTACGAGTGGCCGGTGCTGGACGAGGGCGACGCTGCGGCTCTCTGTTACACGTCTGGCACCACCGGTCATCCCAAGGGCGCTCTGTACACGCACCGTTCGACGGTCCTGCACGCGTTCGGAGTGGCAATGCCGGACGTCTTCAACATGCGCCCGAGTACGTGTGTGCTGCCCATCGTCCCGCTCTTTCATGCATGCTCGTGGGGCATCGCCTATTCGGCACCCCTGGCGGGCGCGAAGATCGTCTTCCCCGGGCCGCGGTACGATCCTGAGGCGCTGACCGACCTCATGACAGCCGAGAGCGTCAACTACTGCGCCGGCGTGCCCTCGGTATTCATCCCGCTCGTGCAGTATTGGCGCGACCACGGGAACAAACCGCCTTCGCTGGCCATGGCGGTGATGGGTGGCACTGCCCCACCTCCGTCCCTCTGCGCCGCACTCGAGGAGGACTTCGGAATCGAATTCCGGCACGCATGGGGCATGACCGAGATGAGCCCGCTCGGCACCGTGAACACGCTGATGCCGGAGCACCGCGCGTTGCCGCTCGAGCAGCGCAGGATCTTCCAAACCAAGCAGGGCCGCCCGCCGTTCGGCGTCGAGGTCCGCATCGTCGACGATGACGGAAATCGTCTGCCTCACGACGGCATCGTCTTCGGAGAGCTCCAGGTCCGCGGCCCGTGGGTAATCCAGAGCTACTTCAAGGACGATGAATCGCGGCTCACAGAGGACGGATGGTTCCCTACCGGGGACGTCGCCACGATCGACTCACAGTGCTATATCCACATCACCGACCGCAGCAAGGATCTCATCAAGTCGGGCGGTGAATGGATCAGCTCGATCGATGTCGAGAACACGGCGATGGGTCACGACGACATCGTGATGGCCGCGGTCATCGGCATCCCGGATGAACGGTGGGATGAGCGCCCGATCTTGATCGCCGTGGCCGCGCCCGATTCGAATCCGACGAAAGAAAGTGTGCTCGAGCACCTGGCCGGCACGTTGGCCAAATGGCAGCTACCAGACGAGGTCTACTTCGTGGATGAGCTGCCGATGGGAGCGACGGGAAAAGTGCAAAAAACGAAGCTACGCGAGCAATACGCAGCGGAATGACCCCGCCGGGCGGCGACCGCAGCGCAGCTCAGCTTCGAACTTGACCTGTACCCTTTACGACAAACTTCCGGGTTGTCAGTTCACGAGCACCCATGGGCCCAAACGCATGCAGCTTCGACGTTGAGATCCCGATCTCGGCGCCGAGCCCCAGCTGACCTCCATCGGCAAAGCGTGTGCTCGCGTTGACGAGTACAGTGCTCGACTGAACCGCCGACACGAATGCCTGCGCCGAAGCATCATCCGACGTCACGATGGCTTCGGTATGGGAAGAGCCATAGTTGTCGATGTGCTCAATCGCGGCCGCCAGGTCGTCTACGATGCGCACCGCGAGAATCAGGTCCAGATACTCCGCATCCCAGTCGGCCTCGCTCGCCGGCACCACGACCTCGCCGAGCAGTTCTCGCGTGCGCGCGCACCCACGTAGCTCTACGCCGGACTCTGTGAGCGCGTTGGCGATGCCGGGTAGCAGGTCGGGCGCAGCCGATTGATGGACCAGTAGCGTCTCGAGCGCGTTGCACACGCCCGGACGCTGTACCTTGGCATTGCTCACGATGTCGGTCGCCATCTGCGCGTCGGCCGAAGCATCGACGTAGATGTGGCACACCCCCTTGTAGTGCTGCAGCACCGGGATTCGGCTCTTCTCGGTCACTGCGCGGATCAGCCCCTCGCCGCCGCGCGGGATCACCAAATCGATGTATTCATCCTGCTCGAGAAGCACGTCGACCGCGGCGCGATCCGCCACCGGGATGAGCTGGATCACATCAGCTGGTACATCAGTGGACTCGAGCCCGGCACGGAGGGCCGCGGCGATCGCGCGATTGGAGTTGATCGCTTCCTTGCCACCTCTGAGAATGGAAGCGTTGCCGGCCTTCAGGCAAAGCGCAGCAGCGTCCGCCGTGACGTTGGGCCGGCTCTCGTAGATCATGGCGACGACCCCCAGGGGGATGCGGACGCGGCTCACGGCGAGGCCGTTGGGTCGCACAAGCTCGTCTGTGACCTCGCCGAGCGGATCCGGCTGATCCGCGATCTCCCGAACCGCGTCAGCCAACTTCGCCACCCCGCCGTGGTCCATGAGCAGGCGGTCACGCATCGCAGCGCCGACCCCTGCGGCGTCAGCAGCCGAGAGGTCGAGCGCGTTGGCGGCCACGATCTGATCGGCCGCTTCGCTCAAGACGTCCGCCATGGCCTCGAGCGCCACGCGGCGCTGCTCGCCGGTGGTCGTCGCCAGCTTACGGCTGGCCGTGCGAGCTCTACGCGCCAGATCCGGTATCAACAGCTCCACCGAAGTAGCCGCAGAGACCGCCACTAGCCCTGCTCCTCGTCCATGATGAACATGCGATCGCTGCGCATGACGACTGCGCCGACCTCTCGGCCCAGCACTTGCTCGAGATCGCTACTGTGCAGGCCTCGGATGCGCTCGACGTCTCGGTCATCGAAGCGCACGATGCCACGCGCTCGCTCCACACCTGCCCGATCGACCACCGAGACCAGATCACCTTTTCGGAAGCGGCCCAGGACCTCGACGATGCCACGGGGCAGAAGGCTCGCACGTCCGCGGATGGCGGACACAGCGCCGTCATCCACCACCAAGCTGCCTTCGAGTCGGCGCTGCACGGCCATCCAATGTTGGCGTGCTCGCAGCGGCTCCGCCGCGGGTGCGATGTAGGTGCCGATCTGGTCGCCACGCAGGACAGCCGAGATCGTGTCCGCGTCGGTACCCGAAGCGATGACGGTGGGGATTCCGTACCTGCCCGCTCTCTCGGCCGCCTCGAGCTTGGTGACCATTCCCCCGATCGACTCGCGCGATGCCTTCTTGAAACAGAGCTCCTTTAACTCCGTGGCACTGCGCGCGAAGGGGATCGGCAACACGTCGGGGTCCTTCCTCGGGTCGCGGGCGAATACACCCGCAACGTCTGTCAGCAGCACGAGAAGATCCGCGTCCACCAGAGCCGCGGTAATGGCGGCGAGGTTGTCGTTGTCGCCGACCATGATCTCGTCGACACTCACGGTATCGTTCTCGTTCACGATCGGGATGACTCCACGGTCGAGCAACGCCGTGAACGCGTCGCGAACCGTGACGTAGCGGCGTCGATCCGCAAGACAATCGTTGGTGAGCAGAACCTGCGCGACATCGCGGCCTCGGTCCCGGAAGACCGCCTCCCACATGCTCATGAGCCGGGTCTGTCCGACTGCAGCGGCAGCCTGACGGTCCCGAACCGCCTCCGGCGGCGCGTCGAACCCGAGGACACGAAAACCGGCCGCGACCGCGCCGCTGGAAACGATGACGACTTCGACGTCTGTCGCGCGGGTGACGGAGGCCGCTACCCGGGCGAGGGTTTCGGCACACAACTCGGCGCCGCCCGCCGTGAGCGTGCGGCTACCCAGCTTGAGGACGACGCGCTTGGGCTTGAGTCTAGGGGTCGCGTCACGCTGGTCCCTCGGCAGCTTTCCCGCTTTGGACCTCGTTCTGCGAATCGCAATATCATGCATGATCAGAGAATATATATGCGCTTCGCACGGGCGGAAGGGCCGAAGGACCTCCCTAGCCAGGTCAAGCGTCTAGAGACCCGAAAGGAGCGATCCGGCATGCAGCGTCCACTTCCTAGTCTCGGCGGGCACACGATGCTTCATAAGCCGACCGCTTGGGCGGGCTGGGCGCCCGCACCGGGTGCATCGCTTCGACCGAGCGCCCGGGACCAGATCAGCGCGAGCCACGCAATGAGAGACGCAGCGAGTAGTCCCCCTACCCGTGCGCCCAGGTACGGCCCGGTCAAGGCAGTCTCGAGCGCCACGGTCACCATGAGCGTGCCCACGATCAACGGCGCCAGCGCGGGAACGCGCGCGCTGAAGCGCACGATCGTGAGCACCACCGCGACCCCGATCAGTGCTGTGCCGATCCAAGCGAGCACCGACGTCTGAAACCCGGACGGAACGATGACGGCGCCCGTCGCCAAGATCGTGAAGTTTACCATGCTCCCGTAGACCGGATGCCCAGTGAAGCGCACGAAGGCAGCCGAGAGGGCCAGCACGGCGGCGGTGAAAAGGAGAAAAGGCGTCACGGCGGCGAGCGGCTCGGCAAGCACCGGAAGGAACGCCGAAGCTCCGGAATAGTCGGGCAGCGGCGGCCACCCAGGCGCCAACACGAAGACCGTGCTGCGCAGACCTGCGATGAGCAGCCCGAGCGCCACCCCAGTCCAGAGAGGAGCCTCCTTTCGGCTTCGGGGCTCGAACCCACGGTGACCGAGGCCGGAGACCAATCCTATGCCGGCTCCTCCGACGAGGGCGAGCAGCAGGAAAGCGAACACGGCGGCGCCTGCCTGGAACGGCCATGGCTGGGCGGTGGTGAAGTTCGCGGTGACGTCCGACCAGCCGTTGCCGATGGAGAGCGTCAGGGCCAGGAACGTCGCACCCGCGGTCGTGAGCACGACGCGCGTGGGAAGCCCCCGGCGACTCCAGACGACTATCGCAATGATCGCACCGCCGCCGAACGTGAGCACGAGCACCATCCCCAGCCCGACGAGCACGATACTTCGCCGATTGTCGCTTTCTCGCCGTTCCCGATCCCACTCCTCAGGCACGTGCACATAACGGCGGACGTCTGAAACCCCGCCGCCCGCGACGTCGACCGTCAGGCGTGCTTCACCCTCCAGTCCGGCCAGCATTGCTGGATCACGAAACGTGAACTCCCAGTCGGTCCGCGCAGGCTGCGCGATCTCCTCGGCGCCCACTTCTTCGAGACGACGGACTGCGTCCTCCTCCATCACGGTGCCCGCAGCGGCCAAGGCAAGGACCCGTGCCGAGTCCTCGGACAAACCGGCACCTGCGCGCGCTTCGGGCAATATATGAGCGATACGCCGCAACCCACCGTCCCGCGAGATGTAGAGCCGAAACTCCTCGATTCTCTGTTCTGGCTCCGCGCCCCAATCCGCATACCGAACAACCCATTGTGGGTCGGTCAGATAGCTGCCGAAAAGCTGATCCAGAGCCTCTTCCCCTCCCTGCTCGAGCACGTAGGTGTGTGCCCTCGAGTTTCCGCCTCCGGTGTAGAGAGTCCGGGTCCAACCGGCGGAAGCCCCGCCAAAGGCATCCATTGCTTGCTGGGCAATGCCCGCGATTTCGGAGCGTCCGAGTACAAGCGTGGGTGGCGGTTCACGCACCATAGCCCCGGTGACCCAGAGCAGCAGACCGGCGAGACCGCCAACGTAGATCACGCGCGTGGGAACAGGCAGCAACGCCTGCCGATCGCCTTCCGGCTCCGAATCGCCTTCTGGCGCCGGGTCGATTTCCGACCCCGAGCCGCGTTCTGGCCCGGAGCCGTCCCCTGGCAACGCGCCGCCTTCCGACTCCGTGCCGCCCGGCAGCTCGGGCGGAGTCCACCCTCTGTTGTACGCCCACTCAGGCGGCGTCGACCGCGCCCTTCCGCCGCGTCGAGCCCAAAGCACTAGTGCGAGCGGAATGAGTCCCACAGCGACGATCACGCCCTGGTCGAACATTGCGTCGGACGCGAACAGCACGCTCGAAATCAGAGTGAGATCGTAGAGGAAATGCGTGAGGATGGTCGGCAGGAGTCCAAATCGCACGTATACCGCGCCCCAGATGAGCGCGGGAATGGTAAGCTCGATGACCCTCGCGTACGGAGGTTGTTGCGGGTAGTTGGCGTGCCCCGCGGCGAAGACCACGGCCTGTAAAACCACCATCCCCCAGATCCAGAGACTTTTCCGCCCGTACTTCAGGCCGATGAGCGCGGCGCACGCGATCGGTACCGCGCGGAAGACGCTCTCCTCCCACATAGCTGCATAGAGCGAGATCGACACCGCCTGCAACCACGGCATGTACGTCGCGAGTAGATCCGGCTGCACGAGGGCGCCGGCTGGAGACCACCAACCGTCGAGCCGTGACGTGCCCAGGTAAAAGAGCACCAAGTACCCCATGCCGAGCCCCAAGAGCACGTAGGCGGCCGTGGTGAGGCCGAGCACCGAGTTGGACGACGCCACCTCAGGGGACCAGGCCCGCCATTGTTGCAGGTGCCCCGGAAAAGCACGACGCCCGAGCGATTCGCCGGCCATGAAGAAGAAGCCGAGGACGGGCGTGCCCAACACGAAGATCGCTCCGGCCGCCGCGATCTGTTGCAGTACAAAGGTGTTAGCCGACAGCGCCGTGTCGTACGACATCCAAGACAACGGCAACGCGTTCACGCCGTTGAGTCCGATGAGGAGCGCGGAGAAGCCACCCCACATCAGCGCCGTGCGCCACTCGACCCAACGCCTTCGCAGCAGCAGGGCCGTGCCCAGACCCGCGCCGAAGAGTACGAAAACAAGTATGAAGATCGACTGTGCGACGAGCGCGATGGCCTCATTGGTCGAGCGCATGTCCGCGTACTGACGCGAGAACGCCTCCGGGACGTGCACGAAATGCGTGAGTTGAGCGAACTGGTCGCCGGCGATGACGAGCCGCACGCGAAAGCGAGCCTGCGCAAGCGCAGTGTCGGTGCGCTCGAAGACGAAGGTGTGGTCCACGCGCCCACCGGGCAGCGTCTCGGCGGAGGACTCGAGCAGCGAATAGCTCGAGAGATCGACGGTCCACTCGGCCGCTCCAGCCTCAGCCGCCGCGCGGGCCGCAGCCTGGTCGAGGTTTTCCTGGCCAGGGTCGTCCTCCGAGAGCCGCAAACGGAAACCGTACGGGGAGCCCTCTGGCGTGAAGCGCACCAACGCCTCCGCGACCTCGCCCTCCGCGAATCGGCGCACCGCCCACTGGTACGGCTGATAGACACCTAGGTTGGCGAGGTTCGCAAAGGCATCGCTACCGCCGCCCTCGAGCTCGACGTACGTCTGAACCTCTGAACCCACCTGGCCGAACGACGCGGCGGAACGCGCGTCGGAAGGCGCCCATCCGTAACGCTCGGCGAGTGCGGCGGCCTCGGCCAGCGCGCTCCCGCGGTCCATCGAGATGTCGAGCGAAATACTGGGCATCGCTACCGAAAACAGCCGGATCGCTGTGACCGCACCGGCAATGCCGAGCGCACAGAAGATGATCCAGAAAGTCGGGCGACGCGTCATGGGCACTCCTCCTCCGCGGCCAAGATGGCCTGGAGAGGTGTTGCGACGCCACCGAGCGAGCCGAGCGAAGGATTCGGCACCGTGTGTAGGAAGCTCACCTCTTGGACGTGATCTCGCGTATCGACGCTATTCTGGGAGAGATCGCCCTAGAACGCGTCCGCAAGGGCGGCCTCGAGCTCGTCGTCACGGACCTCGCGATGCCGAGCTTCAATGGGCTCCGCCTTATTCAGGCACTGAGGGAAATGCACAGGGACACGCCGGTAATCGCAGTATCCGGGCAAAACGCCGAGCAACTCACGCTCGCCGAAGACTTCGGCGCGGTAGCGACGCTGATCAAGCCCTTGGATCGTCGGCTTCTGGTGAGCGAGGTTGAGCGTGTCGCTGGCCAGGCCTCCTCACTCTGGAACTACGCGCTTTAGGTTGCAGACGCGCTCGACCATTCTGCAGCAAACCCGGCAGCCTCTACTCCATCGCCCGCGCCCTCTCCCGCAGAACGAATTTCTGGATCTTGCCGGTCGAGGTCTTCGGCAGCTCCCCGAAGACGACTGTCTTCGGTGCCTTGAAGTGCGCCATGTTGTCTCTACAGAAGTCGATGATTTCCTGCACCGTCGGCTCGGGACCTTCCCGAAGCTCGAGGAACGCGCACGGCGTCTCTCCCCAATGGTCATCGGGTCGCGCCACCACCGCCGCCGCCGATACCGCTGGGTGGCAGTACAACACGCTCTCGACTTCGATCGACGAGATGTTCTCACCACCGGAAATGATGATGTCCTTGGAGCGATCCTTGATTTCGACGTAGCCGTCTGGATGCATGACGGCGAGGTCACCGGTGTGGAAGTACCCGCCGCCGAACGCCTCGGCCGTGGTGTCGGGATTCTTCAGGTAACCCTTCATGAGCACGTTCCCGCGCATCATGATTTCGCCGATCGTTTCCCCGTCGGCCGGCACCAGTTCCAGCGTATCGGGATCGCGCACAGTCAGCTCCTCCTGCAGCGTGTAGGCGACCCCTTGCCTCGCTTTCATGCGAGCCTGCTCCTCTGGCGGCAGCTCGTCCCACGCGGGGTGCCACGCGCAGATCGTGTTGGGCCCGTAGCACTCGGTGAGGCCATACGTATGTGTGATATCGAGGCCCACACGCCCAGCCCGAGCCAGTACGGCAGCCGGGGGCGCCGCGCCAGCCGTCATCATGGCAACCCTGTGCGGCAGCGTCTCACCCCGTTTCTCAGCTTCGGTGGTGACCATGTTGATCACGATGGGTGCACCACACATGTGCGTGACGCCTTCCCGACCAATCAGATCGATGATCACCCCCGCGTCGACCCCGCGAACGCACACGTTCGTGCCGGCCACTGCAGCGATCGTCCACGGAAAGCACCATCCGTTGCAGTGAAACAGCGGCAAAGTCCACAAGTAAATGGGACCTTGAGGTAGCGACCAATCGAGCGCGTTGCTAACGGCGTTCAAATAGGCCCCGCGGTGATGGTATACCACGCCCTTGGGATTTCCCGTGGTGCCAGACGTGTAGTTGAGCGAGATGGCATCCCACTCCTCCTCAGGACGTGTCCACTCGGCGCTGGAATCACCCTCCGCGATCAGTTCCTCGTACGTGATCTCACCGAAGCTCTCGATCGGCTCCAGCACATCGTCTTCGATGAACACGACGGTGGGAGACGCCTCGGCGATCTCGAGCGCCGTAGTCGCGACCTCGGCGAAACTCTGATCGACGAGGAAGAAGCGCGCTTCCCCATGGTCGAGGATAAAGGCAACGATCTCGGCGTCGAGTCGGGTGTTGATCATGTTGAGAACTGCGCCCGCCATCGGCACGCCGAACGAGACCTCCACCGCCGGAGGCGTGTTATGGCACAGGACCGCGACAGTGTCGTTCTTCTCCACGCCCCGCCGCCGCAGTGCATCCGCAAGAGCCCTGCAGCGCACGTGCGTTTCAGCCCAAGTCCACTCCTTCTTTCCGTACCGGATCGCGCACCGCTCCGGGTACACGGATGCCGTTCGCTGCAAAAACGACAACGGTGAAAGCGGCACATGATTCGCAGACCGCCGCCCCATGTCGACGTCGTATTTACTCAAGAGCTCCTCCTGCCCTCATGACCGAGCGCCTGCAAGGCCCTACCCCCAAACCGAAGTGAGGGGGGCGGGCGTCGCGCTTCCTTCCGTAGCGCCATTGCGTTTCCGCGGTGGGCGGGTGTTGGTAGAAAGAAATGCCCGAGCGAAGGAAGGATGCTTGACGTTCGCCCGCCTACCCATCGAGCACACTGGTCCAGCGGCCGATTGCTCGCGCGAAGTACTGGGGGCTGAAGAGCACCCAGTCCTCCATGCCGTCAGGCAGACTGTACTCTTCACCGGCCTGCTCCGCGGTGATGCCGCGCTCGATCGCTCGCCTGGCCGCAGCTTCTACGTGATCGAGCAAGTCGATGTAGGCGCCGACGGCCGCGTCGTCCGCCAGCGGTCCGTGACCGGGCACGTAGGTGGTGGGCTCGCGGCGTCGCAGCACGCGCACATTTCGCGACAGTTGGTCGGGTACGGCGTCGACGAAATTGGGGAACATCCCGTTCCATACCAAGTCACCGCAAAAGACCACCGACGGATCGGAGATCTCGATGCTCAGATCGGAATCCGTATGTCCCCTTCGCGAGACGACGAGCAGCGAGCGATCACCCAGGTCGATTTCGGTGGACCCTCCGGCACCGATCAACTCCACACCTTCGAGCACGTCCGCGGGAGCGTTTCTGCCCCGCTCCAGGACGGTGTCGCGCGTCAGACCGGTCGCCAGAATGATGACGTCCACACTCTCGGCTGCACCGCGCAGACCACCCGTGTGATCCCCGTGGTGGTGGGTGAGAATCACGTGCGTCGGCGGCCGCCCCGCGAGACGCATCGCCTGCTGAGCCATCCAGCGGGCTCCGTCGTCGGACGCGAAGCTCTCGATGACGACGACACCCGCCCGGCCCGCGACGATGCCTCCGTTACACAGCGTCGCGCGGTCCTGCAACGGGTTGGAGACCAGACCCCAAATGCCCTCGCTGATCTCCTCCAGACGTCCCCACGGCTCTGAAGCGACCACGGGGAAGCGCTCCTGGCGAGTCCACAAACCGCGCAGCCACAGCGGTGACGCGGCGGCCATGACGCCCATATGCGCAGCACACGACGTCGTGCGATCGAGGAACTCGCGGCGCGTGTAGCTTCGGTGATCCTGCAAGACGGCCTCCCGCTCCGGTGTGAGCCGCAACCTACGGTTGTGTTGCCGAAGTTCGCGAGTCAGGCACGGAGACACGTCGGCCACGCTCGCGCGAAGACGCGGGAACGCACATTTTGACAGCGTCCCGGGAAGCGTAGGTGTCTCCCAGGTAGTCGATGTTCATCCGTAGCCGATGGAGGCTCTCATGCGGATAACCACACCATTGCTCGCAGCTACACTGACGCTCCTGTTGCCCGCGCCCCCTGCTGCTGCGCAAACCGCCACGGACCCCGCGCTACAGGAGTGGGAGGTCCCTTATTCGCAGTCGCGCCCCCGGGACCCGATGGTGGCGCCAGACGGAAGGGTGTGGTTCGTCGGTCAGGTGGGCAACTACGTTTCCGTGCTCGATCCCAAGACCGGTAGTTTCGAGAAGTTCGACATGGACGAGGGCGTAAATCCTCACAATCTGATCGTCGACGCCGACGGCACGGTCTACTACTCGGGCAATCGCGCAAGCCACATTGGGCGACTCGACCCGGAGACCGGGGACGTCGAGAAGTTCATGATGCCCGACGAACGCGCCCGCGACCCGCATACGCTCATCTTCGACTCCATGGGTGACGTGTGGTTCACGGCACAGAACGGCAACTTCGTCGGAAAACTGTGGACAGAGACCGGTGAGGTTCGCTTGCTCGAGACCCCTTCAGCGCCCGGCCGCGGGGGCCGCATGGGGAGCAGCCGCCCTTACGGAATCGTCATGGACTCTAGAGACCATCCCTGGATCGCGCTGTTCAATACCAACATGATCGCGACGGTGGACCCCGAGACGTTCGAGCTCGAGACGTTCGAACTACCGGACAACGCACGGCCACGCCGCATCGCCATTACTTCGGACGACGTGATCTGGTACGGCGACTGGACGCGTGGCACCCTCGGCCGCCTCGACCCTGTGACTGGCGACGTGCAGGAGTTTCCACTCCCGGGCGGCCAGGGCGCGCGTCCCTACGCAGTGGTCGCAGACGACTCGGACCGTATCTGGCTCGTCGAGACCGGTCCCAAACCGAATAACTTCATCGGCTTCGATCCGATGACAGGTGAGATTTTCAGCCAAACGCTCGTCGAGAGCGGGGGCGGCACGATCCGTCACATGTACTTCGACGCTGAAACCAACTCCATTTGGTTCGGTGCCGACACGAACACGGTGGGTCAGGCCAAGCTGCCGCCCCGGAGGCGCATCGTCTCGGACTGATGCGTCTGCGCTTCGCGATTCCAGCCGCCGCTCTCACGCTCGTGGGGGCGGCAGCGGCCGTTCCTGCCTTCCATGCGACGGGGCCGCCCGTGGGGCACACGGGCGGCTTTGGCGAGCCTACCTGCCTCGAGTGTCATCGCGGTAGCGACCTGAACGCGTTCGGTGGTAGGGTCACCGTACAGGGTCTGCCCGAGGTATACGGTCGGGGTCGGCGCTACCAGATCACTGTCGCGCTCGAGGCCGAAGAAACCGCCACCGCAGGCTTCCAGATCTCAGCCCGATACGCGGGCGGCGCCGAGTGGGGTACGCCGGCCGGCGAGCTCGTACCGGTCGACTCGCGTGTTGCTGTGACCCTAGCGGACACCGGACAGCCGTACGCGCATCAAACCCCAGAGGGCTCTGCGACGGCGAACCCCGACTTGGCGACGTGGTCGCTAGAGTGGGTGGCTCCCTTCGTCGGGGGCCCGGTCGCGATTCACGTGGCTGCGAACTCCGGCAACGGCGATGACTCGCCGCTGAGCGATCTCGTGTATGCGATGGACGTTACGATCCCGCCTGCGCGCTTTTAGAGCCGAGCTCGGCTCGAAAGGCCGTAATGCCCGCGGCGAGGCACAGCTCAAGATCCGCGACCATCTGCGACGTGCCCTCCCAAACTCTATCGGCGCCGGCCTGTTCCAGGGACGCGCTCACCTTGCTCACTCGATGCAACGCGAGCGAGGCTGCCACGCCCTTCAATGAATGCGCACCGTTCTCCAGTGCCTCCGAGTCCGAGCCGGCGACCGCCTGCTTGATCGCTTCGAGCCGGCCCGCAGCGGCATCGAGGAACATCATGGCGACGTTGCGGAATACGCCGGCGTTTCCCCCGGTCAGCTCTAGGGCACGGACTACATCGAAGTCGAGCTGCTCGTCGAGAAAGCGTCGAACCTTGTCCTCGAGTTCCTCCGGATCGATGGGTTTGGAAACGTAGTCGTCCATGCCGGCTTCGAGACATCGCTCTTGGACTGGTTCGCCAACTCGGCAGCTTCGATTTCCTCTCTAAGGCGCTGCTCGTCCTGACGCCGCGCCGTAACGTCTCGCGCGACGCAATAAAAGAGGTCGCCGCCCGGCAGCGGAGTCGCAGTCCACGAGATCCACAGCCAATCCCCGGCCGCGGTGAGGTACCGGTTCTCGAAGCGCACGGTCTCGGACCCGATGGCCAGCCTACCCAACTCCTCCATCGTGGCCGGGCGGTCGTCCGGATGGACAAAGTCGATGAAGGGCGTCTTGAGTCCGACCTGCTGCGAATGGCCCAGGATAGCGTTTCATGCGGGGTTCATCTGCTTGAAATGACCATCGAGGCCGACGATGACGAGCAGGTCGCCCGAGTGCTCGAAGAAACGGTCGATCTCAGCGGTCCCGATGCGCGGGACAGCGGCAGACCGCACCTGTCCTATAGCCTCGCGTCGCCGCCAGATCAGCCACAGCAGGAGCCCCACCACAGGCAGCCCCACAGCGAGGGACCAGAGTAGGGGCTGCGTGGCGATGGTCGTCGTTTCGAACGCGAGTCAGGGAAACAGGGCCCGTAAGGACCCAGGAACCAATCAACCGTTTTTAACCCCCCAAGGAGCCCCGCCAAACCATCAAGCACCTCTTTTCTGGCGCCAGGCCCCTGCGAGCCCCAAGCTGCTTGCCCATGAAGAGGAAGATTGCGATCAGGACGAGCGTCGCGGTCGCCGTGGCGGCCGCCATGGCACTCGTGGGTGAAGCGGCAGCGCAGCACGTCGGATACCCGGCGTCGTTCGACCGGCTGCTTCAGGATCTGTCCGTGCTCGCGCACGACTCCATGGAGGGGCGAGCTCCCGGCACGCCAGGCAGCGCGCGCGCGCGCGCCTTCTTGATCGAGTCGCTGAGGTCCATCGGGGCGACACCCATCGGCGAGAGCTACGAGCACGACTTCGAGACCACCAACACGCCAGCGGTGAACATCATCGCCACGGTGCCGGGTCGAGACGTAGCCGAGGGGGCGACGGACCGATACATCGTGCTGACCGCCCATTACGATCACGAAGGAGTACGCGACGGCGTCATATTCAACGGCGCCGACGACAATGCCTCGGGGGTGGCTGCGGCGCTCGCCATCGCCCGGGCTGTTGTGGCGAATCCGCTCGCCGCCTCGCTTTTGATCGCGCTGGTCGATTCCGAAGAGGCGGGACTGCTCGGCGCTCGACAGTTCGTGAGGCAGCCTCCTGTCCCGCTTGGGCAGATCGCGTTGAACGTGAACCTCGACATGGTCTCCCGCACCGCGGGGCTGCTCTGGGCAGTGGGCGCACATCACACGCCGGCGCTTCGACCGGTCATCAAGGAGGCGACCGCGGACGCCCCTGTGATCGTGAAGCAAGGACACGACCGCCCCAACGCACCGGAGGGCGCGAACTGGACCAACTCGTCGGATCACGCGCCATTCCATCAGGCCGGAATCCCCTTCGTCTACTTCGGGGTCGAGGATCACATCGACTACCACCGATCCACGGACGACTTCGAAAACGTGGACCCCGTTGAGTACCTCGCCTCGGTCCGGACGATTCTGACCGTGCTGCGCGCGCTCGACGAGGCACTCAGATGAGCGACTCCAAGCCGCGCTTCAGCGTTCCCCATCCGCTCGTTCTACTCGGCGGCTGCGTGATCCTGGCGGCGGCAGCGAGTTACGTCTTGCCCGCCGGCGAGTTCGACCGGGCCGCTGATGAGGCCACTGGTGACTCGGTTGTGGTCGCTGGCACGTACCACGCAGTCGAGCGCACGCCGGTCAACCTCTTCGATGCCATGGTCGCGCTTCCCCGGGGAATGGCCGAGGCGGCCGACGTGATCTTCCTGGTGTTCCTCATCGGTGGCGCCTTCACGGTGGTCGACGAGACCGGTGCACTCCGGCGGGGTGTCACTTCGCTGGTGCGTACGCTGGGAGGGCGCGACCTCCTGGTCATCCCCATCGTCTCGATCTTCTTCGCCACAGGAGGTGTGGTGGAAAACATGCAGGAGGAGATCATCCCGCTGATCCCCGTTCTGCTCATTCTGACCCGCAGGGTCGGCTTCACACCGCTCGTCGCGGTCGCGATGAGCGCCGGCGCGGCGTTCGTGGGATCGGCGTTCAGCCCAATCAACCCCTTCCAGGTGCAGATCGCCCAGAAGCTGGCGGAGCTTCCGCTCGGCTCCGCATGGCCCTTCCGCGGGATCTTCTTGATCCTGGCTCTCGCCCTATGGATTGGCATGACGATGCGTTACGCATCGCGCGAACGGCTGGAACCGGAACTCATCGAGGATTCAGGTGACGTCGGGATCGACGCCAAGGATTGGGTGATCTTCGGGCTGGTCGCCGCGACGTTCACGGTGCTGGTGGTAGGCCTTCTGCGTTGGGGCTGGCTCTTCAACCAGTTGTCTGCCGCCTTCTTCATCATGGGCGTGGCGGTCGGACTACGCGCGGGCATGGGCCTGACCGGCACCGCCGAAGCCTACGTGCGCGGCTTTCGAAGCATGGCCTACGCCGCGCTGCTCATAGGATTTGCGCGTGCGATCTTCGTCGTCCTCGAAGACGGCCACATCGTCGACACTATCGTGCACGCGATGTTCACGCCGCTCGAGGGGCTGCCGCTGATCGTCTCGAGCCTAGGCATGGTGGCCGCGCAAGCCGCGATCCACGTGCCCGTACCGAGCGTGAGCGGCCAGGCTGTGCTCACCATGCCCGTCCTGATTCCGCTCTCAGACCTGCTCGGACTCTCGCGGCAGGTCGTCGTGCTCGCGTATCAGTACGGGGCAGGCCTTTGCGACATCATCACCCCGACGAATGGCGCGCTGCTGGCCATGCTCGCTGCGGCGGGCGTGCGCTACGAAGACTGGATCAAATTCGCGGTGCCGCTCTACTTGGCGCTCGTCGCGCTTGGAGCGGTTTCCATCGCGATCGCCATCGCGATCGGGCTGGCTTGAACCAAAAGGCCGACACAGGCGCCAGCCAGAAGCTCCACAAAAACGTCTGGGTCGCCACCGCGACGAGCTTCCTCACGGACGTCTCGAGCGAGATGC
>DQPL01000023.1 GCA_015664885.1 Gemmatimonadota bacterium
GGGCCTCGTGATGGTCCCGGGGATTGTCGCGTTCGGTGTCGAGCTGAGCCTCGCGTTCCGCATTCGATCGATTTCTGCGAAAACTGGCATCATGAGCGGCGATGGGGTGTCTGCCAGTGGTGCGCGCCAGTCTAGGCCGGGTGACGCGAGCAGCGTGTGCCGATTCTTCTCAAGCCGGCGTGGGGCATGACTGCCGCGCTGGCCGATGTCCGCGGAAACTGCGTAACCTAGTGTCGGAGGGGGGCAGCAGGCTGCGACGAGGGATGGGCATTGGCGAATGGTGGATGGCAGGTTCGAATGGCGAGATTCGAACGGCGAGGTGGTGGCCGAGGCAGCCCGCCGGATCGCGGTCCTCACGGCGAACGCCTGGGGGAGAGCCGGTAGAAGGTGAGGGAGAGCCGGAAGAACGTGAGGGAGGGCCGGTAGAACGTGAAGGAGAGCCGGTAGAAGAGGAGCCCGAGCCGAGAACGGGTCGCGGAGAACGCCCCTCTCGTCATTCCCCATCCCCGGCCGTACAATGGTCGCTCGAACCCCACGGAATCGTTCTCGTCCACACCGACGAGAGGCATCACGGAGGAGAGGCACATGGGTCGCAAGAGTGGATCGTTGGTGGCCGTAGCAGTGGGTGCGTTTCTAGCCGGGATGTTCGTCAATCCGTACCGGACGGCTGACGCACAAGCGATGAACCACGTCTATGAGCTACGCACCTACACGACGGAGGAAGGCCAATTGCCGACGCTGTTGGCCCGATTCGGCGGGGGCGAGACTGCTTTGTTCGAGAAACACGGCATGACGGGTGTGGGCTACTGGGTGCCGGTCGACGAGCCCGAGTCGGCAAACACGCTGGTCTACCTGCTGGCCCACGAAAGTCGGGAAGCCGCGGCGGCCTCGTGGCGGGCGTTCGGAGGCGATCCGCAGTGGCGAACCATGCGTACGGCCCAGCCCGTCACCCTGACCAACCTCGTGTCGGTCTTCATGTCACCCACGGACTTTTCGCCGGCGAACTGACAAGCAGGCGACGAGCACGCTCCTCTTCACATGTGACGAGGTGGTGAGGAGAGATGGAGATCCAGGACAAGGTTATCGTGGTCACCGGCGCCGCCAGCGGCATCGGGAAAGCGTTGGCGGTGCGCTTCAAGGCCGAGGGGGCGAGAGAGATCGTCTCGGTGGACCTCGACGAGGCTGGTGCCGAGGCCACGGCGGCTGAAGTCGGTGGGATCGCCATGCGCGCAGACGTCGGTGTGGAGGCTGACGTTGCCAAAGTGATCGAAGAGACGGAAGCGGATGTCGGCCCGATCGACCTCTTCTGCTCCAACGCGGGGGTCGCCCTCGGTGCCGACCTCGACGCCCCGAATTCCGAATGGGGCACGAGTTGGGCCGTCAACGTGATGTCGCACGTATATGCTTCGCGCCACGTCGTGCCCCGCATGATCGCGCGCGGCGGCGGCTACTTCCTCATCACCGCCTCCGCGGCGGGGCTGCTGAATCAGATCGGGCTGGCAGCCTACGGTGTCACGAAGCACGCCGCGGTTGGGTTCGGCGAGTGGCTAGCGATCACGCACGGACACGAGGGCATCGGGGTGTCGCTCCTGTGCCCACAAGCTGTACGCACCGCGATGACCGCCAATACGAGCCCGGCCACATCGGCTGCCGCTGGCGATGGCATGATGGAGCCGGAAGTCCTGGCGGATTTCGTCATGGAAGGGCTGCGGGAGGAGAAGTTCCTGATCCTTCCGCACGCCGAGGTACTAGAGTACATGCGGCGCAAGACCGGCGACTACGATCGCTGGATCAGCGGCATGAACCGCCTGATGCAGCGCCTGACCGGCGTCGAGCAGGGGCAGTGACTCAACCGCAACACCACCGGAGACCCAAGATGCGCCGGACCAAAGCCCTCCTTCTCATCGCCGCCATCATCGGCTGCGCCCTCCCGCTGCAGGCTCAGCAGAACAGCGGCACGTTCCGAGCGGGTGAACCGCTCGACATCATGCCCAATACGAGAGTGTTCGGAAGCTTCCACTTTGCCGAGAGCTGTTCGTACGATCCCGTGCGCGACCTGTACGTTGCACCCAACGCGGGCGAACGCGGCGATGGCACGGAGAATGACGGCTACGTATCGCTCATCAACCCAGACGGGACGGTCCACACGTTGAAGTGGATCGGCGTCACCCGAGACGGCCTTACGCTCAATCATCCGCTGGGAAGCGACATCATCAATGGGCTGCTCTATCTGGCGGACCGGAACGTCGTGCGCTGGTTCGACATGACCACCGGGGAGCCGCGGGGAAGCCATGTGGTCGAGAACGCGATCAGCTTCAACGATCTCGAGGTGGCGGAAGACGGAACCATCTACATGAGCCAGACGGGTACGCCGGAGCGCATCTACCGGATCACGCCGGACGGCACCAGCTCCATTTTTATTGATGGCCCCCCGCTTGATCGGCCAAACGGCGTCGCGTTCGACCCGAACGGCAACATCGTGGTCGTCAACGCGGGCAACGCGGACATTCTGACCTTCAGCCCTGCCGGGGAGCTACTCGCGACCGAACAGTCGCTCGATCCGCGCAACGACGGTCTGGTGATTCTCGAGGACGGTACCAAGTACGTGAGCAGCGTCGGCGTTGGCACCGTTGCCCGGATTCGTCCGGGTCGGGCGCCCGAACTCATCGCTTCCGGCATCCCCAGTGCCGCATCGATGTGCTACGACCCTACCCGCGAGCGCCTGATCATACCTATGAACAGTTGGTATGCGCTCGCTTTTGTTGATCTGCGAGGCGGGCTATAGCCTAGCGGCGGCTCAACACATACGTTTCGTCATGTGTCTTGCCACCAGAAGAGGAAGAGAGAGTCTGGCCGTAGTTCGTCACGTCGATACGTAGTTCACTGCTGGCACAGGGGAGATGATCATGATGCGAGGGATCGGAGCAGCAACCGTCGCACTCGTTGCGACTTTGGCATTCCAGAGTTCCGCAGAAGCTCAGGTCACATTCGCTTCGGCGGCCGGGATCGACGTGGACGTGACGTACTCCGCTGATGTGGCGCCGATCATCCAGAAGAACTGCACGGTTTGTCACCGGCCAGGTGGGATCGGACCCATCAATCTGGTCGACTACGACGATGCCAAGCGCTATGCGCGCCGCATCCGCCGTCAGGTCTCCAATCGTCTGATGCCGCCGTACTACTACGACAACGACATCGGCATCCAGGAGCTCAAGCACGACTGGCGCCTCTCCGACGAAGACATCAACACCATCGTCGAGTGGGTCGACCAGGGTGCGCAGATGGGCGATCCGGATCTGATTCCGGAGCTAGACCTCATCGACACCGAAGAGTGGTCGTTCGCACCGACACTCGGTCAGCCGGACCTCATTTCCGCTTCGACCCCGATCGACGTGCCGGCCTCCGGGCTCGACATGTGGCATAGGCCCTTCGTTCCCACGGGCCACACGGGTGGGGAGCGCTGCATCAAGGCGTTGCAGGTGAAACCAAAGGGCGCCGCCAAGGCCGTGGTCCACCACGCGAACACTACGTTCCAGTTCCTGCAAGAAGACGGCAGCTTCGAAGCATCTGGTGACCGGGCGTCCGAGTATGCGATGGGCAAGTTGGGTGAGCTCATTCCAGACGGCGTCTGCCGGGTCATCCCCGAGGGTTCATATATCCGCTGGGACATCCACATGTATCCCGGTGGGCTCGGAGGGGCTGCCCCGAATACGATTATCGAGGACAACGTCGTGGAGTTGGGCATTTGGCTCCACCCGGAGGACTACGAGTACGAGTACAAGCAGGACCTCTCTCTCTATGGTCTGCGTGATGGCGAGCTGCTCATGCGCCCCAATGGCACGACCATGACCCAGGGCTTCAAGTCCTTTGACCATCCGGTCCGCATCGACAGCTTCCAGCCGCACGGACACCTGCGCTTGGTGTCCGCGTCTTTGGAGATCTTCTATCCGAAGACGAACCGCACGGAAGTGATCAGCATGATCTCGAACTGGAGCGCAACCTGGCACCAGAGCCACCTGTATGAGGACGACGTCGCGCCTCTGGTCCCGGCGGGAGCGGTCCTAGTCATGAAGCAGTGGTACGACAACACGGCCGGGAACCCCAACAACCCGGATTCGGATCAGTGGGTTGACGGTGGTAGCCGGACCGCGGACGAGATGTCCCACGCCTGGATCGCGCTGACCCACCTTGATGAAGAGGGTTACGACAGGCTGGTCGAGGAGCGGAAGGAAAAGGCGAAGATCATCTCCTAGGAGATTCGCCACCCAACTTGTAAAAGATGGCTGGATCGGTATGGATGGGGACCGAAGGACGCTCGGAGCAACCAGAGTTCCTTCGGTCCCCATCGCTTATTCAGGTCCGGCTGGATTCACCGCTCGTGCATTCGAGAAGGAGTTCGGGATGAGGGTTCGTTCGACCGTCGTTGCAGCAGCCGTTGCGCTGCTTCTGTGCGGTATCTTCGCCGGTCCGGCCGCGTTGGACGCCCAAGGGCCAGAAGGACGCTGGCCGCTACAGCCGAAGTCTTCGTTGGATCGAGTGATCGCCCCGTTCCTGGAGGGGTGGTACGCGAATGACGATGGGACCTACACGCTGTCTTTCGGCTACCTCAACATGAACGATGAAGCGGTGGAGATTCCTCTTGGAGAGGCGAATTTCCTGGAGCCGGCTCAGTTCGACGGGCGGCAGCCCACGACGTTTGCGGCCGGACGACATCGGGGCGTGTTCGCCGTGACAGTGCCGGCGGCGCTGAGCGACGACGACGTCTGGTGGACCATCCAGAACCCCAAGACCGGCGAGGTCGCGAAGGTACCGGGCCGCAACTCTACCGGAGCCTATCAGTTGGACTGGATCCCGCGGCCTCACGGGAGCCTTCCGCCTCTGGTGTCCTTCGGCTCGGATGCTCAGGAGGGTAAGGGACCTCCGGGCATCATGGCGGGACAGACGCTCACCACCGTGGTGGGGACTGAGCTGACCGTCTCAGTGAGTGCCCGCGACATCTCCGAGCGGGATCACTCCGACGCTCGCTTCGCCGACGCGATCGCGCTTCGCGTCGTTTGGAGCAAGTACCGCGGTCCCGGCGAGGTGGAGTATATGAAGCACCCGTCGACGCCAGACCCACCTGAGCCCGACTCCGCTACCGCCGCCCGTGCTGCCGCTCGTACGGCTGCGGCTGCTGCTGCGGGATTTGGCGGAGGCCGCGAGCGCGGTCCTCGGCATCACATCATCCCTCTTCCCGACGGGCAGGGCACGGTAAACGTGTTGGTGACGTTTTCGGAGCCGGGTGAGTACATCCTGCGAGCGCAGGTGGACAACTGGGCCGCGACGGACAGCGGCTCGGGCGACCAGTGCTGCTGGACCAACGGATACGTGAGGGTGACCGTCAGAGAATAGGGTTCGCTAGCGGCCCGAGTACTCGTTATAGACGATCGGTAGCAGGTCAGAAGCGTTCCAGGTCGCCTCTTGTCCCCACTGCTCGTCGTATGCGGCGGTGAGGTTAGCGGCCATGACCTCTTTGAGCGTGCGCCCCTCGACAATCATGGTCGTGACCTCGTGACGGATGTCGAGCATCATCACCAGGACCTCGATTAATCCGTCGCGGTCGGTGAATCCGAAGCCGTGACCGGGGATGACCTTCGTATCAGGTCCGGCCAGGCCGATCGCGATTTCGATGGCCTCGATCATGCCAGAGAACGAGCCACCGTTATACACGTCGATGATGGGGTACATGTTCGTGCGGAAGACGTCGCCCAGATGTAGAACGTCCGACCCGGAGAAGTAGACGAAGCTGTCGCCGTCGGTGTGCGCGGGCGGCGCCAGGAAGACTCGGACCTGCTCACCGTTGAGGTGGAAGGTGATGGCTTCGGAGTAGGTCACCACGGGCCGGGCGCCTTCCGGCGGCTGCGGGAACGCAATGCCTCCGCGTCGCGGAATCCGGAGCCCCGTGAGCATCCTCAAACGCACATGGTCGTGCGCGAATATGAGCACGCCCAACTCGGCCAGGTTCTCGTTGCCGCCGATGTGATCCGGGTGGATGTGCGTGTTGATCAGGAAACGGATCTCCGCGTCCGAAATGGCGGCCACCGCCGCGACAATGCTGTCGGGGATGGCCGAGAACTGATCGTCTACGAGCAGCACACCGTCCGGTCCCACGAACACGCCGATGTTGCCGCCAGCCGTGGGGGTCTGAAGCATGTAGACATTGCCCGCGACGTGGATGGTCTCGAGCGGCGGGGGCGCTTGCTGCGCCGCCGCGGGGCGAGGGGCGAAGAGCGTGCCGAGGGACAGCAAGGCGCATGCGGTTACCCACCCGGAGGCGGCCTGCTTCCGTGTCACGCCTTGTTCCGGTGGGCGGGCCGCGATCAACGCTAGTGCTGAGTCTGCTGCAGGTGCTCCATCAGCACGTCGCGACCGAAGTCACCATCGAAGTCCCGCCAAGCCGAGTGCACGTGATTCGGATCCCGCGCCGTGTAGTCGAACTCGATCAAAAACGACGGTCCCTGTACTCGATAGTAGCCCACGGTGCCTACCTCGGTGCCCCCGGCCCACGCGAACCCGATGCCGTCGATCCCGCCGTCGCGGACACCCGCCAGGCGTAGCGCGGCGATGTCTTCGGACATGACGTTTACATACGACAAGATCAGCTCTCTCAGCAGACCGCGTTGCTCGCGACTGAAGTCCGATGCCATGACGCCCGTCGGTGACAGCGGGTCGACCTCTACTGCGACACCGGTGACGATGTTCGTGGGCGCTACGTCATCGATGATCGCCGCTTCTCGCTGCGCCGGAGTCAGAGACGCCAGCAGCGCGCGGCCTGCATCTTCCTGGGCGGCCAGGGGGCGCAGGCCCTTTCGCGGCCCGTCCATGACCGTCGCGGGGCTCGTAGCCAGGAAGGTGGGCGCGCTCACGGTGAGGTTGCCATCGACGATCGTGAAGTGCAGCGAGAGATGATGTCCCTCGAACCTCCAGCCCCAGGTGCCATCGGTCGAAGGCGTGCCGAACACCGACATCAGATACAACTCGGGGTCGCGGGAGAACTGCGTGCTGCCTGCCTCCACGGCCTGGAGGATGCCCTCGAGCTCGATGATCTCCATGGCGGTCATGTGGCCGCTCTGACTGAGCCCCGTTCCGAGCAATGCGTGTGTACGCGCCTTCTGCTCCGAGTTCATTTCCTTGAGCGAAACGCCGTGGCGCTCGAAGACTTCGCCGGGCACGAAGTGGAAGCTGAAGCGCTCTTCCGTGTCGTCGAATGCGTACACCCCGCGCGTCCGCTGCTCGTCGGAAAGTGACTCGATGAAGGCGGTCGCGCCGTCCACCATCTGCGAAATGTCGCGCCGTGACTCGAGCTTCGCTGAGACGCCCGCAGCCAGCGCGAGACCAAAGCCCGCCACCACACGTCCGATCGTAGACCGCTTCATGGAGAACTCCTTCGCTCTAGGACTGAGGGGCAGGGTAGAGTGGGGCAGCGGTGCGGGCAAGTCGCGCGGACGGCCCTCTAGGCTCGGCCGTGCGAACCGGTTGTCGCGAGCAACGCCTCCACCTCGTCCCTCCCGTCGAGCATATGCTCGATGTCGTCCGAGAGAGCCTGTGCCGCGCTGAGATCTTGGGTCATGCTCACGACACTCCCGGTGCCCGCGTGCATGCGCAGTAGTTCCAGCCGGATGGTCTCGAGCGCGGAGACCGCGTCCACCAGGCGCTGTTGCGCTCCGTCGCGCGCCGAGCGCAGGTCTGCTTCGAGTGACGCTCGTCGCTCTGCAACCTGGTGGTCGCCCACCGGCGTGGATCTCGAGCCCAGCGCGTCATCGTGCTCGAATATTGTCGATGAGGTTGTCGAGCTCACGCACGCGCGCACGCATGTTCTCAGCGTCCTCCTCGAGTGTGCGCACGACCGCCGGGAGCTCGCCGAACGACTCCTTCATGTTGGGCAACTCATCGTAGAGCCGACCTGCCGCGATCCCGATTGCCATTTCGGTCGGGCGGTGGGCCACGTGTTCGCCGAGCACGCGCTTGAGGCGGAAACCCCCAACGTCGAAGAAGGCCTTTCCGATCCGGCTCTTCCAGAACTTGAGCCATCGAACTCCAGGCACGACGCTGCGCTTTCCGGACCGCATGACTGCGATGGGCGCGCCGATGATGCCGGCCAGGGAACCGCCGCCGACCTGCCAGCTCAGCCACACGATCGCGTCGGTGGAGAGGCCCAAGAAGCCTCCGAGCATCAGACCACCTGTCGCCAGCGTCGCGATCCCGAGACCGCCCCACATGAGGCCGAGACTCAACCAGTCGAGCCAGTTCTTCTTGGTACTGAGCTCGAACGCCATCTCCTCGCGGCGCGCATCGATGTCGGTCTTCAGGGCGACGAGCAATTCCTGCTGGCTGTGCCCCGAGCGCAGGAGCTCACGGGCCATGCGAACGAGCATACCAACCGGGGCTGCTGCCATTATGAGGGCGAGGGCCGTCATGATGAGCCCCAGCGGGCCCTCTTGGTAGATAATGACGAACGAGAAAACGAGGTACCCGAGTGTGAGCAGCACCACGAGCGGAAGTCCGCGCAGGCGCTCACGGTTGTGTTCGACGAACATGCGAAGCGCGACTGGAATCTCACGTCTCATCTCTAGAGACCGGCTCAACGCCTCCGCCAGCTGCTCTCCGTCAGCGAAGCGATCCGCGGGATCCTTGGCCAAGCATCGGTCCATAGCTTTGGCGAGGTTGCTTGGGGTTTCGGGCGCTACCGTCGCGAGCGGCGGTGCCGGTTGCGTGATCTGCTTGGCGAGTGTCGCCGCCACCGTATCACCCTGGAGGGGGAGCTTTCCGGACAGCAAGTAGTGCCCGACGATGGCCAGCGAGTAGAGATCGCTGCGCTCGTCGACAGGGTCGCCCGCGGCCTGCTCAGGGCCCATGAACTCAGCTGTCCCGAGCACCTCGTTCTTTCCGGTCGTGCCCGGCAGCTCGCTCACCTGCGCGATGCCGAAGTCCATGAGTAGCGCACGGCCGGTACCCGCCTCGAGCAGGATGTTGTCGGGCTTCACGTCGCGGTGCACCACACCCTGTGCGTGCCCATACGCCAGCGCCCAGGCCATCTCCCGCAGGACGCGGGCGGCTTGGCTCGAGGGCAGAGGACCTCGATTGCTGACGCGCTCTCCGAGCGTCTCTCCTTCCACATACGCCATGGCGAAAAACACGACGTCGTCCACTTCGTCCACCGCGTAGATCGGCACGATGTTGGGGTGGGAGAGGCGTGCGGCGGTCTTTGCCTCACGCAGGAAACGCTCCTTCAACGCGGGCTGCGCGGCGTACTCAGAAGGGAGCAGCTTGAGCGCCACGGGCCGATCGAGCGCGACCTCGTGCTCCAAGTACACGATGCCCATGCCACCGCGGCCGAGCTCCTCGATGAGCGAGTAGCGGCCCACGAGTACTTTCTGGAGTGCCAGGGATTCAAGATTCGGAGGTGTCAGCCATTTGCTTGACGATGCGTCGAGGCCGCAACGTCGGCAATGCTTGCGTCATGCAAGATGTCCGGCGGAAGTTGAAGCCACAGGAGGCGTATCATGAGATCAAGACGCAGGATCGTTTCCGGAATCGCGAGGCTCGGATGGGTGCCGACGCTCTTTCTCGTAGGGCTGTTGTGGGCTCGCGAATCGCGCGCCACGCCACAGGAGCGCACCGCGATTAAAGTGACACGGATCTATACCGGTTCCGACAACCAGACCCACGCCGAGGAATACGAGGTGGAGCTCGGTACGGCGCGCGGCGCGACCGAGCTCGCGGAGCCCATCGAAGTCACCAGCCTCCAGTTTCGGCGGACGTCACCGGAGTACTTCATCGACTGGCACAACGCGCCGCGACGTCAGTACGTAGTCACGCTGAGCGGCGAGAGCGAGGTGGAACTCGGCGACGGCACCAAGATACGGCTCTATCCGGGGCACATCCTGCTGGCCGAAGACATCACCGGCCAGGGGCACATCTCGCGTGCTGTGGGCAGCGAAGACCGCATCTCGTTGTTCATCCCTCTGCCGGAGCGCTAGCGGGGGACCGCGTCAGCCCTTGCCGGCCGAAAACCCGCTGCCTACGGTTGACGCGCTCGAGGGGCCGTTCGTGCCTCTCTATTCACACGAGGTGCAGCGATGTCCACTCGTAGCCCACTGCCGGGCCCCACCGCCTGGATCTGTGCCCTTGCCCTTCTCGCCCTATCCGTCCCCGGCGCCCAGCTTCTCGCCCAATCCGGCCCCAGTCCTTACCGCACGGTAGATGACTGGGCGAAGCTCCCCAACGGGCGTCAGATGGGCGCTGTGGGCAAGGTCACCACCGACCCCGACGGAGACCACATCTGGGCCGTGATCCGTTGTGACGCGGGCGGGGACCGGTTCGGAACCGAATGCCTGGACTCCGACCTGGACCCGGTCGTCAAGTTCGACCTCGACGGCAAGGTGGTGGAGAGCTTCGGCGGCGGCATGTTCATCTGGCCCCACGGCATCGATGTCGACTCGGACGGCAACGTTTGGGTGACTGACGCGGTGGCCACGGCAAACATCCCGGCGGGAGACGAGCGCGGGCACCAGGTCATCAAGTTCAGCCCGACCGGTGTGGTTCTGATCAGGCTGGGTACCCCGGGGGTCGCGGGCAGCGGTCCCAATAGCTTCGACTCACCGAGTGACGTTGTGGTAGCACCCAATGGCACCGTGTTCATCGCGGACGGCCACAACAACGTGGGCAACAACCGCGTCAAGAAGTACTCCAGTTCTGGAGAGTTCATCATGTCGTGGGGCCAGACCGGCTATGCGCCGGGCGAGTTCCGTGCGCTGCACGCCATCGACATGGACGCCAACGGGAGGATCTTCGTAGGCGATCGCAGCAACAACCGTATCCAGATCTTCGACCAGCAAGGCAACCACTTGATCACCTGGACCCAGTTCGGGCGGCCGAGCGGGATCTCCTTCGATGGAAACGGTCAGATCTTCGTAGCCGATTCGGAGTCGGATGACATTCAGAACCCAGGGTGGGAGATGGGAATTCGCATTGGAAACGTGCAGACAGGATGGGTGACGGACTTCATCATCTATCAGTGGGGAGACCCGCGTGAGACGGCAGGAAACGGTGCCGAGTTCGTCGCGGTGGACCGCCACGGGAACATGTATGGTGGAGAGCCGCGTCCTCGGAAGCTGCAGAAGTACGTGAGGGTGCGCTGAGCATGTGGGCTGCGATGCTCGCCGCGACTGCGTTGGTCTTTCAGGCCTCGACCGACCCAGTCAACTTGGGCCCGGTCATCAACTCCGGCGCAAGAGACGCGGAGCCTACGTTCACTGCCGATGGCGGCACGATGTACTTCAACTGCTTCGATCGGCAGGGTCGAACAGGGAGTGACATCTGCGTCTCGACGTTGGTGGGCGGGGCGTGGACCGAGCCGGAGATCGTCGAGTCAGTCAGCATGGACGAGTACGTGGAAGTCGAACCGCTACTCTCTCCCGATGGCATGCAGCTCTACATCATGAGCAACAGACCCGGGGGCCTCGGAGGCACGGACATCTGGGTGAGCGATTGGATCGACGGCGAGTGGGGCGAACCCACTAATCTAGGCGCACCCATCAACTCACCATACTCCGATCACTGCCTCTACTTCGCCGGCGCCGACTGGGACGTCGCGTACTGGACCTCTACGCGCCCAGGCGGATACGGCGGGAACGACATTTGGATGTCCGAGCGGATAGACGGGGTCTGGCAGGAGGCAGTCAACCTCGGCGCCAACGTGAACTCTGTTGCGAGTGAGCACCATTCGCTGCCGTCGCCGGACGGAGGATCGCTTTATGTGACCTCGGTTCGCGCGGATGGGTTAGGCGGTGAGGATATCTTCGTCACCACGCGGGACGACTCAGGCGTCTGGGGGCCCCTGGTAAACCTCGGGCCGGCCGTGAATTCGCCGCAACACGACCGCTGCCCGGCGTTCTCACCCGACTACAGCGTCTTCTACTTCGATTCGGAGCGGGAAGGGGGGTACGGCAACAAGGACCTGTGGATGATTCCCTACGAGCGTATCAGAGAGGTTAGATGAAAACGCGCATCACCGAACTCTTCGGCATCGACTACCCCATCATCCAGGGTGGCATGCATTACGTCGGATACGCCGAGCTCGTCGCGGCGGTGTCGAATGCGGGGGGCCTAGGCATCATCACCGCACTGACTCAACCGACGCCGGAGGATCTGGCTAAGGAAATCGCTCGCTGCAAGGGAATGACCGACAAACCGTTCGGCGTGAACATCACGATTCTGCCTGCGTTCGGTCACATCCCATACGACGAGTACATCCGCGCCATTATCGAGAGCGGCGTGAAGATCGTCGAGACTGCGGGTCGAAATCCCGAGCCTTTCCTGCCTGCCTTCAAGGAAGTCGGCATCAAGGTGATCCATAAGTGCACCTCCGTCCGGCACTCGCTCAAGGCCGAACGTATCGGCTGTGACGCGGTGAGCGTGGACGGATTCGAGTGCGGGGGCCACCCGGGCGAGGACGACATCCCCAACATGATCCTGCTGCCGCGCGCCGCCGAAGAGTTGACGATTCCGTTCGTGTCATCGGGTGGCATGGCCGACGCGCGCAGCCTGGTGGCTTCGTTGGCTATGGGAGCGGATGGTATGAACATGGGCACACGTTTCATCGCCACGCAGGAGGCGCCCGTACACGAGAACGTGAAGCAGGCACTCGTGGATGCGGACGAACTTCAGACGCAGCTCATCATGCGTCCGCTGCGCAACACGGAGCGGGTCTTGAGGAATTCGGCGACCGAGAAGGTGCTGGAGATCGAGCGCGAGAAGGGAAGCCACCTCGACATCGAACACATCCGGCACCTCGTGTCCGGGGCCGGAGGTCGTACGGTGTTGCACGAGGGCAAGATGGACGCGGGTGTGTTCAGTTGCGGCATGGTCACGGGCCTCATTCACGACATCCCAACGTGCAAAGAGCTCATCGATCGCATCATGGCCGAGGCCAACGAGATCATTCGGGGGCGCCTCGAAGGACTCCTGTCATCATGAAGTACCGTGCGCTCTCAGATACCGGTGTATTCGTTTCAGAGCTTTGCCTCGGAGCCATGACGTTCGGCGGCAAGGGCCAGATCTGGCAGGCGATTGGCGGGCTGGACGAGACATCTGCCGACGCGATCGTCGGTCGTGCGCTCGACGGTGGCATCAACTTTATCGACACCGCCGACGTGTACTCCTCCGGTGAGTCGGAGACGATGGTGGGCAAGGCTCTCCCGGGCCGCCGGCACGACGTCGCATTGGCGACCAAGGTGCGCGGGCGCATGGGGACGGGCTCGGCATCGTCGCCAATGAAGATCGCGGCGTCGCGCCCCTCGAAGACGATTTCGACCGCGATGCCTTCTTCGGTGTTCTGGGTGGGCGAGGGCGCCGTGCCGCCGGGACCGTGAAAGGGTTGCAAGTTCGTGTCCGCGCCGGAGAACGAGGGCGTGTATTGCAGCGCGTCGGGCGCGTTGTTTTTGTGCGGGCGCAGGTAGGTCCTCATACGAGCCATCGGACTGCTCGCGAATTCGGAGCCCAATGAATCCGCGCGCCGGCGTCGCCTTCAAGACGAACGACACACTGCCGTCTTGCATGTCCCGCCCCTGTAGCGTCGCAGTTCCAGATCGGAAGCGGAGCGTCGTCCCGCCCTGTCCCTCTACGACGGCTACTTCACCATCCGTCTGCCAGGTCAATTCCTGCGCACAGGCGCTCGTCGGCGCGATCGTTGCAACGCAAGCCAGAACCACCCACGTCGTCCTCATCCACATCGTGTACCTCCCTCTCGAGACGGATCGAAGCTGCTGAAGGGTAGGTGATGGCAGGTCGCCATCAGGGGTTGCGGCGTGAGTTGCGGCATAGGACGGACCAGCGGTGCCTGGACGCGGACGAGTGGTTTGTTCCGTGCCAACACGCTTTCTACTTGCCTGCCATGACTCAGCCCGTTCTCATGAGAAACGGTACGTCCAGCACGGGAGGCCTCACATGCTCAGAAAGCTTCTATTCGTCTCGGTCGGCATTCTGACCGGCTGCGCCTCGTCGGGCGGCGCGGACTTCGGCCCCGACGCCGGAGCCGCGGGGGACATCGACATGATCATCCGGAATCAAACTCAGGAGGTCGTGACCGCATTCGCTTGGTGGGAGAGCGGAGCGAGGGTTCGCCTCGGTGACGTGCGGCCACGCAGCACCAGGACGTTCACCACTTCACCGCGTTCCCAGGGCGTGATGCTGTCGCTGAATGTGGGCGAGGGAAGGGGTAGCGGTCGACCGGTCCGCCCAGAAACCTATGTCGACGTCAGCCCAGGAGACCGGTGGGAGTGGACGATCAATGCGTTGCAAGGCGCTACCCGTGCCGCAAATGACATAACGTACCGGCGCATCTCCGAGGGCAATTAGAGCCGGCGGCTCTCGGGGTACTGGATGCACCAGGACTTGGCGGCCATGAGACATCCAGCCGTTCGTACTGCGCTCCTGCTTGCCTTGCTTCTGCTCGGCGCACCGCTCGCCCTACAGGCGCAGGTCGACGAGCAGCTCGTGCGCTCCTACCTGTGGCCGCAGACTCCCGGCGAGTTTGGGCCAGCGGAGGCTGGACTGCGCGCGGCTCCCTGGACGACCGGAGCGAGTCGGGAAGTCCTGCAGGCCCTCGAGCAGATCATGCGCGTGGGGCCGCCTGTTGCGTTCGACATCATGCAGATCGTCGGCGACCGGCTGAATCAGTTCGTGGTCTCGACCCCTGGCGGCCGGAGGGTGCCGGTGCTGGTTCGGCTTCCTAGCAGCTACGAGCGCGATCGCCAATACCCGCTGATGTTCGCCATGCACGGCGGCCCGCCCGGCAGCGTGGAGGGCGCCATGGGTAGTGCTGCGCGCATGATCGACGTTTGGGCCCCGGCGGCGGAGGCAGCCGGGTGGATCGTGGCGTCACCCGCGATGATCGACGTGGTCGCCGGAGACGGCCGCACGCAGGAGCGTCTACCATACGAGATCTTCCAGCCCGAAGAAGCGCGTGCGGTTCTACATGCGGTACGTGAACGCTACAACGTCGACTTGGATCGCGTCGTCTCCACCGGCATCTCCTTGGGCTCGAACTTCTCCATCGCGTATGCCGCCGCGCACCCGGACTGGTTCTCGGCGATCGTGCCTGTATCCACGGAGGGCGAGTCCCGCGAGCACCTGCTGCGCAATCTCGTGCCTGTGCCGGTCTACGTGCTGGAGGGGACTCAGGACCAGAACATCAGAGGCGTGAGCGGCCCGCGCGCGTTGAACAACATCCTCACGGCGCTGGGCAACGATCTGGTCTATCGCGAGTTCGGCGACCGGGCGCACGAGGGCTTCGCCGAGTACTATCCGGAGGTGCTGAGGTGGTTGGAGGGGCGGGCGCGCGTGATGGACCCGTTGCAGGTGCTGCGCGTGCCGCATGCCGGTATCGCCGCCACGAGCCGTCGAGTGCACTGGGTCGAATCTCGAGATCGACAGGGGGTCGTGCGCGCGCGCGTCGTGAGTCGGGCCGAGATCGAGATCACGGCCCGTTGGACCGGTGTGGTCCGCCTTCACCTCAACGACCGTCTCGTCGACCTGGACCAGGCGATTACCGTCCGTGTGAACGATCAGGCGGTATTCGAGGGGGTTCTCGAGCGCTCCGTCCTCAAGGCCCTCGAAGGCGCGCGAGCGTTGAAGGATGAACTACGCGTGTACCCGGTCGTGTTGGAGGTGGAAGTCCCGGCCACGCCAGCGTCGATGGAGGTGGCAGCCGCGCTCACAGAAGAGCTCGAGCCGGAGCACCCGGCGGGCACGCTCTCCTTCTGGGAGATGTATGCCGTGCGCGCGCTCGAGGAGCGCTTCGGGAGCGTGGGCTTCAGCGGAACGGCAGTGCCCATGCCCACCGAGCCCACCGCACCCGAGCAGGTGGCGATCCGGATCACCGCCGTGGATGGGCGCAGTGACGCCGCCACGGCCGGTCTGCTGGCCGGAGACATTCTGCTTCGCTTCGGCGGCGAACCGTTCTTCCGCGACCGAGGCGGCGTTGCGGGCCTCTATCACTGGCTCGTTCGGGAGCTGCGAACGCACGGGCAGGAGTATGAGCTCCTGGTATGGCGTGAGGGCAGGTCTGTGACCCTGCGCGGCGACTTCTCGCTAGGACCGTACCGGCCACCTACCGGCTAAAACGAACTCAGCTTCAGAGTCCTCCGCACGGTACCCGCTTTTTCCGACTCCACTACGATGGTCGCGGATGCGGCTCGAGTGTTGTCGCCGACGCGCACGGTCCATGTGACGGCACGAGACTCGATGCGGCCTGCGCCGGTTCCAGGTAGCACCCCCAAGGAGACGACTGCATCGCCCGATACCAACTCGGCGTTGACCAGCTCCAGCCTCACGCGCACCGGCTTGGCGATGTCGAGCACTTCCGCGGCTTGCTCGGTTGCGGTGGCCATCCACCCGATGTTCGCCACGCTCACGTCGATGCGCTGCCCGTCTGCGGACGGCACGCCTGTCGCTGCCTGGATCGCGACCTGAGGCGTCTTGTCAGCGAACGTGAGCACCCAGCGGACGTTGCGCTCGATTTCGGCAGCCATCATTCGCTCCGGAGGACTCGCGGTCGACCAGCGATCCCACCCACCGAGCTCAACGGAGCCCAAGTTCGGGTGCTCGAACGGGTACCAGTCGACGAAGCCGGAGCCGCCCAGCAAATCGTCGTTCCACGCGAAGAGTGCGTCTTGTCCCTCGCCCATCGCGTGCGCCCACATCTCTGTCGTGATCGCCAGCACTCCGAACTCCTTGGACGCCCAGTCGTTGAAGACGCCATGGCCCGGGCTCATCAAGTCGACGATCGCCTTCTTCTCGTGGGCGAAGTTGGCATACCCGGTAATGGCGCTGCCGTCCTCGGCAATCGCGCGGTGAGCCTCGATGTCTGCGCGTGGAAAATTCCAGTCCTGATCCGCGAGGGTGGGGAAGCGCAGGATCAGCCCACCGCTCGTATGGAACGTGTGGATGGCCGCGATCGTCGGACGGTCGGTGATGTAGGTCACCAGCGCATGCGTCTCGGGCTCCGACAGCGGGAACGGGCCCGACGCGAACTGGGCCGCGCTCCAGTTGGCAGGAAAATTCCGGTTCAGGTCGACGCCGCCCACGCGGTCTTCATTGAAGCGACCGTCGCC
This sequence comes from Gemmatimonadota bacterium, assembly GCA_015664885.1. Taxonomy (GTDB): domain Bacteria; phylum Gemmatimonadota; class Gemmatimonadetes; order Longimicrobiales; family Gaopeijiaceae; genus UBA1138. The sequence continues at coordinate 17,154 of DQPL01000023.1, forward strand.
ATCGTTGTCGAGGCCCTCTGTCATGAGCCGGTAGCGGGCACCTTCGGCGGCGCCACCCCGTATGCGTACCATGCGGCGAGGGTCGGTTGAATGCAGCGCCCAGTCACCCTCGGGATCGGGCACGCGCATTTGCAGCATGCGGCCGTCGCCGTCCAGGTCCTCCGGCGGGTCCTCGTCGAAAAGGCCGTCACCGTCCTCATCGACCGGGCGCACGTTCCAGCGATGGTTCTCGGGCGTGTCGACCGAGATTGCGCGTCCGTCGGGGTTCACGATGGGCACGACATAGAACGCGCGCGTGTCCACGAGCTCGGTGATCGCTGGATCGCTACCGTGAGCGCCCACGATGCGGTCGAGGAAGGCCAGCGCACCCTCGCCGCCCAATACCTCCCCGCCGTGGATGTTGCCGTCCACGTAGAAGCCAGGCTTCTCGGACGCCGACCCGGTGGCGGGATTGTTCACATCGACTGCCCAGATCGCTCGGCCCTCGCGGCTGCGCCCGATGACCTTGAGCGTCACCAGCTGCGGATACTGCGCGGACAATGCCTCGAGGTAGCTAGCGATCTCGTCCAACGTGTGGTAGTGATCAAACGTGATCAGGCCAGTGCGCTGGGCGGTACAAGCCGAAGGAACGAGCAGCGTGGCGACCAGCAGTAGCCAGCCTCGAAGGCGCGACACGAGTGCCCTCCTAGTCGTCGCTCGGCTGCGGCACGAGCCGTATGTAGGGAAGCGGCTGCTGCCAACCATCCGGGAACCGTTCTTTCGCTGCTTCGTCGGAGACCGATGGGGAAATGATCACGTCGTCGCCCTGTTGCCAGTTCGCGGGCGTCGCGAGCTGTTTCTCCGCGGTCAGTTGGCAAGAGTCCAGGAGCCGGAGGATCTCGGCGAAGTTGCGGCCAGTGCTCATGGGGTAGGTGAGCGTCGCTTTGATCTTCTTGTCGGGCCCGATGACGAACACGGAGCGCGCGGTGGCATTGTCGGCCGGGGTACGGCCTTCCGACGTGTCGCCGGCGCCGGCCGGCAGCATGTCGTACGCCTGCACGATGGCGAGCGTAGGGTCGCCGATGAGCGGGTAGGTTACCGCGTGACCCTGTGACGATTCGATATCCTTGGACCATGCCTCGTGGGAGCTCACGCCATCGACGCTGATCCCGATGGTCTTGCAGTTGCGGGCCGCGAAGTCGTCCTGCAGCGCCGCGACCGCGCCTAGCTCGGTGGTGCACACTGGCGTGAAATCCTTGGGGTGCGAGAAGAGGATCGCCCACCCGTCACCGATCCAATCGTGGAAGTTGATGGTTCCTTGCGTGGTGTCGGCGGTGAAGTCCGGCGCGGTATCGTTGATGCGAAGTGACATGAGATGCTCCTGTTATTCGGCTTCGCCTAGTGGTTGGTGTCTGGGCCGACCAGGTATCGCGAGAATTTGTCCAAGTCGAGCTCATGCTGTGCACCATAGATGAAATCTCGATAGCGTTCGTCTCCATCGAGGTAGAGTTTCAGCCAGGCGATTCCGTAGCGCCCGACGGTTGCCAGGTCGGTTCCACGATCCGAGTCCGCGACGTAGTGGTCGCCCCCCTCGATCTCCAAGTAGACTTTCGTGGTCGATTCGGGGATGGACTCGAAGTGCCGCCACGCGTGATCGGTCACGTTGGCGATGCGGTCCGCCGAACCGGCGATGACGAGGGTGGGCACCGTGATGTTGCCGAATTCGACGTCGGGAACCCAGGGCGTGAACGGAATAGCGGCCTGGATCTGGTCGCTGTGCTCGTTGGCCGCGAGCAGAACGCCGCCTCCACCCATGGAATGACCCATGATGGCCATCTTGCCGACGTCGATCCTGCCGTTGAGAGGGCTGCCGCTTCGGCTGTTCTCCGCCCTGAGCAGCGTCACCGCCGCAATCAGCGCATCCGCCCTCAGATCCGGACGGTCTCGCCTGTCGTTGGTATCGAGCACCAGCACTGCGAATCCATGGGACGCCAGCCGAGGGCCCCACCAGCTGATATGGCTCTGGACTTCCGTGAATCCGGGCGCGATCGCGACCCCGCCGACCGGCGCTGGTGCATCCTGCGGATAGTAGATCGTCGCATCACCGAATTCGGGCACGTCGGGGAAGTCGGTGTAGGTCATGACCTCGTAGCTGCCGTTCCCAGACAGTGCGGCGAGGGTTGCCGCGGGCGGCGAGGCGACGCTTGCGCACGATGCGAGGAACAGGATGAGCACCGGTAGCAGCACATGCGGCGTGGGCCGTCTGGTCATTTGAGATCCGGGTCGAAAGAGGTCGGCGTGTAGTCGCGAGGCGGAGAGACTCTGGCCAACATCCTACGAGCGCGCCGGATGGCGCAAGCGGGAGCCTCGCACGAGGACTGTGCGAGACGCAGATTGGTATCGGACGGGTCAGACAACAGAACGAGGAGGCTTGCCATGCCCGGGCGTAGTTTTGGGCGGTTCGTCGGTGTACTGTCGGTGGTATCGCTCTCCGCCTGCTCGGAAGGCGACGCAGTCGAGTCGCGCGAGGCGTCCGACGCCACCCAGAGCCAGGCTTCATCGATCGTGACTACAGCCGACATGCCAGACGACATCTTCGAGGACTCTCGGGCGCGCCTGCCCTTGCCGCAAAGAGAACAACTCAGCGCCGACGGGCAGCGCGCCTACGATGTCATCGTAAATCCCGACAGCCGGTACGTGTCGGGTCTGCGCGGTCCGCTCGCGATGTGGGTCTACAGCCCGCTCATGGCGGAGCACATCTTTCCGGCCAGTAGCTATCTCCGCTTCGGTACCGAAAAGGACCAGCGCCTCACCGAGCTGGTGATCCTGACCACGGCGCGCGAGGTCCGGAGTCAATACGAGTGGACGTCTCACGAGCCACTGGGGCTACGCGCCGGCCTCGAGCCCGAGATCATCGACTTGGTCAAACGACGGGCCGACTTGGGCACGGCGGGCGACCTACCCGGTTTGGGTGATCGGGAGCGGACGCTCATCGCCTTCGCGCGTGAGGTGATCAGCGAGCAGAAGGTCTCCTCGGCCACCTTCAGCAGTGCACTCGAGCTCTTCGGAGAGCAGGGCGTGATGGATCTGGCCGGCCTGGTCGGCTACTACAACTTCGTGAATATCACGCTCAAGACGTTCGACTTGCAGTTGGCTCCGGGGGGCGAGCGACTGCTACCGGATCTTTGGTGAGTCGAGAGTTCTCACGGTACCACGTGGAGTGGAGGTCTGTCGGTCTTGGCGGGCTCGTCGTCGTGGCCGGCTGCGGGCTGTTGGCCGGTTGCGGGGCGCCGGGAGACGCTGCGGACGGCCTGGACGGCGACGACGCGCGGCAGGAGGAGGCTGCGTCGATGGATGCGCCGCGACCGCCGCCGGCCGAATCGCTGATGCACGGTGACACGTTGGTGGACATGAGGGACGGACGGGACTACGCCACGGTCCTCATCCGTGAGCAGCGCTGGATGGCCGGCAACCTCCGGTACCAGCCGCCCGACGCGAGCGGCTGGTTCTGCTATGACGACGACCCACTGCTCTGCGAGGAGCTGGGAGCCCTGTACGCCTGGAATACCGCCCGCTCGGCTTGCCCGCCGGGCTGGCACCTGCCCACTGAGTCCGAGTGGGATCGGCTGGTGGACGGCGTCGGCGGCTATACGGAGCGGACCGGTGAGCCCGGGGCGGCCGCTGCCGCTCTAGCAGTCGATGGAGAGTCCGGGCTTGGCCTGGCGCTCGTCGGTCTGAGGACGGGCACCGCATCGGCGGCACGCGGGCGCATGGCCCTCTACTGGACGTCCTCCTACAGCAACATCCCGAACCGCTGGGAGTTGGCCGAGCGGGCGTACGGTGACCGAGCTGAGGAGATGGTGGATACGTACGTCATGGGACGCCACCTGTATCGCGGGGGCGAGGGCTGGGTGTTGGAGCCGTCCACGGCACCAACGGTCGGCTTTGAGCCAGGTGGGCTGGCCGTAGCAGCCAGTGTGAGGTGCGTCGCAGAAGCCTCTGACCGCGCCCCGGAAGGCTGACGGGACGCAGCGGAGGCGCAGGAGCAAATGCACCGATATTCAGTCATTTTCCGTCAGCCTTGACATCGCACCCCCGAGGAGCGAGGGTGTTGTCGTTAAACGCTTTTGTTTGTGGCCACGACGGTCACGCACCGCGCGGGAGGTTCCGCGCATATCAAGCAGTCGGCAGTACGTATCACGTGGCGCTGACTTGCACATCCAAGGAGCGCATTGATGCGTACCAAGGGAACTGTGAAGTGGTTCAACGACCAAAAAGGCTTCGGATTCATCACGCCGGAGGACGGTAGCAAGGACTGCTTCGTCCACCACAGCGCGATCCAGGCAGAGGGCTTCAAGAGCCTCGCTGAGGGAGCCCAGGTGGAGTTCGATGTTGTCGAGGGCGCCAAGGGCCCCGCAGCGGAGAACGTCATCGCTCTCTAGGCGGCACTTGAACGCTTAGTTCGCGGGCCGCTCCGATTCGTCGGGGCGGCCCGGTTTTTTTGGCTGCCGGTCGTGTTCTGATCGCCACCGGCTGGTGAGCGGCGAGAGCCCCGCAGCGTCGCTTGGCGCTGCGGGGCTCTTTCGTACCGATCAACGCGGGGCTCTTTTGGGGTGTCTCGAAGAAAAGAAGCCCGTCCCACCTCGTGGAGGAGTCCGTGCTGGAGGCCTTTTTCGGCGCGTTGCAACAGTGATCGGCGGGCTGGTCGGCTGGTTCGTCGACCTTGAGGACGACGACGAGCTCAAGGGCATGCTGTGGGCCGCGGTCTACGGCTTCTTGATCATGCTCGCGTCCTACGTTCTGCGAGCGGTTCGGGACGAGATCTCGGCGGAGGACCGGGGCAATCTGCAGATTCTGTGGACCGTCGTCTTCTTCGTGATGGTCTTCGTAGCGGTCCCGGCGTACTCGTGGATCGCGTCGAGGTACTCACGCGGCGTGTTCGTTCCGCTCGTGAATCGCTTCTTCATTGCGTGCTTGATCGGATTCTGGGCGAGTCTGGTCTACCTGCCCGAGGACGCCCGCCCGTGGATCGACCGCGTCTTCTACGTCTGGGCGAGCATATTCGCGTTGTTCGTCGTGACCGTCTTTTGGGGGCTGGTGGCCGACTGTTTCGACAACGCACAGGGCAAGAGGCTCTTCCCCTTCATAACGGTCGGGGCGTCCGTCGGAGGCATTGTAGGCTCGATGGTCACGATATGGTTGGCGGAGCAGGTGCCCGTCTTCTATCTACTCCTGATTGCGTGCGTGCCGCTGGAAGCGGCGTCGTGGTTTGCCGGAGCACTGCACAGGAAGTTCGGGACCAGCACGGTCACAAGCGCCGGCGAGGCCGAGCGTCCGCTCGCCGGGGATGCGATATCGGGCATGAAGGCGGTCTTCGATTCGCCATACCTCGCTAGCATAGCGGGCTTCATCGCCTTGATGACGTTTGCGTCGACGATTCTGTACTTCGCACAATCGGACCTCGTCTACGAAGCCATGACCGACCGCGGCGAGCGCACCGCGTTCTTGGCGAAGATCGATCTGACCGTGAACTCGCTGACGATCCTCTTCCAGGTGTATTTGACCGCGCTCATCATTCGGTGGCTCAACGTGGGCGTGGCGTTGGCACTCATCCCGGTCGCGGTAGCGATAGGATTTGTCGTGCTGGGCCTCTACCCGACCTTGGCTACGCTAGTGGTTGTGCAAGTCGTTTACCGGGTCGGCCGGTATGGCATCACCAAGCCCGCGCGTGAGGTGCTCTTCACCGTCTTGCCGCGCGAGGCGAAGTACAAGTCCAAGGCGTTCATCGATGCTGGAGTGTATCGCGGCGGAGATCTCGTCAGCGGCTGGGTCTACGCAGGCCTGGCCTGGGTAGGTCTTTCACTCGGCGTGATCGCCCTAGTCGCGGCGCCGGTCGCGGCAGTTTGGGCGATTGCCGGACTCAAGCTCGGCTCGCGTGGCGACGCCATGGCGGCCGCGGTTCAAGGAGATTCGTCATGAAGCTTTCTCGTAGAGATCTACTCAAGCTGGGTGCGGGGGCGGGGCTCACCGCCGCCGTCGGTGGCCTCAACCGGCTGCACGGCCAACGGCCGCAGCAGGCTCTCCAGATGAAGACGATCCAGTCGAGCGGGCAGCAGGTTCCTGCGATCGGAATCGGCTGCCGCAACTTCCGCGGCGGGCCGGATTCGAAAGAGATCCCTGTCTTCCGTGACACCTTCGAGACGTTCCACCGGTTGGGGGGGCGCGTCGTCGACACTTCACCGAATTACGGGAACTCCGAAGAAGTGATCGGCCGCATCATGAGGGAGCTCGAAATCCGGGACGATCTGTGGCTTGCCACCAAGGTCGATCGCGAGGATGAAGCCAGCGGTGTCCAGCGCATGGATGAGTCGTTCGAGAAGCTAGGGGGCGATCACTTCGACCTCATGCAGGTGCACAACCTACGCGGTGTCGAGGTTCAACTGGAGACTATGAAGGCGTGGAAGGAGCAGGGCCGCTTCCGCCACATCGGCGTAACGACGTCGAGCGCGCGCCAGTATGAAGCGCTGGCCGAGATTATGCGTCGCCACGACCTCGACTTCGTCCAGGTGAACTTCGCTCTCGGAACCCGCGGTTCGGCCGAGACCCTTCTTCCCCTCGCGGAGGATCGAGGGATTGCCGTGCTAGTGAATCTGCCTTTCGGCAGGGGGCGCATGTTCGAAGCCGTGGGCGACCGCGCGCTTCCGGACTGGGCGGCGGACATCGACGCCCAATCGTGGGCCCAGGTCTTCCTCAAGTATGTCATGGCCCAACCGGGTACGGTGATCCCGATTCCCGGGACCACCAAGCCGCACCACGCAGAAGACAATGTCGGCGCGGCGATGGGCCGGCTGCCGGATGCGAATTTGCGTCGCGAGATGGAGCGCTTCATCGACCCGCTGATGCCCGAGCGTCGCGGGCGGCGGGGGCGGGGCTAACGCCTGGCGACAAGCGCGGCGACGTATCCTTCCGGTACCGCCACATCGAAGACTTGCCAATCGTGGGGGTCCTCCCCGACGATCTCGGTGCGCAGCATTGCAGGTGGTTCGTCCGGCAAGAAGGTGACCTCGAACTCGTCGAGTTTCGTGGTCAGGCCCGTGCCTTTGGCTTTCAGGTAGGCCTCCTTGCGGGTCCAGCAGCGGTAGAAGTTGGGCACGCGTTGCTCTGAGGGCGCTTGCTCGAGCAGACGGCGAGCCTCCTCGGGGGCGAAGTACCGCTGTGCGATGGCTTCGACGGCCAGTCCCTCCTTCTTCCGCTCCACATCGACGCCCACGGCGCGACCTCGCGACACGGCGTAGAGGAAGACGTCCCCGGAGTGCGCGACGTTGAACTCGATGCCGCTTTGGGCGTGCATGCCACCCAGGGACGGCTTGCCGTGCTCTCCCTCCTGGAGACGGATGGATGCCGGGTCGCAGGCGAGCGCGTCACCTAGGATCGTGCGCAGCAGGCCCCGAGACACGATGAACGAGGCCCGCGCGTCTTCGACCTTGAAGGCCGAGGCGCGCGCACGCTCGTCCTCACTGAGCAGGCCCTGCAGGAGCGACCGCTCCGATTCGGTCGCGATGCCCTCGACCAGCCAGAGATCGATGCCCGGCGGGGCGGGTACCGCTCGCGGCTGCACGCTAGCCTCGAAGCGACGCCGCGAGCCGTTCCATGCCCTCGTCCAGGCTGACGGCCGGTTCGTAGCCCAGGTCGCGACGCGCCGCCGAGATGTCGAACCAATGGGCGGTGGAGAGCTGGAGCGCGACGAAACGGGTCAGAGGGGGTTCGTTCTCGATGCCCAGGAGCTCGTACCCCGTCTCCAGCAGCGCGCCCAGAAAAATCGCAAAGCCCGTGGGGATCCGGCGCTCGACGGGTGGCAGCCCACCCGCTGCGAGGATTCGATTCATGAGGTCCGCCAGCGGTAGCGGCTCGCCCTGCGAGATGAAGTACGCTTTACCCGCGACGGCAGAGCCCGGCTCGAGTCGGTCGGCGGCCAGCACGTGTGCGTCGGCCGCGTTGTCGACGTAAACCGAATCGACCGCGTTGGGCCGGTTCCCCAACAGACGAAGACTACCCGAGCGACGTCGCTCGAGGATGCGCGGCACCAGGTGCGGATCACCGGGGCCCCAGATCAGGTGCGGACGCAGCGCCACTGTGGCTAGATCGCTTCCGTTGCTCTCCAGGACCCGCTGCTCGGCGATCGCTTTCGTGCGTGGATAGTCGCTCAGGTAACGCTCCGCGTACGGTGCGCTCTCATCCACACCGATTTGGTCGGTGCCCGCGAAGGTGACGCTGGGCGTGCTGGTATACACGAGGCGCTTGATACCTTCGGCGGAGCAGGCCGTCAGTACGTTGTCGGTCCCGACTACGTTGGTGCGGTGGTACGACTCCGTGGAGCCCCAAACCCCCGCCTTGGCCGCGACGTGGAAGACGATGTCGCAATCACCGGCCGCGCGCAGCACCGCGGCCTTGTCGGCGATGTCCCCGCGCAGACTCTCCGCGCCGAGCCTTTCGAGGGCAGGGTAGGTGCCGCGCGAGAAGCTGCGCACTTGGTCACCACGAGCGCGCAATTTTCGCACGATGGCGAGACCCAAAAATCCTCCACCTCCCGTGACGAGAGCTTTCACGAGAGTTGGCGCGTGGCCCAGACGGCCAGCTTCTCGCGGAAGATCTTCGCATTGTGGCGGATGTCCACCGGGAAATCGGAGTGGAAGAGGAACGTGTCGATGCTGCGTGTACGCTCATTGCCAGCAGCGATAGCGCGCAGCTCGGCTTCGGTCCTGGCGCGGTCCACTGGGTGGTCCGCCGGGCGGTTGGCGAGCAGCTCCACGCAGAGCACCGGAAGCGTGCGCCCATCGCGCTCGACGCCGACCAACGCGGTGCGATACACGTCCGGGTGGCAGTTGAAGACCCCCTCGCACTGGAGCGAGTACAGGGTCTCGCTTTCGAGCCGGACCCGGTGGGCCTTTCGGCCGCAGAACCAGAGTCGTCCCTGCTCGTCCACGTAGCCCACGTCCCCCATGCGGTGCCAAAAGCCGCCGTCGGGATCGGCGATCTTCGCCAGCTCGGTGGCGTCATCACGCCCGTAGTAGGCACGAGAAACTTGGCGGCCCTTTACGGCGAACTCGCCCACCTCTCCGGTGGGGATCTCCAGATCGTCGGACCACGTCGGGATGGGCCCGTCGTCGATGCCAATCACGCGCACGTCGATGCGCTCTACCGGAAGGCCAACGCAGACACCTCGGCCCTGATCGGTTTGGGCGGCGGTCTCGGCGAGGATGGCTCGACTCCCCATGGAACTGACAGGCAGCGCCTCGGTGGCACCGTAGGGCGTGTGAATCTCCGTGCCCTCGGCGAGCATGCGGCTGAAGCGCTCCAACACCGCGGGCTGCGCAGGCGCTCCTGCCGAGATGACGCGGCGCAGAGTCGGCAGTTTTACGCCGTGCGCGGCGCCGTAGCTGCCCACCCGGTGCAAAAGCGCCGGGGAGCCGAATGTGTTGGTGACTCCGTAGCGCTGGATCGCACCGAGGATCTTCTCCGGATCCACGTTCGCCGGACGTGTGGGGTCCATCTCAGGGATGACCGCGCTCATGCCCAGTGCAGGATCGAAGAGCGCAAAAAGCGGAAATGTGGGTAGGTCGATCTCCCCTGGTTCGATACCGTATGTCTCCTTCAGAAGCTCCACCTGAGCCAGAAAATTCCCGTGGGTATAGACGGCACCCTTGGGTACGCCCGTGGAGCCGCTCGTGAAAAGGATCGCGGCGATGTCGTCTTCCGATGTCTCGACCGGCTGCATGAGATCGGGGGCACCGGCGCGTAGCTTCGACAGCGTGGTTCCGCCCCAGAAGAGCCTGCGCCCGGCGGTGACGCACAGCCGGATCGTGTCCTTGCCCCAGCCCAGGACGATGCGTGCCACATGGGCCTTGGGGATGCCGATGAAGGCCTCCGGCTCGGCTTCCGCGAGGCAGGTCTTCAAGCTCTTCAGACCCATGCCAGGGTCGACCATCACCGGAACGATGCCCGCTTTGAAGTGAGCGAACGTGAGGGCGAAGAAGTCCAGGCCCGGCGGGACCATCAAGACAGTGCGTGTGCCGCGTGTGATGCCGTAGGCCGTCAGCGCCGCTGCGAGGCGACTGCTGTCCTCCTCGAGTTCGCGAAACGTCCTCTCTGAGAACCCGCCTCGTCCGTCAGGCCATGCGACCGCCATGCGATCGGGCTGGAGCGCGGCCATTTCGGGTAGTGCGGCGGCGATGTTCGTCGACATCTGCTTCACGCCGGATTGGCCATCGGAGCTTCGGCTACGAACGCCTGCACGAGCGCGAGCACGTCGTCGCGCGCGTCCTCCAGGATGTAGTGGCCGGCGCGCTCGTAGGTGTGCGTGCGGGCATGGGGCATGCGCCGCTGCCACTCCTCGAGGTAGTCGGCATCGAAAACGAAGTCGCGCAGGCCCCAGAGCAGCAGGGTTGGGGTGTCCTGGAAATGCTCGAGGCCAGCCTGCACCTCGCTCACGATGTCGTGCCCCGGGTCGGTGTTGCGAAGAGGGATGTCCTGGATGAAGCGATGCACGGCCACGCGATGGTCCCATGAATCGTAGGGCGCCAGGTAGGCGCTACGCTCACCCTTGGTGAGCCGACGCTGCGTGGCGCAGTACCGGAGGGCACCGCGGCTGAACAGGTTCAGCCCGCGGACGAGCAAGCCGCCGATCGCCGACCGGGAGAGGCGCAAAGACATCGGCACTCGCTTGCCGGCGGGTAGGTGGAAGGCTGCGGTGTTCAGGACTACCAGGCGTTCGATCCGCTCCGGGTGACGAGCGGCCCAGGCCATGCCGATCATGCCCCCCCAGTCGTGCACTACGAGCGTGATCTTGCCGTCCAGCTGCAGGTGTTCGACGAGCCGCTTCAGGTCGTGCACGCGGCGCTCGAGGCGGTATGGATACGAGTTGTCGTCCGGCTTGTCCGAGAGTCCGCACCCGACATGGTCGGGCACGACGACCCGGTGGCTGTCGCGCAGCGCGAGCACCAGATGCCGGTAGTAATACGACCAGGTGGGGTTGCCGTGCACCATCAGCACCGGGGGGCCTGCACCCTCGTCCAAGTAGTGCATGCGGGCGCCGTCGAGATCCAGGAAACGGCCTTCGAAAGGATAGTCCTCGAACCGCGGCTCCACGCCTACCACTCCACTCCGAGCATCATGCAATTCAGGCCACTCCCGATGCCCAGGAAGGCCACGCGGTCTCCCGGCCCCAGGGCATCCCTTTCCTCCGCCAGCGCCGCGGTCAGCGGGAGCGACACGGTGCCGATGTTGCCCAGGTAAGGGAAGGTCGAGAAGTCTTTCAGCGGGTCGATGCCGATCGACCCCAGAATCATGTCTCTGTGCGCTGTGCCCACTTGGTGGCAGATCACGCGGTCCACGTGGTCGGCTTCCCAGCTCATCTGACCCAGGAAGTCCTGCCACGTCTCGTTGGCCAAGGTGACGCCGTGCTGAAGAACCGAAGCGGCATCCGTGTACATCCGCTGAGGCAGCGGCTCTGTGCGGTGCAGGGTGGGCGCGCCGTCGAGGCCCCAGCGACAAAGATCATTGTGCTCGGGGGCGGCGCGCTGAGCGCCTCCGAGCACGCGGTGGGAGCCGTTGTTGCCGAATGAGCCGTCTGTGATGAGCACCGCGACGGCTCCGGATCCTCCGGTGAGCGTGGCCAGTCCCTCGGTGTAGGTACCCATCGTGGCCTCGCGCAGCATGCGCTCGATGGTGACCTCGACGATCTCCCTCGCGGTTTCCGCGGAGACGACGATGCCGGCTCGAATCTGACCCAGCTCGATGCGATTGGCGATGTCCAGAATACCGTTGAGAATGCCGAGGCATGCGTTGCTGATGTCGTAGACGGACGCGGATCCCCGCACGCCCAACTCCACGGCCACAGCGCACGCGGTAGCGGGCTCGAAGTTCTCGCGGCAGACACCGGCATAGATCACCGTCTCCAAGGCCTCGGCGAGGACTCCGGATTTGGCTAGGGCCTTCCTAGCCGCCGTAGCCGCGCTGTGTGACAGCGAGTGCTTCGGCTCCCACCAACGACGCTCCTTGATGCCCGTGAGCGCCTCCAGGGAGCCCTCCGGAACGTGCAGCTGCTTGTAGAGGGGGTCCAGGCGTTCCTCGAGCTCGTCGGACGTGACCACGACGGGCGCCAGCTCGTAGCCGATGGCCTCCAGATGAACCTTTTTGTACCTCATTCGGCGTCCCTCACGATCTCGACACTGAAGTCGCCCAGGTGGTAGATGGTGCGGCCGTCCACGGTGAGGTACCCGGACGCTGTCACGCGGCGAGCTTGCTCGTCCACCTCGGTGATGACGGCCTCCACCTCGACCTTCCCGTCGGTGGGCAATACCTGCCCGCGGTAAGTCCAATTGTGCTCACGCTCCAGACCATTCGTCCTCCAGACCGCGTCGGCATCGAGTCGCCAGCGGTCCGCGGCGTATGCCTTGAGCAACTGCAGGAAGGACTCGCACCCCAAGGAGCCCGGCCATACCGGGTCGTCCATGAAGTGGGCCTTGAAGAACCATGCTTCATAATCCACCGGGATGCTTCCCCGGACAAAGCCGAGGTCGTGGGGCCCGCCCTCCCGAAGCAGCACCTCGATCTTTGCGAGCATACGGAAGCCGTCTTCGGGATGGGGCGCCTCGGTAGGGTAGTCGAAGCTGACGGCCTGCGTCATCTCGGCCTCGGTAGGCTCATACTTCTGCGTCTCTCGGATGCCGATCTGGTCGGCCAGGGACTCCGCACTGAAGAAGCCAAAGTAGGTGTCGCCCTCGAAGACGACACCTTGCTCGTCGGTCATCCGGATGTCGAAGCGCTCGATGATCATGCCGCCCGAGTGCGACACGTCCGTCAGTCGCACCTCGGTGGTGAGTGTACCGGAGTCCGCGCGAACTGCCCGCTTCTGGACGGCGCGTCCTCCCAGATTCCGGAAGCGGAGGTCCGTCTCACTAGTCAGGGCCGAGCCACAGTACGCGGCGAGCCACCCGCACGGCTGCAGCGCGACCTCCAGCAGTACAGCGAAGGGCATCTCCGTCTGGCGGTTGGCCTCGAAGTACCAACCGTCGGCGGGCACGTCGTACTCCGCCGTGACCGCGGCGCCGGGCTCCAGGTCCCACGCCTCACCCACGGTGTTCACGACACGGTCCATGAAGGCGTAGGGCGGGCCCGGCAGGCGGGCGATCACACGCTCGTCGTCGAAGGGCAGATAGCGGTCACCAAACGCTTCCGAAGGCTTTCCAATCGCGAAGGCCAGAATGGATTCCTGGTCGTAGAGCACGCGGTTTTCACGTGGGCGCCAGAGCGCTTCGACGTCTTCGCGCGCGAGGCCCGTGAGGCGCATGGACATGTCGGCGATCTCGACGACAGGCTTCCCGTCCGCGTACATGAGTGCGTCGACGATGGCAAAGGGCTCCGGTCCGTAGCCGAGCTCCTTGATCTCGATCTCATACGTCACGCGCTTGGTGCTCTGGATGACCTGACCCCGGCACTTGAGCCGGCTCTTCACGCCAGGCACCGGCTCGTAGCGGATCTTGCCCGCTTCTCCCACCCACCCCATTCGCAGCAAGTAGATCCGAAGCGTGTGCAGACAACACTCATACATGAGCGTTCCCGGCATGACCATGTCGTCACTGAAGTGGCAGGTCAGGAACCAATCGTCAGGGTTGATGTCGGCTTCAGCGCGGATCATCCCTATGCCGAAGCGGCCGCCCTCTGGGTCCACGTCGGTCACTCGGTGCACAAGCTCCATGAGTCCGCTGGGCAACGTCTCAGGTGTAGCGATCGATAGGTCCGCGAAGATCGGACCGAAGCACGCCGCGAGGTCCCCCCTTCGCAGCGCCGCGATCTGCTCGTCGTCGTAGGAGTCGCCGGCGCGCATTGGCGCGAGGCCCGTCCAGCCCTCCGGCAGGACACCTGGCCGAGGCTGTAGGTCGATCTTGGTTCGCACGATGCCTTGTCCTGCCTCGAGCTCCTCGATCGTGAAGAAGCCCGCGCAGCCCTCACGCATCGACAGCAGCGGCCGACCGTCTACGGTCCCCTCGAAAGCGAAGTAGAACAGCCACGTTTCGCCCTGTTGGAAAAAGCGTTCGATGCTGATGTCGTACCGGATGACCTTGCCCGGTTCTGGCAGATGGTCGTGGAACGTGACCACCGCATCGAGCAGTCGGTAAACAGCCAGCCCCTCGGTGTGGGCGTCGATGCCCAACCAACCCGCGAGAAAGAGGTCGGCCTGTCCCGACTCGACTGCGATGCAGGTGGGGATGGCACCACAGCTCAAGTACCAGGGGCGCGCTCCCACGTCGTGCTCCGTGACGACCCGTCCGCCGGTCATAGAGTGCGGCTCACCCTGGATGCTGAGGATGCGATCCACCAGCATGAGAGGCTCAGCTGGGAGCCGGACTCGAGTGGCGTTTTGGTCGACGGGGGCGTAAGACGCTCCCAGCACGTTGGCGATGGACCCGACTGCGAATTCGAGGCAGGCTTCGCGATCGAGCGCAGTGGGTGGCGAGGAAGGCATCAGCCTCGGTGGCGCTGCAGCCGCCGGTCCGAGCCCCGGTGGGCCCTCGTCAGGCGCAGACAATAGCTGCTCGGCCAACCGGAACTGAAGCGCGGCCGTCTCCTGTAGCGCGCGGTTGAGCTCGTGAGCGTTCCGCAGGTAGGTGGCATGCGCTCGAGCCCGAGCGTCGCTCGAGGCGCTCAACCCCGCCAACAGGGTGGGGTCGCCCAAAAAAGGCGGCGCGCCGGACGCCATCGCGGCAGCCGCTA
>DQPL01000072.1 GCA_015664885.1 Gemmatimonadota bacterium
AGGCCCTTGCCCTGTGTGAGGTAGTGCGTCGGCGACGGCATCAGCCCCACACGTGGTCGGCGCCCATGCGGTCGATGTCCTCGTTCGCCTCCAGCCCGTGATTCTGGTAGACGGCGGCCGCGGCCCGGATGGCTTCGAGAATCGTCGCGCCTGGTCGCACCGTGGCGATCGCGGCCTGTTGAGCCTCGAGTACGATTTCGTAGAGGCGTTCTTGCTCGTCCGTGAAGCGGCCCGAAACCGGAAAGGTTCGGCAGATGTCCGAGCCGTACATCGCCCATTCGGCCGCGCCGTAGTCGATGAATACCAGGTCGCCATCCTGCATCACCCGATTCACTGAGTTGTAATTCTCCGAACGGATGGTGAACAATGAGACCGCGTCGGGGCCCGACGCGACGATCGGGACGAATGCCGCGCGCGGTGACCCGCCACGTTTCCACGCCCACTCCATGATGCCAACGACCTCGAGGTCGTTCATGCCGGGCTCGATTCTTCGCATCGCTTCGAGCAGGCCTTGAGCGCTCACCTCGGCGGCACGACGGAGCGCGCTGATTTCATAGCTGTCCTTGATGACGCGCATGCGTTCGATCGCGGGCGTCGCGTCCAGCAGGGCACGGCCTCCGAGCGACTCTGAGACGGAAGCTTCGAGCTGCTGCCGGAGCGTGAGCGGCGCACCCAAGCCAGGTGGCGCGTACAGAGCAGCGGTCTCCTTGGCGAAGAACACCTGCCGCGCGGTCGCGACGACCGCGCTCAACTGCTCCGCGAAGTCGTCGAGTGGGTACGTCTCGGCAATACCCGTTGCGGCTTCCGCAAATTCACCTGGCTCGAGCCGACGGATCAGCCGGTTCCATGCCGCATCAAGCAGCCGCGGATCCTGGAACGAGTACTGTGCACCCGCGAGCTCCCTGTGGGCCGGTAGGAAGAGTCGCTCGCGGACCCCACCTTCGCCGTCGGGAGCGATCACCAAAATGGCATACGGAGACTCGACGCCTGTCAGGTAGAAAAAATTCGAGTCCTGTCGTTTCGCTCCCCCGGCCCGGATCATGTACTCGGAAGGGACCACAACTGGGGCTCTGAGCAGCTCGACGAGTCGGCCGCGCCTTTCGGCGTATACCTCGCGCGGGAACGCGATGTCGGATTGGGCTGCGACATGCTGGGCACCCGCCGTGCTTCCGACCAGCATGAACAACAGCCAAACGCGAATCGCCGCCCCTTCTTGCACGCTTCCTAGTCCGGGCGACGCAACCCGAGTCCCTTGATTTTCCGATGGAGTGTTCGGTCGGACACGCCCAATAACTGAGAGGCGCGGCCTTGATACCACTCAGTACGTTCGAGCGCCCGCTCGATCGCAACCGCCTCGAGGCGTTCGAGATTCAACGACGGCAGCTGCGGGCCCGTAGGCGCCTATGCGCCAGCCCCGGCTCCAGAGTCCGTGAGCGATGAGCCGAGATCGACTGCGCGGATCGTCGTGCTATTACACAATAGCGCGGCCCGCTCAATGACATTGCGCAGCTCTCGAGCGTTCCCGGGCCACGAATAGTTTTCCAGGAGGGCCGCCGCGTCGGCGGCGATCGTCCAGTCGTCGGCATCGCTCGGCCTGACCTGGGTGAGGAAGTGGCGCGCGAGCAGCGGGATGTCCCCGCGGCGATCTCGGAGCGGGGGCAACTCCAACACGATGGCGTTGATGCGGTAAAAGAGATCACCTCGGAATGCCCCCTTGTCGACCAATCTTTGCAGCGGCTGGTTGGTAGCCGAAACCAGCCGAAAATTCGTCGGGAGCTCCTTCACGCCTCCGACACGTCGGAACATCTTGGATTCGAGAGCCCGCAGCAGCTTGGCCTGGAGGGACAGTTCGAGGTCGCCCACTTCGTCCAGAAAAAGAGTGCCACCGTGGCTAATCTCGATCAGTCCCATTTTCCTCGCGACCGCACCGGTGAACGCTCCTTTCTCGTGTCCGAACAGTTCTGACTCGGCAAGAGACTCGGCGACCGCGGCGCAGTTGAGCGCGACGAGCGGCTCGGCGTGCCTTCCCGAGAGACGGTGCAGCTCGCGTGCGATCAGCTCCTTCCCAGTTCCTGACTCCCCCACGATGAGCACCGAGACGTCCGAAGGCGCGATCCGAGCCACCAATCCGAGCAGCGCCTTCACGCGTGGGTCTTCCGCGACGATGTGCACGCCTCCGGCATCACGGGTGACGACCGCTTCCAGCCGCTCGGTTCTGGACAAGACTCGATGGGCGCGCGCCGCGTTCCAGACGACGTTTATCAGGCGGTCCCGACCCACAGGTTTCTCGAGGAAATCGAAAGCGCCAAGCTTCATCGCCCGAGTCGCCGTCTCGACCGTGCCTCGCCCGGACACGAAGACCACCTGCGGCCTCGTCGGGTCATCGGCCACCGCTTCCAGGACCTCTAGTCCGTCGAGCCCGGGCATGCTGAGGCCGAGCAGCGCTGCGTCGAAGACCTGCTCGCGCAGCGCCGTGAGCGCGCTGCGGCCGTCGGCCACCCACGTCACGAGGTGGCGCGCTTCCTCCGCGTGCTTCAGGAGGTGCTCAATGAGGAGGCGCTGGTCTTCGTCGTCGTCTGCGACCAAGACCGAGATGAAGGGCTCATCGGACTGGGACATGCTCCACTCTCTTCAATGCCTCTCTCACCCGCAATGGGTCGGGAAAAAAGCCCCGCGGAGTGATCCGCGGGGCCCGGCGGGGCCACCCTCATTGGGGGGGCATGGCACCACCGTCGGGGCCATTCGGGCTGCGGGACCCCATCCTGGGGGGGATATCCGCTTAGTTTTCGCTGGTCTGCCGGCCGTAGCCGACGGAGCACCGCGACCCGTCTGCGTCCTCGTTGGCCGTACATAAAGCAAGGCTGGTGCCAAACGCGTGCGGAAATCATAAATCACTGTACCTGAATGAGTTACACGGAT
>DQPL01000113.1 GCA_015664885.1 Gemmatimonadota bacterium
CACCGGCCCCCTGCCGGCTCGCAACAGCTCGCTATGTACCCGCCCGTCCAGAGTAGTGACCCGCACGAGCACATCCGTCAGCGTGCGATCGAGCCCACTCACGCTGATGGAGGCACCGAGCAGGCCGGCCACTCCGCAATCGACGGTCCAGCGCTCGGTGAGCGCGCCGACCGTCGCGGTGGGTAGCCCGCGCGCGGTCTCGACGCAGTGATCCGGAAGCATCGGGACCAGCGCGAGACGGAGCCCCCCGGCGACGGGCTGGGTCCACACTACTTGGTACGTGCCGGGCGCCGTCTCGGTGAAGCCGATGAAGCCGGGTCTGACCTCGTGGGCTTCAATGGGCAAAGCCATGAATGCCAACACGCAAGCCGACGCGGAAAACCCCCTCGTCGCGGCACGGGCGGTACTCACCTGCCACCCTCCCGCCGCGGAAAGCGCACTTCGTACTTGTCGCGCAGAGTCCGGTAGTAGGCCTCCGCCTCGTCGCCGGTATGCGTCTCCAGGTAATCGACCTCGACCCGGTCGTGGACCTGTTCGAAGGAGGGCGTACCTGCACTCTCGATCCCCAGTACCCGCACTAGGTGCACGCCGTACGCCGAAGGAACCGGTCCCGACCACTCGCCCACCAAGCGGTCGGGCAGCGCCGAAGCAAAAGAGCCGCCGAGCAGCGCCCGGACTTCGGGGAGGCTGCGCTCCGCATAGCTCGAGTTGAGCATGAAGGGATCTCCGAGCGATCGCCAAGCCGCTCCAGCCTCGAGTTGCTCCAGCAGATCGCCGGCCACGGCGTCCGGGTCTTCGTGGCGCTCGGGGTCGAGGTATACGTGCTCGAAGCTGTATCGGTCGGGGAATCGGTATGCCTCGCGCTCACGCTCGAAGAAGGCCCGGAGCTCACCCTCGGCGGGCTCGACGGCGGATTCGGCCTCGTTCAGGAAGCCGAGCTTCTGGATGAGTCGCCGACGCACGATGGTGTCGTCCCGGTCCAAGCCGAGGCGCACCGCTTCGCGGTAGTAGATCTCCTCGCGGATCCAAGCTTCGGTGAGGTTGCTGAGCTCCTCATCGGTGGGCAGCGCACCTGTTTGCGTCTCCCACAACGCCGCGAGACGCGCCGTCTCAGCCGCGCCGACATCGATGCGGTAGCCCTCGTCGGGCGCGCCGCGCCAGGCCTCGAAGAGGAAGAGCGCGGCACCGGCGAGCAGGAAGACGACGATCGGTTCGCCAGCGAGCGCCTTGAGGCGTGAGGACATGCTTGGCTCTCCGGGGCTCGGCCCCTACCCCGCCGGCACGTACCAAATAGGCGAACTCCAAGCCCGTTCCTGGATCGTGGCCTGGAGATCCGGCCTAGGCGCTACACCGGCCTTCATCGCGTCCCATGTGGACCAGCGGCAGGTGGGATTCTCGAGCACGCGCACGTAGTAGAGCGCCCTCTGGGAGGCATCGAAGTCGGGATCGGTCCAGAGCGTCATGAGCTGCGCGGCGCCCGAGTCCGATGAGATGCTGCAGTCGCTGATGTCCACCGAGGCTCCGTTGTCCGGACAGCGGTGTGTGCCCGCATCGACTTCGAGGCCATCCGAGCAGGCGACGTCGTAGACCTGCTCGTGGGTCTCTCCTCCTGCGACCCAGCCCTTTATTACCTGAACGCGCTGGAGGGGCGCGCTCAGCGCATCGCGCGCGGCCCATACCAGGAAGCGCGGCTGAGCACCGGCGCGCGCCATGAGGTCACCGCCCATGGGCACGCCCCCGGCGTAGGCTCGGGCGACCATATCAGGCGCGTCGGTGAGGTCGTCGGCGAAGTCGTATCCCCCGAAGAAACGCACACGAATGCGTGGACCCGACGTGCCGAACGTCTCCTTGCGACGGAACGAATCGTAGATGGACTCGCGCGTATTCTCCTCCGCCCACGCCCCGGCGAGACCGGAAGCGCCCCACGTCACAAAGGCCCCGCCGCTGAAGCGTCCGGCGTCCTCGCCGCAAGTGAGTGGCATTGGGCTCTCGGTCTCCCCGGACAGCGCGGTCGGGATTGCCGCGGGGCACCGGTAGACGTCCAACGGGCCCTCCTCTTCCCCCACGTCTCCCGCTACGGAGCCGCGCCCGGTGGGCAGCCCGTCGAGCAGGCCGACCTTGCTGTAGAAGCTCGATTCGTCGCCGGCGTAGGAAGCGTTGTGCGAATCGCTCGACCCGATCAGGCCGAACTTGAACGGATTGAATCCGCGCTCCTCAGCGAGCCTCAAGCCGACCATCTGCGCCTCGCGCGTATAGCTGCCGGAGATGTTGCTCTTGATGCTGGTGGCGATGCGGAACGGCATGATCTCGAAGTTCGCCCACTCGTCGTTCGGCGAGAGAAGCGGATGCGTCTCCGAGGTTCCCTTGACCTGGGTCACCTCCACGAGCGGCTCGTTGCGCATGCGCATCGCAGCGTAATCGGCGTCGAGCGGCCGGTCGTCAAAGTAGGCGGGCTTGAACATCTGCCCGTTGGATCCGTTGGAGTTGTGGGGGATGGCAAGCACCTCCATCCCCTGACTGCGCTGCTCGTCCATCCACGCCCACAGATCCTCGGGATTGGGAGAATCCAGCCGCGAGAACGGAACCTCCGGAGCCTCATCACCGCGGAAGATCACGTTCCGGTGCAGGTTCGAGCGGTTGACCGCCGACGTGTACTCATACGCGACGAAGGTTGTGAACTCTCCCGGTACGTAGTGCCGGTTGGCTGAAGCAACGATGTCTGCCCAGGCCGATCTGAGCACGTCTCCGTCGAGCAACTCCTCCGAACCCTCACCCCTGAAGTATGGCAGGATGGCTCGGAAGGCCGCGCCTCGCTCGGCGGCCGTGCGCGCGTTGACGAAGAGCTCTGCAACCGGACGCTTCGATACCTCGGTGCTCGGGTCCGCCATGGCAGGCAGAGTGCCGAGAAACGCGGCGTGGTCGGTCACCGCGTAGAAATCGAGGGGCTCCGCGAGTCTCATGTCGTAACCGCTCGGATGCGTCAGCGCTTGCCCGCGCGCGAAACGGTAGGCGTCATCTGGGGATGCGATGGTGCCGAAGATGAACGCATCGAACGAGTAGCGGGTGTGGACGTGGAGGTCGCCGAAGTAGGCGTTGCGGTTGGCGTTGGGGGAGTTGGCCGCGGTTGTGTTGGGGTTCGCGTCGTCGGTGGCCGCTGCTGCGGAGTCGGCGTCGG
>DQPL01000120.1 GCA_015664885.1 Gemmatimonadota bacterium
GGCCCGCGTTGGGCCAGCACGGCGTCAACATCATGGAGGTTTGCAAGCAGTTCAACGTGAAAACGCAGGACAAGCAGGGCATCACGATCCCTGTGGAGATCACCGTTTACGCGGACCGTTCTTTCTCGTTCATCACTAAGACGCCTCCAGCGTCGGTGTTGATCTTGCGTGCGATCGGACTGCCGAAGGGTTCTGGTGAGCCCAATCGCGAGAAGGTCGGGAAGATCTCACGGGCGCAGCTCGAAGAGATCGCAACGACCAAGATGGAAGACCTCAATGCCAACGACATGGACGCCGCCGTGCAGATGATCGCCGGTACCGCCAGGTCGATGGGTGTGGAAGTAGAGGGGTAGCTGGCACGGACCCCGCTCAGACCACCGACTGAGAGCCGTCAGCGGTGGGAGAGTTCACAAACGGCTCATAAGAAATGGCTACAACAGGCAAACGTTACGCTGCCGCACGCTCCGGCGTCCCGGTAAGTGTCAAGTTCGCTCCCGACGAGGCGGTCAAGCTCGTCAAGGAGCTCGCGTTCGCGAAATTCGACGAAACTGTCGAGGTCGCGACCCGACTCGGAGTCGATCCTCGCCAGGCAGACCAGCTGGTGCGCGGCACCGTCGTTCTCCCCCACGGGACGGGCAAGGAGGTGCGCGTCCTCGTCATCGCCCAAGGTGAGAAAGAGACTGAGGCGACGGAGGCGGGCGCGGACTATGTCGGCGTCGAGTATCTCGAGAAAATTCAAGGTGGATGGCTGGATTTCGATGTTTGCGTTGCGACACCGGACCTCATGGGTAAGGTCGGCCCGCTGGGCCGGGTGCTTGGTCCTCGCGGGCTGATGCCGACGCCCAAAGCCGGCACCGTGACGTTCGACGTGGGCCGTGCGGTGACCGAGATCAAGGCGGGTAAGATCGAGTTCAGGGTCGACAAGACCGGGAACGTGCACGCACCGATCGGGAAAGTGTCGTTCTCGGAAGAGCAGCTACAGGACAACTTGGGTGCCTTCATGGACCAGATCGTGCGGTCGAGGCCTTCTGCGGCGAAGGGCACGTACCTCAAGAGCGTGACGGTCTCCAGCACCATGGGCCCGGGCGTGTCCATCGATCCGAACCTCTACCGCAGGCGGGCCTGATGGATCGCACGACGAAAGAGAGCTTCGTCTCGGATCTCCGCGACCGCATCAACAAGGCGCCGGTGGTTTACCTAACCGACTTCACGGGACTCGGCGTCAAAGCCATGACGGCCTTGCGTCGCTCCATAAGAGCGTCGGGCGCCGAGTACCTCGTTGTGAAGAACCGGCTCGCCAAGCTGGCCTTCGCGGAGACGGATCTCCCAGATATCTCGGAGAGTCTCGAGGGGCCGACGGGGATGGTGTTCGGATACGAGGACGCGGCGGCGCCTGCCAAGGCGCTCAGCGACTTCGCGAAGGACCACAACAAGAAGCCGGTGTTCAAGCTCGGCATCATGGACAACAAGGTCTTGCAGGCAGAGCAAGTGGATGCGATCGCGAAGCTGCCGTCGCGAGACGTTCTCTACTCGATGCTGGCAGGTGCGTTGGAAGCCCCGATGGCTGCTCTCGCGAGTGCGCTCGAGGCCAAGATTCAGGAAACGGCCGGACTGATCGATGCCCTCAGAGAAGAGCGAGAGAAGGCAGGCTGAAGAAACAGGGTCAACCCAATCTCCGGCAGATAGCCGGGTGAATCAGGAGGAAGCAGGAACCATGGCGACGAATCACGAAGAGCTGCTCGACACCATCGGCAACATGACCGTTCTCGAGCTGTCCGAGTTCGTTGACGCCTTCAAGGACAAGTTCAACGTCACGGCGGTGGCGGCTCCGGTCGCGATGCCGGAGGGCGGTGGGGCTGAAGCCGAAGAGCAAGATGAGTTCGATGTCGTTCTCGAGAGCTTTGGCGAAAAGAAGATCCAGGTCATCAAGGTTGTGCGCGAGCTCACCGGCCTGGGCCTCAAGGAGGCGAAGGATCTCGTAGATGGGGCTCCGGGCACGATCAAGGAAGCTGCGACCAAGCAGGAGGCCGAGGAGATGAAATCCAGGCTCGAGAACGTCGGCGCCGCAATCGTGCTCAAATAGGCGCTGGGTTTGCAGCTTGCCCTCGGGGAAGCGAACGCGACCCTGGCCTGCACCCGCGCAGCTGCGTGGGTCGCCAGCCGGCGCGCGACAACATGGGCCAGCGTGGGTCCTCGTCGGGGACACCTCAGTGTGGGGGTGTGTCCGGAGACCGAGAATTCACGCGCTTGTCCCGTAATCAAACGGAACGCTGCTCACCCGTCGTCAGGGTGAGCCGTTAAGGGGGACGTACGTTGGAACTGCGCAAAGACAACCGCCCGATCCTGGATTTCGCCAAGCTCGGTCGTGTCATGCCGATGCCGAACCTGTTGGATGTTCAACTCCGCTCGTTCGAGCAGCTGGTCGATCCCGATAGCAATCCCGACGAGCAGTGGGATTTTGGGCTCGACCGTGTCTTTTCTGAGATCTTCCCGATCTCGGACGTGAACGACTACTTCACGCTCGAGTTCATAAGCGCCGCGCTGGGCGAGCCGAAGTACTCCGTCGAGGAGTGCATCGAGCGCGACATGACGTGTGCGGCGCCGTTGAAGGCCACGCTGCGCCTCATCGTCTGGGAACAGCCGGAGGAGGACGAAGAGGAGCGCAAGAAGCGGCGTAAGCGGAAGAAGAAGGGGCCGCCCCCGGCGGACCGGAAGCCGGTGGACATCATCGAGAAGGAGGTCTACCTCGGTGACCTGCCGCTCCTGACCGAGCTGGGCACGTTCATCGTGAACGGCGCCGAGCGCGTGGTGGTGAGCCAGCTGCATCGGTCTCCCGGTGTGGTGTTCGAGGAGAGCATCCATCCGAATGGCACGAAACTCTATAGCGCAAGGATCATTCCGTTCCGTGGATCTTGGGTCGAGTTCACACTCGACATCAACGACATCTGCTACGTCCACATCGACAAAAAGAAAAAGTTCCCGGCGACGGCCCTCCTGAGGGCGCTCGGCTACGGAACCGATGCGGAGATCTTCCAGCTCTTCTACGACGTGACGCAGGTCAAGCTCACGGGGAAGAACGCTACCACCCTCGAGGAGCTCGAAGGCAAGTCCATCGCCGAGGAGTTCGTCGATCCGGAGACCGGCGAGATCCTCATCGAGAATGGCGAGGAGATTGCTGAAGAGGTGATGGAGATCCTGGAACGTCTGGGCACGAAGAAGCTCAAGATCTACACGACGGATCGGGTGACGCCTCGGGGCGACAGCCCCATGATCAAGAACACGATCAAGAAAGACCCCACCGAGAGCGAAGAAGATGCGCTGTACGCGATCTATTCGTTGCTGCGACCGGGCGACGCGCCCAACGTCGATACAGCACGTGCCGCGCTGGAAAGGGTGTTCTTCAGCCCGAAGCGCTACGACCTCGGCCGGGTTGGCCGCTACAAGATCAACCAGCGCCTGGGTCTGGACATTCCCAGCACGCAGACGGTGCTCACCAAAGACGATTTCATCTCCATCGTGCGCCACCTCATCGAGCTCAACGAGGGACGCGGCTACACAGATGACATCGATCACCTCGGCAACCGCCGAGTACGGACGGTCGGCGAGCTCATCGCCAACCAGTTCTCCGTTGGTCTGAGTCGCATGGCGCGCCTGGTGAAGGAGCGCATGTCGACCAATACCGACCCGGAGAAGGTGAATATCGACGACCTCGTCAACGCGAGGACCGTTTCCGCCGTGATTCAGGCCTTCTTTGGCTCGTCGCAGCTCAGCCAGTTCATGGACCAGACCAACCCTCTCGCCGAGATGACGCACAAGCGTCGGCTGTCTGCACTCGGTCCGGGCGGTCTGACGCGTGAGCGCGCGGGCTTCGAAGTCCGTGACGTGCACTATTCCCACTACGGGCGCATGTGCCCGATCGAGACGCCAGAGGGCCCGAATATCGGGCTCATAACGTCGCTCACCACGTACTCGCGCATCAACGACCTCGGCTTCGTCGAGACGCCGTACCGGGTGGTGAAGAAGGGCAAGGTCACGAGCACGATCGAGTGGCTTTCTGCCAACGAAGAGGAAGACGCCCGAATCGCCCAGGCCAACGCGCCGCTCGACGACAAGGGCAACTACTTGAAGGAGTTTGTGCTCTGCCGCGCGAAAGGTGATTTCCCGCTGCTCCGGCCTGAAGACATCGACTTCATGGATGTTGCGCCCGACCAGTTGGTTTCCGTAGCTGCGGCGCTGATTCCGTTCCTGGAGCACGACGACGCGAACCGGGCGCTGATGGGCTCGAACATGCAACGCCAGGCTGTACCGCTCCTCTATACGGATGCGCCGCTCGTGGGCACGGGTCTCGAAGCGAAAGTGGCATCGGATTCCGGGGCCGTGATCACGGCACGCCGGGGCGGCACCGTCGCACATGTCACCGCCGACGAAATCCTGGTCGACACGGGTTCCATCAAGCCGGGCCAGGCGGACCAACCGCTGGCCAAGCTTGCGCGGTTCGACCGGTATCGCCTCAAGAAGTTCTGGCGCACCAACCAGGACACGGCGATCAATCAGCGTCCGCTGGTCTCGATCGGGGAGGTCGTAAAGACTGGCGACATCATTGCTGACGGTCCCAGCACAGATGCGGGCGAGCTCGCTCTGGGTCGCAATGTGCTCGTGGCGTTCATGCCCTGGTATGGATCGAATTTCGAGGACGCGATCGTCATCAGCGAAAAGCTGGTGAAGGACGACGTCTTCACCTCGATCCACATTCAAGAGCTGGAGCTCCACGTCCGGGACACCAAGCGCGGAATGGAAGAGATCACGCGAGAGCTCCCGAACGTGGCCGAGGAGAGCCTGGCGGATCTCGATGAGCGCGGCATCGTGCGCATCGGGGCACGGGTCAAGGCCGGCGACATCTTGTGCGGCAAGATCACGCCGAAGGGTGAGACCGAGCTGTCTCCCGAGGAGAAGCTACTCACTGCGATCTTCGGTGAAAAAGCGAAGGACGTGAAGGATTCGTCGCTGCGCGTGCCCCCGGGCATGACGGGCACGATCATCGATGTGAAGATGTTCTCTCGCCGGATCGACGATCCGCTTCTTGAGAAGGAGCACGGCTCCAAGATCGGTGACTTGCGCACGCTAGAGCGTGAGGAGATCCAGAGGATTTCCGATGCGCGTGATGATGAGCTACGCACCATTCTGAATCGGCAGACCGTGAGCTTGATGTTGAAAAAGGGCACGGTCGAGCCGCTCTTGAAAGAGGGCACGAAGTTCACCAAGGAGAGCATTGAAGAGATCAACTTCAAGAAGGTCGACCTCACGACGTTCAAGCTTCAGAACAAGGAAGCCAGCGAGAAGGTCCGACGCCTCGTGGATGAGGCCCAAGGCCGCATCCAACGGGTCAAGGAGAAGACCGAGGAGCAGATCGACAAGGTGTTCCAGCCGGACGAGCTTCCGCCGGGCGTGGTCCAGCTGGTAAAGGTCTATGTCGGAGAGAAAAGGAAGATCTCCGTCGGCGACAAAATGGCCGGACGCCACGGGAACAAAGGCATCATCGCCAGGATCGTGCCGGAAGAGGAGATGCCGTTTCTCCCCGACGGGACTCCGGTCGAGATCGTTCTCAATCCGCTCGGTGTGCCATCACGCATGAACGTCGGGCAGATTCTGGAGACGCACCTTGGCTGGGCCGGCAAGGTGTTGGGCTTCGAGTCCAAGACTCCGGTATTCCAAGGAGCCACCGAGAATGAAGTCGGCGCGCTGCTCAAGCTTGCCGGACTGAAGTGGGTCACGGATGCGCTACACCTCGAGGCCCAACCCCCGGTAACGGGAGACGGAATCGAACAGCTGGTGGCCGTGGCCAACCTGCTGCCCGTCGTCATGGCCGGCAGCGATGATGGGAACGGGAATGGGAACGGCACGCACGCGGTGGGGCACACCCACGGTATCGGCCAATCGCTAGACGCATATCTGTCGCTCCAGCTGAGTAAGAAGCAGCAGAAGTTCGTCGACGACCTCAGTGGATTCCTGGTCGCCGCTGCGAAAGAGATCTCGGCGCGGTCGGACGAAAAGATGGCGACGATGTTCCCTGCGATTCAGAAGCTCAAGGGCCGCTCGACGATCAAGTCGGGTCTCGACGACGCGGTCGTCGAGCTCATGGAGCACGCGGAGATCTACCCCAACGGAAAGATTCGCCTGCGAGATGGCCGCGACGGTCGCCGCTTCGACTTCCCGGTGACCGTTGGCTCGGTGTACATGCTCAAGCTCAGTCACCTCGTGGATGACAAGATCCACGC
The DNA here is from genome assembly GCA_015664885.1 of Gemmatimonadota bacterium. Lineage (GTDB taxonomy): Bacteria > Gemmatimonadota > Gemmatimonadetes > Longimicrobiales > Gaopeijiaceae > UBA1138. The sequence goes on from DQPL01000120.1 coordinate 6,276, forward strand.
GCGCTCGATCGGGCCGTATTCGCTGGTCACACAGCAGCCGCTCGCCGGTAAGGCACAGTTCGGCGGGCAGCGCTTCGGCGAGATGGAGGTGTGGGCGCTCGAGGCGTACGGCGCGGCGCACACGCTGCAGGAGATTCTCACCGTCAAGTCGGACGACGTGCAGGGTCGCTCGAAGGTCTACGAAGCCATCGTGAAAGGCGACAACATGCCCAAGCCCGGAATACCGGAGTCGTTCAACGTGCTCGTAAAAGAACTTCAGGCTCTCGGCCTGAGCGTACAGCTCGGGGAGGAAGAGTAAATGATCGATTTCCCAAGGGCCCGCGATCAGAGCGGATCTGACTTCGAGTTCATTCGGGTCAAGCTCGCTTCGCCCGAGGAGATTCGCGGTTGGTCGTTCGGCGAGGTCGTGAAGCCCGAGACGATCAACTACCGCTCGTTCAAGCCGGAACGTGATGGTCTGTTCTGCGAGCGAATTTTCGGGCCGGTGAAGGACTGGGAGTGCCACTGCGGTAAGTTCAAGCGCATCCGCTTCCGCGGTCACGTTTGCGACCGCTGTGGCGTCGAAGTGACGCTCTCCAAGGTGCGACGCGAGCGCATGGGGCATATCGAGCTCGCGGTGCCCGTGGCGCACATCTGGTTCTTCAAGACGCTGCCGAGTCAGCTCGGCTACCTGCTCGGCATGACGCTGCGCGACCTAGAGAAGGTCATCTACTACGCGGCTTACGTGGTTACGCATCCCGGAAAGCAGGAGGTGGAGTTCCAGGACCTGCTTGACGAAGACGAGTACTACGATCTGCGGGTGAAAGCGCGCGACGAGAACGACGAACGGTTCAAGGCCGAGATTGGTGCCGAGGCGGCGCGGACTCTGCTCAAGCTGCTGGACACGCCGGACAAGAAAATCAAGGACCGGAATGCCGATGGACGCGGGCTCGACCGCCTGGCCCAGTGGCTGCGCTACGAGATCGTGCACGAAACGTCCCAGCACCGGAAGAAGAAGAAGCTCAAGCGGCTCAAGGTCGTGGACGCGTTGCGTAATTCCGGCGACACCGCCGATACACGGAACCGTCCAGAATGGATGATCATGGACGTGGTTCCGGTCATTCCGCCCGATCTTCGTCCGCTCGTTCCGCTCGACGGCGGTCGTTTCGCGACGTCGGACTTGAACGACTTGTACCGGCGGGTCATCAACAGGAACAATCGGCTCAAGAAGCTCATCACTATGCGCGCGCCGGAGGTCATCCTCCGCAATGAGAAGCGCATGCTGCAGGAGGCTGTCGACGCACTTTTCGACAACGGACGCCGATCGAAGGCGATCCGTGGCCGCGGCAAGCGTCCGCTCAAGTCGCTCAGCGACATGTTGAAAGGCAAGCAGGGTCGCTTCAGGCAGAACCTGTTGGGCAAGCGCGTGGACTACTCGGGCCGCTCGGTCATCGTAGTCGGGCCGGAGCTCAAGCTGCATCAGTGTGGCTTGCCCAAGGCGATGGCGGTCGAGCTGTTCAAGCCGTTCATCATCCACGAGCTCGAGAAGCGCGGCGAGGCCGAGACGGTCAAGCGCGCCAAGAAGATCGTGGAGCGCGCCGACCCGCAGGTTTACGAAGTCCTCGAGGACATCATCAAGGATCACCCGGTTCTGTTGAACCGTGCGCCGACCCTTCACCGACTGGGCATCCAGGCTTTCGAGCCGGTGCTCGTCGAGGGCAAGGCGATTCGTATCCACCCGCTGGTGTGCGCGGCATTCAACGCGGACTTCGACGGAGACCAGATGGCGGTACACTTGCCGCTGTCGTTTGAAGCCCAGCTCGAGGCTCGCGTCCTCATGCTGGCGTCCAACAACATCCTACTGCCGTCCAACGGCCGTCCCGTTGCGGCACCCACGCAGGACATGGTCATCGGCGCGCACTACCTGACCAATCCGGGTCTCGAGATCACGGATCTGGAGAAAGTGGTGAACGACTCGAAAGGGCCCAAGGCACGACGCGAAGCCGCGGACGCCAAGTTGGACGAGATCTATGAGGGCGCGCCTCACGTGTCCTCGTATGGCGAGATCGAGATGGCGCTCGTCCAGGAGAGGTTGACGTTCCAGAGCCCAGTGTACTACTGGGTCGGAGAGCAGTACGGCGAGGAAAACGGATACTGGGTGCGCACGGCTGCGGGCCGAGTGCTCTTCAATTCCATCATCCCCGACCAACTCGGCTTTATGAACCGCACGTTCGGGAAGAAGGAGCTGGGTGACCTGGTCTTCGACTGCTTCGACAAGATCGGTCTCGCCGAGACTCCGGCTTTCTTGGACGACCTCAAAGACTTCGGGTTCCGCTACGCCACCATGGGCGGCATCAGCGTTGGAATCGACGACTTGGAAGTGCCCCACGAGAAAGCGGAGATTCTCAAAGAGGCCGACGAGCAGGTAGCTCGGTTCCAGAAGGCGTACGCCAGCGGCTTCATCTCGAACGGCGAGCGCTACAACAAGGTGATCGATACCTGGACCCACGCGAACAACGACGTGGCTGACGCCATGGTCCGCCGCCTCGAGCGCTCCAAGGGTGGCTTCAACCCGGTGTACATGATGATGACCTCCGGCGCCCGCGGTAACCGGGACCAGATGCGTCAACTCGCCGGGATGCGGGGGCTGATGGCCAAACCGCAGAAGAAGCTCACAGGCGGTATCGGCGAGATCATCGAGAGCCCGATCAAGTCGAACTTCCGAGAAGGGCTGTCGGTGGTGGAGTACTTCATCTCCACGCACGGTGCCCGCAAGGGTCTGGCCGACACAGCGCTCAAGACTGCCGATGCGGGCTATCTCACGCGCCGCCTGGTCGACGTTGCGCAGGACGTGACGGTGATGACCGACGACTGCGGAACGATTCTAGGGCTCGACATGACGGCGCTGAAGGAAGGCGAGGACATCATCGAGTCGCTCGCGGACCGCATCGTCGGCAACGTGGCGCTCGAGGACGTCTACGACCCGATCGACGGAGACCTCTTGGTCAAGGCGGGCGTGCTCATTCTCGAGGACAAGGCAGATGCCATCGAGGATGCGGGTCTCCAGATGGTGAAGATTCGTTCTGTGCTCACCTGTGAGGCGAAGCGCGGTACGTGCAAGATGTGCTATGGCCGCAACCTTGCTACGATGAAGATGGTCGACACGGGTGAGGCGGTGGGCATTCTCGCTGCACAATCGATCGGTGAGCCGGGCACGCAGCTCACGCTGCGCACGTTCCATATCGGTGGTACAGCGTCTCGCATCGCGGCGCAGACGCAGCGCAAGTCGAAGATCAAGGGCATCGTAGGCCTCGAGCGCGTGACCACGGTCGTGACACAAGACGGTGAGCGGATCATTACTTCGCGGGAAGGGCAAATCCTTCTCAAGACGCAAGACGGCTCTGTCCTTAGTCGCCTCTCGGTTCCCTACGGAGCGACGCTGGCCGTGGCGGAGGAGGAGGAGATCGAAGCCGGAGACCTCCTGTTCAGTTGGGATCCGTACTCGGAGCCCATCGTCGCAGACTCGGCCGGCGTGATCGAGTTCGTCGACATCGTCGACGAGCAGACGATGCGCGAGGAGTTGGACGAGTCTACCGGTCGGCGCCAGAAGACGATCATCGAGGATCGAGAGAAGAAACTCCACCCGACGATTCAGATCCGGAAGAATACAAAGAAGCGGGAGAAGCTTCGCGAGTTCATCATCCCGGTCGGTGCGCAACTCACCGTGCACGATGGAGACGCGATCAAGCCGGGCGACACGGTCGCAAAGATCAGTCGCGAGGTTTATAAGACGCGCGACATCACCGGTGGTCTGCCCCGGGTCGCCGAGCTGTTCGAGGCCAGGCGACCGAAGGATCCAGCAGTCATCACCGAGATCGACGGTGAGGTCAGCTTCGGCGACATCAAGCGCGGCAAGCGTGAGGTCCACGTCACGCCGGAAATTGGCGAGCTCAGGACCTATCCGGTTCAGGTCGGAAAGCACATGCGCGTGCACGAGGGCGACCGAGTCCGCGCCGGGGACCGTCTGAGCGAGGGCCCGATCAACCCACACGACATCCTGCGCATCAAGGGGCCGCGCGCGGTGCAGGAATACTTGCTGAACGAGATCCAGGAGGTCTACCGACTCCAGGGCGTCAAGATCAACGACAAGCACATTGGCGTCATCGTTCGTCAGATGCTCCAGAAAGTGCGGGTCACCGATGCTGGCGAGACTCAACTTCTGGAGGGCGAGAACGTCGACCGCGTGGAGTTCCGTACCGTGAACCAGAAGGCTATCGAGGAGGGCACGAAACCAGCCCGTTCCGAGCCGCTTCTGCTGGGCATCACGAAAGCGAGCCTCACGACAGAGTCCTTCATCTCGGCGGCCTCGTTCCAGGAGACCACCAGGGTGCTCACCGATGCCGCAGTACGCGGCGCGCTCGACAAGCTCACTGGTCTCAAGGAGAACATCATCATTGGTCACCTGATCCCAGCCGGGACGGGGGCGCACCGCTACCAGTCGGTCGAGTTCATGGTCGAAAAGTCGTTCTACGACGAAGAGATCATCCCGTTGGGCGAGCCCGGAGAGCTGGTGGCCGGGCTAGGGGTAGGCGAGGAGTCGGACTAGACGGCCTAGCGGGCCAACGTGTTTGGGGGGCGCCTTCCTGCCGGGGGCGCCCCTCTTTTCATATTGTGTCGTGAGGCACACGGTTACTCTTGCGTAATGAGCACTACACCCCGACTTCCGGGCAGACCGCTGGTCTCTGTGATCATGCCCTGCCGGAACGGAATGCCCTTCGTGCGTCACGCGGTCGAGCGTGTCCTGGCTCAGAAGGCGCCCCTGGAGCTTTTATTCGTGAATGTGGATTCGAGCGACGGAAGCCTGCAGGAGGTCTCAGCGATCGACGACGATCGCATCCGGGTGATCGAGGCACCGACCGGCACAGCTCCCGGACCGGCGCGCAATCTCGCGGCGAGCCGGGCCCAAGGTGACGTGCTGGCATTCGCGGACGTCGCCGATCTCTGGCGGCCCGACAAGCTCGAGCGCCAGCTGCGCCTGAGGTCTGAAACCGGTGCGGCGCTCGTATACAGTGACTGTCGCGTGATTGATGGTGCGGGCCGTCTGCTCGGTGTGTACCTCAGCCGTCATCGCCCCAAGGAGGGGACTATCACGAAACGCCTGCTCAAGGAGAACTTCGTGCGGCTTTCGACGGTACTCGTCGACCGTGCCGCGTTCGAGTGTCTTGGCGGGTTTCACGAGGACTTCCACGTCGCGTGTGACTATCTCTTCGCGATCCGCCTCTCACTCCGTGCTTCTTTCGCCCTAGATCCAGAAGCTCTGGTGGACTACAGAATCCACGACCGAAATTTGACGGCGGATTTCCGGCGCACGTATGCCGAGAACGTCCGCGTCTTCGACCTCCTGCTAGCCGACGAGGCGGCAAGCTTGGGGGCTACGCATCTGCGCAGAGCCCGCAGCCTCGTACTCTGGCGTTGGGCCATTCGCGAGGGCATGGCTGGTCCGGCGAACTGGACCGAGGCCTGTCGGCGAGCCGGCCAGGCGGTCCGGTCGGCTGGACTGGTGACGGGCGTGGGCACCCTCGCCGCTGCGCTTCGCGGCGGACTGCGCAACCTGCCGCTCCGCATGCGTATGGATCGTGCCCGAGGCACCCTGGTTCAAGCCCCCTCCCTCCGGGCGCTGACCGCCGCGGCTTGAGGGCTCCGCACTCACCACGATCGATCTCTTCGCGTAGCACTCGAGTGGGCAGGCTTGGGTTGGATGCTAGCATCCGTTGACACCCCTGAGACCCCCGTCTACCTTTACATGCTCTAGTCGGACCAGCGATTCGCAACGACAGCGAAGAGCCAACTACGACGCGCCGGAAGGCGCGTTTTTTTTCACGATCAGAGGGCAAATGCCGACGATCAATCAGCTCGTGAGAAAGGGCCGTAAGGTTGTTCAGAAAAAGAACAAAACCCCGGCTCTTCAGCGGAGCCCGCAGAAGCGCGGTGTCTGCACACGTGTGTATACGACGACTCCGAAGAAGCCCAACTCGGCGCTTCGAAAAGTCGCTCGTGTGCGGCTCACGAATGGGTTCGAGGTCACCGCCTACATCGGGGGTGAGGGACACAATCTCCAGGAGCACTCGATCGTGCTCATTCGTGGCGGCCGAGTGAAGGACCTTCCGGGGGTCCGGTACCACATTATTCGCGGTACGCTGGATACTTCAGGGGTCAACGATCGTCGCCAGGGACGCTCCAAGTACGGGGCCAAGCGGCCCAAATAAGGCAAGAATAGATGAGCCGTCGTTCCAGGGCTGAAAAGAGGGAGACTCCTCCCGACCCGCACTTCGGATCGCGTACTGTCACCAAGTTCATCAACAACTTGATGCTGGGCGGCAAGAAGTCGGTCGCCGAGAAGATCTTCTACGATGCGGTCGAGATTCTCGAGCAGCGAACCGGTCAGCCGGGGGTGCAGGTGTTCGAGCAGGCATTGACCAATGCAAAGCCGGCGCTCGAGGTAAAGAGCCGCCGTGTCGGTGGCGCTACGTACCAAGTGCCGATCGAGGTTCGTCCGGAGCGCCGCGCTGCGTTGGCGACGCGATGGTTGATTTCATACGCACGTAAGCGCTCGGAGAAGAGCATGGCCGAGCGGTTGGCTGCAGAGCTTTTGGCCGCATCACGCGGCGAGGGCACGACGATCAAGAAGAAGGACGACACGCACCGGATGGCTGAAGCGAACAAGGCGTTCGCGCACTACCGCTGGTAGCGATCGACTAGTAGGACGTGCCGCCGCCATGGGGTGCAAAGACAACTTGGGACGCGATGGCCCCCGTTCTTCGGGAACCCGGGCCCTCTCCGATCGAAGGAGCGCGGACGACTGTGGGCCCTTACGGCCGCAGCGGCAGAAGCCGCGCTCCTTTTTTTGCGCCCCATGACGCAATGACCGACGGATTATAGACAGAGAAGGACCTAGATAGATGCCCAGGAAAACGCCACTGCCGCAGCTTCGCAACATCGGCATCATGGCGCATATCGACGCCGGTAAGACCACGACCACCGAGCGCATTCTGTTCTACACGGGACGGGTGCATCGCGTGGGCGAGGTGCACGATGGTGCTGCGACCATGGACTGGATGGAGCAGGAGCAGGAGCGGGGGATCACGATCACCTCCGCCGCAACCACGGCTCAGTGGCTACGCAATGATACCGATTACCGAATCAACATTATCGACACGCCCGGCCACGTGGATTTCACGGCTGAGGTGGAACGGTCGCTGCGCGTTCTGGACGGTGCAGTGGCCGTTTTTTGCGCCGTGGGTGGTGTGGAGCCCCAGTCAGAGACGGTTTGGCGCCAGGCCGACCGCTACACGGTTCCCCGCATCGCATTCGTCAACAAGATGGACCGAGTCGGCGCTGACTTCATGAACGTCGTCGGCATGATGAACGAGCGCTTGGGGGCGAACGCGCATCCGGTCCAGTACCCGCTGGGTGAGGGCGAACTCTTCACAGGGGTCGTCGATATCGTCGAGCGGAAGGCGATCATCTACGAAGACGAGATGGGCTCGAAGTTCAGCGAGGGCCCGGTCCCTGACGGACTCGTCGACACGGTCGAGGAGTTGCGTCACACGCTGCTCGAGGCCGCGGTCGAGCACGACGACGACCTCATCGAGAAATACCTGGCGGGTGAGGAGCTATCGAACGACGACCTCCGTCACGCGATCCGCGCGGCGACCATCAAGGGCGTGCTCTTTCCTGTCTTCTGTGGCTCGGCCTTCAAGAACAAAGGCGTACAGACACTGCTCGACGGCGTCATCGACTATTTGCCGTCGCCGGTAGACGTGCCAGCCATTCAGGGGCATCTGCCGCAGCATGATGAGACCTTCGAAAGCCGTGAGGCGAGTGACGACGCTCCCTTCGCGGCTTTAGCGTTTAAGATCGCGACCGACCCGTACGTCGGTAAGTTGACTTTCTTCCGGGTGTACTCCGGCTCATTACCCGCCGGCAGCTACGTGTACAACGCCAGCAAGGGTCGGAGAGAGCGCGTCGGCCGGATCCTGCAGATGCACGCCAACAAGCGTGAAGAGCGAGAAGAGGTATTCGCGGGTGACATCGCAGCTGCGATCGGCCTCAAGCAGGTGAAGACCGGCGACACCCTGTGCGTCGAGACCCACCCGATCATCCTGGAGGCGATGAGCTTCCCGGAGCCGGTCATTGCGGTGGCGATCGAGCCTAGGACGAGGGCGGATCAGGACAAGCTTACGAACGGACTGGTCAAGCTCACTGATGAAGACCCGACTTTCCGCGTCTTCACCGATCCGGAGACGAACCAGACCATCATCTCGGGCATGGGCGAACTGCACCTCGAGATCATCGTCGATCGCCTCAAGCGCGAGTTTGGCGTCGAGGCCAACATCGGTCGACCGCAGGTCGCGTACCGTGAGACGATCCGCAATCGCGCGGAAAAAGTGGAAGGCCGATTTGTCCGCCAAACGGGTGGGCGCGGTCAGTACGGCCACGTGGTCATCAACATCGAGCCGGGAACACCGGGCTCGGGCTTCATCTTCGAGGACAAGATCCACGGTGGCTCGATTCCTCGAGAGTACATCAGCTCCGTCGAGGCGGGGCTACGCGACGCACTCGACTCGGGCGTACTCGCTGGTTATCCGGTCATCGATGTAAAGGTCGAGCTCATTGACGGCTCGTACCACGATGTCGACTCGAGCGAGATGGCGTTCAAGATTGCCGGCTCGATGGCCCTCAAGGCGGGCATCAAGAAAGCCAAGCCGGTCTTGCTGGAGCCGATCATGGACGTCGAGGTCGTGACGCCGGCCGACTATATGGGGGACATCATCGGCGACCTATCGGCCCGTCGGGGCAAGGTTGGCGGTATGACCGAGCGTGCGGGTGCGCGCGTCATCGGCGCTTCGGTGCCGCTCGGTGAGATGTTCGGGTACTCGACCACGCTTCGCTCGATGAGCCAGGGACGGGCCGTGTACACGATGCAGTTTGCGCACTACGACGAGGTTCCGAAGTCGAAGGCCGAAGAGATCATGGCGGCCAACGGCTGAGCCGACTGAGCTAAGCAACCACCCCCAGCCTACCGAGAAAAAGAGAGACAGCGATGGGCAAGGCGATATTTGAGCGAACGAAGCCACACGTAAACGTGGGAACGATCGGTCATGTAGATCACGGCAAGACGACTCTGACGGCGGCGATCACGCTGGCGCAGGCGAAGAAGTTCGGGGGCGACGCGATCGCGTTCGATCAGATCGACAAGGCGCCCGAAGAGCGTGAGCGCGGGATCACGATAGCGACGGCTCACGTGGAGTACGAGACAGCGAACCGTCACTACGCGCACGTGGACTGCCCGGGCCACGCGGACTACGTGAAGAACATGATCACGGGCGCGGCGCAGATGGACGGCGCGATCGTGGTGGTGAGCGCAGCGGACGGCCCGATGCCTCAGACGCGGGAGCACATCCTCTTGGCACGTCAGGTGAACGTGCCCTACATCGTCGTGTTCATGAACAAGGTGGACATGGTGGACGATGAGGAGCTACTGGAGCTGGTGGAGTTGGAGATTCGGGAGCTGCTGAGTGAGTACGACTTCCCGGGCGACGACATACCGGTAGTAATGGGCTCAGCGCTACACGCTCTGGAGTCCGGGGGCGAGGGAGACGCGGCGAACTGCGTCCAGGAGTTGATGGACGCCATCGACTCCTACATCCCGCAACCAGAGCGCGACATCGACAAGCCGTTCCTGATGCCAGTGGAGGACGTGTTCAGCATCACGGGCCGCGGCACGGTAGCGACGGGCCGCATCGAGCGCGGGATCGTGAAGAAGGGCGAGGAAGTAGAGATCGTGGGCATGACGGAGGAGAGCCGAAAGACGGTGGTGACGGGAGTGGAGATGTTCCGGAAGCTGCTGGACGAAGGCCGGGCGGGCGACAACGCGGGACTGTTGCTGCGTGGTGTGGGCAAGGACGAGATCCAGCGCGGCCAGGTATTGGCGGCTCCGGGCTCGATCAAGCCA
>DQPL01000044.1 GCA_015664885.1 Gemmatimonadota bacterium
GACCGCGGCGGTCGGTTATCCGCCCTCTCTGAATAAACCGCATTCCTGCGCGATGCCACTCCTCGTCCGTGCGCTCGGTGCCCTGTCGTCTCACGGGCCCCGGCCCGGCTCGCCTGGTTCCAAGATACTCCCGAAGCCGACAGCTCCTGCAGTTCTCCCCAGGTACAGGCGGTCCAGCGCGGTCATTAGCTGTGAGATGGCGCCCGGGTCATCGCTCAACATGCCCGCTTCGAAGTTCCGGCGGTCTGGATGCTTGGCTCCGGCGCCCGCGCCCGTGAGGTTAGCGCTACCGACGTAGGCGCGCTTGCCATCGACGGGGAACACTTTCATGTGCATCTGAGGGCAGAGGCTTCGCTCGAAATGGGGGCTCTCGATCAAGACCGGCGACTTGTCGAAGTCCTTTCTGAAGCGCGGCCTAGGCTCCTTCGCGTGAAAGAGGCGAACGTGTACGCCGCCTGAAACGAGTTCCGCAAGCGTCCGGACGAAGGGGACGAAACGGCCTGCGCCTCCCTTCTTGATGTGGAGGTCTTTCAGATCCGCCGTAGCAATCCAAAGGAGTGGATAGGCGTTCCAACCGCCCTATCGAGGAGGGTGGAATGGGAGGTGGGGATGTTCGGCTGGGCGAGTCGAGGTGGCGAAATGGCTCAGCCTGTCGGGGAGGACAGCGGGGGCAGATGTCTCAGTCGTCGAACTGGTCGGGCAGCGACTGATCGAACACGAACTCTGGGACTGGTTCGGCCTCGGTGGGATCGAAGGCCGGAGTCTGGTCGAGGAGGAAGTCCCCCTGGGGCGGACCGCGAGCGGGTGAGATCGGGGGCGGTGTGTGCGGGAGCTCAAGGTGCTCCAGTCATGGCTCCCAGCTGCGTCATTCACCGGGGAGCGGCAGTGAGAATCTCGGCCGGCAGAAGTGCCGCGCCGTCCTTGAACACATGTGAGATCCGACGCGTGTTGCGGATGTCCGTCAGTGGATTGGCGTCTAGCAGAACAAGATCTGCCTTCTTCCCGGGGGTTACGGACCCGATTCGATCATCTGCTTTGAGAACCCGTGCGTTTACGAGCGTCGCAGCACTCAGGACCTCAGCGGGGCTCATGCCCGATTGCACGAGAAACTCCATTTCGTGATGCAGAGACGAGCCCGGCGGGACCTGGGGTTCCGGCGCATCCGTGCCGACCAGAACCCTCGCACCGGCCCGATGGAGCAGACCGACGAGCTCCATGTACGTTTGAAACGTGCCCCGCCGCACAGCGATCGGTCCAGAACTGAAGCTGTCGAGCCGGCGCGGGTTGTCGAGGTGCCAAAAGTCGAGCAAGCGCCGCGGCATGGACGCGTTGTCGGCGTGCTCGATCACCTGGGGGTCGTCAACGAAGAACAGCGTGCCCCAAAAAACCATCAGCGTGGGGTCGACGAACACCTGACTCTCCGCAATTTGGTCGATGAGACGTTTCGCCGCGTCACTCCGCAGGTCGACCGAATGACGATCATCGGGATCGCGGCGAATAAAATCAGCCACCGTATAAATGTGTTCGAGAGAGTCGATCCCGTCGCGAATCGCGTCTGACGGGTGATAGCTCGTGAGGTGTCCGGCAACCATCAGTCCATGACGATGCCCCTCTTCGATCACGCGGCGCCCCACCTCCGGCGCCACGTTGATATACAGCTTGAGCGTGGTCACACCCCACGCCGCCATGTGCGCGACGAACTCCGGCACGTCTTCCGGTTTGTCGAGTGACCAGCCTACGTCGGGGTGATGGGCCGGAGACCCTCCAATAAGGAAGCTCGCCATAAAAACTCGCGGCGAAGTGTGAGGAGTCCGCTCGGCGTGCCGCTGGACAAGCCTCTGGGCGGGTACGTTGTCCCCTGTACTGCGGACCGAGGTCACGCCATGCGCGAGGAAGAATGGCAGAATCTCGTCACCCGTCATGTGAGACTGGTACAAGATGTGCGATAGATGTACGTGGGCGTCGATCAACCCCGGCAAGAGGTATTTCCCACGCCCGTCGATCCTCGTGACGTCGAATGAATCGTCACGCACGCCGGTCCCCACCGCCGCGATGACATCGTCCTGGATGACGACGGTCTGATCCGGCACGAGAACACCACGGGCGCTATCGAATACCGAGACGTTCGAGATCATGAACGAGTCGCGCGCGTCGGGGCGTTCGGTGACGGCGCCTTCGACTGGAAGCGCTCGAGCGCCGCCCACCAGGGCGCCGGACATGCCGTATAGGAAGTCGCGTCGATTCATGACAGTCAAAGTGTCGTGTCCTTCCTAGCCCCACCAGTTTGATCGCGTCCCACTATTTCAGGCCGCATCCTGCTCGCGGCCAGCCCCGCCCTCGCGGCGGCGCAGTCCCTGAAGGGGGTGTGGAGTGGGACCAGACAGGTCACGATCAGCGAAACGGGTGAGACGGAGGTCGTGGAACTTACGCGCCCAAGGTTCCTCATCTACACGGACGCCTACTTCTCGTGGGCGTTCGAACCAGAAGAGCCGAGGCCGCTAGGCGATTCCGATGCGGAGATTGCGGCGGCGGCGAGGGCCTACGACAGTGCTGCTGGCACCTACATTCGTGACGGCGTCAACATCGTGCCGTGGTGGCAGGTATTGCTTGCGTTGGTAGTGGCAATGATGCTCACCGGGCTGGTTACGCGCCGGATTCGGAACTGGCACTACGTCTGGTCCATGGGCTTCTCAGCCAGCGCGCTCGGAATCCTCCTGTGGACCTCATTCGCCGCGTAGAGGGGAGGCCTATGTGCGGAGTCCGACCGAAGTGGACCACTCATTCCGAAGCATGTGGACCACGCGTTCCGAGGGAAGTGAACCACGCATTCCGATGATGTGGACCTGTCATTCCGACATGTGGGCCACCCACGGAGAGTGAACGAAGGAGGCGCTGGATAACCTGAACGTCAGGCTGTCACTTGTGGCCCCTCAAAGGTGCGATTCACACGAGGGGGTGAGATGGCGGCGAAGATGATCGACGCTGTAACCGCACTCGAGAGACGCAACACGCAGCGTTAGTGCTTCGAGTTCCGATACGGCTCAGTGCGGCCCTGCCGACCCCGGGGACCGCCCTGATCCGCGAACCACCTCCGTGCGGATCTCCGACCAGCCTTCGAGTTGGTAGTAGCGAACCCTGAGTTCGTGCTGTCCCGCTGAGATCGGTGCGTAGTCGACGACGGTGCCGTGGGGCTCCCAATTGTCGACCACGAGTGCGCCATCGACCCAGACCCGCACGCCTCCGTCGCTGATCGTCCTCAACGAGTATTCCCCTGGCTCGAGCGTGACGTTGCTCGTCGCCTCCAGCCCCCAACGCTCACCCGGGATTCCTTCCAGCCGCGGCGTGAACCACTGATAGTCGAGTCGCGTTTCTCGCCGGGTCATGATGGCTTCCGACTCGAAGAGTTGAGCGAACGCCCTCGGGTCCCGATCGGGGTCCCGCGCCGGATCGTCCCACGCGACGAAGCTGATGTCCCAGTCGTCGATCGCTTCGAAGCGCTCGAAGCCGAAAGGCACGGAGCTTCCGGCCACCGACTCGGTTCCCCTCGCTGATATCGTGCGCTCACCGACGTACTCTAACTCCACCGCCCAGTCACCGAGGGCTCCGGGAGACGGTTCTACGACGAGCGTATCCCCTGTCCGCCCGGAGAGCACCGAGATTTGGGCAACGCCGCGGCGTTCGATGAGGCGCCACGAGCCCGCCGGGCCGAGAACCCGAAGCCGCACCACTGCCTGCTCAGCGTCGAGCGGCCACAACTTGGGAGACATCCCGTCATGAGGGCCCCACGCATCGACGACCATCGCGGAACGCGGAAGCCCCGAACGCGGCGAGTAGGGTAGCTCTGGCTCGACGTTGGGGAGGCTTGACGCGAAGTCGTCGAACGCGTTGCCCAACAAGGCGCGAGGATCACACGCCTCGGCCGGAATCGAGTCCATCACCAGATTCGAAACGATCTCGTTTCCCCGGGTTCGCTCGAGGCGCCACACCTCCGAGCTAGCGGCAAAGATGTTGCCCGCGACACGCTGATTCCGGCTGTATGTGTCTCGGTACCGCGAGTATCCCCAGTCGGCGGGCTCGGACTCGCGCGACCAGAAAGAGACCACGAGCGAGTCGCCATCGAAACGATTGCCCTCGATGACGTTGTCCTGACCGTGCTCGATGGCGACGCCGTACTGGTTGCCACCGAAGCAGTTGCCCTGAATGAGGGTCTCCCACGAGTACCCGCCCCAGATGCCGTATCGACTCCCCCGCAGATAATTCCCAATCACGCGGTTCCTGCTGAACGTGACCTCCACGGCATTCGCGGGCGCATAGGAGAAATCGTTGTAGAAGAGCAGGTTGTCGTTTGCGCCACCTTCCCCCGTATCCATCGTGTGCCGCCCCGCCCACAAGAAGAAGCCGTCCCCGGAGTGGGTCGCCGAATTGTAGGCGACCGTGTTGTGTGAACTCTGAGCGTACATGAGGAGGCCAGCGGAGTCCTGGCCGCGCTGGTAGATCCCCTCGCTGTATCCACGGATGTTGTAGTCCAGGAGATTTGTGACGATCACGTTCCAACTCGAACGGTACATCCCGATGCCGAGCCCGGAGTTGTACGAGAAGTCGTTGTCCTGCACACGAACGGAGTCCGTTCCTGTCATGAGGAGTCCGTTCATTCCCTGTACGGCGCGGGTGCCCCTGACTTCCCCGCCCGTGACGTCCTCGAGGTAGATCGCCGCCCCGAAGCGCATCCACTCGCGCTGCTCGTTGTCGTGGTATGAGAGCCAGTCGACGAGAGACTCCTGACCGACCTGGCTGAAGAGCCTCGGCTTCCAGTTGTACGAGAGGTCGGAGTCGATGATGCGCAGGCCGCGAGAGCCCCGAGCGAGGATACCGAATCGGTACCCCCGGATACTCCCGCCCCGGATGGTCACGCGCGAGCCGCCGTCCACGCGCAGTGCCACGCCCGTGGCCAGATCGGGATCGGACTCGATCGGGATTCCCCGCAGGTGCACGCCCGAAAGGTCTAGCGTGATGTCGTCTCCCGAGACGACGATCAAGGCTTCGTCGAGCGATTCCGGGCCCACTACATCGTACGTCCCCGGAGCGATGCGTACGGACTCGGTGACCTTCATTCCGGGCGTGAACGGCACAGCCGCCTGAGCCTCGGCCTGGATCGGCGCGGCCATCCACGTGCAGAGCGCGGTCGCCGCCAGACGCACCCACGGAGCCGTGGTCGGCATCGGTGCCGTGATCCAAAGACGTGATGACATGGGCCCCCTCGAAGAAATTGTGCAGTCCGACAATTAGACCGGGCCAGTCCGCCTTTCACAAGGAAGAGAGCCTGGACGCGCCTCGCGACGTCGATTCAGTTCCGCGACGCCTACTAGCCCCCCCCTCCGTGGCATCCAGCCACACCCAGCTATCAAGCACTGTTCTGCGCGTCCTGAGTTGCGGGCCTTCACGGTCTGGCCGGAGGGTGACGGCTATGGGGTGATGGAGGTTACGCTCTCAGGCACTAAGCGAGTCCATTCACATCGGGGCATTGACTGCGGCGTACACGAACCCAGCCACCA
>DQPL01000125.1 GCA_015664885.1 Gemmatimonadota bacterium
CCCGCTTCTCTATCCACGCCAGTGAGGCGACCCCTGTCCACGGCCAGTTCCTTGAGAAGGGCACCTTCACGGCTGGTGAGCTAGACGGACCGTTTGAGTCCTACCACGAGAATGGACAGTTGGAGCAGAGGGGCACCGCCAACATGGGTCAGAAGTGCGGTGAGTGGATTGAGGACGGCAAGACCGTGACCTACGACCCCTGTCCCCCCGGCCTAGAAGAAGGCAACTAGCCCCCCAGTATCCCCGCCCCCCTCTACCGGGGCACCACTCCTAGCGCACCCAACACGGTTCTGCGCGTCCTGAGTCGCGGGCCTGAGTGGGGCAGGCAGGCTCCGCATCGTAGGCCCACCCGCTTTGCATCCCGATTGCATCTCGCAGAGCGGTTAAGAACGGTTATGGAACGCCTTCTGACCGGGCAAGAACGGGCAAAAAAGCCATATTCTACCCGAAAATCACCGGAATCGGGTACTTTGGAGCCTGCCTAGCCGGCTTGCGGTCGCGAAGACGACAAGTGGCCTGACACTAACCTGAGATCGTTCCATGAAATGCTACCCGATGCTCGTGGTCCGAGACGTCCCCGCTAGCTCGGCGTGGTATCAGGAGTTGCTTGATACCACGAGTGGCCATGGCGGCAACGAGTTCGACATGATCACGTCCGGCCACGACCTGCTGCTCCTGCTCCACCACGGTGACCATGTGGAGCATGGGGGCCTCACAAGCCCCAAAGAGACCCCCGGCAGCGGAGTGCTGATCTACTTCAGCGTCGACGACCTAGGCCCCGTTTTCGAGCGCGCACAGGCGATGGGCGCGAAGCTCATCGATGAGCCGCACATGAACGAGAAAGCGAGTTCAGTGGAGTTCAGCCTCTACGACCCGGACGGATACGCGCTGACCGTATCGCAGTGGAAGGGGTAGGCGTGATCTAGCGCGGCCCCGCTGCGCTCACCGCTTCTCCAGCGTCGTCGGCGAACTTCTCGAAATTGGCCTTGAACATGGCCGCCAACTCGGCGGCGGCGGCGGCGTAGGCCTCACCGTCCGCCCAGGTGTCGCGCGGACGCAGCACCTCGTCTGGAACACCGGGCACGGAGACGGGCACATCGACGCCGAAGACCGGATCGGACGCGAACTCGGCACCTTCCAGATCACCGGCAAGCGCAGCGTTCACCATTGCGCGGGTATGGGCAAGCTTCATGCGGCTGCCCACGCCGTGACCGCCGCCGGACCAGCCGGTGTTCACCAGCCACACCTTGGCACCGTGCTCACGCAGCTTCTCCCCGAGCATGTCGGCATACACCCCCGGGTGACGAGGCAGGAACGGGGCCCCAAAACACGCGCTGAAAGTCGCTTGCGGCTCCGTAACTCCGCGCTCCGTGCCCGCCACTTTCGCCGTGTATCCGGACAAGAAGTGATACATGGCCTGCTCGGGCGTCAGCCGCGAGATCGGGGGCAGGACTCCGAAGGCATCGGCGGTCAGGAAGACTACGTTGCGCGGGTGTCCGCCACGGCTCGGTAATACGGCATTGGGGATGTAGTGGATCGGGTACGACGCTCGCGTATTCTCGGTGATGGAGCCGTCGTCGAAGTTGATCTCTCGCGTGTCCTCGTCGAGCACCACGTTCTCGAGAATCGTCCCAAACATCTGAGTCGCGCGGTAGATCTCGGGCTCACTCTCCTGGGACAGACGGATCGTCTTGGCGTAGCAGCCGCCCTCGAAGTTGAAAACGCCGTCGTCACTCCAGCCGTGCTCGTCGTCGCCGATCAAGCCTCGTGAGGCATCGGCGGAGAGCGTCGTCTTCCCCGTCCCTGACAGGCCGAAAAAGAGCGCGACGTCACCGGCGGGGCCGACGTTAGCCGAGCAGTGCATCGGAAGGACACCGGCCCCCGGAAGCAGATGGTTGAGCACGGAGAAGATCGACTTCTTGATCTCTCCTGCGTATCGCGAACCCGCCACGAGAACCTCTCGTGCCGCAAAGTTCACGACGATCGCGGTCTCGGAGTTCGAGCCGTGCCGTGCCGGGTCAGCATGGAAGTGTGGTGCATGCAGGACGGTGAACTGCGGCTCAAAGCCTTCTTGCTCCTCCGGAGAAAGGCGGAGGAACATGTTGTAGGCGAACAGCGCGTGCCACGGGCTCTCGCTGATCACCCGAATATTCAGGCCGTGCGTCTCGTCCGATCCTGCTCGCGCGTCGTGCACGAAGAGGTCCGAGTCGTTCAAATGCTCGACAATGTCGGCGCGCAAAGAATCGAAGTGCTCGGGAGTCATCGGCACGTTGACGGCACCCCAGTCGACCACTGATTCGGTCAACTCGTCGCGGACGACGAAGCGATCGTTGGGTGAGCGGCCGGTGTGGGGTGCAGTAATCGTCGAGAGCGCACCCATGTGAATGAGCCGCCCGTCGTCACGAGCGAACGACTCCTCGTACAGACGAGTGGGGGATAGATTCCGATGGACTGCCTTTCTCGGGTCCAAGCCGTGCTGTTGCAAACCGTCTACTCTCCTGTGGAATTCCGCTCCCAAAAACGAACACCCCGGACAACGTTCGTCCGGGGCAAGCGCGCTAAATCTGCCTCGTTCTGGCCTGCCAGTCTACCGAGGCGACCGTAGCCAGATTCACCACTGCCTGGACCGAGCAGCCGCGCTGAAGAATGTGTACGGGCTTGGCCATTCCCAGCAGTACCGGACCAATGACGTCGGCCCCCCCGAGAGAGTCGAGCAGTTTATAAGCAGCATTGGCCGCCGAGAGCCGGGCGAAGATTAGTACGTTGGCCGGACCCTGGAGGTGCGTGAACGGATAGGTGTCCCGGAGCTTGATCGCGTCGACCGCGGTGTCTGCCTGCATCTCACCATCGATCTCGAGGTCGGGGTCGGCCGCGCGGACCAGGTCAACGGCATCCGACATGCGGGTCGACTCATCGTGCGAAGCCGATCCGAAGTTGGAGAAACTCACCATGGCGACCCGCGGGCGGATGCCCAACTCGCGCACGAAAGCCGCTGTCTGAAGCGCAATATCCCTCAACGTCTCCGCGTCGGGGTCGATATTCACGGTCGTGTCGGCGAAGAAGAGCAACTCCCGGTCGGGGAACGCGAGCATGTATAGCCCCGCCGCCCTCTTTGCATCCTCCGCGGGACCAACGACCTGGAGCACGGGCCGCAAGATCTCGCGATAGTTGGCCTCGATGCCAGCCACCATCGCATCGACTTCGCCGGCTTCGACCATGCTGGCCGCGAAATAGATGGGCTTAAAAAGATTCCATTCCGCTTCGGCGAGCGTCAGCCCCTTGCGTGCGCGCCGCTCGAAGAGCGTGTGGGCGAACTCGAGCCTCTTGTCTTCGAGCTCGGCGGCGTAGACGATCTCCATGCCATCCAGGCTGACGCCCAGCGCCTCGGCCTTTTCGGCGAGACGCGGTGGCCTTCCGAGCAGCACCGGCCGGCAAACGCCGTCCTCGACCATCTCGGCGGCAGCCCGGATTACCGAGTCGTTGTGACCCTCGGGAAATACGACCCGAGCCAGCTTCCGGCGGGCCCGGCGCGTCATCCAACGCATGACCTCACGGCCCGGCCCCAGCGAGGCTCGAAGTCGATCTCGATACTCGTCGAGCTCGACCTGGATGCGCGAAAGCCCGCTCTTCATGGCTGCTTCTGCGACCGCCGGCGCGACATGGACGAGCACCCGGTGATCGAACGGCGTAGGAATCAGATAGTCGCGCCCGAAGCTGAGCTCCGAGCTCTCGTACGCCCCGCGCACCGTATCAGGAACTTCCTCGCGCGCCAACGCCGCCAGCGCGGTAGTCGCGGCAAGCATCATGTCCTCGTTGATGCCTGTCGCCCGCACATCCAGCGCCCCTCGGAAGATGAACGGAAAGCCGAGCACGTTGTTGACCTGATTAGGATAGTCCGAGCGCCCGGTCGCCATGATCGCGTCGTCGCGCACCTTGGCCACCTCTTCGGGAAGGATCTCAGGGTCCGGATTCGCCAGCGCGAAGATGATCGGGTCCCTCGCCATGGAGGCGACCATGTCAGCCGTCATGATCCCTTTCACAGAGAGTCCGATGAATACGTCGGCGCCAACCAGCGCGTCAGCGAGCGAGCGAGCCGCGGAAGCGACCGCGAAAGGCTCCTTGTACTCGTTCATCCCTTCTTCGCGACCCTCGTAGATGACGCCCTTGGAGTCCACCATCAGGATGTTCTCTGGCGACACGCCCAAACGCTGGAAATGACCGGCGGTGGAGAGCGCTGAAGCCCCGGCGCCGCTGAACACGACGCGCACCTCGTCGACCTTCTTGCCGATGATCTCGAGCGCGTTGATGAGCGCCGCACCTGCGATGATCGCGGTGCCATGCTGGTCGTCGTGGAAGACCGGTATGCCCATCGTCTCTTTGAGTGTGCGCTCGATGACGAAGCACTCCGGAGCCTTGATGTCCTCGAGGTTGATGCCCCCGACCGTAGGCTCCAGCAGCTGACAGAAGCGGATGATTTCCTGGGGGTCCTCCGAATCGACCTCGATGTCGAAGACATCGATACCGGCGAAGCGCTTGAACAGGACTCCTTTGCCCTCCATGACCGGTTTGGCGGCAAGCGGCCCGATGTTGCCGAGCCCGAGCACGGCGGTCCCGTTGGAAACGACCGCGACCAAATTGCCGCGAGCCGTGTACTTGAAGACGTCGTCGGGATTCGCTTCGATCTCGCGACACGGCTCAGCCACCCCGGGGGAGTAGGCAAGCGAGAGGTCCCGTTGCGTCACCACAGACTTTGTGGCCACGACTTCTATCTTACCTGGGCGACCCTGTGTGTGATAATCGAGGGCCTCCTTGCGCCGATTCGGCATGCTTATCTTTACTCCCGAAAGTGGGGGCGGTGCTCCGAGGAAGCGTAAATGAGCCCGCGACACCATGCAAACTACGGATGATTCGGGAGCGCCCAATCCCCACGAACCGTGAGCCCGGCAGCCGAACCGCACTCGCCCGCCGGCTAGCGATCAGCGGATGGCTCGGCTGCAGCACGCTCGCAGCGTTGGTCCCTTCCCTGGTCCGTGCCCAGGTGCCCGATTCCCCTGCGGTGTGCGAGGCGGGCCGCATCTCGAACATCTTCGTCGACAACCGCTCGATCTACGAAATCATCGACGGGGATCCCCTGCGCTGGTTCTACAGCCTGGCCAACACGCTGCACATCAACACCACCGAGGGCTTCATTCTACGCGAAGTCCTTTTCAGCGTGGGGGATTGCCTCGATCCGCTGCTACTCGACGAATCGTACCGGATTCTTGAGTCGTATCCCTTCATCGCGACGTCGGACATCTACCCTGTAGCGCAGCCGGACGGCACGTACCATGTCGTCATCGACACGCGGGACGAGTGGACGACTCAGTTCGACCTGGGCGTATCATTCGACCAGGGGTTGCAGCTGGACCGCGTGAATCTGACCGAGGAGAACCTGCTCGGGCGCGGAGTGCAGGCCGAGGTCTTCATGCGCAGGCGGCGCGAGCAACGCGACAAGGGTTTCAGGCTCCAGGAGCCTCGTCTCTTCGGTACACGTACCGACGCGAACTTCGGCTGGGGTCGGACCCGCGTCGGAGACTTCCTGGAGCAGGGCATCAACTATCCGTTCGTGGGCGAAGTAGGCCGCTTCGCCGTTCGCCAGATTTTCGAACGTCGAGACCAGGTCTTCACGTACTCCGCGGCGGAGAACCCCACCATCAGCAACGCTCTGCTCCCCTACCGGGACGAGTGGGCGGAGGCCTCCTTCGCGGGTCGTCTTGGACGCCCCGGGAATCTGACCCTGTTCGGCATCGGCCTGACCCGCGAACACATCGGATTCACAGGGTTCCCCGACGACGTCGAAGTCGCGATCGACAACGACTTCGGCAACACGGTCGCGGCATCGAGCGAAGTCCACGACATCGTCGCTGGCCAGACGCGTGCCCGCGCAACCTCGCGCATAAATCTCATGATCGGCCAGAGGAACGTTCGCTTCAGGCGCATCCGAGGCTTGGACGCGCTCGACGCGGAGGCCGACGTGCAACTCGGTACAGACCTGGGACTCACCGTGGGCCGGAGTATCAACGTGCTGTCCGTGGCCGACGTCCTCAGCCCCGACGACCTCTTCGGCAGGGTCCGCCTCTTCGCCGGGCACGACCCTGGCAGCTCGTTCATCTTCGCGCGCTTCGCCGCAGAAGGTCGCCGCTTGCGCAGTGGAGACAACAGCTGGCGCGACGTCATCGCCGAATTCGATCTTTACAGCTACCTGCGCAGCGAGCGCATCGCCGGGCAGACCTTGTTCCTGCGGGCCTCGGCATCCGGCGGCTGGTCCATGGAGAGCCCATTCCAACTGAGCCTCGGCGGCCGAGACGCTGTGCGGGGCTTCCGAGAAGAGTACGCGCCCGGGGCCCGCCGTGTGCTGCTCACAGTGGAGGACCGCATCTTCGTCAGGTGGCCGTGGCCCGACCTGCTAGACCTCGGGGTCACCGTTTTCGCCGACGCCGGGCGTGTGTGGTCGGGTGGTGTCCCCTATGGCGTTGATTCGGGATGGCAGGGGGCTCTCGGCTTCGGTCTTCGTTTCGCAACGCCAGCAGGATCGAGGATCGGCCGCCGAATCGACTTGGCGTTCCCGTTCGGCGGCACAGCGAATCGCGGGCCCGTATTCCGTGTCGGCGTCGAGTTGCTGGGCATCGGTCCTGGCTTCGAGGACGCGCAACTGGAGCGAGCCAGACGCAGCCGTATCGGCCCAGATTTCTTCGTGACCGAGTTGGGGAGATAGTCCGGTACGCCCGCTGGACTCCCCCCGGAGGTCGTGAATTCTGGCTCCGCTCGCGATCGCGGCCGGAATCGACCTCTATCTCACGCTGCTCTTCCTCGGGGTCATGCCGACCACCACCTGGTGGAGCGAGCCCCTGCCTGGCGCGCTGGGTGACCTAGACTCGCTCGCGGTCATGATCATGCTCGGCAGCTTTTATCTGCTCGAGTTCGCAGCCGAGCGCTTTCCGACCCCCACGCTGGCGTGGAACGCTTTTCACACGGTCATCCGCCCGGTCTCGGTGGCGCTGCTGGCCTTTTTACTGCTCGACGGTCAAGCTCCGCTCGTCATCGCATTCGGCGCCGTCATCGCGGGGGCACTCGCGTCTGCGGCACACTCGATTCGGTCCGGCGCATTGATCCTGCGCTGGCTCGGGTCGTCGCCAGCGCCTCATCCGCTGCTTACGTCGCTCGTCGAGGATGTCGTCGTTCTGGGCCTCGTGGCCCTGGTAATCGACCAGCCGACTTGGGCGCTCGCAGCTGGAGTCCTGCTCGCGGTCGGTGGATCGGTCGGTGGCGCGTCTCGAGTGAGGGCCTTCATCTTCGCGGTCCGGCTCGCCGCCGGACGCGTATTTCAGACCCTCGGCGCACGCCGGTGGACCAATACCGAGCACTTCCCCCGCTGGGTCCGGACCGCGCTCGAGGGAGACGTAATGGCGCCGGGCGGCGGCCTGCGCGGCAGCCCCGTCGGTGCGCATCGTCTGCCTGGAGCCCCCCCTTCGTACCCGGATGGATCGTAGTGCGACGAGACTCCCCGATTTTCGTGTTCTCCAAGCGAAAAGGCGTCGGCTTGGTGGGGCTCGGCACCCTGCAGGCCACTGATGTCGTCGAGAGTGGCTTCTTCCGCCGGGTCGACTTGGAACGCCCCGACGAAGGGCGTGCATGTATCTTCTTCGCGCACGACGGGCCCAGCACCGAAAGCCTGCGGGCGGAGTTCATTTTCACGTAGGTGTTTGCATCCCTCAAAAAAACCTTTACCCCGGAAACAGGCTTTTATACCTTCTTCTTCACCCTGAAGTTTTTTGGGACTAGCGATCCCGATCCCTCCGTAACCCAATCAGGACGCGGGTCGTTAGGGTCGGGATCGCACAGTCAGGTCCTTAATCGACCCGCAGACGAGGAACGGAAAAAACGGATGTTTTCTTCCTCCCGTGGCTTGGATTCGTTCGATCAGTACCTGCAGGACGTAGAGAAGTACCCCCTCATT
This sequence comes from Gemmatimonadota bacterium, assembly GCA_015664885.1. Lineage (GTDB taxonomy): Bacteria > Gemmatimonadota > Gemmatimonadetes > Longimicrobiales > Gaopeijiaceae > UBA1138. Next base: position 7,997 of record DQPL01000125.1, read on the forward strand.
CAGGACCCCCGCGAAGAGCGAGAGCTCGCGCGTCGGGCGCGTGTCGGCGACAAGGAAGCCGCCGAGCGCCTAGTGACGGCGAACCTCCGCTTTGTCATCTCCTACGTGAAGAAGTACCAGGGGAGGGGCCTTGGCCTGGCCGAGCTCGTATGCATCGGCAACGAGGGTCTGCTCAAGGCGGTGAAGAAGTTCGATCCCGACAAGGGCGTGAAGTTCATCTCCTACGCCGTATGGTGGATCCGTCAAACCGTGCTTCAGGCGCTGGCCGAGCAGACGCGGTCCGTGCGCATTCCGCTCAACCAGAACTCCAACCTGGCCAAGCTCGCGCGCACCAATACGCAGCTGACCCAGTCGCTTGGCCGCACTCCAACGGATCAGGAGATCGCCAAGGAGATGGAAGAGCCTGTTGAAACCATCCGCGCGCTGCGACGTGTAGCGGCTTCCGAACTGAGTCTCGACGCCCCCATCGACCGAAGCGACCGTGACAGCGCCAGCTTCGGAGAGCGCTTCTCCGGCGCCGAGGCCTCCGACATCGAAGAGGACGTGGAAGCGATCGCTCGTCGCGACTTCCTCGAGACGATGTTCGAGCAGTACTTGACCGAGCGTGAGCGAAAGATCCTCTATCTCTATTATGGCCTCGACGACGGTGAAGAGAGGACCTTGGAAGAGATCGGATCCTTGCTCGGCGTCACGCGCGAGCGCATCCGTCAGATCCGCAACCGTGCCTTCGAGAAGTTGCGGGAGAGCCCGCACGGAGAGTCTCTCTCGGGGTTCTGGACGCCTAACTGAGACCAAGCCGGCAAAAATCCCACCTACGAAAGGGCCCTGACCTCTAGGGAGCCTCTGAACAAGTAGGGCACGCCGCGTTACGGTGTCACGGCCCCAGATCCTAGGCGGGGCTTCGAAGGCATAGCCGTCACTACGTCGGGAAGCTCCAACGACGGAGATGGGGCCGTGCCATCGTAACCCCACGAACCGTTAAGTGTTGTCATGCTTGGTGTTGGGGCGCAGGGGGGTCGCAGCCCAATACGGCGTTACTCCTCCTCGC
>DQPL01000069.1 GCA_015664885.1 Gemmatimonadota bacterium
CCAGTACCGGCCCGTGGCCACCAATGAGGGGGGGGCAGTGGAGCGGCGATTGACCCCGATTTTGAGCCACAAGTGAGTACCGTTGTGAGTACCGCAAGCACTCAGGTCCCAAATGGCAAAAGCCCCACAAGCGTATAAATGCTTGTGAGGCTTCACTTTGCCCGAGTGCCCCGCCAGGGACTCGAACCCCGAACCTACTGATTAAGAGTCAGTTGCTCTAGCCAGTTGAGCTAGCAGGGCAGGCCCGACCGAAACAACCCGGTCAGGAGCCGGAAAAGCTACCTATGGAGCCTCGACGGTCAACCTCTGGAGGAGCGTCTCCGCCGACCTGGGCTGGCGCCGTGTCGGCGGTGGATGCGGGGTTGCAACGCGGCGCCGCTGAGGTCGTTCGGGTCGGTGTCAGAAAGATCCGCGAGGAACCAGCCGGCGGACGACTCGAACATGAGACCCTTGCTCGGCATCCCGCCGTGTCCCTCGGGCCCCCGACCAGAGCCGGGCTCGGCGGGCCAAGCGGTGATCGTCCAGACAACACCGAAGGTATCGGCGTACTTTCGCAAGTTCGTTCGCTTATCTAAGGGCGAAATCGCTCATGCTTGAGACACTTCGTGGGTGCGGGCTGCTGAGGTCGTTTCCGCCGAAACGTAGCTAGTGCGCCGACCTGCGGGACCTGTTCACAGCCGAGTCGAGCTCTTGCAGAAAGTTCGAGCGATCACGCTTCCCGAAGGGTGCTGGGCCACCCGTGATCTCTCCAGACTCACGCAAGCCCGCCATCAGCTCTCGGGTCGCGATGGCCTCCCCGATCGAGTCTTCGGTGAACACTCTTCCCCGCGGACTCAATACCTGCGCTCCTTCTTCGAGGCACCGTCCAGCCAGCAGGATGTCTTCGGTGACGACGATGTCTCCAGCCCCAGCGATCTCGACGATCCGATCGTCGGCCGCGTCTAGCTGGCCTTCATCCTTGACCACCTCGAGACTCAGCCACGGCTCGGGCGGCGCGCGCAGCCACTGCGCAGACACGAGCACCACGTCCAGGCCGTACCGCTTGGCGACACGGTACGTCTCCTCCTTAACCGGGCAGGAGTCCGCATCGACGAGGATACGCGGCACGCTACCTAATGCCCGCCAACCCCATGGTGGATCGTGGCCACAAAAGACGCCTCGGCGGCTTCGCTCTGGCCCCACGCTTCGGCCTGTGCCCTGATGGGCCGCGCTGCGACGATCTGCTCGAGCGAACGGCCCTGCTCCATGAGATCCGCAACGGCATCGCGCATGGTCTTGAGCGCATCGCGGTACCGGCGCAGATCCTCACGGTCCGAAAGCGAACCATGCCCTGGAATAACCTGAGTCTCGGCGTCCATGACCGCGATCGCGGTGCCGGACGCGGCGATCATGCCGTCAATCGATCCCCCGGTCGCGGTGTCGATGAAGGGGAAGCGATCACGAAAGAAGGTGTCCCCCATGTGTACGACGTTGGCGCGCTTGAAATGCACGATGGCATCACCGTCCGTGTGCGCGTTCTCGACGTGAAATGCGTGCAGCTCGTCGTCGTTCAAGTGGAACGTCACGTCTTCGGTAAAGGTGACCACCGGCCAGGCTGCGCTGGGAACAGCGGGAGTCTCCGCGGGCTGGCGGCCAATGCGCTCCAGCACCTGATCCATGCTGAGTCGTACGCGCACGTTCTTGTGTGCCACGATGAGCGCGCCGGTCCGGCCCAGGTTCTCGTTGCCCCCCGTGTGGTCCCCATGCCAGTGCGTATTGAAGACGAAACGCACGGACTCGGATGTAATCTCAGCGATCGCCGCGAGGATTTTCTCGGTGAGTGGGGCGAACTGGTCGTCGATGATGAAGACCCCGTCCTCGCCCACTGACAACCCGATGTTGCCGCCCTGCCCCATGAGCATGTAGATGCCGCCGCCCAGAGACTGGGCACGGATCTGGACCGCATCGAAGTTCTGGGCACTGAGCGATGCGGTGAGCCCTAGCGTGCCCAAGGCAACAATTGAAGTGATGACAGCGGCAAAGCGGCGCATGGGACCATCTCCGGCAACGGTGACGAGAGACGAAGAAAGTGGGGTCTCAAGGGCGCCCGCGCACGTAGTCTGGCGCTTCTTTGTCGCGGGTGTCACGATGGCGACTTCATGTCCGACCTATTGCAAGCCACGACCAAGGAGCGCCCGTGCCCCGCACTGTATTCGCCTTGCTGGTGGCCCTGACCCCCTTCCTGCACTCCTGTGCCAATGAGCCCGCATCCGGCGGCGGTGCTGCAGATGCTGCGAACGAAGCAAGCACCGTCCTCGACTTCCAGCAGATTGCATCAGTGCTTCTCGCGCGCCTCGACCTGCAAGCGAACGAGCGCGTGCTGCTGGTGGGACTGCCCGGACGCTTCGATGCACTCATGCCGCTACTGAGGTCCGGTATCGCATCGGCCGGCGCCGTAGACCTAGGTGTGTGGGCTGTCGAGGGTGCAGCCCCCGACGATTGGGCCACGGACTTCACGCGCAGCTTGATCGGGCAGCCCCAGGCGGCTCTCGCTGAACTGCTCGCCGATGTGGACGCCGCGCTGATGCTGCCCGGTCCCACGCCCGCCAACACAGTATACGCCGCGATGCAGGACGTTCTGCGCGGGAACCACGGTCGGACCGTCCACTTCCACTGGTTGGGCGCCTACAAGCTGGACGGCACTCTGAAGGACATCGATGAGATGGTGGACGACTTCTACGTGCGCGTGCTGTCCGACACCGACTACGACGCGTTGGGCGCGGCGCAACGTGCGTTCGAGGCCGCCATGCGTGGCGCGACGGTGCGGGTCACCACATCTGCCGGAACCGATCTCTCGTTCCAGATCGGTGATCGGCCGGTCACGAAACAGGACGGAGACGCGTCCGCGGCGCGGGCGCGCGCGGGGCGGAATCTGATTGATCGAGAAGTGGAGCTGCCCGCGGGCGCGATCCGTGTAGCCCCCGTCGAGCAGAGCGTGCACGGCACGATCGTCTTTCCGCCGTCGGTCTGGGGCGGCGAGCGCACTGAGCGCCTCACGCTGCGATTCGAGCAGGGCGTGATGGTCTCGCTCGAGGCGTCCACGGGAGCTGAGGCGGCCTTGCGTGAAATCGAGGCCGCAGGCGATGCGGGCAAGGCGTTCCGAGAGTTCGCGCTCGGCTTCAACCCCCTGCTCGCCATCCCTGGCTCAGGCGAGCGATGGATTCCCTACTACGGCTACGGCGCTGGAGTCGTTCGCCTCTCGCTCGGCGACAACACCGAGCTGGGCGGGACGGTCGGCGGCGGTTATGTGCGCTGGAATTTCTTCGTGGACGCGACCGTCACGGTCGATGGGGAGACCTGGGTCGAGGGTGGTCGCTTGCTGCGGTAGCTCAGCCACCAAGAGCCTTCCTAGTCTCCTTCCCGCACGATTATCTTCCCCTGAGCCCCACCCGGAGGAAGACGATGCGCCACCCGGTACCCACGCCGAGAGCGTTCCGATCACAGCGCCTCATCGTTCTGACCCTGCTGTTGGGCGTCGCCGCTTGCGACGTGCCCGCCTTCGAGGGCCCTCAGATTCAGTCCCCGCCTCCGGCCTTCTTCATACAGAACGAGGCGTACCAAAACCGGCGCATGTTTCGCGACCACGAGATCGTCTCTCACGATGCTTGGGTCGAGACGTCGTGGGGCTTCTTCAGCGGCATCTACATCAACGGTCATCGAGGGGTGCTGACCGAGGGGGACGTGCGCGCCGCTCAGGAGGCGGCGCTCGCGGCGGCAGTGTCCGGGGTCATCATCGAGAACGTGGAACCCCTGACGATAGACGGACGCGAAGCCTGGGGTTGGGCGGAACGGCTCCAGACACGCGAGCTCGGCCTCTCTTGGATCAGGTACCGGGCGGTGGTCCCCTACGACACGATTTCCTACGCAATCGACTTCCACGGCGGTGAGCCGGAGCTAAAAGGAAGACCGGACACGCTCAGGGTCATCGTGGCGTCCTTCGCGATAGGCCAGACTACGTGGGATCTCCCGCTCATCGCCATTCTCGGCGGTATGACGCTCTTCCTCGTCGCCGCACTGCAGCGGCGGTCCCAGGCAAGAGCCACTCACCTCCAGGGCATCCGCTTCGTCAAGATCAAGAAGGACGACGAAAAGGAGTCGGACGAGGGACCGGAGAGCGAGGTGAACGCCAACGCGGACGCAGAGTCCGGATCGGCGCCGAGCGATTAACGCCGCTTCGCTCGTCGGCAAGGCCGAGGGCCACCTGTGTTCGCCCCCCGACGCCCAGCGGCTTGGCGCTCAGGTCCATCAGGATGTCGTAGAGCCCTTCCTACTCCTCCGGGCCGACGCACTCGCGGCTGGCCTGGATCTTCGCATCCTGAGTGGGTTCCGGAGCTTCGAGCGCCAAAACTCCATTTGGAACCGGAAAGCTACCGGCGAGCTCGCCGTGCTCGACTCCCGCGCGGCACCTCTGGATATCGAACAACTGACTGAGCGCGAGCTCGTCTACGCGATCTTGCGCTGGTCGGCTCTACCCGGCGCCTCGCGACACCACTGGGGCACGGACATCGATGTCTACGACGAGAACGCTCGACCCAGCGGATACGAGATCGAGCTGACACCCGAGGAGGTGGACGCCGGCGGAATGTTCGCGCCCCTGCACGAGTGGCTCGACCAGAGGCTTGCCGCCGGGGCCGGCCACGGCTTTTTTCGCCCCTACGACCAAGATCGGCAGGGGGTGGCGCCCGAACGATGGCACCTGAGCCATACACCCGTGGCCGCCACGTGCGAAGAGGGGCTCACAATCGATATTCTCCGCGCGAGCCTGTCCTCGTCCGACTTGAAGTTGAAGGGCACGGTTCTTGACCACTTGGAGGACATCTACCGGCGGTTCGTCATCAACACCAACAGGAATCTTTCTTGAGCCTTCGCCCGCCCCCGGAACGTGGCACTGTGCCCTGGGAACCCTACGTGTTTGGGGACTCCTACCTCGGCGCTCCCCTCGAGGTCTGGCGCCCATCAGGACCGTGTCGGCTCCTGGTCTTCGCGGCAATCCACGGAGAGGAGGGCGAGACGACCACCGCGCTTTCCATGGCGCTTCGACACCTGACGGACCCATCGCCCCACTGTGCCGTGGTGCTCACAGCCAACCCGGACGGGCTCATCCGGGGCACGCGCTGCAACGCGCGCGGCGTCGAGTTGAATCGGAACTTCCCGACCGGCGATTGGCAGTCCGAGCCGGTGCTGCACCGCGCCAAATTAGATGGCCCGCGGGAGGTGGCTCTGAGCCCCGGTGCCGAGCCGGGCTCGGAGCCCGAAACCCAGGCGCTTATTGCGCTCATCCGAGACCTGGAGCCGGAAGCGGTCGTGGCTCTGCATGCACCTCTGGCCTGTATCGACGATCCGAACGACAGCGAACTGGGACGCTGGCTCGCGGAACGCACAGGCCTACCCTTGGTGCCCGACGTCGGCTACCCGACGCCCGGCTCGTTCGGCACGTGGGGCGCCGAGCAGGGGCTTCCGGTTGTCACCTACGAATTCGGGCTCGTCACCCCGGACGAAGTGAGCCGCGTGCACGTGCCCGTGCTCGTCGACTTGCTCCAGCAACCCATCTAGCCGACTCGCACACGCATGGTTCTCAACGTCATCTGGATCGGCTTCTTTCTCATCGCCTTCGTCGTGGCGGGGGTGAAGCTCGTGTTCTTCCAGGACACCGAGGTCTTCACCGCGATGGTCGCGAGCACCTTCGACATGGCCGAGGTCGCGTTCGAGATCTCCTTGGGCCTGACCGGGGTGCTCACGCTCTGGCTGGGCCTCATGCGCGTCGGCGAAAAGGGTGGTGTCATTGCAGTCCTGGCCAAGGTGGTGCGCCCCTTCTTCCATCGAATTTTCCCGGAGATTCCGCGGGACCACCCGGTGCACGGCTCCATCATCATGAACTTCGCCGCGAACATGCTGGGTCTCGACAACGCGGCGACGCCCCTGGGCCTCAAGGCCATGCAGGAGCTGCAGGAGTTGAACCCGGAGAAGGACACTGCGTCCAACGCGCAGATCATGTTCCTCGTGCTCAACACGTCGGGGCTCACGCTGATCCCCATCAGCGTGATGGTCTACCGCGCCCAGATGGGAGCCGCCAACCCGTCGGACATCTTCCTGCCCATTCTCCTGACCACGTTCTTCTCCACCATGGCGGGGCTGATCTCGGTGGCCGTGGTGCAGCGCATCAACCTCTTCGACCGGGTCGTGATGGCGTATCTGGGCGGCTTAACCGCAATGATCGCAGCCATCATCCACTACTTTTCCAGACTGCCCTCGGAAGAGGTCGAGTTGGTGTCGACGGTGGTAGCCAACGTCCTGCTGTTCGGTATCATCTCGCTCTTCATTTTCATGGCCGCGGTACGCAGGGTGAACGTCTACGAGGCGTTCATCGAGGGCGCCAAAGAGGGCTTTCCGGTCGTCATCAAGATCATTCCGTATCTGGTGGCCATCCTGGTCGCCATCGGCGTGTTCCGCGCCTCCGGTGCCATGGACCTCATGGTCGCAGGAATCGGGAGTGTGTTCATGTTCATGGGTTTGAACACCGATTTCATCGAGGCGCTACCCACCGCTCTGATGAAGCCTCTAAGCGGCAGTGGCGCCCGAGGCATGATGGTGGACGCGATGCAGACCCACGGCGCGGACTCCTTCATCGGCCGCCTCACGAGCACGTTCCAGGGCTCCACCGACACGACGTTCTACATCATCGCGCTGTACTTTGGCTCGGTTTCGGTGCGCAAGACGCGGCACGCGGTGGCTTGCGGCCTCATTGCCGACGGCACCGCCATCGTGGCCGGCATCTTCATTGGGTACCTGTTCTTCCACTAGTGGTGCACGGCCGGCGCTAGCAGCCCGTGGTAGAAGTACAGCGCAGCGGGCTGCTAGGCCTCGAGGTCGTACTCCTTCATCTTGTGCCACAGCGTCGTCCGGCTCATTCCGAGTCGGTCCGCCGCCGCGTTGCGCGCGCCTCCCGTCTCCGTAAGCGCACGGGCGATCGCTTGTGCGCTCGTCCTCGGACGGGCGCTCTAGTCGATAGCGCTCCGGGCTCGGCGCCGAGCCTCCTTGTCCGCGGACTTCGGCGGGCAAGTGCTGCGCCTCGATGCGGTGACCGCGGGCCTGAATGTGAGCGCTCTCGAGCACGCCGAAGAGCTCTCTCACGTTGCCCGGCCAGGTATACCTCATCACGAGTGGTGAGCAGCCCGAGTGCGGGCGTCGGACCACCTCGCGGAAGAATGCGTCGGCGAGCCGCGGGATGTCCTCCTTTCTCGCGCGCAGGGGCGGCAACTCGATACGCACGACATTCAGCCTGTAGTACAGGTCGTCGCGGAAGCGACCCGCTTCCATCTCGGCGCGAAGGTCTCGGTTGGTTGCGGCAACCACGCGCACGTCGATCGGCACCGCCCGCGTCGACCCCACCGGCGTGATCTCCCGCTCCTGCAGCACGCGCAGCAGCAGGTGCTGCATGCCCCAGACATGTCACCCACCTCGTCCAGCAAGATCGTGCCGCCGTCCGCGGATTCGAATAAGCCCCTGCGGTCGCGTACCGCGCCGGTGAACGCGCCGCGTATGTGTCCGAAGAGCTCGGACTCGAGCAGGCCCTCCGCGAGCGCGGCGCAGTTGACCGCGACGAACGGTCCCTCGGCACGATCAGAGCGCTCGTGAAGCGCGCGCGCGACGA
>DQPL01000085.1 GCA_015664885.1 Gemmatimonadota bacterium
CGGCGCGGTGGCTGGGCGTGAATGAAGTGCTCAGTACCGCTCCTTCCACAATCACATCACATGAAGATCGGACTCGTGGGCTTCGCCGGTTCCGGGAAGACCACCGTTTTCAACACAATGACCGGGCAGGACGTCCCGGTCGGATACGGCGGCGAGGTGCGCCTCGGCATGGTTCGGGTTCCGGACGAGCGCATCGTCCGGCTCTCGCAGATCTTCTCGCCCAAGAAGACCACGTTCGCGGAGATGAGCTTCTGCGACGTGCCGGGCGAGCACGGATCAGACAAGGGCCTCTCGCCACGAGGCCTCCAGCAGATCCGTGATCAGGAGGCGCTGTGTCTGGTGCTGCGCGATTTCGACAACCCCACTCTCGAGGGCGATCCCGACCCGCTCGAAGACCTCAACGCCTTTCATACCGAGTGCATCTTCGCCGACCATGAGATTGTCGAAAACCTCCTGGATCGGGCCCGCAAAGAGCGACTCGATCAGCTCGAGACCGCGGCATTCGAGACCATGCTGTCGGCGCTCGAGGGGGAGCGGGCGTTGCGCTCGATCCCTGAGAGCGAGCTCGACCGCAAGTATCTGAAGAGCTTCGGGCTGCTATCCGACCGTCCCCTGCTCGTGGCGCTGAACCGAGCCGAAGAGCGAGCCGCAGAGCCGATGCCCGAGGACTTGGCCGCGCGTATCGAAGAGCTGCAGGCCGCGGGACTAACCCTTTCGGCGAGTGTCGAAGCGGACATCGCAAGCATGGATCCCGAGGATCAGGCCGAGTTCCTCTCCGACATCGGCCTCTCCGAGTCAGCGATCGCACGCTTCATCCGCGCCGCATACGGCCTGCTCGACCTCATCTCCTTCTTCACGGTCGGGGAGGACGAGGTCCGTGCCTGGACGATCCGCCGCGGCACCAAAGCACGTCCCGCCGCCGGTAAAATCCACTCCGACCTGGAGCGCGGCTTCATCCGCGCCGAGGTCACGCCCTACGACCTCTTCATGGAATACGGCTCAGAGGCCGCCGTGAAGGACGCCGGCAAATTCCAAGTAGAGGGCAAAGAGTACGTAGTATCCGACGGCGACATCATGCACGTCCGCTTCAACGTGTAAGTGCAGGCGCCTACGAAATCGAACGCATGAGAGCTTCGACCTCATCGATCTGCCGAGGCGCCGCCGCCGAAAGGATCACCGGATCCCCATCGGTGACCAGTACATCGTCCTCGATGCGAATCCCGATGTTCCACCACTTCGGATCGATGTCCTCGGCCACGGGGATGTAGATGCCCGGTTCGATCGTTACGACCTCGCCAGGGCGGAGCGATCCGTAACTCCCCACATCGTGAACGTCGAGTCCGAGGTAGTGGCTGGTCCCGTGCATGAAGAAACGACGAAGCCCACCCGTGTCCGCAGCGCTCGATATCAGCCCCAACTCCGCCAGACCTTCTGCTAGCACACGCGATGCCTCGTTGTTCGAGGCGAAGAACGGGTTGCCGGCCCGTGTTGCTCTGATGCCCGCTTCCTGAGCGCGGTACACGAGCTCGTAGATCGCGCGCTGCTCAGGTGAATACGTACCGCTCACCGGAATCGTGCGCGTGACGTCGGCCGAGTAGCCGTGGACTTCAGCGCCGATATCGATGACGACCACGTCACCCGGCTCGGTGACCCGCCGGTTCGTCATGTAGTGCAGGATGGTCGAGTTCTCGCCGCTGCCGACGATGCTGTTGAAGCCGGGATGCTCGGAGCCATTGCGTTTGAACGTGTATTCGACGAGGGCCTCGATCTCGTATTCGGCCCACCCCGCCCGCACCTGCTGCATGACCTCACGATGCGCTTCGGTCGTAATGTCGATCGCGCGTCGCAACGCGGTCATCTCCTCGTCGGACTTGATCGCGCGCAGCCCATCCAGGACTCCCCGTAGTGGTGCGGCACTTCCGGTACCGGCTCCCGCGAGTGCCGCCGGGTCCACGTTGTCCATGAACGCGGCGAGCTGGTCGTACAGCACCGATCGTTCAGGGACCCCGTCGGGGAAACCCAAATGGTAAACGCGGTGCTGAGCATTCTGTAGCAAAGGCACCAGGATCTCGGCGAAGCGCATGGCGTCGAGCGCGAGCTCCACCCCAAGCCGTTGCATTGCACGCTCCGCACCGAATCGGCGGCCGTCCCACACCTCGCGCGCGGGATCGCGCGGCGGCACGAACAAGATCTCGTGCACGCGCTCGCCATCCACCTCCAGCCCTCCTGGCGCCAGGATCAACGCGGAGCCAGGCTCCTCGCTTCCGGTGAGGTAGAGGAAGTCGCTCGCCTGACGGTACTCGTAGTCCATGTCGTTGCTGCGATTCCGTATCGGCGCGCCGAAGAGCACTACGAGCGAGTTTCCTGGCAGCTGCGCCACGACTGCGGCACGGCGACTTCTATGAAAATCGGCGCTCAGATAATCCTCGTCGTAGCGAACCGGGGCGTCGACCTCCTGTGCCGGTAGCGCGTACGGCAAAGTGATCATCCCGAGGAAAAGCGTAGCCGAGGCTAGAGGTCGCATGTCGATCCGTTCGTGGTGTCAGGAGTGGGTCGAAGCACATCCTACCGGAGACCAGCCCTTTCGATCCACCGCATCCTCTCGCAAGTTCCCGAAGCACAATCAGACTCAGGAGGGACGCATGGATCGCCGAGGCTTCGTAGGCACGGGCATGGCAGCCGGACTCGTCGGCGTCGGAGGCGCCGCCTCCTCCCTCTCGGCACTACTGGGGCACGCACCCGGCTGGGGCCCCGGCAAGACGTTGCCGGACGGATCCGTAAAGCTCGCCTCCAACGAGAACGCGCTCGGCCTCTGCGAGTCCGCGCGCCAGGCCGTCATCGACGCGATCCCACATGCCAACCGGTACCCTTCCGACTATACGCCTGAGCTGTTGCAGGAGCTGGCGAAGTACATGGGCGTGAAGGAGGAGAACCTCATTCTCGGGGCGGGCTCGACCGAGATCCTCCAGATGACCGTGCAGGCGTTTCAGGGTCCCAAGGTGCCGCTCGTAATCGCGGATCCAACGTTCGAGGACGTGCCTCGCTACCAGCACCCGCTGTCGTTCAACCTCATCAGAGTACCGCTGACCCATACCTACGCGCACGACATCGCTCGCATGCGTGAGCACGCCGAAGGGTCTCGTAGGCCCTCGATCGTTTACTTCTGTAATCCCAACAACCCGACCGGCACCATCACGGAGTCGCGGGGCATCGATGCATGGATCGCCGACGCGCCCGAAACGACGACGTTCTTGATGGATGAGGCCTATTTCGACTACGTCGACAACGCCTCGTATTGGTCAGCGCTAAAGTGGATCGACACGCATCCCAACGTGGTCGTCGTGCGCACCTTTTCGAAGATCTTCGCGATGGCCGGCCTGAGGGTTGGGTATGCGGTGGCACACCCGGACACGATCGTCCGCCTGACGGAGTACGTGGCCAAGAACAGTCCCAACGTGCTCGCGACGGCTGCCGGCATCGCATCGTTGAGGGACTCAGACCACACGGCGCGCAGCCTCGAAGTCAACGAAGTGTCTAAGAAGATCGTGCATGACACCTGTGACGAGCTCGGGCTCGAGTGCCTGCCCAGCGATGCGAACTTCACCATGCATCGGATCAATGGCGACCTCGACACCTATATCCAAAGAATGGCCGACGCAGGTGTTCGTGTAGGTCGCCCGTTCCCACCCATGCTCGAGTGGAGCAGGCTGTCGTACGGCCTGCCCGAAGAGCAGAATCGCTGGGCCGAGACGCTCAAGGGGTTCCGGGCGAAGGGCTGGGTCTAACAGACCTCACTCTGTGGCAGAACCGCGAATCGAGGACTGGCCCGACCCGCCTGCCATGGACGTTGGCTCACCCGAGCCCGCAGTGTACGAAGAGCGTGGGACCGCTTGGGTCGCGTACCGGTGCAACAACGAAGATTTCAGTCGGTTGGGAGCGGGCACTGGTCCGGACGATCCGGGCTTCGACGAGTACTGCGCAGTCCTCAGGTTCACCGGGGTCGAGTCGCTGACGCTCGGGCCCCCGGGAGATGATCGACTGCACGAGCATCCACTGCACGATGCCGGGCTGGAGCCGTACTCCTTCCAGGTCGTCGAAGACTCGGAGGAGGCCACCGACGGCGAAACCGCGCACTGGATCGTGACGTTCGGAGACGAAACCCTCGAGGTCATCGCTGAGGACGGGGACGTACTCGAGTCGCAGGTCGACGTGAACGCGCCCGAGCAGGCGCTCTCCCAGGTCGGTCGCTAACGCGGCGCTACGCGCCCGCGATCTCCTCCAGCGCATCTTCTCGAAGCAGCCGAAAACGACGCCGGTCCATCTGCTCGATCAGGCCGTCGTCCTTCATCGCTCGCAACTCGCGTGCGAGCACCTCGCGAACCGTCCCCAGGTCCTCCGCCCACTCCTCCTGCGTCATGCCGATGTCAAAGTCGGCTCCGCCGGACTCGGCTGAAGTCCCGACGGCTGAGGCGCCGACGAGCGAAGCCGCCAACCTGGACCGCCCATCGCCGAGCGTCTGCCGCTCGAGTCGGTCGACCAGGGTGCGCACGCGCGTGCTGAGACGCTCCATGAACAGGGCAGCGAAGACACCATTGTCGCTCGCCAGCCCACGAACAGAAGCAGCCGACAGCACGAGACACTGGGCATCGGTCGCGGCAATCGCGGTCGCCGGATACGGCCGGCCGTCGAAGAGCGGCACCTCGCCCATGGTCGCGCCCACCTCCCTCACGTGTATGAGGTGCTGTCGTCCCTTTCGGGAGCGAAGGACTCGGATGCGTCCCCGCGTCACGACATATAGTCCTTTGGATTCTGAGCCGGCGGTCCAGAGAACCTGCGCCCGCCGATAATCCCGAAGGGCAGAATGACGCGCGAGCTCGCTGTGCTGCTCAGTGGTCAGCGCGCCCTCGAGCCCCAGAGCTTCAAGCCAGTGGTCGAGCGCGTCTTGGCTCATGTGACTTTGGTCACAGTGCGGTGATCGAGTCGTTGGTAGCGTGGGTGGCGTTCTCTCTAACCTACGGAGTTCTCATGAGACCGTTCCTTGCCGCAGTATTACCGCTGCTCTTCCTTCAAGTCCCTCTCGTGGCTCAGCACGACCATGAAGCGTCACCCTACGCTCATACGCAGACCTCCGAGATTCCGACGCTCAACGACGACGAGATCGCGCAGCTTCGTAACGGCGAAGGCATGGGGCTCGCGCGGGCTGCCGAGCTGAATCGGTACCCAGGCTCCAAGCATGTGTTGGAGCTGGACGATCAACTCGGCCTCGACGAAGCGCAGCGCGCGCTCGTCGCGGCGATTCGTTCGCAGATGTCCGGGAAGGCGATCGTGAAGGGGGAAGAGATCCTCCGGGCCGAGCAACACCTCAGTGAACTATTCGAGTCGGGCGCAGCGACCCAGGCCGCGATCGCGTGCATCACGGACCACCTCGGTCCGATGCGAGGCGAACTACAGTCGATCCATTTGAACGCGCACATCAAGACCGTGGATATTCTGACGGCGGAGCAGGTCACCCACTACGTCGAACTGCGCGGGTACGGCGATGCCGCGCCGCGCGCTAGCGGCGATTCCTCGACGACCAGTGGATCGCCGTGATCTTCCACGAGCCTCCATCCCTGGCCAGAACCACCAGTTCGGCCCCCTGAGAGTTGATCTCTCGATCGCCCAAGCGACCCTGGGTGATGCTGGTCGACGACGCCCAGGCCACGTCACCGAGCACGCGCACATCGATGTCACCGCGTTCCCGCGGAGCCGCTTGCGCAAAGCGCATGTCGCCCGAGATATGACCATTCCGGTAGTGATCCTTGTTCTCGGTGCCGCCGCTCTCGAGGATCACGACGTCGGCGGCGAGCAAGGACAACGCCGTGGTCGAGTCACCCGCGACCAAAGCTGCGTGGAAGGCCTCGATTACATCGACGACCGCTTGGGTCTCCTGGGCCTGCGCCGCCGGAGCCGCGCCGCCAAGTGCAGCCATCGACGCCACCGCCAGTGCCCAGCGCGCGATCCTCATGACCATCTCCTAGTCCAGAGCCGTGCCAACACGAGCGACGACCATACCTGCGCAGGATGGGGTCTGTCCACTCCCTCTGGCCCTCGCTCGGGGCTGCCGCTAGGGTAGCCGAGGCCCGGCCGACAGCAGGATCGCGACTGGGGTGTTCGTCCGGTTCATCGTGTCCCCATGAGGCGTTCCATGCTCTGTCACGTACCGCGCCGCCGCTTGCTGCCCCCTTTAACGGCCGCGCTTATTGTCGCGCTGGCGCCGTTCGTGGTGCCAGTCTCCACTCAAGCACAGTCCTCCGCAGGCAAGCGAACCCTGGAGATCGCCGACTACGCGCAGTGGCGTACCATCTCTGGGTCGCAGATATCGGACGACGGCCGGTGGGTTGCGTGGGCTTACTCTCGCGTGCGGGGCGACGACACGCTGCATGTCTCAGCGCTCGACTCGGACGCCTCGCACGTGATCGCGTTGGCGTCCGGCGCGGAGTTGTCGGACGATGGCGCGTGGGTCGCGTACTTCCTTTCGCCACCGTTTCTCAAGGCCGAGAAGTTGCGCCGTGATGATGAGACCGTCACTCGCCAGGCCGGTCTTCTCGAGCTCGCGACAGGGACGAGCTTCACTTGGGATGACGCATCCTCGTTCGGTTTCTCGGAGGGCTCGAGCCACTTCTTCGTGAAGAAGAGGAAGACGAACGACGAGGCGGAGCACGAGGGCACCGACCTCATCCTGCGCAACCTTCGGGAAGGGTTTGAGGAATTGATCGGCAGTGTCGGAGAAGCCGAGTTCAACGATGGCGGGACCCACCTCGCCTTCACCGTAGACGCCGAGGGGAAGGACGGGAACGGACTCTATCTGCTCAATCTCGCAACCGGCTCTCGGAGGGGGCTGGACAACGCAAAGGAACGGTACGCGCGCTTGACTTGGTCCGAGGAGGGAGACGCGCTCGCGGTTCTGCGCGGCGACAAACAGGAGAAGAAGGTCGAGCGGGAGAATTCGCTGATCGCCTTCAGGGATGTGATGGACCGCTCGCCCACCCGGATCGACATCGACTCGACAGGTAATGGCGGCCTCGCCGATGGCATGGTCCTGAGCGAGAAGGGCAATCTCGTATGGAACGAAGACGCCAACATCCTCTTCGTTGCGACCAAGCAGCAGGACGCCGAGCTGGAGGACTGGCCGGAAGATGACCTGGCGCTGGCGGACGTCAACATCTGGCACTGGGCCGACGACCGGATTCAGTCTCAGCAGGAGCAGTCGGCGTCGCGCGACCGAGACCGGACGTACGTCGCAACGGTGGACCTAGAGCGCGGCACCGTCGTTCCGCTCGCCGATGAGCGCATGCGCACCTTGGAGATCACCCGGGACGGGCGTTGGGCGATCGGACGAGACGAGACCGAGTACACCTCGGATTGGCGGCCCGATCTGGCTGACCTCTACCGCTTGGATTCGCGCACGGGCGAGCGATTGACGGTGCTCGAGGGGCAGTTACGCACGCTCGGGCTGTCCCCGGACAGCAGGCACTATCTCTACTGGAAGGACGGCGACTTCTGGGCCTATAGGATCACGGACGATGAGCACGTCAACCTCACTAGTTCGGCCCCGGTGGACTTCACGAACCAGGAGTACGACCGTTTCGGGGAGAAGCCCCCGCACGGTGTCGCCGGCTGGACGGATGATGGCGACGGAGTCGTGCTGTACGATCGCTACGACATCTGGCTCCAGCCGCTAGATGGCAGCCGAGCGACGAACCTGACGGGCGGGCGCGGCGCCGCGGACGAAATGCGGCTGCGCTATATCCGCACCGATCCCGAGGCCCGTACGATCGATCTCGATAAGCCGATGTTGATCGACGCCTACGGGCAGTGGACGAAGAAGGAGGGCTTCTTTGAATTGGACGGCGACGACCTAGAGCAGCTCACATGGGAAGACCGCCGCTTCAATACGCCAAGAAAGGCCGCCAACGCCGAACGATATCTGTTCTCAGCACAGACCTTCCAGGAGTACCCGGACCTGTATGTGAGCGGCAACGACTTCGCGGGCCGGACGCGGGTCACGGATGCGAACCCACAGCAGGACGAGTTCTTGTGGGGTCATCGCATCCTCTTCGACTACACGAACGACGACGGCGTGCCGCTTCAGGGCACGCTCGCCATCCCGGACGACTACGAACCGGGCCAACGGCTGCCGATGCTGGTGCGTTTCTACGAGAAGTATTCACAGGACCTGCACCTGTACCCGACGCCGACCTTCCGACACTCGCCGAACTTCGCGGGCTACGTCAGCAACGGATATCTGGTCATGCAGCCGGACGTGCACTTCCGGATTGGCAGCTCTCACAGCGACATGCTCGAGTCTGTCGAGGCGGCGGTCCGCAAGGTGGTCGAGATGGGGTATGCGGACCCTGAGGCCGTGGCGCTCAGCGGTCATTCGTACAGCGGAGGAGGCAGCGCCTACATCGCGACGCGGTCCGACATGTTCTCTGCGATCGCACACGGCGCCGCCCCGATCAACCTCGTGAGCGAGTTCAACCAACTCTTCGTGGGCAGCGGCCAAAACAATCACTCCTACGACATCTACGGGCAGGGCCGGTACGCAACCAACCCATACGACGACTTCCAACGATACTGGGATGAGTCTCCGATCTCCGGCGTTCAAAACATGAATACGCCGGTCCTTTACCTTCACGGAGAGTCGGACCCGACCGTGAACTGGGAGCAAGGGCTCGAGTGGTACAACGCGCTGCGCTTTCTCGGGAAGGAGATCATCTGGCTGTCGTACCCCGACGAAGGGCACGGCCTGCGCAAACTCCAGAACCGCGTCGACTTCCAGTACCGACTGCGCCAGTTCTTTGGGCACCACCTCAAGGGCGAACCCGCACCGAGCTGGATGACCGACGGCGTACCCTATCTCGACAAGGACCGACGCATGAGGGAGTTCGCCCCGCGAATCTTCCAGGCTGACAGCACCCGTATCATCAGCGAACCCCAAGAGCCACCGGAGCCCACGCAGCCCAAAGGACACATCCGGTGAGAACTTTCTGGCGGTCGGCCCTCATCGCCGTAGGGACTGTCACTGTCTTCGCGGCTCCGGGGACGGCACAAGCTCCCTCCCCCGAGTCCGTTCTGGGTTTTGCCCCTGGCGCCGACTTCCACCTGGCGACCTACGAAGAGTCGGTCGACTACTTCCAACGGCTCGCCGCGGCCTCGGATCGCATCACCATGGTGCGCACCGGGCAAA
>DQPL01000128.1 GCA_015664885.1 Gemmatimonadota bacterium
ACCGGGCAAACGTCGGAAGGAAGAGACTGGTGGATCGCGCTGATCTCGACGCCCGAAAACCTCGCCCAGGCCGAGAGCTACCGCGAGATCGCGGACCAACTCGCGCACCCGGCTGAGCTGACCGACGAGGCGGCGCGTGCCCTCGCGGTGCGCGGCAAGGCCATCGTCGACGTCAACGGCGGACTACATGCGTCGGAGGTGGCGGGGGCACAGCATACGATCCAACTCGCGTACGAACTGGTCACGAGCGAGGAGCCGCGCGTCGCCGCAATCCGCGAGAACGTGATCACAGTCTTGTGGCCGTCACTGAACCCAGACGGTCAGACGATGATCGCGGATTGGTACTCTTCCAACGTCGGCACGCCATTCGAGGTGGCACCGATGCCGTGGCTGTATCAGAAATACATCGGGCACGACAACAACCGTGACGCCTACATGCTGAACATGGTGGAGTCGCGGGTGCTCGCGCGCACGTGGCAGGAGTGGGATCCACAGATCATCTACGTGCATCACCAGAGCTCGCCGTTTCCGACGCGCATCTGGTTGCCGCCGTTCGCAGAGCCGATCGCCAGTTTCGCTCCGCCGCTCATGTCGCGCACCGTGAACACCATCGGCATGACGATCGCGCAGATGCTCGAGTCGCGCGGCATGCCCGGCGCCGTGCACATGGGTACCGGCTTCGACGCCTGGTATCCCGGCTACGTCGACTACATGCCGATGATGCAGAACCAGGCGGCGTTCTGGACGGAGACTGCACTCTGGCGCTATGCGACGCCTCACTTCTACACGCTCTCCGACTTTCCATCGGACAGACGAGGCCTGAGGGCCGAATCGCTCTACCCGAGCCCGTGGCAAGGCGGTTGGTGGCGGCTGGGCGACGCGGTCGACTACATGCGAGTGGCCTCGCTTGCCGTTCTGGACTACGCGGCCAAGTACCGGGAGGACCTGCTGTTCAATCGGTACCAGTCGGGGCGGGACGTCATCCAGAAGTACACGACCTCCCCGCCGTTCGCGTACTTCGTCCCCAAGCTTCAGCGCGACCCTGTGGCGCCCGCCGACCTGCTGCGTCGCCTCGCCTTCAATGGTCTACGCGTCTACGAGCTCACTTCCGACGTGACGCACGAAGGCATCGAGCACGCTGCTGGCACATGGGTGCTGCCGCTCGACCAGGAGTTCGGTGAGCTGGCCAGGCAGGTGATGGAGGTGCAGAGGTACCCCGATCTGCGGGAGTACCCCGAAGGACCGCCCGAGCAACCATACGATGCCGCCGGCTGGACGCTTCCCTATCAGATGGACGTGGACGTCATCGAAGCCAGTCAGCCCCTGGGTGAGGACGTGCGCGCGGCGATGACACCGCTATCCGCACAACCGACCGCGTGGGACTCCGAGGTCGCCGATGCGGCAAGCTTCGACGCCGTCCCCGGAGTCGGTTTCGACTCCGATTCGGTCGCAGCCGCGATCCGACCGATGCCCGGACGCGTCACAGGGTCGGGCTCCGCGCTGCGACTCGACCCAGCACAGAACAACAGCTTCCGGGCCTTGAACGAGGCCTGGCGAGCGGACGCGAGCGTTCGTTTCGCGGACGGCCGCTATGTGGTCTCGGGCCTCAGCGGAGGTGCCGTCGAGCAACTGGTGCGCGACCTCGCGCTGCAGGCGAGCCGCGGAAGCGACAGCGGCACGCCCCTTCCCCAGGCACGGGTCGGGCTCTACCGGCCATGGTCTCCCAGTATGGACGAGGGTTGGACACGATGGCTCTTCGAGCAGCACGGTTTCGCCTTTCGTAACGTGCGCAGCGCCGACGTGCGGGCGGGCGACCTGCGTGACCGGTACGACGTGCTCGTACTGCCCTCCGAGCGCGCCGGTGGGCTCATGGACGGCTTCGCGACTGGGTCCGCGCCGGCCCAATATGTCGGCGGACTGGGCGGCGAAGGCATCCGGACACTCGACAGGTTCGTCCGCGACGGCGGCACGTTGGTATGCATGAGCGCGTCGAGCGACCTGTGCATCGACGAGCTGCACTTACCGGTGAGCAACGTCGTGCGTGGCCTCGGGCGGGACGAGTTCTTCTCGTCGGGCTCGCTGCTTGAGGTTCGCATCGACACGGGGCATCCGGTCATGGCGGGCATGCCCGAGAGAGCCAAGATCTTCTTCGACCGCAGTCCCGTTTTCACGACTGAAGATGGCTTTGAGGGCGCTGTCATCGCTTCCTATGCTCCGGACGGTTCGCCGTTGCTCTCCGGCTACCTGCTGGGTGAAGAGCACCTGCAGGGGCAGGCCGCCGCGCTGGACGTCCGACTCGGTGGAGGCCACGTGATCTTGCTAGGGTTCCGGCCCCAGTGGCGCGGCCAGCCGCGCGGCACATTTCGGGTCCTCTTCAACGCCGTGCTTTTCCATGGTGCGCTGGCGGCCGAGACGACGGGCACCGAGGGGTTTTGGGAAAAACCGGAGGAGGAAGAGACCGAAGACGAAGAAGAAGGAGAGGGCAACTCGCGGGGTTAGCGAGGGCCCTATCCGGTGGCCGTGCGGTGTGCCCCGGACCACGTGCGATAACGCTGGGTTCTGCATCGTGACGGTCGTCATGCGCGCCGACGCGTCGGCAGAAATCGGTACTGGCCACGTCATGCGCTGCATCACGTTGGCCCAAGCATTGAAGCGGAGAGTCACTCCGTCAGTGTTCGTTACGAGCACCACGGAGGGGCGGCTCCTCGAGCGCCTGCGAAGCGAGGCCTCCTTTGTTGTCTCGCTGAATGGTGAAACGCATAGGACTGATGTGGCATTCACGGCTTCCGTTGCCCAGGCTCATGACGCGGAATGGATCGTTGTGGACGGGTACGAGTTCGGGCCCGAGTACCGTATGCCCCTCAGAGCGACCGGCCACCGGGTTCTTTATATAGACGACATTGGGCACGGTCCGTTCGAATGCGATGTCGTGCTGAATCAGAACCTTCACGGGTTGGATACCTCATATTCTACCGCCGCGCACACGAGACTTCTCCTCGGACGAAACGGCCCCGATGGCCATCAAGGGGCGCTCGGCTATTGCTTTGCCAAGAGCGCCTGGGGACGGGGAATCGCCACCGAGTCAGCCCGGGAGATACTTCGCTTCGGCTTCGAGGAGCTGGACCTTCACCGGGTCTGGGCCGGCCGCGACACGGCGAACGCTGGTTCTATTCGAGTGCTCGAGAAACTCGGTATGACACGAGAGGCGCATCACCGGTAAAGTTCTTGGATCCGAGGCGAATGGCGAGATGAATTCGCATACGCAGTTCTACACAGTGAGTGGCGAGCCGACTAGCGAGGTACCCAATGAGATTGATCGAACAGACGAGCCGCACCCCAAACCCCGCGGAACCTTCGAATTTTGTGCTGCCTGCCCAGATGCAGCGGATGGTCGGCCCGGACGACGATCTTCCCGTGCGGCTCTATCGGGTCACGTTCGACGAGGGTGCTCGAACCCATTGGCACACGCACAGCGACGTGCAACTGCTGTTCGGCCTAAGCGGTCGCTGCGTCGTCGTGAACCGTGACGGTGTAGAGCTATTCCTGGGGCCCGGGGACGTCGTCGCCATCGACCCTGGTGACGAACACTGGCACGGCGCCGCCCCCGGCACCGCGGGCGAGCACCTAGCGATCAACGTCGGGGAATCAACTAACTGGTTAGGGCTTTAGTCACAGCCGGCTTGAGAGGCGCCGCTCTGGATGTATCTCAAGCCGGATAGCTGACTTGTGACCACCCCTCGGATAAGTTCGCCGACACGTCCTGCATCGCCTGGATCGCAATCGCATCGAGCCTCTGAGCCAATCCAGGACCGAGTAGCCTCCTGAGAAAACGAGCGGGATAGTCCAGGTCCCAGTCGAGAAACGCCTCCGGCCCCTTCTCTAGGTTCTCCAGAATTCGGATGATCAAGTACGAATCGTCGAGCAGGCCGGCGAGACCCAGCGTCATCTCCGGAAGCAGATCCATCGGTTGCAGATAGTAGTTCTCGGCGTGATCAAGCAGTGGGTTCACGACCGACCCGAGCTTCCGCGCCTGAGCCTCTTGGCGCGCGTGCGCCAGGAAGATCGGAATCGACTCAATGATCTCGAGCGCGACGTCAGCAGCCTCCGCGACCTCGGACTCTTCGGACTCGGGCAGCATCTTGGCGATGAACTTCCTAAGTCCCTCGATACCGCCCCGAGCCTTGGCACTCTCGATGATGGCGAGAATGTCCGGCAAGGCACCGGTGACTGCCTGCTCGTCACTGCCTGTCTGATCGGGCTGCATGAAATGCCTGTTTCCTTACGCGGCGAAAAAAATACGGCGATTGGGGGACAGAACCTGGCCTACCCTCCTGCACCACGATAGACCACCTCTCCGCCTACGATGGTATACACGATTTCCGTGCTGGGGATCGCGTCCTCATCGATTGTCATGACGTCCTGCGACAGGACTGTGATATCGGCGAGCTTGCCCACGGTGAGCGAGCCCTTGATATCCTCCTCGAAGGCGCCGTACGCAGCGTTGATTGTATAGGACTGAAGGGCCTCTAGGCGGCTCATGCGCTGGTCCGCAAAGAACACACCGCCGTTGTTCATCTTCCGGGAGACCGTGGCGTAGTAGCTCGCCAGCGGGTCGACGTCTTCGACGGGTGCGTCGGTGCCGTTCATAATGACGGCACCACTCTCCATGAGCTTTTGCCACACATAAGCGCCTTCCCGCGTACGCTGGCTTCCGAGCTTGGGCTCCACCCAGGGCCCGTCCGACGTCGCGTGCACGCCCTGCATCGATGCGATCACGCCGAGCGCACCGAAGCGCGGGATGTCGTCGGGGTGCAGGTGCTGAGCGTGCTCCACGCGCCAGCGATAGTCGCCATCGCCCTGGGCGGCGTACGCCTGCTCGAAAATGTCTAGCGTCTCACGGTTCCCTCGATCTCCAATCGCGTGCACGTTGAGTTGATACCCGTGCTCCATCGCCAAGCGCGCAGTCTCTCTGATGTTCTCTGGCGAGGTCGTATTGAGTCCAGTACTCGTCGGCAAATCATCGTAAGGCTCGAGTAGCCACGCACCGTGCGAGCCGAGCGCGCCGTCGATCGACTTCTTGATCGCGCGGACGGTGAGGCGGTCTTCATACCCGACCAAGCGGTAGGCAGCGAGGTTCTCGCTCAAGGACTGGTTCCCGGCACGGATCATGACCCAGAGGCGGATCTTCAGGCTACCGTCGTCCACCATCCCCTTCCACAAGTCGACGGTTCCAAACCCGGAGCCGGCGTCCTGGAACGATGTGATCCCCTTTGAGAACGCCTCCTCCTGCGCGAGCAAAGCCACGCGGCGCGCGTCGGGCGCGGTTCCTCCTCGCCGGGCGGCACCAAGCAAACCCGATGCGGTCTCCCGGAACGCGCCGATCGCGTTGCCACTGGCATCACGGACGATCTCTCCGCCGTCCGGGTCCGCCGTGGTCCGATCGATACCCGACAACTCCATCGCCTTGGCGTTGGCGTACGTCGCGTGACCGCTGGCATGTGTGAGGATCACGGGGTTGTCGGGCGATACAGCGCTCAGCGATGCATGGAACGGGAGCCCGGCGACGTTGGGCTCGGGCCTCCGGTCCCACTTCTCTTGGTGCCATCCGCGACCCGTAATTACCTCCCCGGGCGTGGCCTCCGCGACCGCGGCCTCAACGATCGCGATCACCTCATCCCAATTGGCGACCTCCATCAGATTGAGTTGCAACGTCGAGCGCCCGACGCCCATGTAGTGACCGTGCCCCTCGATGAAGCCCGGGATGGCGAGCTGGCCGTCGAGCTCGACCACCTCGGTGTCATCACCGATATAGTCCCTGATCTCGGCATCGGATCCGATGGCTACGATCCGTCCGTCGCGCGCGGCCAGCGCTTGGGCCTCGGGCATCGCCTCGTCGACCGTGACGATCTTACCACCGCGCAGCACGAGATCGGCGGCATCGCGGGACGGACCCGAGTCGCACGCAGCGAGCGCCAGGGTCAGCGCCGCGACAAGAGACAGGACGCGGGGGCTCGAAGACAGTACCATCGGAACACTCCTGGCGGACGTCGACCAGCGGCTCTGACAGATGGCTGGACGGACTCGAATTCAACGGGAGCGGTAGAATCGCTCCTGCGCATGCACTCGGCTAGTGTGGCGCGCCTTCTGCGTCAGACGTCCAGGTAGCTCATCGAGGATGATCGCTCAGCGAGATCGTTCCGCTCAACGAGGACTCTGCGCATGGCAAGAGCGTCTCGTAGCGCGAGCCGAAGGAACTCGACCTCCACGGGCTTCACGAGATACGTACGTGCGCCGTCGTCGATGCACTCGATGGCGACCTCGGGCATGTCGAGCCCCGTCACCATGATGACCGCCATCTCGGGGTCGCGTGAGAGCGCCCAACTCAGGAACTCCACGCCCTTCATGCGCGGCAGCTCGATGTCAAGCATGAGTAGATCGAAACGCTCCGAACTCAGCCACTGATCCGCTTCCTCGGCAGAGGAAGCGCTCTTGGCTGTATACCCGAAGCGCGTCACGATACGTTGTAAGTTCTGCCGAATGTCGGCCTCATCGTCCACGACCAGGATCCGTGCCCTCGCGGGTGACTCCGCAATGGCATCTCGCCAGCCACGCCTCATCTTGGCGGCCTTCACCCCGTCGACTCCGTCATCTGCGGTTCCGCTGGCACTCGACGTCTTCCACCTTCCAGAGTTCCATCATCGCCTTGTTGAGCACACTCGAGAGTTCGCCCGATCCTGCCGGACCGGCCGCCGCGGCGGCCTCTTTTGCGCGCACCTCTTCCAGTGTGGTGTGGCTCTGCAGCCCCATATACATGCCCACGCCGCCGCTCACGACTACGGCAGACAGGAAGCCATAGAGAAGGCGCTTGCGCCGCTGCCGGCTCCCGCGCCGGGTATAGCGGCGGGCCGCGTGCTCCTCGATTGCTGTACGCATCCAAGCCGAGCCGGGGCGGTGCGCTCGGCAGCGGCGACGCTCTTTCGAGGTCCCCCCGGAAACGTGCCTCGCATCCTTGCTTCCATTCAACTTCTCTCACCTGCGCGACGCTGCGACCAAGCGTGCTCCTCGACAGCACCGCGGCCGAGGCGACAACAATGTTGCGCATCGACTAAGACTCGTTCGACCGCCTGATCGAACAGAATCCGTCCGTCGCGCGAGGGATCTACCGCGTGCTCAACCAGCGCTTGAGGGACACGCTAGCTCAGGTGGCAGCGGGGTAGGCGCCGGAAGTGGAGGTGGAGGTCCGACAGGCTACTAGATCTTCCCGATAATCCAGCAGAGCACGAGCCGGGCGAGTCGCTTCAGGATCGTAATGATGCCGACTCCTACCGCACACAACGGTCCAGGGTTTCCCCCGTGCCGATGGCGCTTCTATAGTCGTGCCCGACGCAGCCGCAGACTGTTGCCCACCACGCTGACGGAACTGAACGCCATCGCGAACGCCGCAAGAATCGGGTGGAGGGCCCGCAGCATCATCGGCAGGAACGCGAGCGAGTAAAGCGCACCCGCCGCTACCGGGATCAGGACCACATTGTAGAAGAACGCCCAGAACAGATTCTGCTTGATCGTACGCATGGTCGCCCGGCTCAGCGCGAATGCCACGGGCACGGACCTCAGGTCCCCCCGCATGAGGGTGACGTTCGCGGTTTCCATCGCGACGTCCGTGCCCGTCCCGATCGCGATGCCTACGTCTGCCTGCGCGAGCGCTGGCGCGTCATTGATGCCGTCGCCGACCATGGCCACCACGAAGTCCTCCTGAAGCTCTCGGATGGCCGCGACCTTGTGCTCCGGAAGTAGCTCTGCACGCACATCGGTAATCCCGACTTCTGCGGCGATGGCTCGCGCCGTAGCCTCCCGGTCTCCGGTCAGCATCACCACGCGCAGTCCGGCGTCCTGGAGCTCGCGCACCGCCTCCCTGGAGCCCTCCTTGAGCGCGTCGGCAACCGCGATCAGGCCGAGCACGCTCCTTTCCGTGGCGACCCAAAGCGGGGTTTGCGCGTCGGACTCGACGTGCGCAGCCGCGTCGGCCAAAGAAGACGTCTCGACTCCCTGCTCCTCAAGGAAGGCACGGGTGCCAACCAGAATGCCTAGGCCATCGACGGTTGCCGTCACTCCTCGGCCCGCCCTGGCCTCGAACTGTTCCGGCTCCGAGATCGTCAGCTCTCGACGCCTCGCCTCATCGAGGACAGCCTCGGCCAGCGGGTGCTCGCTTCGCAGCTCCGCGGACGCCGCAACGCGCAACAGCGTCGCCTCGTCACCGTCGATTGCGGTAACGCAGCGTACGACCGGTTCGCCACGAGTGATCGTGCCGGTCTTGTCGAGCACGACTACGCGCACCTGCTTGGCGCGCTCCAACGCCTCCGAACTACAAAAGAGGATGCCCAGGCGCGCCCCGCGCCCGGTCCCAACCATGACCGCGGTAGGTGTCGCGAGCCCCAACGCGCAGGGGCATGCGATCACCAGCACGGCAACGAGGCGGATCATGGCATCGGCAGCTCCGGC
>DQPL01000039.1 GCA_015664885.1 Gemmatimonadota bacterium
AAAAAGGCGGCGCGCCGGACGCCATCGCGGCAGCCGCTAGCTGCGCCGCCGCCGGCGCGAAGGCTGCGGCCGCGGGCGGCACGGGCGCGGGCACCGGAGTGGACGGCGCCGCAACGAGTGACGCGGAGGCGGGCAACGGAGACGCCTGTGCTGGCGGCACGGCCGGCTCCATCTGCGGGCCGCGCCAGCGGATGTGGAAAGGGTCGCCTCCTATGGAAATTCGGAGTGCAGACGAACCTTCGCGCAGGACGCTGCGATGGCCGAGCGCTCTGGTCTCCACGCCGTAGAGCGGCTGCAGGTCCACCGGGACCCGCTCTGCGATGAGCCGACCCAGCAGGTGCAGCAGCGAAGACACGTCACCCTTGTGCGCGCTCAAGGCGGACTGAGCGACGTGCGGCCGGCCCTCGAGGATGCGAGCGATCATGCGCGTGCACGAGGAGCCCGGCCCCATCTCCAGGAAGAGGCGGACGCCCTGCTCGTATGCTCGCTCGATGAGCTTCGGGAAGTCGAAGCCGCGCACCGCTTGCTCGAGAATGCTGTCGGCCGCGCTCTCGCGGGTCACCTCGTAGACGTCTCCGGCTGCGGCGCTGAAAAAGCGCACTCCAGCGGGAGCCGTCGTCGGGAAGAGGTGGAAGTCGTGGTACTCTTTGGCCACGGGTTCGGCCACGGCGCAGTGCACCGTGGGCACGCCTTCCAGCGCGTGGAAGTTGCAGTGCAGGGCGTCCACCACCGCGGCGACGCGTTTGCGGTCGCCTCCGATGACGCATTCGGCCGGTGTGTTGATGATAAGCAGGTAGACGCGCTCCTCGGCGTCCAGTACGCCACGCACCGCCGCGGCTGCTCGATCGACCACGCCGGTGACCCAGTCCACTTCCTCGAACTCAGTCAGACCCCAACTCTTGCGGATGCTGTCGCAGTTGCCCGCCAAATCGTCGGTGAAGAGCGAGCTCTCCATGAGTCGAGCGAGCATCATTTCTCGGTCTCGCCAGGCGCGTAGCGAGAACAGCCCTGTGGGTTCTCCCAGGCTGTAGCCCAAGACGCTGCCTGGCTCGACGCCGAAGGAGCGCACGAGGTCGGACACCACCGTGCCCAGCGCGACCTGCGCGATGATGAAGGCGCGCTCGTCATCGCCAAGGTCCTTGCTGGACGCCGCGTTCCAGAAGCGATCAGGCAAGAGTTGCTGCGGAAGGTACAGAGTCTCGGCGTCTTGCCTGCGAGCGATCTCCGGCCACTCTACGGCCAGCTCGCGACCCATGCCGGTATAGTGGTTGCCCGACCCTGGGAAGACGAAGGCGAGCTCCCTCCGACCGCCCAGCGGGTGGGGATTCCACAAGATGCGGTTCGAATCCGGCAGGGCACTGTCGTCGGCCTCACCACGTAGCATGGCGCCCGCCGCGTCTGCCAAGCGCAGCAGCTCCTCGCGGGAGCGCGCAACGAGCGACAGGCCGAGCTTGGCCTCCGGACTTTGCCCCACTTTCCGGAACCAATCGCGCGCGAGCAACTCGATGGCTTCGGTCTCGTGGCGCGCGTGGGACGCGAGGGCGGCGAGCCTCGCTCCTAGCAGCGAGACGTCGTCGCCTTCTACGGCGAAGAGTGCCTCGCTGCGCGCCCCCAGCGGTTGGCGCCGCTCGGGGAGCGTGGCTCCGCCCTTGCTCGCCTCGTGCTCCTCGAGCACGAGGTGGCAACAGCCTCCGTCCACACCGAGTGTGCTCACACCCGCGCGGCGGGGGCCGTCGGCCCGGTTTCTCAGCCAGTACTGGGGCTCCTTCGCGAGCAGGAAGTCCCTGGGCGACAGGTCCGCGCGCACCGACCGCAACCCTCGTACAGGCGGCAACACCTCCTGGTACAGGCAGAGCGCTGTCTTGACCGTCGACGCGAGCGCCGAAGCAGCGCCGGCGTGTCCGACGTCGGCCTTCACGCTGCCCAGGTGCCGCACCGGCGCCAAATGGCGTGGTGAGAAGAACGAGCACAGCGCCTCGGTCTCGATGCGGTCCTCGATATGGTTGCCGCTCCCGTGGGTCTCGACGTAGCCGACCAGGGCGGGGTCGAGATCCGCTTCTTGATAGGCGCGTTCGAGGGCTCGCGAATAGGTGTCGGGCGTGGGCATGGGCCGCTGGGCCGAGCCTCCCGAGTTGGCGCCGAATCCGCGGATCACAGCGTAAACACGGTCCCCGTCGCGCTCGGCATCCTCCAAGCGTTTGAGTACCACTGCCGCGGCTCCCTCGCCTACTACCGTACCATCCGCGTCCGCGTCGAAGGGGCGCGCGCGACCGCTTGCCGAGTAGTGGTGGAGCGCATGCGTGGCCAGCACCGCGCGCACATCTCCCGCGAGATCCACTGCTCCTACCAGACAGCTATCCAACTCGCGCTCTTGCAGCGCACGCACCGCGACCTCCAGCGCATGCATGCCTGAAGTCTCCTCGCTGGAGATCGTGTAGCTTGGACCGCCAACGCGAAACTCCCGCGCGATGCGACTCGCGACGATGCCGCCCAACGCGCCCATAGTGCGGTTGGCGGTCAGGGGCGGCACAGTGTTGTCGCGCACGCCCTCGTCCGCCGCCCAACGGAAATGGAAGTTGGTGGTATTGAGGTCTAGCGCGATGCCGATGAAGACGCCGGAGCGTAGCCGCTCCCCGCCCTTGAAGCCCGCGTCATCGATGGCGTTCGCCATGACATTGAGCATGAGGAGCTGCTGAGGAAGCATCTCCTCCAACTCCCTCGGCGGAATGCGGAACCGACCCTGAGGAATGTCCAAGCGATCGATGTAGTGGCCACGAAAATCGTTGGCGTGTAGCCCTAGGCCCTCGAACCAGTCGCACTCTGTGGCACCCCACCAGCGCGTTGGCGTGGTGGGCTGTATCTCCGGTTCGCCGCCGAGCACACGCTCCTGAAAGGCCCGCAGGCCGACCCAAGGGCCGAAGTGAGCGTCCATGCCCACGATGGCGATGGGGTCGGTGCGCGGTGCTTGCGCGGATACCGACGCCTGCGCGCCCGGCCGCCATTCCTCCAGAAGCACATGGGCGTTGATCCCGCCGAAGCCGAACGCGCTGATGGCGGCACGTCGAGGTACCTCCTCGGAGCGCCGCAGCCAGGGCTGGCCTTGTGAGAGGACCCGGAAGGGACCCGAATTCAGGCCCTCGTCCACCGGTGTCTCGAAGTTGGCGGTCGGCGGTAGCGTCTCGGACTCCAAGGCGAGCAGGACCTTTGCCAGTCCAGCGGCAGCGGCGGCTGTGAGCAGGTGGCCCACGTTGGACTTCACTGACCCGATGACACAGGGCCGCTCCTGGGGAGGAACCTCGGCCCAGAGTGCTTGCAGGCTCCGGAGTTCTGCTTTGTCCCCGGCGGGTGTGCCCGTGCCGTGGCATTCGATCAGGTCCACATCCTGCGGTGTCCAGCCGGCCTGCTCGTAAGCGGCCCGCATCGCGCGCAGCTGTCCCTCGAAGTCCGGCGACATGAGGCTGCCGCCCACGTCGTTGCTCAGGCCGATGCCGCGGATGACGGCGTGGATCCGGTCTCCGTCGCGCTCGGCGTCTTCGCGTCGCTTGAGCAGGAAGAGCCCCGCGCCCTCCCCGACCACGAGGCCGTCCGCGCGGTGATCGAAAGGCGAACACCGGCCGCTGGGTGACAGCGCCCGCAACTGGCTGAAGCCCATCTGCGTGTAAAGCGATGACGGCCGCGACACCCCTCCCGTGAGCATGGCGTCAGCGCGTCCCGATGCGAGCTCGTCGCACGCGAGCTTCAATGCGTAGAGCGATGACGCGCACGCCGCGTCCAGTGTGTAGCTGCCACCACGCAGGCCCAGCGCGTGGGCCACCAGGCCCGCGGGAAGTCCCGCCACATATCGATTGAGGGGCTCGGTGGCGTCGGGCTCAGGGCCGACTTGCCCGAGGCGTTCCGCGAAGCTCCGGCCCAGCGTCTCCAAGGCCAGCGCGGAGGCCGCATCGGTGGGCAGAACGATGTTGCCGAAGATGACGCCGGTGCGATCCCGGTCGAGGGTCTCGGGCAGGCCGTCCGCGAGGGCCATCTGAGCCGCGCGCAAGGCCACGCGAAACATGGGGTCCAGCCGATCCAGGAGATCTGCGTCGATACTCAGCTCGTCGACATTGAGCTCGATGTCGAGCAAGAGGCCGGCGCGCCGCGCGTAGACCCGATCCGCGGCCGCGATCTCGGGTGAATACGCATCGTCTGGATCGAGGGACCAACGGCGAGCCGGGACTTCTACGGTGGCGTCCTTACCGCTCGCGATGTTGGTCCAAAAGTCCTGCGGGTTCTCGGCGCCGGGAAAGACTCCCCCGAAGCCAACGACAGCTATGTCGAGGCGATTCAGGAGCTGACCTCGAGGGGCAGTCGATTGCTGCGGAACGTGCTCGTCAGCCCCTCGTCGATGGTGTTCTCGCACCCCTCGAAGCGCGCGACCAGCCGGCCGTCGCCATCGAGGAACTCCAGGTCGGCGAGCACCCGGGTCTCGTCACTCTTCGTGATGCGAGCCACCACGTGGGCACCGTCTTTCGGGAACGCTCCGTATTGGCGGTAACTGGCCGCCGCACATGGCAGCGAAGGACCGGCGCTGTGGACCCCCGACCAGAAGGTGAGAAGTTGGATGCCCACGTCGAGCACCAGCGGATCCGTCAGCCAGCGCCGACGGAACGGACGCTCCATCCACTCGCTCGGCGGCGGGGCCGCCGACGCGTCGGCGACGACGCCCTCCGGGGAGCAGGTCTGCACACGTTCGATTCCCTGAAGAGCAGGGCCGTGGAATAGGTGATCGCGGTACGTCTCGGCTGCGGTCTTCTCATAAGCGGGTCCCTGCGGAGCGTTCAGTTGGGGCTCGCCCTCCGGCAGGGCCTCGGCCAGGAGGATCTCCGCCCTAGCGTGCAGGAACTCCCTGTCGTCGCCCTGAGTGGCGCGCAGCTCCATCTCAACGCGGTAGTAGCCTTCCTCGTCCTTACGCGCACTACCTGCGTGGATCTTCAGGCCCAGGCTGGCGTCCGCGTCCAAGACCAAACCCTTGAGCAACTTGAGGTTGTCGAAGCCGTGGAACTTCAGGCCGGGATTGCCATGCAGCGCGCCGTGCGCGAGCCATTCGGGCAGCATCGCCATGGGCACGACGGCCTTGCCGTCCAGGACGTGCGAGCGCAGGAAGGAACAACTCGCTACGTCGATGTCCTCTTGAGCCACCAGCGGCAGGGAGGAGGAAGCGTCAGGACCCATTGGTCCCGTTTGTGCGATAGGCTCAGGGCTCACAGCGTCGGCCGGGGCGGGGCCCAGGACAACACGCTCGACGTCCGACTCGTCAGTAGCCAACTCGCGTAGCAGGTGGTCCGCACCCTGGGCCAGCGGAATGAGTGGCACTCCTTCGCTGGCGAAGGCCGCCCTGAGCGATTCGTCCACCATACCGCCTTCCCAAGGTCCCCAATTGAGGCTCAGGACCCTGCAATCGGGAAGACGCCGGGCCTCTTGCTGGGCGACTTTGTTGAGCACCTCGTTTGCGATCGCGTAGTCCACCTGACCCACGCGACCATACCGTGCGGTCGACGAGCTGAACAACACGAGGGCGCGCAAGGCGTCACGGTCCACTGCCTCGAGCAGGTTTCGAAGACCGGTCACTTTTGGCTCATAGACCTTCTGGAAACTTTCGGCCGTCTTGTCGAGGATGTGCTGGTCGGCGAGTACGCCAGCCCCGTGCACTAGGACCCGAACGGGGCCGTGGAGCTCACGAATCGAGGAGAGAGCGTCGCTTACGGCCAATGCGTCAGTCACGTCGACCTGCATGTAGCGTACCGTCGCGCCCGTATCGTTCATCCGCTCGAGGTTGGTGCGGATCTCCCTCTCGGCGCGGATTCGCTTGTACATGTCGCCAGCCTCGCGCGGCGATGGCGCGTCGCCGCGTGCGAGCATGGCCTGCTTGATTTCCGCCTCGGTCCCGAGCTTCGCTAGCCACTCGGGCTCGGCTTCCGGCTCCGGGCTGCGACCGAGTAGCGCGAGCGTCGGCTGGCACGATTTCGCAAGCGCCAGAGCGACCTCCGCGGTGACGCCTCTCGCGCCGCCACTGAGCACTACCACATCGCCCTTGTCCAGGGGCAGGGATCCGTTGGCGGACGGGAGTGACCCGCCTACCAGCTCGAGCACGCTACGGCCGGTAGCGCTCAAACCCACTTCCACGGGGCCGGCGCGGAACAGCTCGGCAACAATGGCGCGCGCTGCGTCGGAATTTTGCAGGTCTGGTGCCAAGTCGAGTGCGCGGCAACGCACCTCAGGCCACTCACCAGCGGCTGACTTTGTAAGGCCGGCAAAGCCCCCGGAGAGCGGGTCGGCAATCTCGTTGCCCGTGGTGCCGAATGCCCCATCGAGGCGGGAGGCGCTCACTAGGAACGCTCCGCCCTTGAGGCCAGCGGTACGTAGGCCGTTGCCGGCCGCCTGGACCACCTGGAGCGCACCCAGCAGATCCTCGTCCGACGCTCCGTCGCGCGGGGGAAGGATGACGACACCCACGACAGCCTCATTGCTCGAGCCGTTCAGCGACTTCGCCGACACGGCGCGTGGCTGGTAACCCTCGCCCTCGAGAAGCTTTAGGATCTCCGACGCCAACTCCGCGTCTCCATCGGTAATCCAGATCGCGGCTCCGGCAGCCGGCCGAGTAACCTCCTCTTCGGGGGCACCGTTGAAGTCCCGCGACCGCAGCACGTACCGCTGCAGCGGTCTCAGGGCTACTTCCTCCACCTCGGCCTCCGGGTCCGCGGCGACTGCCTGCGTCTCCGCCGCCAATGCCACGGTCTTCACGGCGGGCGACGAGACCGTGACCTGTGCCTCGACCACCCCTGGCGTGGGCTCGCTCGAGGTCACCGGTGTGGCGCCCTCTCCGGGGATCAGGTCGAGCAGCGACTGGAGTGTGCGCAGCGTGCCCAGCTGATCGGGGCCGACCTTGGGCGCGTTGGGCAGCTCGTCCTGCAGCGCGGACAGGATCTCGACACGCTTGATGGAATCGATGCCCAGATCCGAGTCGAGCTCCATTTTTAGCTCGAGTACTTCCGCAGGGTATCCTGTCTTGTCGGACACGATGTCCAAGAGGATCTTCGCCACGTCTAGATCAGGCGCCGCCGCCGGAGCCACAGCGGCTGTGACCGGTTCTGGCGCCTCGGCGGGCACGACGACGGCGGCCGGCGATTCGGCCGGGGCCGGTACCATGCGCTCGAGGCTGGGAGCGGCGTAGACCGACGGGGCGGCGGGCGCAGGCAGAGACATCAACGGCTGTGCACTCGAGACAGCGGGGGCCACAGGAGGTGCCGGTGCCACGGGCACGCCCATCGACATGTCCAGGAAGCGCTGCTGTTGCTGGAGCAACGTGTGGTAGTGCTGCTGAGAGGCATTCTGCCCCTCGAGGAACTGCTGATGCAGCTGCGCTGTCTGCTGCTGGAGGTGCTGAAGCACCGCCATGTTCTCCTGAGTGATCCGCAGGGCTTCAGCCACCGAGCCTGCTACGGGAGCCGCCACGGGAGCGACCGGTACGGGCAGCGGAGCAGGGGTACTCAGCAAGGCCGGGGTACCCGGCAAAGCCGGGGTGCCCTCCCCGTTCGGCGCTCTGTCCTCGGTGTGCGCGCCGTCGGCCCGTGCGGGCTGTGCTGCCTTGTCATTGTTGCGTGGCATCGGTTCTCTCTTGCGGGTCCGGATATTGGCTCCCCCCACCTGATAGGTGAGCGCCGCGCGGCCGGCTATCGCCGGAGCAGCGGGCGGGTCGAAGGAAGCGTCCCAGGGCTGCAGGTCTATGGTGTGGCCGAGTGAGCCGATCTGGGCCAACACTCGAGCTAAATCGCGGATGCCCGAGCGCGATCCGTGGCTCGCGTCGAGGGCGAACGCGTGGTGAGGCTCGCCGTCAAGGACGGAGTCGACGAGCCCGCTGAGGTGCCCGTGCGGTCCCGTCTCCACGAAAGTCCGTACGCCGTCCTTGTGCATTCGGCTGACAAGCTCATCGAAGAGTACAGGGCGCGCGAGCTGCCCGGCCAGAAGCGCTTTGGCCTCCTCGGCGTCGGCCGGGTACGACTTGCCGGTGCTGTTCGCGTAGACGGGCACCGGGCCTTCGGCTAGTTCGATTCCCTCCAATGCGCTGGCGAGCGGTGCTTCGGCTTCAGAGACCAGCGGGGAGTGGAAGGCAGCAGAGACGGGCAGGCGACGCGCGTCGATCTGACGAACACGAAGTGCCCCTGATGCGCGCTCGATCTCGTCGGTGGCACCAGAAAGAACGACCTGTGCCGGCGCGTTGCGGTTCGCCACCACTAGGTCGAGAGACTCGGCGGCGATGACCTTCTCCACCTCCGCGAGGCCTGCCCGCACCGCGAGCATGGCCCCCCGGCCACCGTCCAGTTCGCCCATCACGCGACCGCGGAGTCGAGCGAGCGCGTGGAAGTCCTGCCTCGTCAGCCGGCCGGCAGCGCACAGAGCGCTGAGTTCGCCGAAGCTGTGGCCGGCCGTCGCCGCAGGCGTGACCCCGAACAAACGAAGAACCGCGTCGGCCCCGAGGCTGACGGCTCCGATTCCCGGCTGAGCGTTTGATGTGTCCCGCAGCGCGTCTTCTTGTAGCTGCCGCGCGTCGTGATCGAAGGCGGGATGCGGATAGACTACGTCACTCAAACGGTTCTCGGAGTCTCCGGCGTCGGCCAGCTCGAGGGACGCGCGCATGCTCGGGAACTGACACGCGAGGTCGCGGAGCATGCCTACGTATTGAGAGCCTTGGCCGGGAAAGAGAAACGCCAGATCGCCCGCCGCTGGGCCACGACCATAGTAGACGCCGTCCGGCGTGGACCACGTCGTCTCTTTGTGGGCGTCGAGCAGGCTGGTGACTCGAGTTGCCAGAGCGGGCGCATCGGTATGGCCCTTCTCGACGACGAGCAGTAGTCGCTCGGCGTCATCTGCACGGAAGGCCTTACGGGAGATCTGGCCCAACTCACGAACGGCGTCCCAGTGCGAAGCCTCACCCAGACGTGTCAACCATTCCTTGAGGTTGTGTTGCGTAGGTGCGCTGAAGGCAACGATTTGCACATCTCCGTCCCAATCAGTCTCCTCGTTCGCGCTGCCCTCGCTGATGTGCTCCTGCAGTACGCAGTGAAAGTTGCTGCCACCGAAGCCGAAGGAACTGACCGCTGCTCGCCGAGGATGGCCGTCGGGCGCGAGCCAAGGGCGTTTGTCCGTGTTCACGTAGAAGGGCGAGGCGCCCGGCGCGAGCTGCGCCAACGGCTTTTCGACCTTCAGCGTGGGCGGCAGCACTTTGTGGTGAAGCGCCATCGCTGCCTTGATCAGGGATGCGGCGCCCGCTGCGGCCTTGGTGTGTCCAATCTGAGACTTCACCGAACCGAGCGCACACCACGTGCCCTCCGCCCCGCTCTCACGGTAGACCGCAGTGAGGGCTTCGGACTCGGCGGCGTCTCCTGCGACCGTACCGGTACCGTGGGCCTCGACGAGTTGCACGGTATCGGGCGTGGTGCCGGCACGCTGGTAGGCCCGGCGCAGCGCCTTGGCTTGACCCAACGAACTCGGCGCATAGATGGCGTTGCCCTTGCCGTCGCTCGATGTGCCCAGACCACGGATCTCGGCGTAGATGCGGTCGCCGTCGTGGACTGCGTCGTCCAAGCGCTTCAGGACGAGGATGCCCACTCCTTCACCGAGGATGGTGCCGTCGCCTTCGTGGTCGAAGGGACGTGCATTGCCGGTGGCGCTCAACGCGGGCGTCTTCGAGAAGCACATGTACATGAAGATGTCGTTGAGCGTGTCGACACCGCCGGTGATGGCCATGTCGCAGCGGCCGTCGGCGAGCTCCATGGCGGCTAGGTGGAGTGCACTCAGCGAACTGGCGCAAGCCGCGTCCACGACGCAGTTGGTGCCACCCAGGTCCAGCCTGTTCGCGATCCTGCCCGCGACGACATTGCCGAGAAGGCCTGGGAACGACGCCTCTTGCCACTCGACGTAGGAGTCCGAGATGCGGCGCACCACGTCCTCCGCCACTTCACCGTCGACGCCAGATTCAGCCAACGCCCTACGCCAAAACGGGTGTCCGAGGCGCGCACCCAGGGAAATCGTTAGTTCCAGGGTCCCAGTAACACCCATCAGCACACTGACGCGATCCCGATCGAAGTCCCGATCAGGGCCGTAACCCGCGTCGATGAGTGCCTTGCGCGCCGTATAGAGCGCCAGGAGCTGCGCGGTATCGGTCGCCTCCAGGGCGTTCGGAGCGATGCCGAAGTCCAGTGGATTGAAATCGACGGGTGGCAGGAACCCGCCCCGCGCCGCGTAGGTCATGTCGGGCGCTTTGGGATCGGCGCTGAAATAGTCGTCCGGTGACCAGTGCGTATCGGGCACGTCCGTGATGGCATCTACGCCATTGCGGATGTTGTGCCAGTACGCTTCCAGGCCGTCTGCCTCGGGGAAAATGCAGGAGATGCCGATGATGGCCAACGGGACGTCCCGCTCGCGTGGCTCAGGAGACTGTCGATTGTTCACGGCAGGTGCATCTCCAGCTGTGACAGAGTGCGCGGCAACACTTGCTGCTCTTCCGGGCTCAGAATCAAGCCCTGGCTGCGCAACGTCTGTATCCGACCCAATACGGCGGCGCCGTAAAGGAGATTCAGACTGACGGTGACCACGCTCCGGTTGCTCGCTTCCGCGAGGAAGCTATCCTGAACCCAGGCATTGAAAGCACCCATGGCGGGACCGCACCAAATCTGGTAGTCGAGGGTTCTCGACGGCTCGCCCGTGTTGGCCCAAATAGAAGTTTGGCCGAGGTACCAGCGGAACGCCAGCGCCATGCGGTGCTTGGGGTCGATCTGGGCACGCTCCCATTGCGTGGGGTCGCGCTCGAGGAAGTACGTGCGCACGTCCTCGAGAACCTCTTCGAAGCTCTTCCTGAAGACGGTTTCTTCGAGCTTCTGGCGCTCATCCTCCGGGATTTCGTCGATCGAGTCGTAGGCCCTGTAGAGCTCGTACAGGCGACCGCCCCGCATGGCGAACATGGTGCCGCGCTTGAGCACCTGCACCTTGACGCCCATCTCGAACATGTCGGCGGCCGGCGCCATTGCGATGTCTGCTTGCTCGGAGGCGGCCAGCATCTCTCGGACCGCTGGTGACGTTCCCGCTTCTACGCAGGCTTGGTTCACGGAGCCCAACAGGACGTAGGTAGCGCCCATGGCGAATGCCGCTGCCGCGGCATGCGGGGTCGCGATGCCGCCAGCGGCTCCCACGCGCAAGGCCTCGGGGTAGGCATATTCGCGCTGAATGCGGTCGCGCAAAGCGATCATGGTCGGCAGCAGGCCCAACGCGGGCCGATTGTCGGTATGCCCAGCGCTATCGGCTTCGGCCGTGAGGTCCTGGGCGACGGGGATCTCTCTCGCGAGGCGCGCCTGGGTTTCCGTGATGTCCCCGCGGGCAACGAGCTCCTGCAGGAACGCCTCGGGTGGCGGCGAGAAAAATCGGGTCGCCACCTCCACCCGCGAGGCCTTGGCGATGACCCGGTTCGGGGTCACTACTCTGCCGTCGGTATCGCGGTAGATGCCGCTCACCCGGTAGCGAATGAGGGGAAGGGTGAGGCGCATGTATGCCGAAGCCTCCACCAAGCGAACACCGTGCCGCAAGTAGAGGTCGACCACGCCGTGCTCGACGTCGGGCTCGTTGGGACTGTGAATGAGGTTGAAGCCGAAGGGCGCTCCACCCAGGGACGACGTCAGGCGGTCGATGGCCGCTTCTACAGTCCTGAGCGGGAGGCCCGCGGCGCCGAAGATGCCCAGCATGCCCGCGTGGCTCATGGCTTCGACCACTTCCGCGGATCCGATGCCGTTGGCCATCGCGCCGGCCACGCAGGCGAGCTTCAGCCCGTGCGCTTTACGAAACTCTGGGTCCCCGAGGTTGTCCAGGCGCAGAGGTGCGGCGTGGCCCACGATGGCGCGGTCGCCCTCGTAGAGTCGCACATCGGTCCCGAAACGTGTCTCCCCTCGCACGGCCACCGCTCTCCGAAGTCCCGGCTGAGCTACTTCATCGCCGCCCAGCACGTACACCGGCCGTCGAATGTCCGCGATGCTCTCGCGCAGAGCGTCCGCGCCGGGCAGCACGTCGGATACGTGCCCCGACCAAGCGCCCAGCACGGCGGCAGTCGGCTCGACAGGTCCGGTCGCCTGGCTGGGTCCACCAGTCCGGTGCGGAGACGTTCGTGTCAGAGGGCTCATTCGGTGTCCAGTCGGCTCTTTGAGCCTGGTGCCTTACGGGAGCCTAATTTGTCAGTGTTGACGCGAGGATGCGACCCCTGCAAACGCTTCCTCCACAATCGGATAGGTCGCGCAACCGTCCTCTCGCTCCCGCGTCACGAATGCCTGCATAAATATGTGCTGCGGTGCGCCCTTCGCTGGCGCTGATGCCTTTGCGGCCGTACGACTCTCCCGGTGACCAACTCGCCCCCCCACTCCACCTTGCTGTCGGACCTGCCGGTGCACGTCACAGTCCCCGTGGCTTGGGGGGACCTCGACGCGCTCCAGCACGTCAACAACACCGTTTATTTCCGCTGGTTCGAGACCGGGCGCGTGGCATTGTTCAGGCGAGTCGGCTGGCTCGGAGAGAGGCGCGCGGATGGCGTTGGGCCGATTTTGGCGCGAGCGAGCTGCGTATTTCGCCTGCCGGTCGGGTTCCCCGACACCATGGAGGTGGGCGTGGGCGTCACCGAACTGGCCGAGGATCGCTTCACCGTCGTGTACCGCATCGTGAGTGACCAGTTGGGTGCGGTGGTGGCCAAAGGCGAGGGACGCATCGTGTGCTTCGACTACAACGCGGGAAAGAAGACGCGGTTGCCTGACGCGGTACGAGAGGCGCTCGAGGCTCTCTGAACCGAGGCGGCTCGGCATGCGACTCCTAATCGAGAAGCCCTGCCAGTCACCCCAGAGCCAGCCGCCGACCCGCCATAATCGAAGTC
Source organism: Gemmatimonadota bacterium (assembly GCA_015664885.1). Taxonomy (GTDB): domain Bacteria; phylum Gemmatimonadota; class Gemmatimonadetes; order Longimicrobiales; family Gaopeijiaceae; genus UBA1138. The sequence goes on from DQPL01000039.1 coordinate 12,941, forward strand.
CGAGACCTCACCTACACACCTCCCGGCGCCACTGCCCCAGCCGTGTCCCGTGTTTCCTTCACCGTGGCACCAGGCGAAATCTTTGGACTGCTTGGCCTCCGGCGCGGGCCGAGTAGGCGCGACCTTGCCTTCCCCTACTGCTCGAACCCCCCCCCAGCAGCCTCGCGACCGCGCGTTGCACGCGCGGGATATCAGCGACGATCAGCTAGTTGGTACTCGCCGCGGCGCTGATACTGCCACGTGGGGAGAGCAGGGGGGCGATCGTTGCTTGCAGTTCGGCCGCCCGCGAGAAGGAGATTCGGTAGATCCTCGTCACGATGGGTTGCACGGCCTCCAGCGCGTTCAGCGCCGCGAGGTTGCTGACGCGAATGATCCCGTACTCGTCTTCGACGGCGACGAGGCCCTGCGCCGATAGAATCGCACGCAGCGCGGAATCCCACGGCTGGTCATTGATCTCGGCGGTGACGATCCCCGCGACGTCCCGGCCCTGCACCCTCGATTTGCCCGAGAAGGTCGAGAAGGCGAGCAGAACGTCGGTGATCGGTGATTCCACCCACGATACCGAGATCCCGGGTTGTTCGGGCCGGGCTTGCCGCTCGGACGGCACCGCCTGAGCGAGCGCAGGCGTCACCCACAGAGCGAGCGCGAGGCCTACGAGCCGTGCTCTCGAAGACATAGCCAAGCTCCCTCCTCAAAGTCGCTCGTGGCCCTAATGGGAAACCGCGGCCTCCTCTTCTGTTGGCACGGGTGCCGCAGCCTCCTCCCTGCGGAACTCGTCCCTCGGAGCGGCCGGCATAGGACGCCAGCCCGCTTCCTGAACGGCCGCCTGCGCGGCCGCGAAGCGGGCGATCGGGATGCGGAATGGAGAGCAACTCACGTAGTCGAGGCCCATCTCGTGGCAGAACTCGACCGACTTGGGGTCGCCACCGTGCTCGCCGCAGATCCCGATCATCAGGTCAGGTCGAACGCCACGCCCGAGCTCGACCGCCATGCGCATGATCTTGCCCACACCGGGAATGTCGAGGGTCGCGAACGGGTTCGCGGGCAGCACGTCGTGCTCCATATAGTGCACGAGAAAGCCGGACTCGGCATCGTCCCGTGAGATACCGAACACGGTCTGGGTGAGGTCGTTGGTTCCGAACGAGAAGAACTCGGCGGTCGAGGCGATTTCGTCGGCGGTAAGGGCGGCGCGCGGGATCTCGATCATGGTGCCGATCTTGTACGGGACCTCCTGTCCCTCTTCATCCATCACTTCACGAGCCTCGGTTTCGACCAGGCGACGCTGCTGGCGAAACTCGTTCACGTGAGAGATCAAGGGGATCATGACCTCTACCTTCACGTCAACGCCTTCCCGCATGCACTGCGTCGCCGCCTGAAAGAGAGCGCGCGTCTGCATGCGCGTAAGTTCCGGCAGCAGCATGCCTAGACGGACGCCCCTCGTGCCCAACATCGGATTCGTTTCCAGGAGCGTCTCTGTCCGCTCGAGGAAGTCCTGCTTCGCACGGATCTCATCGAGCGTGTCGTCGATCTCCTGGAGTGTGGCCAGGTGTTGGAGTCTGAGCTTGAGATCGGCCAACTCGTGCAGCAGCTCCTGGTGGTCGGGCAGGAATTCGTGCAGCGGCGGGTCCAGCAGACGAACCACGACCGGCAGGCCGTCCATCGCCCGGAAGAGCCCTTCGAAGTCATTGCGCTGCAGGGGCAGTAGCTTGTCGAGGGCCTCGTCGCGCTCCAAGTGGTTGCGGGCCATGATCATTTCCCGCATGACCGGGAGCCGATCCTCCTCGAAGAACATGTGCTCTGTGCGGCACAGCCCGATGCCCTGTGCTCCTAGGGCACGGGCACGGCGGGCATCATCGGGATAGTCCGCATTCGCCCAAACTTCGAGCGTCCTGAACTCGTCCGCCCAGCCCAGTAGCTGGGTGAGCCAAGAGTCCTGTACGTCCGGAACGACGGTCGGTAGCGCACCGAGATAGACTTCTCCGAGCATGCCATCGATCGAGATCTCGGTGCCTTCGCGGATCGTGATGTCTCCCATGCGCGCTTCACGATCGACCAAATCGATCTCGAGCGACTCTACTCCCACGACGGCCGGCTTGCCGAACTGGCGCGCGACTAGCGCAGCGTGGCTGGTCCGTCCTCCCCGGCTGGTAATGATGCCCTGCGCCGCGAGCATTCCGTGAACGTCGTCGGGCCTGGTCTCCGGTCGGACCATGATCACCGCTTTCCCGTCCTCCCGGGCCCATCTCTCTGCCGTGTCCGCGTCGAACGCCACGATGCCTACCGCGGCTCCGGGCGACACGTTCAGACCCGACGCGATCAGCTGCGCCTCGCTCCTCGCGTCCTCATCGAACTGAGGATGCAGGAAGAAGTCCACTTGCTCGGGGCTCACCCGCAGCACGGCCTCCTCTCGCCCGAGCAGCCCCTCGTCGACCATGTCGACGGCGATGCGAACCTCCGCTTGGGCAGTGCGCTTGCCGTTCCGCGTCTGGAGCAGCCACAGCGTTCCGTGCTCGATGGTGAACTCGAGGTCCTGCATGTTTCGGTAGTGAAGCTCGAGCTTGTCCGCGATCTCACAGAGCTGCTGATAGGCCTCTGGGAAGCGTTCTGCCATCGCGCTGATGTCCAGGGTCTTCCGAGTCCCGGCCACCACGTCTTCTCCCTGCGCGTTCACCAAAAAGTCCCCTGCCAAGCCCGGCTCCCCCGTAGACGGGTTTCGGCTCATCACGACCCCCGTGCCCGAGGTCTCCCCCATGTTGCCGAAGACCATCGTCTGGATGTTCACCGCCGTACCGATGTCGTGCGGGATCCCAGATGCGTTGCGATAGTCTACGGCGCGCTTCCTATTCCAGGATTCGAACACCGCTTCGGTCGCCGCGCGCAGCTGTTCCAGCGGATCCTGTGGAAAGGGAGCGTGGGTGTGAGTCCTGACCAGGTCCTTGAACCGCTGCGTGAGCGCGGTCCAGTCCTCTGCATCGAGGTCAGAGTCCGAGGACACTCCCGCGGCCAATCGCTTTGCCGCGATGACCTGCTCGAACACTTCAATGTGCATGCCGCGCACCACCGTGCCGAACATCTGAATCAATCGACGGTACGCGTCGTATACGAAGCGTGCGTCGCCGGTGAGCTCGACCATCCCACGGGCGACTTCGTCGTTCAATCCCAGGTTCAGGATCGTGTCCATCATGCCAGGCATCGAGAATTTCGCGCCCGACCGACACGAAACGAGCAGCGGTCTCGCCGGGTTGCCAAACTCCTTTTCCGTGGTCGCCTCGATGCGCTGCAGGGCCTCGATCTGTTGTTCCCAGATATCCGCAGGGAATTCGCCCTCGACACCGAGGTATGCGATGCACGCTTCGGTCGTCACGGTGAAGCCTGGAGAGACCGGGACCTGAATCCGCGTCATCTCTGCCAGATTCGCTCCCTTGCCGCCGAGCAGCCCGCGCACTGCCTCCCAGTCACCGGCGGAGGCTTCTGCTGCTTCGAGCTCCGTGAACAGGTATACCCACTTCCGATCCATAAGCCTGGAATCCTGGGCCAGGGGGAGAACGCTACGAGAGGTATACCGGACTCGCCGCAGACACGTCAAGTTGTACACTAAGGGGGACTAGGAGCATGGGGATCACCGGATACGTACTACTCGCCTTACTCGCTGTCCTGAGCGTTTATTTCGCGACGATCTACAACAACCTCGTTCGCCTCAAGCACACGGTCACGAAGAACTGGTCGAACGTTTCGACTCTGACGGTGACGGGCGCGTGGACATGGAGGAGTGGGACCACGCGCGCAGGGAAGCCGAGGCGATCGTGGAAGACCACGTCGCCAAGGCGGCAATGAAGCCCGACGTCGATGTCTTGATGAAGTCGGAGGAGGACCATCCGTTCATCCCTTCTACAAAGAGCCAGGACGAGCTCACTCAGGTCTATCGCTGGAAGGCCACGGGCGGGCTCATCCTTTTCGTCGCCGGGTTTGGCGCGCTCGGTGTGACGCTGACTGCCCGTTTCGGGCCGACCCCATGAGGTCTTCGTGATCGCCGTAACACGTAGAGAAACGGTCTCGGTCGACGTCGCAGGCGTGGCCATCGGTGGAGGTGCGCCAGTGGTCGTCCAGTCGATGACAAATACCGACACAGCCGACGTTCACTCCACGGTCGATCAGATCAGGCTTCTCGCCGACGCCGGAAGTCAGTTGGTGCGCGTGACGGTCAACAATGACGAGGCCGCGCAGGCGGTGCCCGAGATCGTGAGCCGACTGCGCGGCGACGGCTACTCGACTCCGATCGTGGGCGACTTCCACTACAACGGCCACCTGCTGCTCACCAAGTATCCGAAGGCCGCGGAGGCGCTGGCGAAGCTGAGAATCAATCCCGGGAACGTCGGGACCAAGCGCCGTGACGAGAACTTCACCCAGATCATCAAAGTCGCGATCGAGCACGACAAGCCCGTGCGCATCGGTGTGAACTGGGGATCGCTGGACCAACGGTTGCTCACCGAGCTCATGGACGCGAACGCGCTGGAGGAGGCCCCCAAGGAGGCTCGGGAAGTGCTGCTCGAGGCCATGGTCGAAAGCGCGCTGCGCTCGGCGGCGCTGGCGGAAGAGACGGGGCTGGGCCACGACCGCATCGTGATCTCGGCGAAGGTCTCCACGGTTCGCGATCTCATCGCGGTGTACCGGATGCTCGCGCGGCGAGGCGACTATCCGCTGCACGTCGGCCTGACCGAGGCGGGTCTGGGCATCAAGGGAATCGTGGCCACAACCGCCGGTCTGGCTCCCATCCTGCTGGATGGGATTGGCGACACCATTCGTGTGTCGCTGACGCCTGCTCCGGGAGGCGACCGCGCCGAAGAGGTGCGCGTAGCTCAACAGGTGCTCCAGTCTCTGGGCATCCGTCACTTCGAGCCCCAGGTGACGTCCTGCCCCGGGTGTGGCCGCACCACGAGCACGTTTTTCCAGAAGATGGCGCAGGACATCACTGACTACATCCGGGACATGATGCCCGAGTGGCGTGCCCAGTATCCGGGCGTCGAGGAAATGGACGTCGCGGTGATGGGCTGTGTGGTGAACGGACCCGGTGAATCGAAGCACGCCAATATTGGGATCTCGTTGCCGGGTACCTTCGAGGATCCCAAGGCGCCCGTCTACATCGACGGGGAACACTCTACGACGCTCAAGGGCGACGGACTCGTGGACGAGTTCAAACAGATCCTGTCCGATTACGTGAAGAGAACGTACGCGCCTCGTGTAGCAGCGGGGACCGCGAGCGAGGAGTAAGAGCCTGTCTTGGCGCACCGGAAGGATCGTCTACAACTGTGGGTGCAACGGTCTCCTCAGGCTTGTGCGTCCTATGAGCGATCTTTCACGGATGGTCTGACGGATGACCCACCTTATGAATCGAAAATCCCGCACGTCGAGGACGTAACATGAGCTTTTCCAGACGCACACTGAGCTTGGCCACAGTGGTGCTTGTCCTCGCTGTCCTCGGCGCCGGAGTTTGGTGGCGCCTTGGCGGATTCTCTCAGGAGGCGGAGGCCGGCACAGTCGCAGAGGGCAGTGAAGTCGAGCTGCCTGAGACTTCCAGCGGCAGCCAGTTTTCCGCCAATATGCCACAGCCGGTAGGTGGCGCCGAGGTCATGCTGGACACGCTCTGGATTCGCGTGGGCGCGGCCGGGCAGGCGGAAGCGTTTCGCAGGACGACTCTGACGGCCCAGGTCGCCGGCATCGTGCAGGCACTCCCGATCCGGGAGAACCAGCGCGTTGCCAACGGCACGCCCTTGGTGCGACTCGATAGCACAGAGTACGCTCTGGGCGTTGACCAGGCGCGCGCCGACCTACTCGCCGCGGAGACCGACTACCGTCAGCTCGTCCTGTTCGATGACGAAATCGAGGACCTGGCAATCCGCGCCGAGCGCGAGCGCATCGCACGCACGCGTAGCGGTCTTGACCAACGCAACGTGGCGCTTCGCCGGGCCGAGCTGGAGCTGGAGCGCTCTCGCATCGTAGCGCCGTTCGGTGCGAGGATCGCGGACATCCGCGTAGTGGAAGGTCAGTACGTGAGCGTGGGGACGGAGCTGCTTACCGTCGTCGATCTCGACCCGATCAAGGTCGAAGTTCAGGTTCTCGAAGCAGAGCTCGGATTCCTGTCCGAAGGGCGGCGCACCGAGGTCCGCTTCGCGGCTTATCCCGGCGAGACCTTCATCGGCTCCATCGAGACGATCAATCCGGTCGTCGATCCGGACAGCCGCACGGGGCGCGTGACCGTGCTACTTCCCAATCGCGAGCACCGCATCAAGCCGGGAATGTACGCCGAAGTTTCGTTGGACGCGGAGGCATTGCCGGATCGCGTATTGGTTCCGCGCTCGGCCATTTTGGAGCGCGGGCAGGGCGTCCGACGCACGATGCTCTTCGTCTATGAGCCGAGCGGAAACACGGGCGTGGCCGAGTGGCGTTACGTCAACACAGGCCGCGAGAACGAGACTCACGTTGAGATCCTCAGGGAGGGTCTCGAGCAGGGCATGGTCGCGCCCGGCGAAGTCGTGCTCATCGACGGCCACCACTATTTGGCGCACGACACTCCTGTGCGGCTCGTCGAGAATGTAGAAGCCGAGGGCGGGAGGCCGAGCCGATGAGATTGAAGTCCACGGCGGGTGTACTCATCGCCCTCGGGACCGTTGCCCCCGGGCTTGCCGCTCAATCAGCGGATTCGGTGCAGCTGACGCTGGCGAGAGCGCTGGGCATCGCGGAGGGCAACAACCCCACGTACCGGCAGGCGAACAACAACGCACTGCTGAACGGCATCGAGATGCGCTCGACCTGGTTCGATGAGCTATTGCCACGGGTGAACCTGTCCCTCTTCGATACCGGGTTCCGCGGCAACCTGCAGCGCATCGGCTTCGACAACTTCGGCAATCCGATCGCCAACCCCTCCGCCGACTGGAACTACTTCTCCACGACTACCCAGGCGATGTCCCTCAACTGGAACATGCGCGGTCGGTCGCTATTCCAGGCGCACCGTAGGCAGTCCATCACAAACGAGGACCGGGATCTCAGCGTGGTCCGGGCGCTTACGGGGCTCCAGGTCCAGATCCAGCGGCTGTACATGGACGCGCTCGAGCAACGCGATCTCATGTTCGCCGAAGAGGAGTTGGTCGAGGCGCGGCGGATCGACATGACCGTTGCCGAGCGACTGTTTTCCCTGGCTCTGCGCACACGCGTCGACGTGCTAAACGCGGAGCTCGCGGTGGAGCAACAGTTGCTCACGCTTCGGCAGCAGCGAGCGGCGTACGAGCAAGCGGTGCTCGCCCTGCGCACGCAGCTCGGCCGTGAGGAACTCGTGTCGCTGTCTCTGGCTGATGAGGAACTGCCGATTTTCGACCCGTCCGTTCTCGATGTCGAGGAGTTGGTCGCCTCGGCGCTGGTCGTGAATCCCGAGCTCCGGCAATCGAGATTATCGGTACAGTCGGCCACGCTCGGAGTGCAGGAGACCCAGAACTCTTGGTGGCCCTCTGTGTCGGTGGGTGTCGACATTTATCGGCGATCTCAGGCACCCCGGACGGGGTCCGTCTTCGACGTCGGCATCAGCGAGCCGCTGGACGCGCAATTCCGCGTGAATTTCTCCATCCCGATGTTCAACAACTACTTCCAGAACCGTCAGGGAATGGAGCAGGCTGCGGTCCAACTCGACAACGACCGTGAAGCGGAACGCGAGGCCAGGTTGCGCATCGAAGAGACGGTTCGCAGCGCCGTGCTGGAGATCTCGAATCAATACGAGTCGCTTCGTCTTGCGGGACGCTCATCGGAGATCGCGCAGGAGGCTTTGCGGCTCGCACGTGAGGAGTACCGCATCAGCGCCCGCACCTTCGAGGATCTGCGCGCGAGCTTCGACTCCGAAGCGACGACTCGACGCCAAGTAATCACGGCGCGCCATAGCTTCGTCGACGCTCTGCTGAGCCTCGAGGAGGCGATAGGCGTCCGCGTTCGAGGCGGGAGTCCGCCGCCTAGTGCATCCGCCTCGGGAGGGAGCTGACCAGTGTCCATACCCGGCGCGTCGACCAAGAAGCCCGTTGCGGTGTGGATGCTGTTCTTGGCGATTATCTTGCTGGGCGGCATCTCCTATGTGAGGTTGCCGATCGACTTGCTGCCTGATGTGAGCTACCCACGTTTGGTGATCTACACGTCGTACCCTGACGTCGCGCCCGCCGAGGTGGAACGCCTCGTCACGGAACGCATCGAGGGGCAGGCGGCGGCCGCGCCAGGGGTGGAGCGGGTGACCTCGGTATCGCGCGAAGGCGTGAGCCTGGTCACGCTGCGCTTCGCGTGGGGCACGGACATGGACTTCGCCATGCTCAATGTGCGTGAGCGCATGGACAACGTGCGCGAGTCGCTGCCCGAGAGCGCCTCACGGCCAGCGATTCTGCGGGTGGATCCCGAGTCCGATCCCATCATGACCTTGTCGGTCTCAGGCGGCATCGATCTCTGGCAGACCAAGGAGCTCGCGGAGACGGTATTCCGGCGTCGGCTCGAGCAACTCGACGGGGTCGCCGAGGCGGCTGTCACCGGGGGACTCGATCGCGAGATCCAAGTCGAGGTCGATCCCGGGCTTCTCGACTCCTACGGGCTGACGATCCAGGAGATCTCGCAGGCGCTGGACGCTGCCAACGTCAGCGCACCGGGCGGCACCATCCTACAGGGCCGGTATCGCTACCCGCTGCGCACCTTGGGCGAATTCCAGACTGTCGAAGAGATCGCGGACGTGGTGGTCGCCCGTCAGGCGATCGGTGGCGGCGCCACCAGCGAAGGCTACAGGGTGATTCGTTTGCGCGACGTGGCGCGGGTAGTCGATGGCTTCGCGGAGCGGGAGACGATCGCGCGCTACGCCGGAGAGGAATCTGTCGGCCTGCTCGTCTTCAAGGAATCTGGCGCCAACACGGTGACCGTTGCCCGGGCCGTGGAAGATGTGCTCGAGCAGTTGCACGACGAGTATCCGGCCATGCACATCGACGTGGCGGACGACCAGGCCGGCTTCATCGCCGACTCGATCACCAACGTCTTCCAGGCGCTCGTCTTCGGAGGCGTGCTCGCGTTCCTGGTTCTCTTTCTTTTCCTGAGGGATCCCAGGTACCCGGTAGCGATCGCGCTCGCGATCCCCATTTCAGTAGTGGGCACGTTCGCGCTCATGGATGCCGCCGGCGTGAGTCTGAACATCATGAGCCTCGGTGGGCTCGCACTCGGCGTCGGCATGTTGGTCGACAATTCCATCGTCGTGCTCGAGAATATTTTCCGGCATCGCGAAGAGCTCGGGAAGGATCCGGTCGCGGCGGCGGCAGCGGGTGCCGAAGAGGTGCAAGCGGCGATCACGGCGTCCACGCTGACCACGATATCAGTCTTCGGTCCCATCATCTATGTCGAGGGCGTGGCGGGCGAGCTGTTCAAGGATCTTTCACTCGCGGTCACGTTCTCACTGCTGGCTTCTTTGCTGGTGGCCCTAACGCTCCTACCGTCTCTGGCGGCACGCTTCGCGGGTGGCCGTGAGGAGCGTACGAGCTTGGAACGGGTTGCGGTCGAGCGGCCATCCGGCTTCTTGCGGATCACGCTCTGGGTCCTCAAGGGCATCTGGTTCGCTCCGTTCCGTCTCATCAGCGGCGGCGCGCGATTGGCAACAGCGCTCTTGCGCTTCTGGGGCGTCGGCATCGCCCGGTTCCTGGGCGTCGTGTTCGGCCCCACGCTACGCCTGTTCGACCGCCTCTTCGACGGTTTTTCAGCATGGTATCACCGCGTCCTGGAATGGTCTCTGGATCATTCAGGTCGGGTGCTCGTAAGCTCGGGAGCCGCGCTGGCGGTCACGTTGACCCTCGGCCTCACGCTCCAGCGAGACCTTCTGCCCGACGTGGATCAGGGTGCCTTCAACATCCGACTGGAGTTGGACGAAGGGACCGCGCTCGACGCCACGCTCGAGGCCGCAACGCTGGTGGAGTCGGCGGCATTGGCGGATCCGGACATCGAGGCGGTGTTCAGTAATGTCGGGCGCGATGTGCGCGCCTACGCGGCCGGGGAAGAGGCTTCTGGACTTCACACGGCGACCTTCCAGGTGCGCGTGCGCGACGGCGTGGCGAGCGCTCCCGTGGCCGACCGCATGCGGGCATTGGCGTCGACCTTCCCGCCTGGGGCACTGTCCGTGCAGACGGGCCAAGCCACCGCGCTGGGGACTCTGCTGGGTGGATCCGAGGCGGATATCGCGGTGCGGATTCGCAGCGAAGATCTGGACGCCGCCTACGTGGTAGCCGAACGCGTGCAGGCGCTTCTCAGTGAGCTGAGCGGTGTGGGCAATGTTCGTATCGGGACCGGGCTCGGGCAGCCGGAAGTCCAGATCGAAATCGACCGTGCCGCGTGCGCGAGCTACGGCATCGATCCGCAGCTCGTGGCGGGCACGATCGACCGAGCCATGCGGGGGGACATCGCCACAGAGTTCGTGGACTTCGACCGCAAGATCGACATCGTCGTGCGCTATCCGGATGCTCTGCGGTATTCGCGCGCGACGCTCGACGGGCTGCGTGTCCAAGGGGTTCCGATTCGCGAGCTCGTACATGTGCGGGAGGCTCTGGGGCCCGCACAAGTCCGTCGCGAAGAACAGGCTCGCGTTATCCCAGTTTACGCGGACGTCGTGGACGGCGGACTCGACCAGGCGATCGGGCAGATCGAGGCTTCGCTCGCGACAATCGTGCCGTCGAGGGACGTGCGCTGGGAAGTGGGCGGCGAAAACGAAGAGATGCGCCGTTCCTTCAGGGACCTGGCGTTCGCGTTCGGACTCGCGCTGATCCTGGTATACATGATTCTGGCCGCTCAGTTCGAGTCGTTCGTGCACCCGTTTACGATCCTGATATCGGTTCCGCTCGCGCTGGTCGGCGCCGTGCTCGCGTTGATTGCCACGAGGCAGGGACTCAATACCATGAGCTTGATCGGAGGCGTAATCCTTGTCGGAATCGTGGTTAACGATGCCATCGTGAAGGTCGATTTCATCAACCTGGCCAAGACGCGCGGGCTGGATCTGCGGGCAGCGATCCTCGAAGCCGGCCGGGTGCGCCTGCGCCCGATCATCATGACCACGGTGACAACCGTGCTGGGTCTGACCCCGATGGCGCTGGGCATCGGCCGCGGCTCGGACCTGAGGGCGCCGCTGGCCATTGCCGTCATCGGTGGCCTCGTGGTCGCCACCGCGCTCACGCTGGTCGTGGTGCCGGTGGTGTACCAGACCGTCGAATTCGCTCGCCTTCGTTTGACGTCGGGGTTTAGCTCATGATCCGGATGAGCCTGCGAAGGCCTGTGGCGGTGGCGATGACGTACACGGCCGTGGCACTGCTCGGCCTACGCGCGTGGCAGAACATTCCCGTCGAGATGCTTCCGGATACTCAACTTCCGCAGCTCACGGTTACCGGCACATGGCGAGGCGCGTCGCCCGAGACGCTGGAAGCGTTCCTCACAGCGCCGCTCGAGGCCACGATCCAGCAGATCTCAGGCGTCGAGAAGATCGTCTCCGAGTCGTTCGAACAGCAGGGCTTGGGCACCGCCGAGATCCGCATCGAATTCGACCGCGATACCGACATGGACTTCGCTCGCCTCGATCTCTCAGAGCGTCTCGCAACGTTGGAGGAGGAGCTGCCCCCCGGCGTCGACAGGGTTCAGGTGAGTCAGTACGTGCCCGAGGAGTTTCAGCAGCAAAGTCAACCATTCCTGTACTACACCTTCACGGGACCCTACACCCGTGAAGCGCTTCGCCAACACCTGGAAGACGTCGTGCAGGACGAGCTCGGCCAAGTCAACGGCGTGGCGCTGGTACAGGTCTTCGGCGGACGGGATCGCCGGCTGGAGGTCAACCTCGACGAGGCGAAGATCGCGGCGCTGGGGCTGGACCCGCGCGACGTGGGTCAGAGCATCCGCGACCTCGATCTCGTGCGCGAGGCGGGGGCGATCCGTCAGGGTGACGACGAGCTGGCCATCACCATCGTGAATCGGCCTGCGAATGCGGATGATGTTCGCACCGCGGTGATCACGGCGGTGGGCGGCACACCGGTGCGCGTATCGGACGTCGCGTCGGTGCACGATACCTACGAGGAGGCGCAGTCGTATTCACGCATCGCTGGCCGGCCGTCGGTGGGCTTCACGATCGTGAAAGGCGTCGGTGTGAATACCGTGCGCGTCGCCGACGCGGTGAAGGCGCGTCTCGCGCAGTTGGAGCGCCTGAGCCCCTTCGGCACCGAGTTCGACCTCGTCTACGACGAGAGTGAGGACATCGAGCGACAGCTGACGGACCTGCGTAGGCGCGCAGGCTTCAGCGCGATCGTGATCTTCGTGGTCTTGCTGGGTTTCCTGCGGTCCTTCCGTTCGGCTGCGCTCATTTTTGCGACGATCGCATTCAGCGTCCTGATCGCGCTCAACCTGATCTACTTTGGCGGCCTGACGCTGAACTTGCTCACCTTGATGGGCCTCGCGATGGGCTTCGGCCTCATCGTGGACAATTCAATCGTAGTCCTGGAGAACGTGTACCGGAGGTGGCAGCGAGGTGAGGAGGCGTTCTCCGCCGCGGAGGGCGGCGCGCGCGAAGTGGTGTTGCCCATTCTGGCGTCCACGGCCACAACGCTGATCGTCTTCGTGCCCTTCCTGTACCTGCAGGGTGAGCTCCGTGTCTACTACGTGCCGCTCGCAATCGTGGTCGCGCTGACACTGATCGCGTCGATCTTCGTGGCGTTCTCGTTCATACCCGCGCTGTCTGCCCGCTTTCTACAGACGGGGCGCGGCACTCCGAAGCGCGGAGTCGAGGCCCGGCAGCCGCTCTACGTGCGCTTCTACTCCGACGTAGTCTCGTTCACCGTGCGCCGGCCGTGGTTCGCGATGTCAGTGGTGGTGATGTGCTTCGGGGGCTCCTACCACCTCTTCAACACCTATGTGAACACATGGGCCCTATGGGGAGGGGGCTTTGGCTCGCGCACGTACATTCAGGTGAACATTACGCTTCCGCGAGGCTCCAACCTCGAGCGTACCGACCAGCTCGTGCGCTACTTCGAGGACCGCGTGGCGCAGATCCCCGAGGTCGAGCAATACACGGCCGACGTGCGTGCCCAGCGCGGTCGCATGGAGATCACCTTCCCCGACTCCATCGAGAACACGCAGATCCCGGTCGCCATCAAGGAGCAGATGGTGGCGTATAGCCACACCTTCACGGGGGCGGACGTGCGCGTGTACGGCTTCGGTCCGTCGTTCTACGGGGGAGGTGGCAGCGCGCCCAACTACGGGATTCAGGTGTTGGGCTACAACTATGAGCAGGTGAGGGACATCGCCGAATCACTCGGCGCAAAGCTCGAGCGCATGAGTCGGGTTCAAGAGGTGGACACCAACTCGAGCTCGAACCGGTTCAACCGTGACAAGGCGTCGGAGTTCGTGGTGCGTGTCGATCGTAACCGCCTGGCGCAGCATGACCTTACGGTGGAACAGCTCGTGGTGAGGATGAACCAGGCCGTGGGTGGGAGTGCGCAGCTCGGCACGGTGAAGCTCGGCGGCGAAGAGGTGCAGTATCAGGTCAAGCTCGAGGACAATGTCGACATGGATGTGCTCGCGCTGAAAGAGACCCTGATCGATACACCCGGTGGTCGCCGCATCCGCCTGGGCGACGTCATGAGCATCGAGCCCCGTGACGTGCTCGCACGTATTCGTCGCGAAGACCAGCAGTACGAGCGCACCGTCGCCTACGAGTTCCGCGGACCGCAGAAACTCGGGGACTTGGTGCACGAGAGCATCATCGAAGCCACCGTAGTGCCTCCCGGCTACACGGTGCAGAAGGGCAACACCGGGTTCTCGATCCGGCAGGAGGAGCGCACGCAGATCTGGCTGGTGATCACACTCGCGCTATTGCTCGTGTACATGGTCACAGCTGCGCTCTTCGAGTCGCTTCTGCAGCCGCTGTGCGTGATCCTCACCGTCCCGATGGCGCTGATCGGTGTCTACCTGATCTTCTTCTACTCGGAGGCGTCCTTCACGAGGGAAGCGTACGTCGGCGTGATCATGATGTTCGGCATCGTCGTGAACAACGCGATTCTACTCGTGGATCACGTGAACGGCGTGCGATCGAGGGAGCCGGGCCTCCCGCTGCCTGACGCCATCGTCAAGGGCACCCTCGAGCGAGTCCGGCCGATTCTCATGACCACCGCGACGACCGTTCTGGGGCTGCTTCCGCTCGTGCTTTTCGGCGAAGGGACAGGCTCGAACATCTGGGACGCACTAGCGCTTGTGTTGATCGGTGGCCTTCTGTCGTCGACTCTTTTTGTACTGACCATTACTCCGGCCGCGTATCATGTGCTGGAGCGGGGAAAGGCTAGTCGTGCCGCGGCGCGGGTGGAACGCGACGTCGTGGTGGCTCGGGCCTAGCAGGCTGCAGGGGCGGTACGAGGGACGGCATTGTCCATCCCGTGGGACGCGGGTGTCCCGACAGGTGGAGCGGGCACTTAGGCGGTGCAAGAAAATCGTTGATTTACATCGGTTTTGTCGCCATCAATCATGGCATGAGGATTGCTCCGAGCGATGGTAGGACGGAACCCTGGTGGGACAGGAGAGATCCAGCATGACTCTGACGCGGCGAACGCTCACGATACAGGCGCTCCTGGTGGCGGGACTCTTCGCGGTGATTCGCCCTGGAGACGTTGCAGCCCAGGGGGGTGACGGCTTCCTGTTCAAGGTGCCTGTGGTAACGGTCGGGTTCCGTATGGGCTACGCTCTGCCGAACGTAGGAAGCGATCTCTTCGCGCACACTCGAGATCAACTCACGATCGAGAGCGGTGACTTCGCCGGTGGCTACTATGGTGGAGAGCTCGCGGTCCGACTGTCCAGTCGGCTGGACCTGGCGATCGGCGTCGGCTACGCGGGCTCGAGCACTCGGTCCGAGTTCCGCGACTTTGTCGAAGTCGTCGGCAACGACAGCCTGGCGATCGAACAGGTCACCGATTTCTCGACCACCCCGCTCACGCTCAGCGCGAAGTACTATCTGACCGACCGGGGACGCAGCATCGGTCGGTTCGCATGGGTACCGAGCACCGTCAACGTGTATGTCGGTGGTGGATTCGGCTTCACGTACTACAAATTCGATCAGGTCGGCGATTGGATCGACTTCGAGACGCTCGACATCTTCGCTTCACGATTCGAGTCGAGCGGTACGGGCGTTCAGGTGCACTCGCTCGCCGGGCTCGACTTTTCGATCAACAAGCGGGTGTTCCTCACGGGTGAGGGTCGCTACCTCTGGGCGGACGCGGGTGTAAATGAGAGATTCTTTGAAGGGTTCGATGATGTGGACCTCTCCGGCTTTCAGTTCACAGTCGGAATTTCGGCCCGGTTTTAACCGGAAGGGACGAGCATGATGAAAGCACATCGCTACGGTATGGGCGTTCTTTCGGCCGCATTGCTGGCGGCTGCGCTGACCATGGCCCCGCTGACCGCGCAAGATGTGGATGGTCGTTGGATGGCCTTCCTAGGGTGCTGGGAACCGACCGGTGAGGTGGCCGAGTCGGGGCTCCTCTGCGTTCGCCCGGCCGACAACGGTGTCGAGTTGTTCACGGTCGTCGAGGGCGAGATCACGACCAGCGACATCATGGTCGCGAACGCCGAGCAGCGGCCCAGGAACATGGAGGGTTGCGAGGGCTGGGAGGCAGCGGAATTCTCGGCCGATGGCCGCCGCGTGTTCACGCGTTCCGAATTCGCCTGCGGTGGAGGCGAGCCTAGGGCCTCTTCCGGTGTGATGTCCCTGACCGCACCCACACAGTGGCTCGACGTGCGCTCGATGGATGTCGGCGGAGAACAGGTTGCCTGGGTGCAGGAGTACCGGCTGGTCGGTCCGGCGCGCATGGCGGAGGCGGGTGTCGACGACGCTACTCGGAACCTCGGTATGGCGGTGCGCTCAGCTCGTATGTCGGCGTCCCGACGCATCACCTTGCGCGAGGTCCGTGAGGCCGCGCAGAAAGTTGAGAGCAAGGCCGTCGAGGCATGGGTCGCGGGACGTGGCGAGCGCTTTGACATTGACGCGGACGCCCTGATCGAGCTCGCTGACGACGGAATCGAGGAGAGCATCATCGATGTGGTCGTCGCGGTCAGCCACCCCGAGACGTTTCAGATCGATGCCGGTGCGGACGCCCGCACGCGTGAAGGGAGACTTCGTGGTACTCGCGTAGGGGACGGCTACACGTATGGCAACTCCCCGCGCTATGCCTTTGGCGCTCGCTCCTTTTTCTGGGACCCGTTCTACTACGGCTCGTATGGGTACAGCCCGTTCAACTCCTTCGGCGGCGGGCTCTACGGCAACCGCTACGGCTACGGGTATGGCTATGGCGGCGGCTACTACACGCCGGTCACGATAAATCGCGTCCAGCCGGATCGCGGCAGCGTGGTCAACGGCCGGGGATACAGACGGACCGGTGGCAGCAGCACGAGTTCCGGGGGCGTGCGCACTACCGGTGGTAGCTCTAGCGCAGGTCCATCGCGTGGAAGCAGCTCCGGGTCCTCCGGTACCGGCAGGACCGCGACGCGAAGGAGTGGCGGCCGGCGCTGATTGGCGCCCCGACTGGAGAGTGAACCGGGGGCCTTCGTGGCCCCCGGTTTTTTTTTCGCTCTGTGGCCGGTCTCTAGCTAACTTTGCCGGCTCGTATTCGCCCCTCCGCCCAGTAGGGGCGCGCACCTCTGGACCCCCGATGATGAGCACCAACAAGGGCCATACTCCGGCCAGGGACTTCATTCGCCAGATCGTGAAGGCGGACGTGGAGAGCGGACGCTACGACGGCCGCGTCGTGACACGCTTTCCGCCGGAGCCGAACGGCTATCTGCATGTCGGCCACGTCAAGGCGATTTCCCTGAACTTCGGCATCGCGGAGGAGTTCGGCGGGCGGTACCACTTGCGCTTCGACGACACGAATCCGGAGAGCGAGGACGAGGAATATGTGCTCTCCATGCAGGAGGATATTCGGTGGCTCGGGTTCGATTGGGGGGAACACCTGTACTTCGCGTCCGACTACTTTGGCCAGCTCTACCACTTCGCCGAGGTGCTGATCAAGAAGGGACTGGCCTACGTCGATTCGCAGTCTGGAGTGGAGATCCGAGAGAGTCGGGGCACCGTCACGGAGCCCGGTGTCGATAGTCCGTATCGCATGCGTTCAACCGAGGAGAACCTGGACCTCTTCCGTCGCATGCGGGCCTGCGAGTTCGAAGACGGCGCGCACGTGTTGCGCGGCAAGATCGACATGGCGTCACCCAACATGCTCATGCGCGATCCCGTGCTCTACCGGATCCGACACGCGCACCATTATAGGCAGGGCGACGAGTGGTGCATCTATCCGCTGTACGACTTTGCGCACTGCCTGGAGGACGCGATCGAAGGCGTAACGCACTCTCTCTGCTCGATCGAGTTCACCAACAACCGTGAGATCTACGACTGGGTCCTGGAGAGCGTCGGCTTCGAGGAGCCTCGTCCGCATCAGTACGAGTTCGCTCGGTTGGAGATCCAGAACGCCGTGCTCTCCAAGCGCAGCATTCTACCGCTTGTGGAGGCCGGTGCGGTGTCCGGCTGGGACGACCCGAGGCTCTCCACCCTGCGCGGTTTTCGTCGTCGCGGGGTGCCGCCTGAGGCGCTGCGCAATTTCGTTGGGATGGTCGGGATCGCGCGTACCGAGTCGACCATCGACGTCGCCAAGCTGGACTTCGCGATCCGCGACGTTCTGAACGACTCGGCGCCCAGGGTGATGGCGGTGCTGGATCCGCTCAAGATCGTGCTCAGCAACTACGTCGAGGGGCCCGGAGAGGTGCTTGAGGCGCCGTATTACCCTCACGACGTGCCCTTGCAGGGGTCGAGGGGGGTGCCCTTCGCTCGGGAGCTCTACATCGAGCGCGCGGACTTCGCGGAAAATCCACCCAAGGGGTTCCGGCGCCTGGTGCCGGGCGGCGAGGTACGCCTCCGCTACGCATACGTCATCCGGTGCGAGGAAGTCGTCAAGGACGCCGAAGGGAAGATCGTGGAGCTCCGCTGTAGCTACGATGCCGAGACACGAGGTGGCGATACGCCGGATGGGCGTAAGGTGAAGGGCACAGTACAGTGGGTTTCGGCGCAGCACGCGCTGGACGCGGAAGTGCGCCTGTACGAGCGCCTCTTCCTCGACGGTGCGTCCCAGGCCGAGCAGGACGAGCCGGTCGACCTACTCGCGCGGGTGAATCCGAAGTCGATAACGGTCATCGAGGGTGCCAAGATCGAGCCCTCGGTGGCGGACGATCCCGACGATACCCGGTATCAGTTCGAACGTACGGGATACTTCTGGCGTGACCCGGTGGATGGGAGTGTCGAGAGGTTGGTGTTCAACCGAATCGTGCCGCTCAAGGACAGCTGGGGCAGAAAGACCGCCAAGTCTGCGCCCGCCTCGCCTGAGTCTGTTTCGAGTTCGACGGTGATGCCGGTCGTTGCCGAAATGCCGACGAGCTCTGGCGGTGTGAAAGGACCGATACGTGAGCGCCCCGCGGTGAGCGAGCAGCGTGCCGCGGCTCGCACGGCCGATCCTTCGCTAGCCGCCCGCTTCGAGCGCTACTCGACCGAGCTGGGCTTGAGCATCGAACACGCCGATCTGCTTTCCGCGTCCCACGCGACCGGTGATTTCTTCGAGGCTGCGCTCCAGGCTCATGCAGAACCGAGCGAAGTCGCGGCGTGGATGGTGACCGACCTACGCGGCCTGCGGGGGGATCGTGCCTTGGCTGGACTTCCGTTTGGCGGTGAGGCGCTCGGCGCTTTGGCTGCTCTGGTGGCCGGCGGCCGCGTCTCTCGACGAGCCGCGAAGGACGTGCTCGCCAGGATGGTGGAGCAGGGCGGTGACCCGTCGGACCTCGTGGCCGAGATGGGGCTCGAGCAGGTCGACGACCATGAAGCGCTGCAGTCGGTGATCAGCCAGGTGCTTGAGGCGTGGCCGGACAAGGTCGACGACTATCGTGCGGGCAAGAAGAACCTGATCGGACTGTTCGTCGGCGAGGTGATGAAGGCCACGCGCGGGGCGGCGGATCCGAACGCTGTGCGGGGGCTGCTCACGACGAGCTTGGAGGAGTGACAGTGCGTGTCCGCTTCGCCCCGTCTCCGACGGGGTACCTGCACGTCGGCGGAGCTCGAACCGCACTCTTCAATTGGCTGCTCGCCCGCAAGGCGGGGGGTGTCGTCATCCTGCGCGTCGAGGACACCGACCGCGCGCGCTCCAGCGAGGAGGCCACACAGGCGATCCTCGAAGGTCTGGGGTGGCTCGGCATCGACTGGGACATCGGCCCGCTTTTCCAGAGCGAAGGCGTCGAGCGGCATCGAGCCGACGCGTTGCGACTTCTCGAAGAGGGTAAGGCCTACCGTGATTTCGCCGATCCAGCCGCGATCCGAGCAGAGGCTGAAGAGCGGGGCGTGCACCCGAGCCGTGTCGCACGCGAAAAAGCAGATCTCGTAGCGGAGGACGAGTCCGCTGCCCGCGCCGCCGCCGGCGAAGCCTTCGCCGTACGCTTCCGTGTGCCCGCGGGCGAGACTCGCTTCACCGACTTGGTGCACGGCGACATGCGCTTTGGTAACGACGACATCGACGATCTCGTCATCCTGCGCAGCGACGGCACCCCCGTATACAACCTGGCGGTCGTGTCGGACGACGCGCACATGCGGATCACCCATGTGATCCGCGGCGACGACCACCTCTCCAACACGCCCAAACAGGTGCTGCTCTACCGTGCCCTCGGGCTACCCGAGCCGGCGTTCGCGCATGTCCCGCTCATCCTGGGTCCGGACGGCAAGCGACTCTCGAAACGCCACGGAGCGACTGCTGTCGGCGAGTACGAGTCTCAGGGGCTGCTGCCGGAGGCGATGGTCAATTTCCTGGCGCTGCTCGGGTGGAGTCCTGGCGACGACCGCGAAATCATGGAATTGGACGAGCTGGTGGCGGCCTTCTCGATGGAGCGTGTGCTCAAGAAGAGCGCGGTCTTCGATTCGGATAAGCTCATGTGGCTCAACGGAAAACGCCTCGCTGCGAAGCCCACTCCCGAGCTGATAGACACGGTTTGTGCGCGCCTGGAGGCGGTCGCGGGGGTCGATCGGGTCAGGCTCCAGGACGCCGAGTGGATGAGCCGCCTCATAGATCTGATCAAGAGTCGCGCACGTACCATTGACGATCTTGCGGACCAAGCGGTGCCGTTCGCGGCGGACGAGCTGGAGTACGAAGACAAGGCGATAGCCAAGCATTGGGACAAGGATCCCGCGGTGGCGCTCGAGCGGCTCGAAGGACTCGCCAGGCTGTGGGCGGACGTAGACTGGACAGAAGAGAAGCTGGAAGAAGGCCTGCGCGGTATGGCGGAAAGCGTTGGTATCGGTGCCGGAAAGCTCATTCACCCGCTGCGCGTGGCGCTCACGGGCCGTATGTCCAGCCCCGGGATTTTCGAGGTGCTCATGCTGCTTGGAAAAGACCGCTCGCTGGGCCGGATCGCACTTGGCATCGAACGGACCCGCGACCTCCGAGAAAAACGACTTTCTTGACACTGTCGAGACGCGAGCATTAGGATAGCTTTGCCGCTGAATCCGGGCGGATTCACAGTATTCCGGGGTTCAAAGTTGGCCCGTTCCAACACCATCACACCGCGTGAGGCTCCGACCACTGGTCGCCGGCTCGAGCCGCTCAGCGAGATCGAGCGCAAGATCCTCGACTTCATGGTCCAGTATCTGCGTGCCAACACGTACCAGCCCTCTATCCGTGAAATCGGAGAACGGTTCGGTATCAAGAGCACCAAGACGGTCTCAGAACACCTGCAAGCGCTGGCCGATAAGGGCTTCTTGGAGCGCGATCCTTCGCGCTCGCGCGGCGTAAAAATTCTCGACGTGGATCTCAGCGCCGAGACGGTGTCGGTGCCTTGCTACACCGAGGTGCCGCACTCAACTGGGGCTCGCGCCGACATCGACATGCACCTGTCGGTCGATCGACGCATGGGTGGGGAGCGGGGGTGCTTCATCGTGAAGGCCAAGGCGAGCGACCTCGCTGTGCTCGGCGTCGAGGAGGGCGATTTCGTTCTAGTGTCGCCCGCGACGGTCGACGAGGTAAACGACGGCGCCATCGTCGTCGCGCGCGTGGGTACCGACTCGCTGTACCACCGGTTCTCGAGGAACGGGAAGGGAGTGTGCTTGGAGTCGTTGAAGCCCGGCGGGGAGGAGTGCGTCGTCGAGGACCTCGAGCAGTTCAATCTTCTCGGGCGTGTCGCTGCCTTCTTCCGGCGCATGGGCGACACGGCTTCGGTCAATCTGACCCAGCACTAGAAGGCTGTCGAAACCCGATGGCTGAGCAGCCGTCGCCCGCGCTAGACCCCCTACACATCAGTTGGATGCGTCGTGCTCTGCAGCTGGCACGGGCCGCGGAAGACTTGGGAGAGGTTCCGGTCGGGGCGGTAATCGTTCGCGACGGAGAGGCGCTCTCAGAGGCTCACAACCGGACTGTAGGCGACTCAGACCCGTGCGCGCACGCCGAAGTACTGGCGATTCGTGCGGCGTCGGCTGTCCAGGGCGATTGGCGCCTTCTGGACACCGTGCTCTACGTCACCCTGGAGCCATGCGCGATGTGCGCGGGAGCGATTGTGCTGGCACGGATCCCGCACGTAGTCTTCGCGACTCCCGATCCCAAGGCCGGCATGGCGGGCTCCCTCGAAAACCTGCTTGAGGACGAACGACTCAACCACCGCTGTGAGGTGACGGGTGGTGTGCTCGGTGAAGAGGCGTCCGAGTTGCTGAAGGGCTTCTTTAGAGCGCGACGGGGATGAATCGATCGTGAACGGAGCCGAGCCCCGAGGATGAGCAGCCACGCGATGGAACGGCTGCGTGCGGCATTGAGCCAGCGCTATGCCCTGGAGCGTGAGCTGGGCAAGGGCCGCATGGCAACCGTCTATCTGGCCGACGACATCAAGCACGAGCGTAAGGTCGCGCTGAAGGTTCTGGGGCCCGAGCTCGCCCACGCTGACGATAGGCGCGGATACGATTCTCGCGGAGTGGCCTGGCTCGGGCGGCACGCCGGAATTCGGTTTCGATCTGGACTCGGCCGGCACAACGTCGCTCGCGTCCGTCTTCACCCCAATCGACGCGTGATCGTCAGAATGAACTGGCTGGAGCTGATGGTTGATGGCCTTCGGTAGCCGAAAGGGCGGTCCACGCTCCCCGATCTCCACCAGGCGACCGAGTGGTTATGCCTTCGTCCACTCGCGGGCAGGCGTTCTCGTGGTACTGCTTGGACTCGTCGGCTGCTCACGCGTGGGCACCGAGCCGTCGTTCGCTAGTGGTCCGCGCGCGCCGTTGGAGCCCCGCCCGGACGACCCGATTGCCGCGGCCCTCGTTCAGCCCGTCAGGCCCTTCGAGGAGGTGCGGGGACTGTGGGTCGTGCGCTCTACCATGACCAGCGCGCGTGAGGTCCGAGAGATGGTCGAGAGCGCTGATGCGGCGGGATTCAACACCATCCTCGTGCAGATTCGAGGTCGCGCGGACGCGTTTTACGATTCTCGGCTGGAGCCGAGGGCCGAGTCCGTGACCGACGGGCTCGGCTTCGATCCGCTCGGCGATGCCATCCGTGAGGCGCATGCTCGCGGCATCGCGGTTCATGCTTGGGTGAATACCCACCTCGTGTGGAGCTCCGGTGCTCTGCCTCGCAGTCCACAACACCTCGTGAATGCTCACCCGGAGTGGCTGGCGGTGCCCGAGGCTCTAGGGCGTGCGTTGTACACCGCTGACGCTGACGCGGCGGGCTACGAGCAACGCCTTCTCCAGTACGCTCGGGACAACTCCGGCACGGTCGAGGGCCTGTACTCGAGCCCGTCGCATCCAGAGGTGAAGGAGCACGTGTACAACGTGTGGATGGACCTCACGGACCGGTACGACCTCGACGGCATTCATTTCGACTACGTGCGTTTTCCGTCCGGAGACTTCGACTATTCTTCGGGTGCACTGCACCGGTTCCGGGCGTGGGTGAGTCCTCGGCTACCGGCGGCTCGAAGGCGCGCGCTCGACGTCGCCGCGATAGAGGACCCGTACGGATTCGTCGACGCTCTACCAGGCGAATGGGACGAGTTCCGGCGTATGCACATCACCGACTTGGTGCGGCGGATCTACCGGGGCGTCAAAGCGAGGCGCCCCAGGATGGTGGTGTCGGCGGCGGTGTTCGCCAATCAAGACGACGCCTTCCGCAATCGGTACCAGGATTGGCCGAGCTGGCTCGAAGAGGGCATTCTCGATGTCGCCGTCCCAATGGCGTACACGGTGGACAACGATCGCTTCCAGCGCTTCATACGCGCCGGTCGCGAGGCTGCTGGACCGCGCGCACGACTTTGGGCGGGCATCGGCGCCTATCTGGACACCGAGAACGGGACCCTCGAGAAGATCGACCTCGCACGTTCGGAAGGTGCTGGAGGCATCATACTCTTCTCCTATGACTGGGCGGTGACGGACGGCTCGCACACAGGGGGATTGACGATTCTCGAGCGCATCGGGCGGGCGAAGTTCGGTTTGCGGGATCCCTTCTAGGGCATACGCGACATCACCGCGGAAGCGTTTAGGCCGCTTTCGAGGGAGGCTGTCCCGCAGTGACTCGCCTTCGACGTAGGGCATCACGATGTAGTGAAGCCCCTCCACTTCACCGGAGTCGTACAGCGGAAGGACGTGCGGATGTGACAGCTTGGCGGCGATGTCGATCTCGCGCAGAAACCTCTCCGACCCGAGCGACGTGCCGACGTCGGGCTTCATCACTTTCAAGGCGACCTGGCGGCTATGCTTCAAATCCTCGGCCAGGAACACGACCGCCATACCGCCTTCACCCACTTTGCGCTCGATTCGGTACTGGTCGAGTGCTGCGTCGAGGCGGGCTCCGAGATCCGGCATGTCCCTGCGCGCGCCCCTAGGGCGAGACGGCCTCCCCCCGGAAGCGCAGGACGAGGAAGAGCACCACGGCACCTCCGCCGAGCGCGAGCCACGCGGGAAGGCCGTACGCCGTCCCGATGTTGCCGAGCACCATGCCGACGCCCGCAACGAGCAGCGCGTAGGGCAACTGCGTGCGGACGTGGTCCATGTGGTCGCACGCGGAAGCGGTGGACGAGAGAATAGTCGTGTCCGAGATGGGAGAGCAGTGGTCACCGAAGATCGCTCCCGCGAGCACCGACGCGGTCGCGCCGAGCAGAATGCCGACCTGCTCGCCGCCGGGGTAAGTCGCGGCTCCCCCGAGTGCCACGGTAAGCGGGATCACCAAGGGCAGCATGATCGCCATGGTTCCCCAGGACGTGCCGGTCGCGAACGCCATCGCCGCGGAGGTGACGAACACGATAACCGGGATCAACTGAAGAGCGACGCGATCGGAGAGCAGTTGCGAAAGGTATTGGGCCGTACCGATCTCTTCAGTCACCGCGCCCAGCGACCAAGCCAACGCGAGGATGATCAACGCGATCATCATCGACTTCATGCCGGCGAGCGCGGCGTCGATGCACTCTTGGATGGTGAGTGTTTTTTGGACGACGGAGAGCAGCGTCGCGACGAGACAGCCCGCTAGAGAGCCCCAGAGCAGGGTGGCGAAGGGATCCGCAGCCCCGAAGATGTCCATCAAGGAGGCGCCTGGGGCTGTGCCAGCGCTGCCGCTTGTGTACAGGCCGACCACCACGACCAGGATGACGGTTGCCACCGGAATCCCAGCGTTCCACCACACTTGACGCACGCCCTCTTTGGCCTCCATCAGGTGCGAGGAGGTATCGGCGGCCAGCGTGGCACCAGGCCGGTAAAGGTGTCCTTCGCTCGCCGCCCTGCGCTCGGCGGCGGCCATCGGCCCGAAGTCGCGGTTCATCGCGGAGGTCAGCAATACGAAGACGATTGCCAGCAAGGGGTAGAACAGAAAGGGGATCGTCTGGATGAAGATCGAGAACGGGCTTTGCGCGAGCAGCGCTTCCGCGCCGGCCGGGTTCTGCTCGGCGGCGATGCGCAGTCCATCGGCGATGAGGCTGATCTCGTAACCGACCCATGTCGAGATCGGGACCAGCGCCGCTACCGGCGCGGCCGTTGAATCGACCAGATACGCGAGCTTCTCGCGCGAGATCTTCAGGCGATCGGTGATGGGTCGCATCGTATTGCCGACGATCAGCGTGTTCGCGTAATCGTCGAAGAAGATCCCGAGCCCCGCGAACGCGGTTGCGAGCTTCCCGCGCCGGGCGTTGTGCGCGAACGGAGTGACCGCCTTGACGATACCCATCGTGCCGCCGTTGCGCGCGATTATGCCGACCATGGCTCCGAGCAGCAGTGTGAAGACCACGACCTGCGTGTGGCCGTCGTCGGTATTTGCCAGCCCGGGCACGACGAACTGATCAATGAGACGCCACGTGCCCTCCACGGGGTTGAAGCCCGCGACAGCGAGCGCGCCGAGCCAGACGCCGGCGAAGAGCGCGGTGATGACTTCCCGGAAGATCAGCGCGAGCACGATGGCGAGAATCGGAGGTAACAGCGAAAACCACGGCGGCGTGAGCGTGGCATCCACCTCATGCGTCGTATCCCCGATCACGATCTCGAGCGGTAGCTCGTCCCTTGATGTGATCTCCAGGCCGATCGCGGTCGCGGAGCCGTGCGCGTCGACCGCTCCGAGGGCGAGAATTCTTCCGGTCGCGGTGCGGATCTCGTATGGCGATGCTCCCTCTGTCCCTCCGAGCACCGTGACCTGAAAGGGAACCCCGCTGAGGATGACCGACGGCGGCTCCGAGACCTCCTGTGCCTCCAGGCTCAGAGGCAAAGAGACGAGGGATGCGACAGCGGCTAGTCGGAAGAAGCGCATGGACAAGAGATTCCGGTTGAGTCGAGGAATAACCGGCGCAATCATGGGGAGGTCGACGTGCCGGTGACAAGGCTTGCTCCGACTTGCTTCCGGTCGTTGACCGAGGGGCTCGGAATGCCGAACTTAGCGCCGCTCGCGACCCAATAGGGTCACGGTAGGCTCCCTGTAGGCCCTCAGCCCGGCACGCATGGCCGAAGACAACCGGATCCACGTGATGGACGAGGCGGACGTCCACCGGGCCATTGCCCGTATGGCCCGAGAGATCGTGGAGCGGAATGGGGGCACTGAGGCGCTCACTCTGTTGGGCATCCACCGCAGGGGCACGGACATTGCGTTGCTGCTGCGCGATGAAATCGAACGCGCCTCCGGCGATAGGGTGGCGTACGGGTCGATCGATATCACGCTGTATCGCGACGACCTGATGACCATCGGCCCAGCACCCGTCGTTGGAGCGTCAGATCTCCCTCAAAGCGGCATCGACGACCGGAATATCGTGATCGTCGATGATGTACTCTACAGGGGCCGCACCGCTCGCGCCGCGCTCGACGAGCTCACCGACTGGGGTCGTCCCGGACGAATCTTCCTTTGCGTGCTCGTGGACCGGGGGGGGCGGGAGTTGCCCATCCAACCGGATATCGTGGGTCGGGAAGTCCCCGTGATGGAGAACCAGCGGGTCGATGTGCTCGTGCCCGCCTTGGATGGGCGTCTCGGAGTGGAGATCGCTTTCCTCGACGCCGAGTCACAGTGAATCCGTCGGTCTCTTCCCTAGGAAAAGACCTCGTCGGCCTTGAGGACCTCTCCGGCGATCAGATTATCTCCATTCTCGACACCGCGGAGCCCTTCAAGGAAATCTCGGAGCGGCGAATCAAAAAGGTCCCGGTCCTGCGCGGCAAGACCATCGTCAATCTCTTCTTCGAGGCATCGACGCGCACCCGGGTCTCATTCGAGTTCGCCGAGAAGCGACTCAGTGCCGATACCGTGAACATCGCGGCGAGCGGCTCCTCGGTGGTGAAGGGCGAGACCCTGGTCGACACCGCCCGCAACCTGGAGGCGATGCGCATCGACATGGTCGTCATGCGACACGGTTCGTCGGGCGCGGCCCGCTTCTTGGCCGAGAGGATCCCCTCCAGTGTCATCAACGCGGGTGATGGCCAGCACGAGCATCCTACGCAGGCGCTGCTCGACCTCCTGACGATCAGGGATCATATGGGACGAATCGAGGGGCTCAGGGTGTGCATCGTCGGTGACGTTCTGCACTCGCGGGTCGCGCGCTCGAACATCTACGGCCTGCTGAAGCTGGGTGCTGAGGTCGCGGTCTGTGGCCCGCCGACGCTCATGCCACCGGCGATTCAGGAGTTGGGTGTGACGGCCTTCACCCGGATCGAAGAGGCGATCGAGTGGGCGGGTGTGCTGAACGTGCTACGGTTACAGCTGGAGCGCATGCACGGTGGTTTCGTGCCGAGCCTGCGCGAGTACAACCGCATCTGGGGAGTGAGCTCGCAACGCCTCGCCGCCGCCCCACGGGACGTGCTCGTCCTGCACCCGGGTCCCATGAACCGTGGCGTGGAGATCGATTCCGACGTCGCGGATGGTCCCCACTCGGTCATTCTGAATCAGGTAACCAACGGGGTTGCGATTCGCATGGCAGTCCTGTATCTGCTGGCCGGCGGTCGCCAGGAGAGCGCCGAAGCCGCGAAGCAGGGAGGTGAGGCGTGAGCGAGAAGCTTCTGCTCAAAGGTGGACGGGTTCTCGACCCGAGTCAGGATTTGGACGGGGTCCGAGACATTTTGCTCGCTGACGGGATGGTGGCCGCCTTGGGTGAGCAAATCGACGCCCCTGAGGACACACGCATCATTGACTGTGCCGGCCTCCTTGTGACCCCAGGGCTCATCGACGTGCACGTCCACCTGCGCGAGCCGGGCGGGGAGCACAAGGAAACGATCGCGTCCGGCGCTCGTGCCGCGGCCGCCGGGGGATTCACTGCGGTGTGCGCGATGCCGAACACCGATCCGGCGATGGACGACCCGGCGTCGGTCGGCTTCGTCGCCGCCGAGGGGCGCAGGGCGCAGGCGGCGCGCGTGTATCCCGTCGGTTGCATCTCGGTGGGCCGCTCGGGGGAGCGCCTCGCACCGGTCGGAGAGATGGTGGACGCGGGCGCGGTCGCGATCACCGACGACGGAAGCCCGGTCACCAATTCGCTTCTGATGCGTCTCGCGCTCGAGTACGCACAGAGTTTTGGTATTCCGGTCGCCGACCATCCGGAGGACCTCTCGCTATCGCCGTCCGGACAGATGAACGAAGGGCTCGTGGCTACCAGACTCGGTCTCAAGGGGAAGCCGAACGCGATGGAGGACATCCATATCCTCCGTGATATCATGCTGGCCGAGCTGACTGGGGGGCACCTTCACCTTCAGCACGTGTCGACGCGTTTCGGTGTGGAGTCGATCCGGCAGGCCAAGAGCAGGGGGGTGCACGTCACAGCGGAGGCTTCTCCCCACCACCTCGTGCTCACCGAGGATGCGGTCGACGGTTACCGAACCGAGGCCAAGATGAACCCGCCGCTACGCGCGCAGACGGATGTGGACGCCGTGCGAGCGGGGCTGGCAGACGGCGCGCTCGACATTATCGCGACCGACCATGCGCCCCACCACTACGACGAGAAAGAGGCGGCCTTCGAGGACGCTCCCAATGGGATCGTGGGCTTGGAGACCGCAGTTGGCATCGTGCTCACGAGGGTTGTGAACGAGGGCGTGATCGACCTCGCTACCATGGTCGAGCGCATGAGCTGTCAGCCGGCGCGAGCCTTCGGCCTACCCGGTGGCACGCTCGCGGAGGGTAGCGTCGGCGATGTCTCCGTGCTCGACCTGGACGCCCAGTGGACGGTGGATGCGGCCGCATTCCTGTCCAAGAGTCGGAACACGCCCTTCGCCGGTTGGGTGCTGCAGGGGGCTCCGGTGCGCACGATCGTCGGAGGGAAGACGGTCTGGGAAGCTGCCAGGGAGGATGTCCGGGAGGACGCGACGTGAGCGAGCCGCTAGCTGAGCGCGTTGACGTGCCTTGCGAGTTGACCCTTGAGGCGGGCCGCCCGATGCGGGTGATAGAGACGCCGCGTGGCCGCGCGGTCCAACATCGCCACGACTGCGCGAAGGAGAGTCTGACCCTCTTCGGCGGACTCGGCCTGCTTGACCTTCTTGATTGCTGTGCGGATGCGTGCGCGGTCCGACCGGTTCTTGGCACGGGCGGTGGCACTCAAAGTCATCCGCTTCTTGGCGCTCTTGATATTCGGCATGCGTCCCTCGGGGCGCGGTCATTTCGTTCGGTTACGAGCCTACAAAGCTAGAACCGACCCATGATGGGATCAACCGGTAGGGAGGGGTTAGCTTAAGGACACCATGGAAGCCGTCCTTCTCATCGCCGTTCTCATTTTTTCGGTCGTAGTGCACGAAGTCGCGCACGCCTGGCAAGCTCGCCGGGAGGGTGACGACACCGCGGACCGACTCGGGCGGATTACGCTGAACCCCTTGCCGCACCTCGACCCCATCGGGTCCGTGATCGTGCCGCTGGTGCTGCACTTCAGCGGGAGTGGCTTCTTGTTCGGCTGGGCGAGGCCGGTCCCGGTAAATCCGGCGAACTACCGGAGCCCGGTGTGGGGCGACATCCGAGTCTCCATGGCAGGGATCGTGTCCAACTTGGGTCTCGCGGTGCTGTCGACGTTTGCTTTGGCGATCGCATTTAAAGCCCAGAGCGTCCTGGGCCCCTTGGGCGGCACCACGGCGGTCGCGGCTCAGGCCGCGTACTATGGCGTTCTCATCAATCTCGTGCTCGCGTTCTTCAATCTGGTTCCGATCCCGCCCTTGGACGGCTCGCACGTGCTCTTCCATTTGCTGCCGAAACCGCTGGCGATGCGGTACAGGGAGGCGGGACGCTACGGGCTGCTCATCCTGATGGGCCTGTTCTACTTCTTTCCGGGCGTGTTCACCTACCTGCTGTGGCCTGTGACTTTCTTTGCTGGGCTCGGCACTGAGTTCGCTCGCCTGTGGATCTGACGGTCGCAGAAAAGGCCAATGAGCGCGAGGGCTTTTTCCTCGTCGAGTTCGACCGCTTTCAGGGGCCGCTCGACCTGCTGCTGCACCTCATTCGGTCGCAGGACATCGACATCTTCGAGATCCCCATCTCGACCATCACCAAGCAGTTCCTCAAGGCCATCCGGGGTCTGGCGCCTCACGACCTCGACGGAGCGGGGGAATTCCTGGAGATGGCGGCCACGCTCATCCGCATCAAGGCGCAGATGCTGCTGCCGCGCTCCGCTGAAGAGGAGGAAGGAGACCCCCGAGCGGAGCTCGTGCGACGGTTGCTCGAGTACGAGCAGATTCGCGAAATATCGCTGCGACTGCGAGCCGCGGAGGCGGATCGCGGCCGTCGATTTGGAAAGGGATACATTCCGCCGCGCCCGAAGATGGAGCAGTCCGAAGTCCCGCTCGAGACCACCTGGGACGAGGTCTACGCCGCCGCTCTCTTGGTCGAGATGCCCGTTCCTCGGGAGCGGGAGCACCGGGTCTTGACGCGTACGGTATCCATGCAGGCCAAGGTGGTTCTGATCCTGGACGCGCTCAAGCAGGAGTCCCGGGTCGAGTTCACGCGCCTGCTGGTCGGCTTCAAGGACCGTATGCACGGTGTAATGACGTTTCTGGCTGGCCTCGAGCTGACTCGTCGCCAAGTGCTGCTCCTGCGGCAGACGCGGCCGTTCTCCGAGTTGTGGATCTATCGCAGGAACGAGCAAGTCGAGGAGGAGCGGTGGTCCGAAGCCGAGGCTTCTGACGAGACTCGCCCCGAACCCCAAGCAGATGGAGGAGCGGAAGCTTGAACGCCCCGCAAATAGTGGAAGCGGTCCTCTTTGCGTCGGACGCTCCGCTCAGCCCGGATGAGATCGCTCGAGCGGATGAGCAGCTCGACGAAGACCGGGTCGAAGAGGCGCTGCAGGCGCTGCAGGCGGAATACGACGACGCGCAGAGGGCGTTCCAGCTCGTGGAGGTCGCCGGGGGTTATCAGATCCTGACGCGGCCCGAGTACGCACCGTATCTGGAGCGTTTCGACAATGTGCCACGCCCGTCGCGCCTCTCGGGCCCGTCCATTGAGACACTCGCGATCATCGCCTATCGTCAGCCGATCGGCCGCTTGGAGATCGAGTATGTGCGTGGTGTTGGAGCGTCCGGCGTGATTCGGACCTTGCAGGAGCGTCGCTTGATCGACGTAGTCGGACGAGCGAAGGGGCTCGGCCGGCCTCTCTTGTACGGAACCACCACGCACTTCCTCGAACACTTCGGCTTCAAGTCCCTCGAGGGCCTACCTCGGCCCGAGGAGCTCCCCATCATCCTGCGCGAGCGGCTGCCGCTCGGGCCTGTTGAGGAAGAGTCGGAGGGCGAAGAGGGCAGCGACGAGCGGGAGTCGCTGCCGCTTGACGGCGGCGACGCGGACAACGAAGCGGTCGCGGACACTCCGGCGGACGGCGACGACCCTGCGCACACCGACGCGGACGGCCCGACGGACAGTGTTGAGCCTGCGGACAGCGCCGACCTCGCGGATCCCGTTTCAGACGACGACGCCATTGAGGACGATGACGCCATCGGGGCCGATGACACCGGCAGCGAAGCTCTCGCCGCAGGCGGTGACGACGTAGCCTCGGACGAAGACGAGCCCCGCACCGACTCGGTCGACTAGCAGGCGGTGTCGGAAGGGGTCCGCGTTCAGAAGTACTTGTCTCGTGCGGGACGCGCGTCGCGGCGGGAGGCCGAGCGCTTGATGCTCGCGGGACGGGTCAGCGTGAACGGGGAGGTAGTGCGAGAGCTCGGTCTGCGCGTGGTCGAGGGTCGCGACATCGTCGAGGTGGACGGCGAAGTGATCACGAGCACCGAGGTGCGTTGGATCGCATTCCACAAGCCGCCGGGCGTGCTTACGACCCGGAGCGATCCGCATGGTGGCAGAACCGTGTACGATCTCCTGCCGCCTGAGCTGGGCGCGCTGCGCTACGTGGGCCGCCTCGATCGACCCACGGAGGGGCTGCTGCTGCTCACGAACGACGGGGACGTCGCGAACGGACTCCAGCACCCCAGTCGCGGCGTGGAGCGCGAGTATCTGGTTGTGGCAAACGGCGAAGTAAGTCGGGCGAGCCTCGCGACTCTGACGCAGGGTGTCGATCTAGAGGACGGGCTCGCCAAAGCGGCTTCGGTGCGGATCGTCGAGCGTGGAAAGCTGGATACCACGCTTCGGTTGGTCCTTACGGAGGGAAGGAAGAGAGAGGTGCGGCGCATGATGCTCGAGGTGGGGCATGGCGTAAGTCGGCTTGTCCGACTCCGTTTCGGCACTATCACGCTCGGAGATTTGAAGGCAGGTGCGTGGCGCGAACTCGAGCACGACGAACGCAAGAGCCTAGTCGCTCTATCCATCAGGGGGTGATCATGTCCGAGCTTCCCAACCTCACCGTGGTCGACCATCCGCTCATCCGGCACAAGCTCGCATTGCTACGCTCGGTCGATACGCCGACGAAGCTTTTCCGTGAGCTCGTGGAAGAGATGGCGATGCTCATGGCGTACGAGGTGACCCGCACGCTGGAGGAGGAGGTGGTGGAGGTCGTCACACCGCTCGAGGCCACCACGGGGTATCGTATCGCGGGTAAGAAGCTCGTGGTCGTGCCAGTGTTGCGCGCCGGTCTAGGCATGGTTGAAGGCGTGCTACGCCTCATCCCGAGCGCGCGCGTCGGGCACGTCGGCCTGGCGCGTGACGAAGAGTCACTTCAGCCCGTCGAGTACTACTTCAAGGTGCCGAGCGAGTCTGCATCGCGCCGTTTCCTCGTGGTCGATCCCATGCTCGCCACCGGTGGGTCCGCTTCCGCGGCGATCGCACGACTGAAGGAGCGCGGCGTACGCGGAATCACGTACATGTGCCTGGTGGCGGCGCCCGAAGGCGTGCGCGCTTTGGCCGACGCCCATCCGGACGTGGCGGTTTTCACCGGAGTCCTCGACCGGCAACTCAACGACGTGGGTTACATCTTGCCAGGACTCGGCGACGCGGGCGATCGACTCTTCGGCACTAAATAGCCTTTTAGTGAAACGAGCGTCGAGCCTTCCACGTCTCAGGGTGGAAGAGTAGTAGCACCGTGTAGATTTCGAGTCGACCGACCAGCATGAAGAAGGACAACACAACGAGTGCGGGGTCGGACATCCATCCGTAGTTGTCCGTGGCACCGACGTCACCGAATGCAGGGCCCACGTTGCCGACCGTGGCGATGCTCGCGGCGATCGACGTCATCGGATCCATGCCCAGGAAGCCGAGCACGACCGCGCCTGCGAGGCAGAGCAGGAGGTAGAGGATCACGAAGCCGGTGACGTTGGCGAGCACCTCCTGCTTAACGGTCTTGTCCCCGACTCTTATCAACAACACCGCCTTTGGATGCAGGTGTTTTCTGAGCTCGATCGCGGTTTGCTTGACGAGCAACAGGAGACGCATCGTCTTGATGCCCCCGCCAGTAGAGCCGGCCATACCGCCCACGAAGAAGAGCGCGAAGAGGACCATTTGCGAGCCCGGCACCCACAGCTCGTAGTCTGCGATCACGAACCCCGTGGTGGTGGTAATGCTGGTGGCCTGGAAGAGCGCGTGGCGTACTGCGGGCTCCACCGCGCTGTAGCTGCCCGAGGTCAGGTTGACCACGGCGATGGCGAGCGCGGCGAGCACCACGATGTACGTATAGAAGCGCCACTCGTGGTCTCGGAAGTAGACTGGTCGCCCGGTCGCCGCGCGGAAATGAAGCGAGAAGTTCACGCCCGCCAGATACATGAAGACGATCGTCACCCAGTGGATGTAGGGCGAATCGAACGAGGCGATCGACGCGTCTCGGGTACTGAACCCGCCACTGGCGAGCGTGGTGAAGCTGTGGTTGACCGCGTCGAAGAGGCTCATTCCTCCCAGCAGGTAGAGCACGGTCTCTGCCGCCGTGAGGCCGACATACACCAGCCAGAGCAGCTTCGCGGTCTGCGTGATACGTGGGCGCAAACGTTCAGGGGTCGGTCCTGGCACCTCGGCCTTGAAGAGCTGCATACCGCCGACGCCCAGGTACGGTAGCACGGCGATCACGAGCACGATGATGCCCATGCCGCCGAGCCACTGCGTGAGAGACCTCCAGAAGAGCACTCCATGAGGCAGTACTTCGATTTCGGCGAATATCGTCGCGCCGGTGGTCGTGAAGCCCGACATCGCTTCGAAGAATGCGGCGATGGGTGAGCCGAGGGCCCCGGTGAACAGATAGGGGAGTGCCCCGAACGCGGCCGCGGCCGTCCAGGCCATCGTGACGATCGCGAAGCCCTCTCTGGGCGTCAGTTCACCTTCGAACATCGTGAGCGCGTACGTGAAGCCGCCCACGAAGAAAGTCACCGCGCCGGCCAGGAGAATGCCCAGAGCGTCACCGTCGCCGTACACGAAAGCGACCCCAGCCGCCACGAACATCGACAGGGAAACGAAGACCTGGAGCAGACCTACGACGTTGGCGACCCGGGCAAGGGACATCAGCTGAAGAGCTGCTCGACCTCGGAGACTGCGGCCGGGAGTGCGAACACGATCACGTCGTCGCCGGGCAACACTCTGTCGTCCCCGCGAGGGAGAATGATCTCGTCACCACGAAGGATGGTGCCGATGACGGCATCCTTCGGAAAGTGAACCTCCCGCAGCATCTTGCCGGCGATCGCCGACTCCTCATCGACGCTGTACTCGATCGTTTCCGCGTCGGTGCTGGTCAGTTCCGCAACCGTGACCACGTGGCCGCGTCGAACGTAGCGCAGGATCGCGTTGACGGTGGACATGCGCGGCGACACCGATGCGTCCACGCCCACCCGCGGAATCAGTCGCAGGTACTCGAACTTGTGTACGAGGCTCACGACCTTTTGGGCGCCCGCGGTTTTGGCGAGCAAGCTCGATAGCAAGTTGGTCTCGTCGCTACCGGTGGCGGCGACGAAACCGTCGATGCCCGCCACGCCCTCCATCTCCAGGAGCTCCAAGTCGGTCGCGTCCGCGTGCAGCACGAGCGCGTGCGGCAGCCGTTCCGCGAGCTCGAGACACCGCCGTCGATCTCGGTCGAGGATCGTGCACTCGATGCCCTTCGTATCGAGGATCTGCGCGAGGTACTCGCCCTCAGCGCTACCCCCGGCGATCATCACGCGGCGCAGGCGGGACCGCTTGTAACCGGCGAGCGGGGCGATGTCCTCGATCTCGGCGGTGGGCGAGAGCAGGTAAAGTTGGTCTCCCGCGTGGATCTTGGAATCAGACCTTGGAATGTGCGTCTTGCCGTCACGGACGATGGCGACCGTCGCGTAGTGGTGGTCGTGCAGGTCTTTCGCGAGCTCGGCCAGCGTCTTTCCGGCGACCGGCGCCCCCTCTTTGACCTTCAGTCCGACCAGATGTACGCGACCATCCGCGAAGGGCACGACGTCCGTGGCGATCTCGCTCCGTAGCAGGTCGAACGTCTCCCGTGCACACTCGCGCTCAGGGTTGATCATCAGATCGATACCCATCTGCTCTTGGGAGAGCACCGAACCCTCTCCGTAGTACTCGGGATTCGAGATGCGCGCCACGACGTGCTGCACGCCGAATTTTTTCGCCGCCATGGAAGCGATGAGGTTGACTTCGTCCTTGCTCGTGACGGAAAGCAGCATGCTCGCGTTGCTGATCCCGGCCTTCTCCAGCACAGGAAGCGAAGCGCCGTTGCCCACGACGGTGAGCACGTCTAGTTGTTGGGAAGCGAAGTCTGCGCGCTCCGGATCGGACTCGATGACGACGACGTCCTGATTTTCTTCGGAGAGGCGCTTGGCAAGGTGGAACCCCACCTCGCCTGCGCCGAGAACGAGCACTTTCATGCGCGAGCTCTCTCGCGGGCGTGCGAGTGCGGCGTCCAGGACGGACGGCGCTGGCGCATGAAGTTAGTAACAAGGTCGTTTGAGCAGTACAGCCGGTCGCGTCGTGGGGCACTGCGCGAAGGGCCGCCTGCGCTGTATCTTGTTCGCCGCGGGCCCGTAGCTCAGTTGGTTAGAGCAGCCGACTCATAATCGGTAGGTCGCAGGTTCGAGCCCTGCCGGGCCCATTTTAGACGTCCACCCAATCCAGTGCCACGAGCCCGACTCGGAGGCGGACCAGCGGACGGCTTGGAGGTGGCTGCTACGGCCGCCACGGACCGGACTCCGCATGTAGCCCCGTTTGCGCCGAAGGTGCGTCGGCCCCACGACCCCGCACAACGATCCCTTCCCCGGGCCTCTATCGCGTATCCAGCACCTCTCCACTGCCACCGATCGTTACCTCGAGCGTACCAGGCTGCACCGGGGTCTCGGTCTCGCGCCCGTCAGGCCAGCGCACCCAAACTCCGGTTGGCTCGCCGCTCAAGCCCATCACCTGCACGACACTGTTGTGCGACCAATAACCCGCGCCCGCTTGCACCTCGCGTGCGGGTCCGCGTCGAGTCCCGTACACCATGCGGATCGTTGCCCCGATCGCGTCGGGGTTGAGGGATGGACCCGCGAGCCGAACACGAAGCCCTCGAACGGCGCCCACGTTCCTGAAGAGCCTGGTCGCGGCCCCGTTCTGGGACACCGCGAGGTCGATGCGACCGTCGCCATCGTAGTCGGCGAGCCCCGCGCCCCGGGAGTCCCCGTAGACCTCTATGCCGCTCGCCGCCGCGGGCAGCCCGCGCAAACCGCCGGCGCCGTCTCCCTGCAACCACAATCCGCGACCGGCGTTGTACTGGTCAGCGGGGGACACGGTCGCTAGAAAGTTCTGTGTCAGGAAGACGTCTTCGTTGCCGTCCCCATCGAAATCGGCCACTCCCACGAAAAAGGACGGCGCGAGTTGCGCTGTGGTCGGTAGAGGCACTGCCTCGAAAGAGCTGCCGCGATTCAGCAGTAGCGTGTGCTCGAGGTGTGTGACCTCGAGAACAGCTGGTGGGGCACCCGTGGAACCGAGGATCTCCGCAATGCTCGATCCTGCGAAATTCTCAGCAGTGCGATATCGCAGCCTCAAGAAGGGCATCGCTTGGGCGAGCTGCCGGAAATCGACCAGCGGCATCAGGCGACCGAGCTGCTCATCGACCTGCGCCAGCACCAGGTCCAAGCGCCCGTTGCGATCGAAGTCACCATGGTAAAGACGGAGCGGACGCGTAGGTGAGGCGAGCAGCGGGCCATTCTGGCCCCAGTTGGTGGCCACGATGTCCATTAGACCGTCGCCGTTCAGGTCCCCGGTGGCGACGCCGTTCCATCTCCCGGTGAGGCCATCAAGCCCCAACGAGGCAGTGACGTCGACAAAGCGCCCTCGGTCATTGCGGAGCACGCGCACCGGCCCCCACTCCGTGGCCAGAACGAGGTCTGGGTCTCCGTCCCCGTCGACGTCGGAGAACACCGCCGCCGACACCATGCCGCGCTCGGCGAGCACGTCCAGGTTTTCGGAGTCGAGGGTGAAAGCTCCAGCGTCATTGACAAACAGTCGGGAGGTGGCAGGCCGGGGGTAGAGCGCTGGTAAGATGCGACCGCCGACGAACAGGTCGAGGTCTCCGTCCCCGTCGTAGTCGGCTAGTGCCAAGGCCCCAACCGTGCTGGAGATACCGCCAACGGCGCCCGCCGACTGCGGGTCGACGACCGAGCTTCGATACGCGTCGCGGGTAGCGTCGACGCGTAGCACCGACGCGGCGCCAAGCGCGGCGGCAGGGCTCTGGGCCTCGTAGTTCGCCTGCCCCACGAGCAAGGACACGCCTCCGCCCGGAACTGGAAGTGGAAGCACGGTCGTCTGGTCCAAGAGCGTGTTCGGCATGCTAAGCGGGACGCGGCTGAAGCGACCCCCTTCGTTTCTGTAGAAGCCCAGCGTGCCGCCGCGACCGGAAGTGATGAGAAGATCCTCGTCTCCGTCGTCGTCCATGTCGTACCAGGTCACGCCGGGCCCCAAGCGCGCGAAGCTGTTGGGCAAAAGTGGCTGCCGCTCGTGGTCGGGAAACGGCAGCTCGGTGTGCACGTGACCCAGTTCGTCCGTGGCATCGATGAAGTACGGCTCAGCCTCGTCCTCGCCTAACGGGATTTCGGAGGCCACCGCCGGTGCAGAAGCAAAGTCGGGCTCAACGATCTCATATTCGCGGCCGGGCGGTGCGTCCCGAATCACGCTTCGGCCACCACCAGGCCAGTCGACAGTGATCGTGAGTACGTCCGAGTCCCCCGCCGCGAACGTGTACATCGCATCCGAGCCCGAGAGGTAGATTCCGCCGGACGTCACTTCTTTGCTCTGCTCTGGAATTGCTCCTGCGAGCACGCTGATCTTGGCTCCGATCCCCTGGGTGTTCGGCGGCATGCCCGCGAGACGCACGGCGATCCGACTCTCTCCGGCTTCGTTGCGCATCACTAGCGCCGGCGCGCCCAGACGGTTCAACACCAAGTCGAGGTCACCGTCCCCGTCGAGGTCGCTCGCCGCCATCCCGAGGGACACGTCCTCTTCGACGCCGAACCCCCACTCTTCACTCACGTCTGCGAACGTCAGGTCTCCGCGGTTCCTAAATGCTGCGTTGCGCAGCGGAAGCGTCGGAAAAAGCAGGATGTCCTCTCTCCAGTCGGGAGCCGTGGCGAGCTGGGCGTCGCTGTCCAACGCATCGAAGAGGCTGCCGTTGGTGATGAGCGCGTCTTCGTACCCGTCCAGATCGACGTCCATGAACATCGTCGCCCACGACCAGCCCGAGGCGGCGATGCCCGCGAACTGCGCGATCTCCGCGTAGGTACCGTCGCCGCGGTTGAGGAACAGGGTATTGCGCTGCGTCTGGGGGCGATCGTCGAAGACGCCGATTTCGTCGACCCCAGGTGCCCGCAGTGGCGTCCGCGTCAGTCGGCGGCGACGGTTCCGACTGAGCATGTCGGTCAGCAAGAAGTCGACGTCGCCATCACGGTCGATGTCGGAGAAGTCGACACCCATGGTGGAGTGGCTCGTCGATCGCAGGGACAGGCGAGGTGCCAGCCGGAAGTGACCGGTCCCGTCGTTCAACCAAAAACGATCGGGGCTCTCGAAGTCGTTGCCGACGTAGAGGTCGGGGTCCCCGTCCCCGTCCACGTCGTGAAACCGTGCCGTGAGCCCCCAGTCGCGAAACGGTACCGTCAGCGGACTGCCGTCCTCGTCCAGGAACCTTTCCTGATCGGCCGGAACCAGCTCGAACCGACCCTGCCCGTCGTTCAGGTAGAAGAAGTCGGCCTCGCCCACCTCTTGGCGAAGAATTCGGTCGCTGTCTCGCCGCAGCTCGTAGTGTTCTCGGAACTCAGGGAGCACGGTGTATTGCTCACCGACCTGGCGGACGACGCGGTCGAAGGCCCGCTCGGCCGGTGAGAACATGTCCATCACCGACTCGACCTTGTAGTTGGCCACATAGAGGTCGAGGTCTCCGTCGCCGTCCACGTCGGCCAAAGCCATGGTGTGGCTTCCTTGCTCAGACTCGAGTCCGGATTCCTGTGTTCGCACGGTAAAGACGCCGGCCCCGTCGTTCAGAAAAAGGGAGTTGGGTCCGCCCAGCGCAGTGACGAGAAGATCCAGATCGCGATCGCCATCGACATCTGCGAAGACTACGCCCGTGGTGAAGCGGTCGTCGGCGAGCAATCCGGCTTGCTCGGTCACGTCCTCGAAGCGCCAGTTGCCCAGATTGCGGTAGAGAGCGTTCGGGCCATCGAGGCGGCCCAGGTAGATGTCGACCCACCCATCCCCGTCGATGTCTGCCAAGGCCACTCCAGAGCCATTGGTCAGATGCCGGTTCTGGACGAGCAGATCCGCACTGACGTCGTTGTCGAATTCGACGCGGGTGCGCGAAGGCGAGAGCGACGTGAACCTCGTCGGGCCGTTCCCAGGGGCGAGCAAGGGGCGCCAACGGTACTCACCCTCATCGATCCAGGAGCGATCGCTTACTTGGGAGCATGCCCCGGCTCCAAGCATGAGCAGCCACGAGAACACTGCTCTACGCTTCAAGGCTCCACGGCCTGATCGAAGAGCACGATCACGTGCCATCGTCGATGAGCAAGACGCGAATCGTGTCGTCGCTCGGCATTGCTCGAAAGATAGGGGAGTGGCCGCAGGGGGCTGAATCCCACGGAGGCATGCGAAGCTACTTCGGGGGACGTTGGGCGGACAAGGAGATGACGTGTCCGGTCACTCTCGCTCCGGGTCTGGGGGCTTTCGCAGTCCCTTGGCTTGCCCCCGTCTGCGCTTGTCGCCCAGGCGCTTCTCCTTCTCCCTGCGCGGCACCCTCGTCGATACACGAGGCGTCTCGCGATGCAGGAACTCCTCAAGCTTGGAGCGCAGTCGCGCGAGCGCGCGAGCGCGGTTGCGATGCTGACTGCGCTCCTCGCGCGCGACCGCCCGCAGGCCCGAGGGTAGGTGCACCAGCCGGACGCCGCTCTCGGTGGCGTTTTGGTGCTGCCCGCCCGGTCCGCCCGCGCGGAAAGTCTCCACGCGACACTCGGCGAGCAGCTGCTCGTCCGAGTCGGGAATCTCCAAGTCTGGGCGGGCTTCGTCGTCCATGGTAGAGCCTGCCTTGAGCTATGGCACGATTTCGACGATCGGGGTAGTGTTTGGCGCACGCCGTATCTATGGCGTCCCACCTAGCCTCTGCCAAGACCGCATGATATTCGAGCGCACGGAGGAACACCCGGGCGCCAGGTTCCTCTTCATCCTGGCGTGTTTGGTCGTCGTGGTCTACGGCCTGAAGGCTGCCGCACCGATTCTGCTGCCGACTGCCATGGCGCTGTTCCTTGCTGTTCTGAGTCTCCCGATGATGCTCTGGCTTTCGCACCACAAAGTACCGGCAGGGCTCGCGACGGTGATCACGGTGCTCATTTTTGTTTCGCTGGTCGGTCTACTGATCCTGGCGGGCAGTTCTTCGGTCACGGTGCTGCAAGCCAATCTCGACCTATACCAGGACCTCTTCGTCCAGCGCGTGGGAGCCGTGATCGACTGGGCGGACAGCCTGAGCGACTTCGACATCACCCCCTACGTCACCACAGCTGCCATCACGGATCTGATCGATCCGACGTGGGTCGTGGACCTCGTGCGCGGCGCGATCGGGCGCATCGCTCAGTTCGCGGGCACGACCTTCATCGTATTCTTGATCATGGCGTTCATGCTGGGCGAGGTCACGGTATTCCCCGAGAAGATCCGGTACGTGCTCGGAGAGAATGGCGGCGACGAGGACCGCTTTGCCAAGGTGGTTACCGAGGTGCAGACGTACCTGGGCATCAAGACAATGGTCTCGGCGGCGACCGGACTGGTTCTGGGGCTGTGGGCCAGTGTCATGCAGCTCGAGTTCCCGCTGCTGCTGGGACTGATCGCGTTGGTGCTCAACTACGTGCCGACTGTGGGCTCGATGATCGCGGCCGTGCCCGCGGTTCTCCTGAGTATCGTCTTGTTCGGAAGTGTCCCGCACGCTCTGGGTGTGGCCATGGGCTACGTCGTCGTGAATGTCCTTTTCGGAAACATTCTCGAGCCCAATCTGTTGGGGCGCCGGCTCGGCCTGTCTACGCTCGTCGTGATCCTGTCGCTGCTCTTTTGGGGGTGGGCCTGGGGTCCGCTTGGGGCGCTGCTGTCCGTGCCGCTTACGGTGATGGTGAAGATCTGGCTGGAGAACACGCACGATTTGCGCTGGGTGGCGGTGTTATTGGACAAGTCGCCACCACCGGTGCCGGTCGGTGGCGAAGCGGAGGCGGTGTAGCGATGCCGAGAGTCGAGTTCGATGCGCTGCCTGATCGTGGTCGCCTTTGGGTCTTCCCCGCGACTCAGGCGCTCACGTCCGCCCAATCTGATGCGTTCTTGCACGAGGTCGACTCCTTCCTGGATGCCTGGGCTGCACACGGAATTCCGCTCCGTTGCGGCAGGCAACTGAGAGA
This sequence comes from Gemmatimonadota bacterium, assembly GCA_015664885.1. Lineage (GTDB taxonomy): Bacteria > Gemmatimonadota > Gemmatimonadetes > Longimicrobiales > Gaopeijiaceae > UBA1138. The sequence goes on from DQPL01000039.1 coordinate 54,708, forward strand.
CGACCAGTTTCTGATCATCGGCGTGGATGTGGATGCTGAAGCCCCATCCGGCTGCTCGATCGACGCTCTCGTGAACAGCTTACGCGGCCTGGGCACGGAGCTGAGCGTATCGCTCATCGATCATGCTCCCGTGTGGTACCGAGCCGGAGACCAGATCCGGAGTGCGACCCGCGCTGAGTTCCGTGCGCTTGCCAAGGAGGGGACGGTAGGGCCGGAGACCCATGTGTTCGACACGAGCCTGACCACGATCGGAAGCTTCCGCGCCGGGGAGCTCGAGCGGCCAGCGGTTTCGACATGGCACGGCCAGGCCTTTTTCGGGGATCAGGCCAGCAACTGATCGGCCAGAAATCGAGCGGCCTCCTGTTCGCCCCAAAAACGGGGCGCCCATGGGGTGCCCTCGAGGAAGCCGACGTGTCCGCCCCGGCGGTGGCGCACCATGCTCAGCTGCGGGTTCTCCAGTAACGGCTGTATCGGGATGGAGTCGGTCGGTAGGAACGGATCGTCCTCGGCGTGCAGCAGCAGTGTGGGGATACGGATCGCCTCCAAGAAACCGGAGCTGCTGCAGACCCGATAGTAGTGCGCCGCGTCCTCAAAACCGTTGAGAGGAGCCGTCGCACGGTCATCGAATTCCCAGATCGTGCGGGCCGAGAAGACGGCCTCGAGCTCGAGCAAGGGCTCGAGCATCTTTTCCTTCGAACGCACCTTGGAGTGCAGAGAGCGCAGGAAGTGGGCCGCGTAGAAGCGGCCCATGCGTGATTGCTCGAGCAGCCTGGAACCCGCGGCGAGGTCGTAGGGCACCGATATCGCCGCCGCCACGTCCACCAGACCAGATCCGCCCAGCGGATCCTCGCCGAGCAGCTTCAAGAGCACGTTTCCCCCGAGGGAGAAACCTAGTGCGCCGATCCGGTGCGAAGGGTGCTGCGCTCGGATTCGCTCCAACACGAGGCGCGGGTCGCCTGTTTCTCCCGAATGGTAGAAGTGGGGCGTCCGGTTGGGCTCTCCACCGCAGCCACGGAAGTTCAAGACTACAGGCCTGACGCCACGGGCGATGAATTCCCGGCACACGCTGCGCACGTTCCCGCGCTCGGCAGATCCCTCGAGGCCATGCAGCACCAACACGATCGGTGCCGAGGGGTCCACTTCCGGAGCCCAGTCGAGGTCCAGGAAGTCGCCGTCGGGTACTTCGATGCGTTCCCGCTCATAGGTCGGCCCCGAGGCCGAACGGAGGATGCGCGCAAGCAGGGTTTGCGCGTGGGGTCCAGAGGCCCAGGCGGCGGCTCGAAACGGTCTGGGTTCGAAGGTCACCCGGGAAGATGGCCGCTCCTCGAAGTCTAGGAAATGCCTGAAACGCAGGGCCGATCCAGGACGTAGGAGCCGTGTAACCGGGCTGGACCACATCGAGAAGAAGTGACGGGACGATGAAGCTGATCGCTGTGCTGGTGCTGGCGCTTGCCAAAGGACTGCAGGAAACGCCGCCCGACGACCGTCTCTACGGGCGCGTGTACACAACGGGAGGCAATGTATACGAGGGCTACCTCAGGTGGAGTCCCAACGAAGGCAGTTGGTCCGATCTGCTCAACGGCAACAAGGAGATACCTCGTCGCCACCTGCTGGAGGCCGAGGACCTGGATGAGGAGCATTTCCGCGAGCGGTGGCGCTCCCGCGGCATACGTTTCCTCGGAATCCGCATCACCTAGGACGAAGACGAAGATGCGGTTACCAGCGCGGCCTCGGGCATCCGTTTCGGCCACGTACGTATGCGGGCCGACATGCGGCTCGGACTAGAGGCTGGCGCCGGAAAAGGGTGGGGTGGGCTCACGACACAGCGCATGTGGCACTTGGGTGGACCCTCATCGCTACGTGGGTACGACCTGCGTCGCCTGACTGGCACCAGCTTCGTCAGGGCGAGGGGCGAGCTGGCACGCACCTATTCATTTGGCTCGCTATCGCTCTTCTCCGACGTTGCTTGGGCGGGGGAGTCCGAGAGCTATCACTTCGAGGACGCGCTGTACTCCGTGGGCGTGGGTCTCTCCTTGGCGGACGGGCTGGTCCGGATGGACTCGGCGTGGGGGCTCCGGCAGCCGCGCGCCTACCGCTTCGACCTGTACCTGGACGCCATTCTCTAGAGATTGCGTTCCATGAAACCTGCGAGATCGGTCTCGCGAGTGCAGGCAAGGACACCGAGGGCTCTCAGTTCTTCCTCGCGCATACGCGGCTCCCGCACCTCGACGGTGGTTATACCGTGTTTGGGTGGGTAGTGGAGGGGCTGGGCGTGATGGATAGCATCATGCGAGGAGACCAGATCGTTACCGCTTCCGTGATCACGAGCGGGTGGGCGCAGAGGAAGTGAATCTCGCGTCGATTTCTTATTGCACCATTTGGCACTAAACACTGTGATCGTATTAAGACTGGCGGTTATTGACCGGTAGTCGGGGATTGTTTACGGTGTTTACATGTCATATCAACGAAAGAAGATCCTGGCCGCGGCCGTCGAGCTCTATTTACAGGACGGCCTCGACGGCTTCTCAATGCGGAAGCTAGCGAAGCAAATCGGGGTCACCGCGCCGGCCTTGTACCGGCACTACGACGGCAAGGAGCACCTACTAGCCGATGTGATGCGCGAGGCACACCGCGCCTTCATCTCGTACGTCTATCAGGCGATCGAGGCACCTACGCCGCTCGAACGCTTTGTTCGCGCGGGCCAGGGCTTTCTCGACTTCGCGCTCGAGCATCCTCGGTGGCACGTGATCCTGTACTTCGGTCCGGAGGATCTCGGCATGGTCGAGCTGCCCGCCGACATCGAGGCGATGAGTGGCGCGCGCCATCAGTTCTGGATCGACCGCGTGCGCGAGTGCATGGACGCCGGAATCCTGAAGGAGGGGGACCCGACGCAGACGGGTCTGACGATGTGGGCACACGCGCATGGACTCCTGCAGCTGTACCGGCAGGGGCATCTACGGATTGCCGAGACAGAGTTCCGCGCGCTCTTTGAGGAATCGGCCGGGCGCCTCTGGAGCGGGGTCGCTACCGAGGCTTTCGCCGCGCAATTCGCCGACCGCCAATCAGACGCTTCGGCCTCCGTCGAAGCCTGAGAAGGGAAGGGAAGGAATGATTCAAATTCATATTCGCCGGTTCAGCACTGCGGTACCGGTAGCGTTCATACTGCTTTTCGTCGTAAGGGCCTTGGGGCTGACCGAGCTCGAGGCGCAAGAGTTGGTGAGTGCGATGGGGCTCGAGCAGGTCGTGCGCACGGCGCTCGGCAGCAACCGCGACGTGATTGCTGCGCGGCTGGGACTGCGCGAGGCCAACGAACGCGTCTCTGAGGCGCGCAGCAGCGTGTACCCCACCGTGGACTTCAACGTCGGGTACACGCGCAACGTATCGCCCACGGTGAACTTCTTGCCGGCTTCGATATTCGATCCCACGGCCGGTCCTGACGACTACATCGGCGTGCAGTTCGGCGCGGACAACCAGTGGACGTCGTCGGTGAACGTGGAGCAAGCGCTCTTCAAACCGAGCGTGTTGGTGGGGCTCGGCGCCGCTGGCCGTTTCAAGAGCCTGCAAGAAGAGTCCGTGCGAGGCCAGACCCAGGTCGTGGTGACGAGAGTCCGTTTGGCGTACTACCAACTGCTGCTCTCGCAGGAGCAGGAGCGGCTGACCGAGAATTCGCTGCACCGCGTGCGCAAGTCACTCGAGGAGACGCAGGCGCTGCACCGAGCTGGCTTGGCGTCGGAGTACGATGTGCTCCGTCTCCAGGTCGAGCTCGCCAACCTGGAGCCCAACGTACAGCGCGCGCGGAACGCTTCCATGCAGGCGCGGCGTCAGATCGCGGTAGAGCTCGACATCTCGGACCAGGAGTCTCTGGAGGTCACCGGCTCCCTCGCTGAGATGGATCTCGAGGACCTGACAGCCAATACACCGGCCAACCGAGAGATTCTGGCGTTCACGGGATTCCAGGGTGATCTCGGAGACGCGGTGCAGGTCGCGAGTGAGTTGCGCTCCGACGTTCGTCAACTCGCGCTCAACGAAGACCTGCGCCGGAGCGAGATGCGACTCGAGCAGGTGAGCTACCTGCCCGAAGTGACTCTATTTGGGAACTACATCATCAACGCGCAGGACAACGGCAGCCCGAACTTTTTCGCCCGAGGGGACGGACAACGCGCGTACACACGGCTGGTCGGTGTGCGCGTGAGCCTGCCGATCTTCCAGGGCTTCCGACGCGATGCACGCATTGACCAGAAGCGCGCGCTCGTGCGCCAGGCCGAAGCTCAGACGGAGAAGGGGATCGACCAGGCGGTAGCGCAGGCCAAAGGCCTCGTTGAGGCGACCGACGAGGCGCACCAGCGCGCTCGGGGTCAGCGCCTGGCGGTCCGTCAGGCAGAGCGCGGATTCGAGATCGCCAGCGCTCAGTATCGAGAGGGGCTCAGCAGCCAACTGGAGCTTACCGACTCCGAGGTCGCCCTTCGGCAGAGTGAGTTCAACTACGCACAGGCTGTTTACGACTACTTGGTGGCCCGGGCTCAGCTCGACGAGGCGACGGGGCGTGTCCCTCTCGTGGACGTCGATGCCCAGGGCGACCGATTCTAAGTGGGATGGATGACGATGAGGACGGTCATGAAGAATAGAGAGACGAAGCGGGCGTTGATCCGGCTGCCAGCGGTACTCGTTGGCGTGGCCATGGCGGGATGTGGCGCGGCTCAGGCTGACGCCGTGGACGACGCACTCGGGACCGAGGCGACCGTGCGTGTGATCAACGTCGAGACCTCCACCGTCACTCCTCAGGACTTCGTAGAGGATATCCGGCTCACCTCCACGGTAATGGCGAACCAAGACGTACTGGTCGCGGCGGAGGAGAGCGGGGTCATTCGAGAGATACTGCTGGACAAGGGCCGCCGAGCAATCGCCGGTGACCCAATCGCCAAGATCGACGACAGGGTGCTCTCGGCCGACGTGGCTCAGGCGCGTGCACGGTCTGAGTTCGCCTCCCAAACGTGGCAGCGTCGCAAACGCCTCTGGGAGGAGGATCAGGTTGGTTCGGAGATCGCATACCTCGAGGCGAAGTTCGCCCAAGAACAGGCTGCGGCGACCCTCGCTGGCCTCGAGACGCGGCTCGCGCGTACGGTAATCCGCGCCCCGTTCTCGGGCATCTTCGAAGAGCGCCACATCGAGGTCGGATCGATGGTGAGCCCCGGTCAATCCGTGGGCCGCCTCGTCGATCTCGACCCAGTCAAGGTGGTCGCGGGGGTTCCTGAGCGATATGCCGCCGACGTCGCAGTCGGCGCACAAGCTACGCTCACGTTCGACGTGCTGGGGGACGAGGTCTTCACGGCACCACTCCGGTACGTAGGTGCGACGGTGGATCCGCAGAACCGAACCTTCCTGGTCGAGCTCGAGCTCCCAAATCCCGACGGGCTGATCAAACCACAGATGATCGCAAACATGTCCTTGACACGGCGCGAAGTGCCCGACGCGATCGTCGTGCCACAGAACGCGCTCGTGCGCGTCGAGCATGGGTATGTCGTGTTCGTGGTCTTCGAGCAGAACGAGCACACCGTGGCGCGAGCACGTGCGGTCGAGCTCGGTCCCACACGTCGCAACTTGGTCGTGATCGAAGCGGGGGTAGAGGCCGGTGACCAACTCATCGTGGTTGGCCAGAGGAGCGTGTCTGACGGCGACCGCGTCAGCGTAGTCGGCCGGAGGGACTGAGCGTGATCATGAATAAGGACGGACGTGAGCAGGGGAGAAGCGGCGGCGAGCCGCCGCAGGACTTCCGCATGCTTGAGCGCTTCAAGGAGTTCCGAGCGACGAGCTTCGCGGTCGAGCACAGAACCGCGGTCATGGTCCTTTTGTTCATCATCGTGCTCACGGGTGCGCTCTCCTACCGGGCGACTCCGAAGGAGTCCTTCCCCGAGATCGCGATCCCTATGGTTGCGATCAACACGATCTACCCCGGTGTGTCTCCGTCGGACGTCGAGAGCCAGGTCACGCGCGTCATCGAAGAGGAACTGTCGACGATCAGCGACATCGAGGAGCTGATTTCGACGTCGATCGAGGGGTACTCGAGCATAACGGCTCAGTTCGGAACGACGGTCAACCTGGATGAAGCCCTGCAACAGGTGCGTGAGAAGGTCGACCTCGCCAAGCCCGATCTGCCGGACGACGCGGAGGATCCGACGATCGTCGAGATGAACTTCTCCGAAATCCCGATCATGCAGGTGAACTTGTCCGGAGACTTCGGACTGGTTCGGCTCAAGGAGTTGGCGGAGGACCTTCAGGACGAGATCGAGGCGATCCCGGCGGTGCTACGAGCGGACTTGCACGGAGGACTCGAGCGTGAAGTAAGGGTCGATGTCGACCTTTCGCGCCTACAGTTCTATGGGGTCGAGCTCAGCGATGTAATCGAAGCGATCCAGAACGAGAACGTGAACATCCCTGGTGGCTCCATCAACGTCGGAGACACGAAGTATTTGGTACGCGTGGACGGTGAGTTCGACGACCCGACGCTCATCGCAGACCTCGTCATCAAGATCGAGGGCGGGCGGCCGATCTACGTTCGCGATGTCGCTACGGTCGACTTCGGATTCGCGGAGCGCGAGACGTTTGCGCGCATGGAAGGGAGCGCGGTAGTCACGCTCGATGTGGTGAAGCGCTCCGGCCAGAACATCATCGAGACCGCGGCGGCGGTGAAAGCCGAAGTGGACGCGATGCTACCACTGATGCCGCCATCCGGGTCGATCGTGATCACGTCCGACATGTCCGAACAGATCGACGAGATGGTTTCGAGCCTCGAAAACAACATCGTCAGCGGCCTGATTCTGATCGTGGTCATCCTACTGTTCTTCCTGGGCGCTGGCACGTCGATGTTCGTGGCTGTTTCGATCCCCGCGTCCATGTTCCTGTCCTTCGTGCTTCTGAAGCTCATGGGCATGACCATGAACATGATCGTGCTGTTCAGCTTGATTCTTGCGTTGGGCATGCTCGTCGATAACGCGATCGTGGTAGTCGAGAACATCTACCGGTATCTGGAAGAGGGCTGGGACCGGACGATCGCCGCCAAGAAGGCCACCGGTGAGGTCGCGGTGCCGATCATCGCGGCGACCGCGACTACGCTGGCGGCGTTCGCTCCGCTGCTGTTCTGGCCTGGAGAGATCGGTGAGTTCATGAGCTACATGCCGCGCACGCTCATCGTAACGCTATCTAGCTCGCTGTTCGTCGCCATCGTCATCATCCCCACGTTGTGCGCGATGTTCATGACCTTGGACTCGACCCCGAGGAAGCCGTTGCGGCCCGCGATGCGCTGGGCGCTGATCGGCGGGGCCGTGCTCGCGTTCCTGGCCGTCGCCGGGGTCAACCAGCTCACTGCCGTCCTACTCACCGTGACGTTCGTAGGCCTTTGGGCGCTGCACCGCTTTCTCTTGGAAGGCCTGTCCCGGCGCTTCCAAACTGGATTGCTGCCGCGCATCATGGACCTCTATGAGCGCCAACTGCGTTTCGCGCTAGGCAACCGGCTCCTGCTCGTGGGCGGTACCGTCGTCGCGTTCATCACAACCGCCGTGGTGTTCGCCATGTTCGGTACCGGCACGGAGTTCTTCCCGGAGAGCATGCCTCCTCCGCGGCTCTTGGTCGATATCGAGACGCCTGTCGGCACCCGCGCCGCCGTCACTGACTCGATCGTGCTTCGCGTAGAGGAGGAGCTCAAGAGCCTTGGAGGACGGGAGGACTGGGAATCCGTCGTCGCCGTCACGGGCAGCGCCGGCGGCAGTGGGAATCCGATGGCGGCTGGGATGAGTGGACCGGAGGGCGGCCGCGTGACCGTCTCGCTTGTCGACTTCCAAGACCGCGGTCGGGACGCCTTCGACATGCTCGCCGAGATGCAGCGCACAATCGGACGTGGCATTGCCGGAGCCACGATCACGGTCGACAAGGTCACGGAGGGTCCTGTCCAGGGCGCGCCGGTAAGCATTGAGTTGGTGGGAGAGGATCCTGTGCGGTTGAAGGCGCTGTCCACGGAGATGCTCGACGTTCTCGAGGCTGCACCGGTGTATCGAAAGCTCGTCGGTCTCGAGAGCGATTTGGATGCGGCACGGCCCGAGCTCTCGGTTCAGGTCGATCGCGAGAAGGCTGCGCTGTACGACTTGAACACGTCCGAGGTGGGTCGCGCGATTCGCGGGGCGATCAACGGGATCGAGGCAGCCAAGTACCGCGACGGGAACGACGAGTACGACATCATCGTTCGACTCGCCGAGCCCTATCGGCAGGAGTTGGAAGGTTTGCGCGAGCTGACCGTGATGGCCGAAGGGGGCATCCAGGTGCCCCTGCTGTCGATCGCGACATGGAGCGTCGAGGAGGGTGCCGGGACCATCCACAGGAAAGACCAGACCCGCATGGCGACCATCACATCGGACGTCGCGGCAGGCTACACGAACAACGCGGTGCTCGCGGAAGTCCAGGAGTCCTTGCAGAAGTTCGAGGGCCGTCTGCCCTCTGGCTATACACTGCGCTACACAGGGCAGTCGCAGGATCAGGACGAGGCGCAAGCTTTCTTGGGCGGTGCGTTCCTCACGGCGCTGATGTTGATCGGCTTCATTTTGATAAGCCAGTTCAATTCGGTCGTGAAGCCCATCATAATCCTGACCTCCGTGATCATGTCGACCATGGGGGTGCTGTTAGGGCTCATGATCTTCCGCATGCCTTTCGGTGTCATCAACACCGGCGTCGGCATTATCTCACTGGCGGGGATCGTGGTGAACAATGGGATCATCTTGATCGACTACATCGACGTGTTGCGAGAGCGCGACCACATGGACCGACGTGAGGCGCTCGTGCAGGGGGGGCTGACGCGATTCCGTCCCGTCGTACTCACGGCTTTGACGACCGCTCTCGGTCTGGCACCGTTGGCAATCGGCTTGAACTTCGACTTCTTCGGCCTGTACACCTCTCTCAATCCGGAACTCTATTGGGGTGGGGAGCAGGCGGCGTGGTGGGGGCCGATGGCGATTGCGATCATTGCGGGTATTCTGTTCGCGACGTTCTTGACCCTGATCCTGGTACCGGTCATGTACTCGCTCATCGATGACACGACGGACTTCGTCCGGCGCCACTTCCTCAACACGGAAGGCGCGAGCTCTGGGACGGGAGAAAGCACCGACGGCGAAGTCGGGCAAGAGACGGGCGCGGGCCCGCGCGAGGGAGTGGCTTCGCCTGCGACTTCCGCACCCGTGGGGGCGACCAGGGAGAGAGTCGACACGGACCCGTTCTCGATGCCGGGCCTCGATCCACAAACCGATGCGCTCTAGTCACCATGGCTGACGCTGGGCAACGAGAGGGCGGCCACGTTGCTCCTGAAGCCGTGACACCGGAGTAGGCTGTGGGGCGAGTGATTCAGGATCTCATGGCTGGCCGGCTCGGGCGGGGATTCGTGCCGCTTGGGGTGCTCTCGGTGGTAGGACTGCTCTAGTTGCTGTCCATCGACTTCATAGCCGGCGACGGGTTGGTTCTGGTTCTGGTGCTGGGGGCCATCGCCGCGGGGGTAGCGATGCTCTCGTACGGGCTTCGTGTTTCGCAACTCGCGTTTGGGCGCGCGAAGCGTCCGTGGATGTCTGCCGCGATGCTCTTCAACTTGATTCCTCCGGGCTTCGCCGTATATGTGCTGGCTTGGCGGGGGCTTCGTTTGTTTGTGGTCGGCACCGGCGTCTCCGGATTGGCGACTGCGGGCTTCTTCACTGTGGCAGGTGCGTGGACCATGTATTCCTGGACCAAAGTGGCGGAACTAGAGCGGTTGTCGCTGGCGATGGGGACAGCCGGGGAGGAGACATGAGCCGATGAGACGTCGCATCGTACTTGGCCTCGCGGTCCTCACCGCGATCGTCTTTTCGGGCCAGGCGCTCGAGGGTCAACGAGCCCGCCAGGGACAGTTCAGCCTGGAGAACGCCCGTCTTTTCTACGAAGTGATCGGCACGGGCGAGCCCATCGTGATCGTGCACGGTGGCCCCGGCCTCGACCATTCGTATCTCCAGCCGGGCCTGGACGTTCTGGCCGCGCAGAACACCCTCATCTATTACGACCAGCGTGGCACGGGACGTTCGGAGGCCGAGCTCGACAGCGGCGTGGTCAACTTCGACGCGTTCGTCGATGACATCGACGCTCTTCGACAGGTGCTGGGGCACGACAAGATCACGGTGCTGACCCACTCGTTCGGCACGCTGCTCGGGATCGAATATGCGCGTCGGTACGCCGACAATCTGACCGCGCTCATCCTCATGAACCCGACAGAGCCGGGGACTCGGTTCGCGGACCAGACTCGCACACGGCACGCTGCTGCGACGACCGAAGAGGACACCGCGGAGATGCAGGAGCTCACGGCCACCGAGGCCTTTCAGGCACGCGATGCCGCGACGTTGAGCGAGTTCTACCGGGTGGTGTTTCGCGCAACGTTCCGAGATCGGACCCGCGTCGACGAGCTCGAACTGGATCTTTCCGAGCGCACCGCCAAGAACGGTCAGGACGTCGCGCGTCTTCTCGGTGAGAGCCTGGGCGTGGCCAATGGTGGCCTAGACTGGTGGGACCGCCTGGAGGACATCGCGGCTCCAACGCTTGTGGTGCACGGCCGGTACGACATCCCGCCCGTCGCCATGGCCCGTGCGCTGTCCGAGGCCATTCCGCGTGGCTCGCTCGCGGTGTTAGACAGCGGGCACTTTCCCTATATCGAAGACGCGGGGGGCCTGACCTCGGCTATAGCGGAGTTCCTGGGAGGTCTGGAGCGTTGAGAGACCTCCCCATCCGCCGGGTGCTGTGGGTCCTGCTGGCGTACGCTGTGGGCGCTGCGGTAGTGTTGCCCGGGATCGATTGGCTGCAGCGGGTTCTGGCGCTGCCTCCGCAGTTCGGAACGTTGGCGCGTGGCGGCATGCTGCTCGGCGTACCGCTCGCGATCGTGATCGCGTGGCGCTACCCGGAACTGGGAGCAGGGGAGCACACTCTGTTGAGCGACGTTGTGGTCAAGGACGACACCCGCCCGTAGTCGACATCGCGGACTGAGAGGACGCCTCGAATACGACCACCCAGTTACGCACGATCCTCTGTGTCGTCGTTCTCCGCGTAGCCCACGCCCACGTGCTCCGCTTCTGGTTGGAGACTGTTGGCGCGATGCGTCGGTGAGGCCATCCATGCGGCGAAGGCCGACGGAGCGGTAGCGAAACCCGCGGACGAGTTCTCGGCCACGAAGAGCCACGGATAGTTGACGCGGTCCGCACGATCAGCCGGTAAACTGCCGTCGGAGCCCCTGTGTCCTGAGAAGGCCCCCGCCGCCATGTCCTCGGCGTGCACCTGGGCCGCTCTCACGAGGCGGACGTCTACCCGCAACTCGGGCACCTTCTCGCGCGCTCGGGTGATGTTGAGCAGAGACACGATCTGCTGACCGAGAGTCGAGAGGCACGGCCGGCCCTCCCGTACCCGGCGCTCGTGAGAGGCCGCAGCCCGAAACCAGCAGCGTCGTGGCCGTACACAGCGCCCGGAGACGGAGTTTCACTGGAACGGGGCCGCGCAACGGGAACAGAACGCCGCAGCCGAGTCGCTGCTGATGTGCCCGCACTGCTTGCATACGCTTGTTTCGTCTCCCGCCCTCATGCGCGCCGCCGTCAGTTCAGCGGTCACGATGCCCGTCGGCACCGCGATGATCCCGTACCCTAGTATCATGACTAGCGAGGCGACCGCCTGGCCGAACGGACTCGACGGCGTGATGTCACCGTAGCCGACGGTCGTGAGGGTCACGACGGCCCAGTAGACCCCCCTGGGAATGCTCGTGAAGCCGGTCGCGGGGCCCTCGATCATGTACATGACGGCTCCGACGATGACGACCGTGCTGAGCACCGCGAGCAGGAAGACCGAGATCTTGTACCTGGCGGCGCGCAGTGCCGCCGCCAGCACGCTTGCCTCGCCCGTGTAGCGCGCCAGCTTGAGCACACGGAAGACCCGCATGACCCGGAGGATCCTGACAACCGCCAGGACCTGACCTCCGGGAACGAGAAGGGCCAAGTAGGTCGGAGATACCGCGGCGAGGTCTATAACGCCGAAGAAGCTCAGCGCGTAGGCACGCGGTCGGTCCACGCACCAGAGCCGAAGCCCGTATTCCACTGTGAAGAGCGCCGTGAACACCCATTCGAGAGACCGCAACAGGCGCGCGTGATCGTCCTGCCAGCCCTGGACGGACTCGAGCATCACCGTGGCAATGCTTCCCACGATTGCCAGGATCAACAACACGTCGAAGGCCTTCCCAGCGGGCGTATCGTGCCCGAAGATGACCTCGTAGGTGCGGGCGCGGGCGGAGCCTTCGGGCCCAGCCGAGTCGAAGTTTGCCATGGATCTCACGTTGGAGAATGGAGCGGTCGGCCTGAAAGCTAGCGGTCCTTGGTGGGGCGACGCCCGTCGCTTGCCACGCGAAGGCCCTTAGGAGCAACCGGATGAAGATCGAAGTGCGCGACATGATCCCGGAAGACTGGCCCGACGTCCGGGAGATCTATCGGTAAGGCATGGATTCCGGTGACGCGACCTTCGAGCACGAAATTCCCGGCTGGGGGGATTGGAACGCGAGACGGCACCTCACGTGCAGGCTTGTTGCTGAGTCCGATGGAGCGGTCGTGGGATTCGCCTGCGTGAGTCCCGCCTCCAGGCGTGCAGTCTACTCCGGGGTCTGCGAGATCATGGTCTACGTCGCTGCACGAAACCGCGGCCAACGTGTCGGGAGCCTGCTCATGGCCTCCATCGTCAGCGCCACAGAGGCGCAGGGCATGTGGATGCTCGAGGCGAGCATTTTTCCCGAGAGCGTTGCGTCGATTCGCGCACACGAGCCCGTCGGCTTCCGAGTCGTCGGCACGCGTGAGCGCATCGGTCGATTCCACGACGGTCGCTGGCGGGACACGGTTCTCATGGAACGCCTTAGCGCCCTCGCCGGGCTGGACTGACCACCAGCGCCTACCACGGGCTGCTAGGGTGTGATGCTGACCGAATAGCTCGTCGTGAATTCGATGAACTTGCTGATCTCGGTCATGTCTTGACCTACGAATCGGATGGTGTGGCTGTCAACACGATCTACGTTGGGCAGGTACGCCATCAGTTCGGCTGGCATGTAGTTCTTGAAGGCGATCTCAAGCTCGATGGGCCCTGCCATGACGTAGGGGCGGAAGCTGTCCAGACGACCGAGCGCTGCTTTCACTCTTTGGGCAATCAGCGCATAGGACGCCTCCGGCATCAGCGTGCGCGCGCTGTGGAAGCCGAGCGACCACTTCACTACCGCTCCCTCCATGTCTCCAATGACACGCCGCGCCTCTTCGACCACGGCGTCGTCGCCCGAGATCATCACGACCGGGACTCCGAAATCGCCGGCGATCGCGGCGTTGATGCTCGCCTCGAGCATCTCGACGCCGTTTAGACGTACCGCGGTGAGATTGGCGCTGGATATGGTGTGCGCGCGTACGCCTCGAGTATTTGTGGTGCTCGAGTGGTATCCGATAAAAATCGCCGCGTCGAACGTCTCGTCGATGCCCTCCATCATCATGTGAGGCCGCGGCCACGCGCGGATGAGTTGCACGTCCGGCGGCAGGTCCTCGATCAGGAGATTCTCGCCGTTCCCATGCGAGTCGGACACCAGGATCTCGGTCGCTCCCATCTCTCTCGCGGCGTCGATCGCGGCGTTCACCTCGCGGGTCATGATCGCCCGGAAGCGCTGATACTCGAACCCCGACGGTCCGAGCTGATCACTGGTCACTACGCCGACCACGCCCTCCATGTCTGCCGAGATGTACACCTTGAGGTCCTCCTGTTGGGCGGTCGCGGGATAGGCCGCGGCGAAGAGGGCGACTGCTGTGGTAGCTATGACGAAGCGCTTCATGTTGCCTCAGCGGGTGGCGGGTTTCGTGGCTTGCGTGAAGAGAGTGGAGGGGAACGCGCGTATGTTCGGGGGTAGGCAGCGAAGCGGCAACGCCGGGACATTACCCACTCCCCAATCCCTCCCGAGGCGGGACTCATGTTAGAAGCGATCGTGACCGTTGTAGTGTCGGCGGTATCTAACATGGTTTACCTCGACCTGAAGCGTAAAGGAATCCATGGATTTACTCGGTTTCTTGCGTTCTGGATGGGCAATCCGTGGACGTGGGTCACTTTCTTCGTGGTGCCAGAAGGGACTCAGCAGGTGTTCGAACCACCACCGGACGACGACGCACGTGTACTGCAAGAAGTCCGTAGAGACCGCCTGCTGAGAGAGCGAGCCACACAGGGCTGGACGATTGCAGAATCAGATCACGAGGCGACCACGCCTGAACTCTGAACGCGTGAGCGTCGGGGCATACCGCCCGGAGCGCCGAGACCTACGCGACCTTGTCCGGCTAGCGTTTCCGGTCGCGGTGGTCCAGATCGGCATGATGGCGATGGGAGCCATCGACACCATCATGGTCGGGCGGGTGACGCCCACTGACCTCGCAGCGGTTGCGATCGGTAATCTGTACTTCTTCGGCGTCGCGGTCTTTGGCATGGGTGTTTTGTTCGCGCTCGATCCCGTGATCTCCCAGGCGGTCGGAGCGCGAGATGCCGGCGCCGTGGCGCGCGGGGTGCAGCGCGGCGCCTTGCTGGCGCTACTCCTGACTGTGGTGGCGTCGCTATTGCTGCTGCCTTCGGGGCCGATCTTGAGCGCGTTGCGCCAGCCTGAGGATGTCGTGCCCGTCGCGGCCGCGTACGCGTGGGCCTCGATTCTGGGCGTCTACCCGTTCTACGGCTTTGTCGTGGTGCGCCAGAGCCTCCAGGCGATGGGTAAGATTCGCGCCCTGCTCTGGACGGTAGCCACGGCCAACCTGGTAAACGTCTTCTTGAACTGGATTCTGATTTACGGAAATCTGGGCGCGCCGGAGCTGGGCGCTGTTGGCTCGGGGTGGGGGACGAGCCTCTCGCGATGGTTCATGATGGTCATGCTCATGACGGTCGCCTGGCCGTTGCTGCGGCCGTCGTTGAGGCCACTGCGGCGCGATGTGCTTCAGCTCGCTCCCTTGGCTCGGTTGCTGCGTGTCGGCGCGCCCATCGGCGTACAACAATCTCTCGAGTTCGGGGTGTTCGGCGCCGCCGGATTGCTTATTGGGCTCATGGGGACCATTCCGGTGGCGAGCCACCAGGTCGCGCTGCAATTGGCCGCGCTGACCTTCATGATTCCGCTTGGCGTGGCGCAGGCTACCAGCGTCCTTGTGGGGCAGGCGGTTGGTCGGGCGGACCCGCCGGGCGCAAGGCGCGCCGCCGGATCCGGCCTTTTGGTCGGTGCGGGGTTCATGAGCGTGACTGCTGCTTTGTTCCTGCTAATCCCGGAGCCGCTGGCCGCGGTCTTCAGTGTCGATCAGTCGGTCATCGCCACCGCTGCGACGCTCCTGCCCATCGCTGGTGTTTTCCAGATTGTCGACGGACTTCAGGTGGTGGCCGCCGGCGCGCTGCGCGGTGTCGCCGACACTCGTGTGCCCATGATCCTGAACTTCGTGGGGTTCTGGCTGGTTGGCCTACCGGTCTGCGTGGTACTCGGCCTCGGCCTCGACCAGGGACCGACCGGGGTATGGTGGGGGCTGGCAATCGGCCTCGGCGTCGTCGCGATCCTGCTGCTGCGCCGGCTACGCATCAGATTCGGTGGGGCGTTGAAACGAGTCGTGATCGATGACACGGACATGGCACCAGTGAGTAGCCCATGACAGAGGCACAGGAACGGCACATCGAAGTGCCCAAGACCGCGCGTTACTGGGTGCTCGGCGAGGACATCGTGAGCCCTGACGAGCTCTGGTTCGTTCTGCACGGTTACCGGCAGCTCGCCGCTCGCTTCCTCCGGCGTTTCGAAGGGATCGCAGACGGAACCCGCCGTATCGTGGCGCCGGAGGCGCTGTCACGATTCTACGTGAGTCGGGAACCCGGCCGGCACGGCCCGGTCTCGGTAGTAGGCGGAACGTGGATGACCCGGGAGGACCGTGAGAACGAAATCCGCGACTACGTCCGATATCTGGACATGCTGCGCGATGAAGTCGGCGCCGACGGGACACCGACCACCGTGCTCGCTTTTTCGCAGGGGGTAGCGACCGCGTGCCGCTGGGTCACCTACGGTAGGATTCGCCCACGCCGTCTGGTGCTATGGGGAGACTACTTGCCCCCTGACCTCGACATGGGCGCGGCCCGCGTCGCCCTCGCGGACACCGAACTATTGATCGTGCGCGGCACCGCGGATCCGGCGCTCGACGAGAAGCTGCGGGCGCGAGAGCAGGCGAGCCTGGAGGCCGCCGGGATCGCTCACCGATTCGTATCGTATGAAGGAGGACACGACATCTATCTTGAAACCCTGAGTGGGCTGGCGCGGCTCTAAAATTCGCCCACGAACACGATCTCGGGGACCAACTCGTGTCCGGTTTCGCGCGCCACAGTCTCCTGAGCGAGGTCGATGAGCTGGCGCACCTCTTTGGCCGTCGCCCCACCAAAGTTGACGACGATGTTGGCGTGTTTGTGAAAGATGCCCGCGTTACCGACCAGGTGACCCTTCAGCCCGCATTCGTCGACGAGCCGTCCCGCGCCGATGCCGTCGATCTTCTGAAAGATCGAACCAGCGCACGGATAGAGCCAAAGGTCGGGGTGCCGCTCTTCACGCCATGCGAGGTTCTCGCGCATGACCCGTCGAAGCTCCTCCAGGGGCTCGGGATGGAGGCGGAATGTCGCTGAGAGCACGATGTCGTCGCGGTGATGCAGAATGCTCTCGTCGTATCCAAACTGGAAATACTCGACGCCCACGGTCTTGCGTTCGCCTTCTTCAGTCAGCAAGTCGGCAGACTCGAGGATCTCCTCGATGAAGACCGTTCGCTCCCGATCCGGCGCGGGCGAGAGGAAATGAAGATTCTGCCAGAGAGCGCCCCCGACCGTGCTGGGGATGCCCACGTAGTGGTGAAGCCCCCCGAGCCCGCGGGCGACCGTGGCGTCGATGAGGTCTGGGAAAGTCTCGATGCCCGCGCCCGCGAGTACTCGCTCGTCGTCCAGAAACTCGATGCCGCCCACCTCCGAACGAATGACGAGCCCGCGAAAGCCACCGTCGCCCACCAGGATGTTTGCGCCTCGTCCGAGCAGGAAGTGCGGCACGTCCAGCTTCCGAACGGTCTGGACCGCGAGCGCCAACTCATCAGGTGTACGCGCCCGATACAGCAAATCCGCCGGCCCGCCGATTCGGAACGTGGTCATCGGACCCAGCGCCACGTCGAGCTCTATGCGGTCCGCGCCGAGCGCTTCCGAAAGGGCTTGTTTCGAGTCGGTCGTAAGCGTCATGGGATCCCGGGACACTGGCATGGCGTAGACACAGGCCTCGAAGGGTCGGGCGGGTACAGGCTCGGGCGCGGGGCAAACATAGCTCTGGCCTCGGGAGCCTGGTAGCTTGGCCCGCCGATCCACCCAGACTTCCTCAAAAGCCGCTTATCCATGCGTTCCATTGCTTTCTTGATCGTCATGTCGATGCTGTCCGTCATCCAGCTCGTTGCGCAAAGTCCCGTCCGATATTCGATCTCGTTTGCCAACCGAGCGCACCACGAAGCGGAAATCACAGTCTCCTTCACGAATCTGGACGATCGACCGCTCCAGCTGAGAATGAGTCGCTCATCGCCTGGACGATACGCTTTACACGAGTTTGCGAAGAACGTCTACAATTTTCGCGCCACGGGTGAGGGCGGGCGCGCGGTCACGGTGTCGCGTCCGGACAATCACCAGTGGGACGTAGCCCGACACGGTGGCGCGGTCTCCGTCACCTACACGCTGTACGGCGATCACGCCGACGGAACCTACGCGGGCATCGATCGCACACACGCGCACCTGAATATGCCGGCGACCTTCATGTGGGCGCGCGACACGGAAGCGCGGCCGATCGAGCTTGTCGTACAGGTCCCGGAGGGCAGCGCCTGGAGGGTGGCCACGCAGCTCGCAAGGACGGACGATCCCTTCAGGTTCGAGGCGCCGGATCTGCAGTACTTCCTGGACAGTCCCACAGAGGTCTCGGACTTCTGGGAGCGCACCTGGCAGCTCGATGGTCAAACCATCCGGGTCGCGCTGCATCACCAGGGTTCGCAGGAGGAAGCAGAGGAGTATTCCAGGGCAGCGGCTGCGATCGTCGAAGCCTCCAAGAGCGTATTCGGGGAACTCCCAGCCTTCGACTACGGCGAGTACACCTTCCTAGCCTGTTACTTGCCTTGGGTCGATGGCGACGGAATGGAGCACCGCAATTCGACAGTGCTCACGAGCACCAGCTCGCTTGCCAGTAACATGACAGGGGTGCTGGGCACCCTTGCACACGAGTTCTTCCATGCGTGGAACGTAGAGCGTATTCGACCGCGATCCCTGCAGCCGTTCGACTTCGAAGCCGCGAACATGTCCGGAGAGCTGTGGTTCGCCGAAGGCTTCACCAGCTACTACGACGACGTGTTGCTCTGGCGAGCCGGGGTCATCGACGACGACTCCTTCGCTGGGCGCATGGGCCAAATCGCGAACAACGTGAGCAATGCGCGCGGCCGCGATTTCTTTTCGCCGATCGAAATGAGCCGGCAAGCCCTGTTCGTGGATGCCGCGACCTCGGTTGACCCGAACAACCGCAACAACACGTTCTTGTCGTACTACACGTGGGGCTCGGGAATCGGCATGGCGCTCGACCTGACGCTGCGCGCTCAGGTCCGAGGGGCGACGCTCGACGACGTCATGCGTGAGCTGTGGCGCGCACATGGCGTGACCGAGGTGCCCTACGAGGTACCGGATGTCGAGCTGGCCCTCGCCCGAGTCACGGATGATCGCGAGTTCGCGCGCGACTTCTTCGACCGCTACGTGCGTGGGCGAGAGGCGCCCGACTTCCCGAGACTACTCGCTTTGGCCGGAATCCGGATCACACCCGAGTTCCCGAATCGCGCGTGGCTCGGGTCGGGACTGGAGGTGAGTAGCGGCGACCTGATGCTGACGCAGACGCCGACCCTTGCCTCGCCTCTGTATCAGGCGGGCCTCGACCGGGGGGATCATGTTCTGGACATCGGGGGCGAAGACATCTCCTCTGAGGATGACCTGAGCGCGTACTTCGAGGATCACGAGGCGGGCGAGGTAGTCACCGTACGCTTCGAGAGTCGCGGCCAAGCGTTCGAGGCGAGCCTGACGCTGGGCACTAACCCTGCGCTCGCGGGGGAACTCGCACCTGACGCCGCATCCACCCCAGCGGAACGCGACTTCCTTCGTCGGTGGAAGGCGGGATCGTGACCGCAGGTAGCGTGGAAGGCCACGACTTCAGCTCTCTTGTAGGAACCCAACTCGACCGCCTAGCGCGCGAGGTCGAGGCATACGACGACGAGTCCGACTTGTGGGTGGTCCGTGGCGCGCAAAAAAACTCGGCGGGCACGCTCGTGCTACACGTATGCGGCTTTCTCCACCACTTCATCGGTGCCGCGTTGGGCCGAAACGGCTACGTGCGTGACCGCCCCGCGGAGTTCAGCGACCAGGTCAGCCGTGCCGAGCTACTCGAGCGGATCGAGCACTGCAGCCACGTCGTCACCGGTGTCCTGGACGGACTCGACACCGACGCCTTGGAAGCCGAGTACCCAGGAGAGGCTCCAGCGAGAATGACCGGCATCCGCACACGTCCCTTCCTAGTGCACTTGGTGTGGCACATGGGCTGGCACCTCGGCCACATCTACTACCACCGTCTCGGAGGCAGCCCGGCCGACACCGCCTAGGGGCAGGCCGGCGGGCCATGGCATAGGGGCAAGCCACGGGATCCCGCATCGACTTCTCCCGGTGTCCTGTGTGCCAGCCTGTGGGAACCGACGCGTGGGTTGTGCTCAGAGCGCGCATGCGTAACCTGCGCCCGGGCTCCGAAGACGGGCAACGTGGACCGCGAAGCGGCCCGCGTGCGAGCGCAGCGAGCGACTGCCCGCGCAGGAGCCTTAGCCCCCCGCGACATAAGCAGAAGCGCCCACCCCAGCACACCCGGACCAACCAGCTTGAGCCGAAGCGCGGCGAGTAGAGCCCACGCGGCGGTCCCCAAAACCGGGCTGACTAGTTCCGCCCTCTCCGAAGCACCCGACCCGCCCGGATGTTGCGATACTGCCCGTTTTCCACCGCGATCGCCCCATTCACCAACACCCAGTCGATCCCTACCGGATACTGGTGCGGCTCCTCGAAGGTGGCCTGATCGGCAACCGTCGCAGGATCGAAAATCACCACGTCGGCAAACCAGCCCTCTCGTAGCTGGCCGCGCTCGCGCAGCCCCATCCTTTCTGCGGGCATCGTGCTCATCTTGCGCACGGCTTGCTCCAGCGAGATCACTCCTTTGTCCCTCGCGTAGAGGCCGAGCACGCGCGGGAAAGTGCCATACCAGCGCGGGTGAGGGTGTCCCTCGCCGGGCTGCGTCAGGCGGCCGTCCGACGCGATCATCGTGAAGGGGTGGGCCATGATGCGTTCCACGTCCTCCTCGCTCATGGCGTGGAAAATCGCACTGGCTCCGCCCCTTCGAACGGCTTCGATCACGAGGCGGGCGCCGGTCTCGGGCGTCGAGGCGAGCCCCTCTCTCATCGCCCAATCGTGCAGCGTCTTGCCCTCGAGCGAGCGGTCCCACCGCACGATAGCGAATTGGACCCGCCTGAGGTCGTTGCCGCCCCGGTCATTGATGATGTTGAACTCGATGCCCGAGAGAATGCTGTCGGCGAGCGCGGGGTCCTCCATGCGCTGCAACAAGTCACCGGTCCCGCCGGCCATCGCCCAGGCGGGAATCAGGATCGTGATGCCGGTATAGCTGGCGGTGTACGGGTATTGGTCGATCATCGCATCGGTCCCGGCGGCACGCGCGGAGTCGACCATGGCGAGCGTTTTCACCGACGCCCCCCACGTGGGTTGGCCGACCACCTTGTGATGCGTCAGCACGATGGGGATGTTCGCGCGCTTGCCGATCTCGAGTGCCTCTCCGACACCCTCGAGCAGGCCGAGGCCCTCCTCGCGGAGGTGCGACGTGTAGAAGCCCCCCATCCGACCGGCGACTTCGGAGAGAGCCACCACCTCGTCCAGCTCGGAGAAGGCGCCCGGCAGGTACTTGAGGCCCGTGGAGATCGCCCATGCGCCCTCGTCCATGGCCTGCGCGACCATCCCCTTCATGCGCTCAAGCTCGCTCGCGGTGGGGGCTCGGTTCTCCAGACCCATGACCTCGCGCCGTACGGTGTTGTGCCCGACCATGAAGCCCACATTCATCCCGACTCCAACGGACGCGGCCAGTTCCAGGTGCTCTGCGAAAGGCCACGGCCCCCCCCCGTCGGGTCCACCCAGTGCGGTCGTCACGCCCTGCCGCACATGGCTCTCGGCGCCGGGCAGCCTCAGCAGCGGGTCGAGGTGCGCATGCAGATCGATGAATCCGGGAGCTACGACCAGCCCGGTTGCGTCGATCGTGCGGCTCGCCCTCTCGGGATCCAGGGGCGTGCGCGAGACTCTCACGATCCGGTCGTCCACGATCGCCACATCGGCCGAGAAGCCCGGTCGTCCGGTGCCGTTCATCACCGTGCCGCCCTGAATGAGCAGGTCCCAGTCCGCGCCAGTCTCCAGGCGGATGTAGGTCCCGTCGAAGGAGGTGGTCCACACGGTCCCACCATCGGCGGACAATTCCCAGAGCTGCCGCACGCGGTCTCGGCCTCCGTCGATACGCGACCAGGTGATGCGGTTGAGCGTCACGATCCCCGCCGCGTCCACAGTTTCGCCTTGCATGACCATGCGGTCGTCTTGGTATCCGCCCTCGAGTTGCAGCAGCGCCCCCTGGTTGTCCACCCAGGTCTGGTGCCACACGCCGCGCGTTTGGTCGAAGATGTTGAGACTTTTCCCTTCGTAGCCGGACGGTGTCGTGTAGTGCTCCTGGAGAACACACTCGCCGAGCACGAGCGAGAGCGTGTTGTGCCCCGCTAGCGCGCCCGTCGCGGCCCGCACCATCCACCGGCCTTCCCAGAAATCGAAGTGGCGGTTGGCCTCGGCGGAGCAGGGTCTCTGCGCGCTGAGCGGGGGAGCCGCGGATGCCAGACTCAAGGTCAGCATCATCAGCGGGAAGCAGACTGGGCGCATGCGTTTCTCCGGAGCTGTTCGGACTAGTTAGCCAAGGTGCCGCCTCATGTACGTCCCGGCCAGATCCCGATGTCGGGATCGGGGACTGTTCGGCTGTGGGACGCACTTTCGCGCAGGCGAACGGCTACGCTCATCGATTGGAGGTGAGGTGAATAGCGCTAATATCTTGATATCAAACGTGTTACCCTAGTTGTTCACGCCTTGGCACGCCCCTTCCTATAGAGGATCACGTCTGAGCGAATGTGGCTCGGCCGGGGGGACGTGTGATGTGGATGGGTGGTGTCGGTGATCAGCCCGCCGGGTCCGGTCGAGCTTTTTCGCTCAGGACCATGGATAGAGACCAGAATCGAGGGGACGAAGGCGTGAGGACGACGACAAGAATTGGAATGAACGAGAGGATTGCGACGCGGGCGCGAAAGCTCCACATCCTGGTGGAGGCCGAGGGCCCGGGTCTCAGCGATACAGGCAACCTCTTTGTGCCCTTCTTTACCACCAAGCAGGGCGGATCCGGTATCGGTCTGGTGCTGTCGCGCCAAATTGCGGAAGGCCACGGAGGCACGCTCGAGCTCGAGAATCGCGCCCAAGGTAGGGGTGCTCGAGCGCGCATCATACTCCCCCTCGATCCGACGAGCTGACAAAGGTCCGCAACCGTTCGCACGAACGCTGTGTCCCACGTTTGGAAGAGATAGAAACGGCGATCAACGAGTTCCTCTTTGACAGAACTACAACTGATCGAACGGCCGAGCAAAGGCGATCAACAAGCCTTTCGAGCCCTTTACGATGCGAACGTGGACAAGGATATACCGCCTTGCCTACCGAATGGCTGGAGAGGAGGACCAGGACTTCAACCTCGTGATCCTCGACCTGGCAACGCCGGGCCTCCATGGCCGCGCAGTGCTACATCAGGTGCGCGGGTCGGTCGAAACGGCCGCGCTGCCGGTCCTGATCCGAACCGGCACCGGCAGCGATCAGATCGAAGCCGAGCTGCTCGAAGCTGGAGCGGATGACTACGTCGAGAAGTCACTCGATGCGGATCGCTTCATGGCCCGGGTGCATGCTGTGCTCCGGCGGGCGATGTAGCGTCGTGGGCAGGACCCGGCTACACGTTGCTCCTATGGATCGAGTGGGGCTAACGGCAGCACCAGTACCAGCGATAGCGACCAGGGACTCGCGTCGTCCAGAAAGCGCTCATCCCCGATCAAGTCGCCCGTCCTGGGCAGACCCGTCGCGAGGTAGTCGATAGAGAGCTCAGCTTCCGCATTTCGTAGCCAGTTACCCTCCGGAAGCCAGTTGAAGAGGTGGAGCGCGGTGTCCCACTCAAAGTCGAGCTTGTGCGTGTAAACGCTTGATGAGCTCGGCAGTTCACCTGGGCTGAACTTGTCGACGATGTCGAAGTGGGAGGACAGCCAACCCCCGGTTTGATCGGAGTCGACCAGATCGAGGTTGAGCTCGAACTCGAGCTCCACTGCATTGTCGCGAATGTCATCCCGGCCCAGCTCTGCGGCTGTCGCGCCCGTAAATGGGTGCTCGGAGGTCGTCGCGAACGGCACAAAGATCACCTCCAGCGTCAGACCTACTCTCGGGATCTCCGTGGGCACGCCCAGCGCGAAAATGAGCTCGAAAACGGTCTCTATTTGCGTCCGCTCGACGACTCCATCGACCTCTACCCGTGCCCGGCTGCCAAGGTTGTCGAACGTGAGCGTAGGCTCGATCTTCAGTTCAGGCATGCACAGGAACGTACATGCTTCGCCTTCTTGGGCTGCTAGCGCCGGCGCCGACAAGCCGGCCGCGGCAAGCGCGATGAGCGCGGAGGTCTTCATGGTCGTGCTACCCCTACTACCTGAACGGAAGCTCGTTCACTACATGGCATGTTCCGCAGGAGCCCGTGTAAGGAATGGGCATGGCCCTTCCCGGTGGCAAGCCCCTGACGCCGATGTTCGTTTTCAACGGGACATCGAAGACATGGGAGTTTAGTGGGCCTTCCCAGTACGCGTTGTTCTGTTCATCCGTGGCATCGGCATAAGGAGGCGTCTCGATCATCCTGCCAAAGCTTCCCGCAATGCCGCCGGTGTTGGCAGTTCCGGGCATGTGGCAGTCGATACAGCGAGTTTGATGCCCCTTCATCTTGGCGTTTAGTTCGGCTTCCATGTGAGACAGCAGGTCCACGCTGTGACATCTCTGGCACAGGGGGGAATTGGAGTCGTCCGGGTCGTGGATGAGCGATCGGTCGTAGGGTGTGCCACCATGCATGTCGTGGCAGTCTGCGCAAGTGACCAGCAAGCGATCGTTTCTGTACATCTTGGACTTGATGAAATCCGAATACTGCTGGTGAGGCTTGCTCGAGTGGATATCGTCAGGCCAGATGTTGTTCTCTCTGCCCGGCCCCTGCATGGTAGGCCCTTTCTTGACTGGGTCGGTATACTCGCTAATCAGCGTGTGGCGGCTTATTCCGGGCCTCGCTAGCTCTCCGGCCACGTTGAGCGCCTGGGTGTAACCGATGGTTGCTCCGCCGTACCCTTGGCGTCTGTCGTGGCACCTGCCGCAAACCACGCTGGACCGCTCTGCTGAAAGATATTTCGGGTTGACGATGAAGCGGGACCGTCCTTCGTTTGCGACGTGTTCCGACCCCGGACCGTGGCAATTCTCGCAGCCGATATTGATCTCGTCCGGCTCGGGGTCATCGTCGATGTTCATCGCCCCGCCCGGGTCATTGACGGCGCGAACGAGAAACTGGCCGGTAGCCTGGTCTTCGTAGCGTTCCCAGCCCGTTAGATGACAGCTGGCGCACATCGCCTGGACGGTATTCGTGTTGACGGGCGGAGCCTTGATGAGATCGTCCGCGGTCCCATATCGCTCGTCCTCGCCAGCACCCCACCACAAGTAGAATTTATAGTCGTGCCACACGCGCCGGGCTCTGTTCAGCCTATTGTCACGTCCGGTCATGTTGTACCGGAGCACGGTGTACCAACCCAGCCGAAGCCCTAGGTCCGATGGAACCGAGACGATGTACCGCTGGTCGTGAACCGCCCCGCCGTATAGAAGCTTTATCTCCAGGTGCGCCGGGCTATTCGGGTCCGCTGGGTTGAGGCTGTTGACCAGCGTTATGTAGTATTTGCCGTCGTCGCTGTTCTTCCACAGGTAGACGTCGGCGTAGGTGGTCTCGATCGGCAGGCGAGAATCGCCAACTGCCCGCAATTTGAACTTGTCGTTGTTCCTCTGGGCATCGTAGTCGCCCAACTCGAGGTGTGTTCCGTTCGCGTAGTCGTCGGTTTCGCGGAAGGATTCGAGTGCCTTGAAGTAATCCGGGTGTTTGGAAAAATCCTGCATCGGGCCCGGGGCCCCCGGTACGGTCCATCCGATCTTGTGAGCGGTTTCTTGCCAATGGCGTTCATCTTGATGGCATGTCAGGCATGTCGAGCTACCGACAGCTCTGGCGGCCGGAGACGGGCTGCTCGAGAGCCTGATCGCCATGGATGCACCGCGCAGCTGGTCGGCGGCGTAGCTTGTTCTGCTCTGCTCGCCGCCGGGCAAGTGTTCAGTGTCTGCTTCGGTGGGTGTTACATGAATGAAGAAGCTGCCATCGGGCACGTTTGCAATGACGAACTCGCCCTCTGCGTTCGTCGTCGATTGCGGAAAATCTGCTCCGCCTAGTCGGATCGCGTCCTCCAGCGGTTCATCGTAGGCCTCCGCCGGGTATGGTGAAGCATAAATGGCACTGGCGGTCATTTGCGTGCTGATGTCAATCGCAGCGGTTGGCACTAGATGGACCGTAGCACCGACGACCGGATGGCCGGGATTGGTGGCCTCGCCGCCGACGACCAAAGCACCCGAGGCGCTCAACACCTGACCGGCGAATTCATTGGGCTGAGTAGTGGCCGGGAGCATCAACCCTGTAATGACCATCACGCTGAGCAGCGATGCCGCCAGGCTGAGTAGCTTTATGGCGACGTGTCGGTGCATCTCACCTTCGTGTCTGATCGGGAATTGGCCGCAGCACATCTGATTCGGCGGAACGGTAACCTCGGAGCGCGGATTGTGCGATCATCCGTACCTTCTTTGGGTAGACGGGCCTGGAGGCCATCGCGTGAAATTGAAGTGCGTCAATCTCCTCTCGTTCCTGCTGCTCCTCAGCGTCGTACGATCTGACGCTCTCCCCGCGCAGGCGGCTGAGTCCACCTACGACAAATTATGGCAGCTGGCCGAATTGTACGCCTCAGAGACGAACCCCGTGGTTCAGGGCTTGGATTTGAGCGGGAGGTTCCAGCACGAGCACGCCCGCGTCTGGGAGGACGACCGCACGTACGACGAATGGAATGTTCGACGTGCCCGGCTCGGGGTGAATTTGGACTTCTTCCGCGAGTTCACGTTGCATATCGAGGCGGGATTCAACCCGCAGGAGACTGACCCGTTCTACCTAAGATTGACGGATGCGTTTTTGCAGTGGAGCCCAACTTCTCGCGCCGCGGTGAAGGTCGGCAAGCAAGGTGTGCCTTTCACGATGGACGGTTCAACATCATCCAAGGAGCTTCTGACGATCGACCGCAGTAATCTCGCCAACAACATGTGGTTTCCGCAGGAGTATCTGCCCGGCGTCAGCTTCTCCGGAGAAGCGTCCAACTGGGTCTATCGTGTTGGGGCGTATTCAGCGGGTGAACGCAACCGCGAGTTTGGCCGACTCAATGCAGGCGTGGTCACGCTGGCCGTGCTCGGATACGATGCCGCGGAGGAGTTGGGAGTGGCCTCGGCACTGCTGAGAGGCACCTACGTGCACCAGAATCCGGACCTGAACAACACCTTCACGCGGCAGCTGCGCCACGTAGCCTCGGTGAACTTTGAGGTTGAAGACGGCTGGTGGGGCTTACGCTCCGATATTACCACGGCTCGGGGCTACCTGGGCCAGAGTGACCTGTGGGGCGCCACGATCATGCCGTTCCTCAACGTCGTCGCCGGCTTGCAGTTTGTGGGCCGGTACACCTACCTCAGTAGCGAGGGGGCCAACGGAGTTCGTTTGCCCCGATACGAGAACAAGCTAGTCGACGGCCGAGGCGACCGTTACGACGAGCTGTACCTCGGCGTGAATTACTATTTTTACGGGCACAAGCTCAAGCTACAGGGCGGCGTGAACTTCGCTAACATGGAGGATCGTGCAAACGACGGCGGGCGCTACTCGGGAGTTGCGGCAACGACCGGCCTGCGCGTGAGTTGGTAGCGCTCCTGTGGGATTAGGCGTGGCATTCCGGCACCTTTGCCCGTGCCGACACGTTGGTGTTGTTGTTCCGTTCGACTTCACTTCGGGAACATCCGCCCCCCGTGAATGCGTATCACTCGTCTCGCAGCCCGTTTTAGATTGACACATCTGGGGGGTGCCGACAGCTTTACGGGCTGTCGTAACGCGGTCGTATGGCCTGACCGCCAAAGCCCCCGCGGGGGCTATTTTTTCGTCGAACCACGGTAGTTCATGTTCAAAACGCTTCGCGGCCGGTTGATTACGGTCCTAATCGTGACCCTGATTGCCGGCTGGCAGCTGATCAACAAGGGGCTCAAGCTCGGTCTGGATTTGCAGGGCGGCATGCACATCGTTCTCGAGGTCGATGACCCCGAGGGCACGATGACGGCTGAGGCAAGGTCAGACATGATCGACCAAGTCGTGCGCATTATCCGTTTCCGCATCGACGAGTTTGGCGTCAACGAGCCTCTCATTCAGAAGGTGGGCGCCGAACGCGTTATCGTCGAACTAGCGGGGCTGCAGGGCGATGAGGATCGGGCGAAGGAGATCGTGCAGCGCAACGCCTACCTTGAGTTCAAGCTCGTATTGCCCACGACCGACATGGACAATGCGCTCTCGCGCATCGACCGCTCCATTGTGGCCAACCTGGGCATCGACTCGATCCGCGCCATGGGCCGCGATGTCGTCGGGAACGATCAACAAGCGCTGCAGGATCTACTCTTTGGTGGTCGTGACACTACGAGTGCTGACGCCGAAGCGGACAGTACAGGAGCGACTTCAGAGGAGGCGGAGGCCGATAGTAGGGCAGACGATCTGCGACCGTTCTCCTCTCTACTGAACGTCGGCGACATCCTCGGCACCTATCTCGTGGCGATCGAGGACGTTCCCACGGCCGAGTACTTCCTGTCGCTGGCGGACGTCCAGCGGGCCTTCCCCCGGGACCAAGTGATGCAGTGGGCGGAAGACATAGAGGCCAGGGGCGCACGCAACTACAAGTATTTGTACGTGCTCGAAGAGGACCCCTTCCTCACTGGTGATCTACTCGAGAACGCTACCGCCGGTCGCGATCCACAGTTCAATCAATCGCAGGTGCAGTTCGAGCTTTCGCGCGCGGGTGGCCGTCAGTTCTCGCAGTTCACGGCCCAGCACGTTGGAGACTATCTCGCGATCGTGCTCGACGGCCAGGTCATGAGCGCTCCGGTCATCAGGGACCGGATTGGAGCCCGTGGCCAGATCGAGATGGGTAGTGGCACGCCGCTCGAAGAGGCGGCCGACCTCGCGCTCGTTCTTCGGGCGGGCGCTCTGCCGGCGCGGATTACCGTCATCGAGGAGCGCACGGTCGGGCCATCACTCGGTCAGGATTCTATCGACCAGGGCCAGGTCGCCGGCATCGTCGGCATGATCATGGTGGTATTGATCATGATCGCGTACTACCGCATGGCAGGCGTGCTCGCGGTGAGCGCGCTGGGCGTCTACTCGATCCTGGTCTTGGGCAGCCTCGCGGGCATTGGAGCCACGCTGACCGTGCCGGGAATCGCGGGCCTCATTCTGTCGATCGGCATGGCGGTGGACGCCAATGTTCTGATTTTCGAACGCATTCGCGAAGAACTCGACCACGGCCGTGCGCCGCGCACGGCGGTCGACGAGGGCTTCGGTCATGCGCTCTCCGCGATCGTCGATGCCAACATCACGACGTTGATCACGGCGTTGATTCTCTACCAGTTCGGTAGCGGGCCAGTGCGCGGATTCGCCTGGACGCTGTCGATCGGAATCATCATGTCGTTCTTCTCCGCTCTCTTCGTGACCCGTTCCTTCTTCCTGCTCTACCTGAGCCGCAAGAAGACGACGGATCCCATCAGCATTTGATCGTCATATGAGACTCTTCAAGGACGCCAAGTACCGGTTCATCGAAGCGCGGAAGAAGGCGTATGTCCTTTCCGCTGCGGTTCTACTGGTCGGTGTGGGTGCGATGGTGATCAACTTCGCCGCGATAGGGAGTTGGCAGGTCTACGGCGTCGACTTCACGGGTGGCTCGCTCATCCAAGTACGCTTCGATGCCCCGATGGATGTGGGAGTGCTCCGTGCCGCACTGGGCGGGGCGCAGGCTCCGCCGATCACTGAGTTCGGGGAGGACAACGAGTTCGTGATCCGTGCGCCCATCGCCGAGGACCGCTCGATCACCGAAGTGGCCGACGAGATCGAGAGCGATCTCGCGGCGGCGCTGGGCGCAGACGCGTTCGACGTTGTGCGAACCGAAGCCGTTGGTGCCAAGGTGGGAGAGGAGCTCCAGCTGCAGGCGTTATACGCGGTTCTCTTCTCCTTCGTGCTCACGCTGATGTACCTGGCGATGCGCTTCGAGCTCCGCTTCGGACTCGCCGCCGTGATCGCCACGCTTCACGACATTCTGATCACGCTCGGATTCCTGGCGGCGTTCCGCGTCGAAATCGCTCTTCCGACGGTGGCAGCGATCCTGACCATTCTCGGGTACTCGTTGAACGACACCATCGTGGTGTTCGACCGCATTCGTGAGAACCTGCACAAGAAGGGTGCGCGCAAGCGCGATCAGATCGAATTGGTGAACGAGTCGATCAACGAGACGCTACCGCGCACCATTCTTACGTCTGGCACCACCCTCGCGGTGCTCATGGCGCTGCTCATACTAGGTGGCGCCGTGCTCCGTGACTTCACGGTGGTCTTGATTCTCGGGGTCATCGTGGGCACATATTCGTCGATTTTCGTGGCCTCGCCGGCGCTCATCGAGATTCAGAAGAAGTGGGGCCTGGGGAAGACCGGAGAGAAGAAGAAGCACCAACCGGCAACTGTATAGACCTCGAGGGCATCGGTATCGAGCTCTTTGACAGCCACTGCCACCTTACCGACAGCGCCTTCCGGGACGACCGGGAGGCGGTGTTGCGTAGGGCTGCCGAAGCGGGAGTGAGCCGCTGGGTCACGATCGCCTCCGATGTCGATGACGTCGAACGTGGGCTCGAGCTCGTCCGTGGCCGACCCGGATCTTGGTGCACCGCAGGCGTGCATCCTCACGAAGCCGCTGATGCTCCAGGGGACGCGATCGAGCGCATAAGGGCATTGGCTACCGCCAACCGAGAGGTGGTTGCGATAGGCGAGACCGGGCTCGACTTCTTCTACGACAACGCCCCGCGCGAGGTACAGAGGCAGCTCTTCGATCAGCACCTGGATCTGGGGGGCGAGTTGGGCCTCCCCGTCGTCGTGCACGCCAGGGAGGCCGACTCAGACATCGCGGCGGCCCTTCGGCGCATGCCGAAGGGCACTTCGGGTGTGCTGCACTGTTTCACCGGTGGACCACTAGCCTTCGCCGAAGCGATGAGCGCCGGTTGGTACGTCTCGTTCTCCGGCATCGCTTCGTTCAAGAACTTCGGCGCTGCCGACCTGCTTCGAGACGTGCCGACGGACCGGCTGCTGATCGAGACCGACGCGCCGTATCTGGCGCCGGTACCTCGGCGAGGCAAGCGGAACGAACCGTCCTATGTCACGTACGTGGCTGGCGCCGTGGCCACCCGTATCGGACGAGACGTCGAAGAAGTCGTCCGTCAGACCACGGAAAACGCGTGCAGATTCTATGGTGTCGACTGAGGCCTCGATTCCCCGGGTCTTGTAGATTCTTCCATGGCTAGGCGCATCCAAGTACTCCCGGACGTCGTGGCGAACCAGATCGCCGCGGGTGAGGTCGTGGAACGCCCTGCGTCCGTGGTGAAAGAGCTCGTCGAGAACGCGCTCGACGCTCGGGCATCGCGGGTTGAAGTCGCGATCGAACGGGGCGGCAAACGCCGCATCCGGGTCAGCGACGACGGGGTCGGCATGGGGCGGGAAGACGCGCTGCTCTGCATGGATAGGCACGCCACGAGCAAGATCGCCGCTGCGGGTGACCTGCAGGGGATTCGCACCTTCGGCTTCCGCGGCGAAGCGCTGCCTTCGATCGCGGCGGTGTCGCGGCTGACGTTGGATACTCGCGATGCCGAGGAAGAGGTTGGAACCCGCGTGCTCGTCGACGGTGGGCAGATCAACTCGGTTGAGGATCTTCCTCGCCGGCGCGGGACGACCGTCGAGGTCCGCAACCTGTTCTACAACGCGCCCGCGCGCGCCAAGTTCTTGAAGTCGGTGAGTGCGGAGACCCGCGTGATCAGCGAGGCAATGACCGGGCTCGCGCTCGCCAACCCCCAGGTCACCTTCATGTTGACCTCCGACGATCGTTCGCTGCTCGATCTTCCAGCCGTCGATGACGCGGCTGCCAGAGTTGGGCAGGTGTGGGGCGCCGATCAGAGCAGCACTCTGATCCTGGCATCACACAGTGAGAACGGGTTCGACTTGAAAGGGCTCGTGCAGCGGCCGGACGCGGCGAAGCCAGGGGTACGGCGGAGCTATCTCTTCGTGAACGGACGGCCGTTCCGTGCGCCGCAACTCGTGAAGGCTGCCGAACGTGGCTATCGCACGACGATCCCGGAGGGCGTGCGTCCATGGATGTTCTTCTATCTACAGGTGCCGAAGGGGCACGTAGACGTGAACGTGCACCCCGCGAAAGCGGAGGTGCGCTTCAAGGAGTGGCCGCTTATCGAGATGCTGGTCGAGGACGCGGTGCGGAGTGCGTTGGAGGGAGAAGAAAGCTCTGCCACATTCGACACACAGCTGGCGGCGCCTCCGCTGGTAGTGCGTGAAGGCAGCACGGGCCCCGTCGCACCCTCGCCGGACACCCAAATGGCGCTCTTCATGGCCGGCGCCGAGGTGCCGCACGAAGCGGAGGACCCGAATGGCGCCGCAGCAGCGCCGGAGCTCGAACCTGGCGCGACGCGCGCCCGTCTGTGGCAGGTCTTGCACACGTACATCCTCGCTGAGACGCGCGACGGCATCTTGATCGTGGACCAGCACTCGGCGCACGAGCGAGTGCTCTTTCAGCGCCTCATGGACAGCTTTGAACGGGGTGGGGAGGTGGGACAGCGCTTGCTCTTCCCTCTTACGATTCGACTCACACAGACCGAAGTCGAGGCGGTCGTCGATCTCGAGGGCTTGCTCGAGCGCGCTGGCTTCGAGGTCGAGCCCTTCGGGGGCGACACCGTGATCGTGCACGCGGTGCCGAATCCGCACCGTTACTTCGACGCGGAGCGTGCGTTTCGAGAGATGATCGAAGAGTTGACCCACGGGTCCGAGCTCGTGCGCTCCGCCAAGAATCAGCACGAGCGCATTGCGATGACCTTCGCGTGCAAAGGCGCGATCAAGGCAGGGCAAAAACTCTCTGGAGCGGAGATGCAGGAGCTGTTCGACGAACTGTTCGCTACAGACTTGCCTCACCACGATGTGCATGGCCGCCCGACCATCGTGAGGCTTTCCAAGGGAGAGCTCGCGAGGAAATTCGGCCGCACGTGAGCCCACGTGACCGGCTCACGTCTTTCCTCGCGGTCACGGGCCCCACCGCATCAGGGAAGACCGACCTTTCGCTCGCGCTCGCCGAACAGTTCGACATCGAGATCATCTCGATGGACTCGCGTCAGGTGTATCAGGGCATGGACATCGGGACCGACAAGGTTCTCGCCGAGGATAGGCAGCGAGTTCCGCATCACGGTCTCGACTTGGTGCGGCCCGATGAGAGATACTCGGCTGGTCAGTTCGCCCGGGATGTACGCGTTTGGGTGGGAGAGATCTCAGGCAGGGGACGCATCCCGGTCATTGTCGGAGGGACCGGCTTCTTCTTGAAGGCTGTCATGGAGCCCGTCTTCGCGGAGCCTACGATGGACGCGGCTCGCGTCGAGGGTGTGCGCAGATACCTAAAGGGACAGGATCCGGCGGTGCTCGCCAAGTGGGTGCAGCGGCTCGACCCGGAGAGGGCACGGCTCGCGATCGAAGGAGGTCCGCAGCGCATGAGCCGCACGCTCGAGGTGGCTCTTCTCACAGGGGTGCCGCTTTCGCGATGGCACCGCGAGGCGCCTGCGGAGGCCGAGGTGATTGGCGGAACGGTCGTAGTGCTCGAGCTGCCGCGCGAAGAGATGGACCGCCGCATCGACGACCGCGTGAATCGAATGGTGGAACGTGGACTTCTCGAGGAGGTACGGGGCTTGCTGAACGCCGGGTATGGCGGCGACGCGCCCGGCATGACGGGGACGGGATATCGCGAAGCGATGCGACACTTGCAGGGGAAAGCCACGCTCGAGGAGGCCATGGAAGACATTCGTGCGAACACCCGCCGGTACGCGCGGCGCCAGATCACGTGGTTCCGAAATCAGCTTCCGGACTCGGTGCTGCGCATCGACGCCACCGCTCCGATCGCGGACCAGGTACGCCTGACGCTCGCGGCATGGAGTGCCGCCATGGAGGCCCCATGAAGATCGGCATCACGTGCTACCCGACGTACGGGGGCTCGGGCGCGGTGGCGACCGAGTTAGGCCTCGAGCTCGCTCAGCGAGGGCATGAGGTGCACTTCGTTTCCTACGCCCGGCCGTTCCGCTTAGATCCGTTCCGTGAACGGGTCTTCTTTCATGAGGTCGAGATGGAGGATTATCCGCTCTTCGAGCACCCGCCGTATTCTCTTGCGCTTGCGGTCGCGTTGCACGACACGGCGCGCAAACACGAGCTCGACTTGGTACACGTGCATTACGCCATCCCCCATGCCACGTCGGCCTGGATTGCGCACGAGATGCTGGGGGAAGAGCGCGACTTGAAAATCGTCACGACTCTACACGGAACGGATATCACGCTGGTGGGGCTTCACCCCTCGTTCCACGCGATCACCCGCTTCTCCATTCTGAGGTCGCACGGACTCACAGCGGTCTCGAAGTTCCTGAAGCGCGAGACGGTGCGGGACTTCACGGTTCCGGAAGAGCGGGTCGAGGTGATCCCGAACTTCATCGACACGGCGGTCTATCGGCCGGGGCTGGTGCCCTCCCACCGCGCAACGCTGGCGCCGGACGGGGAAAAGATCGTGATGCACATCTCTAATTTTCGGGCGGTAAAGCGTGCAGAAGACGTCGTCTCCGTGTTCGCCAAGCTGACGGCCAAGCAGCCGTCGAGACTGGTACTGGTCGGAGATGGACCGGAACGGCCCAGGGTCCTGATGCGCGCCGAGGAATTGGGTGTGCGCGACCGTGTGATGTTCCTGGGCAAGCACACCTCCGTGCACGAGGTGCTTTCGTGCGCCGATCTCTTCTTACTGCCCTCGGCCAGTGAGTCGTTTGGGCTCGTGGCGCTCGAAGCCATGGCATGTGGCGCGCCGGTCGTCGCGTCCAACGTGGGCGGGCTTCCCGAGGTCATAGAACACGGGACGAGCGGCTACATGTTCGACGTAGGAGACATCGACGCCATGGCTGAGGCAGGGCTACGCATCATGGGAGACGACGAGCATTGGCGGTCGCTCTCGGAGGCCGGCCGGGCACTCGCCGAAGAACGGTTCTCCTCAGAGCGGGTCGTGCCGCAGTACGAGCGCTACTACGAGCAGGTGCTGCGAAGGTGATCGGCACCCTGCTCGGGGCCCCTCGATGACCGTTTGGGAGGCCGCCGTTCTTGGATTCGTCCAGGGAGCGACGGAATTCCTGCCGGTGTCCAGTTCCGGTCATCTGGTCATGGCTCAGTCCGTGCTCGGCACCGCAACGGAAGGGGTGCTATTCGAGGTCGCCGTGCATGTCGCGACGCTGCTTTCGATCCTCATCGTATATCGCGCCCGTATCGTGAACCTCACAGAAGGTGTCCTGAAGCGGGATCACGAGGCGCTGACCTACGTTGGGTTGCTCTTGGTCGCGACGGTCCCGATCGTCGTCGTGGGAGGCCTGGCGAGGAACAGCGTGGAGACGCTCTTCGACAACCCTTGGGTCTCGGGCATCGGGCTCCTGGTGACCGGCGCCGTCCTGTGGTCGAGCCGCAGGGGGATCGCCCGGGCTGCTCGCGAACGCCCGGCTCTCACAGCCGCGGTATTGATTGGCCTGGCCCAAGTGTGTGCGTTGGTGCCCGGCGTGTCGCGATCCGGGACCACCGTGGTCGTCGCGCTTTGGCTCGGTGTCTACGCCGAGGAAGCCGCGGCATTCTCGTTCCTCATGGCGATTCCGGCGATCACGGGCGCGGCGGTGCTTCAGATTGGCGATCTCGGATCGGCTTCCGCTTTGGGCGTCATGCCGCTGCTCGTGGGCAGCGCTGTGGCCGCGGCAACAGGTGTGCTCGCCATCCGGACGTTCGTGGCGATGCTCGACAAGCGCTCCTTTTACCTCTTTGCGCCCTATTGCTGGCTAGTCGGCGGCGCTTTCCTCTCCTACCTGTGGATGCGGTGACCGGTCTGGGCCGCGCGGCAACTTCGTGGCGGATCTGAAGCACTGGGAGGGCGAGTCGCTTTCGGTCTGGTGCGCCCAGTGGGGTGTGCCAGTGCTCGAGGCCCACGACGAGCTTGGTTCGACCAACGATCGCTTGAAGGAGATTTTGGGGCAGGGTGCCGACCACTTTTCGGTCGTCATCGCAGAGTCCCAGAGCGCCGGGCGTGGCCGTCAGGGTGAGGTGTGGCATTCTCCGCCCGGGTCAGGTCTCTGGATGTCGGTTCTGGTGCCGGCTTCGCGCGCGTCCGTGACGTCTCTGCCGCTGATCGTAGGACTCGCGGCCGCGCGCGCGGTCGAACGAGTCGCGCCGGGGATCGAGGCCGGCATTGAATGGCCG
The DNA here is from genome assembly GCA_015664885.1 of Gemmatimonadota bacterium. Lineage (GTDB taxonomy): Bacteria > Gemmatimonadota > Gemmatimonadetes > Longimicrobiales > Gaopeijiaceae > UBA1138. Next base: position 90,697 of record DQPL01000039.1, read on the forward strand.
AACGACGTCATGGTCGGGGGCAAGAAGGTGGCCGGCGTCCTGTGCGAAGCCGCCAGCGGTAGCTCGGCTGGCTCGGGAGAAGGGGTCGTGGCGGGTATCGGTATCAATGTGCGCACGCCGGCCGGGGGGTTCGCGCTCGACATTGTCTCTCGCGCGACTTCCCTCGAGACGGATGTCGTGGCTCCGGTGTCGCGGGCGGCTCTGGCAGGCGCAGTCCTCGCGGAGCTGAAACGAGCGAGCGATCCAGGCGGACTGACGCTTTCACCGGAGGCGCTTGTCGACCTGAATTGCCGCGACGTTCTCTGCGGCCAACGGGTGCATACCGAGCAGGAGGGGAACGGGATCGCGCGCGGCATCGTCGAGAGCGGCGCGCTCCTGCTGGAGCGAGACGATGGTACGCGGGTAGGCGTGGTGGCCGGGAGTGTTCGGCTGGCGTAGATCAAGCCACGCGCAACGGGTGTCACAGGTAGAGCAGGCCACGCACATACGGACGGAGAGTCCCAAATGCAGCTGGTCGTCGATGTAGGAAACACAGAGACCGTCGTAGGGCTCGCCACGAGTACGACCGAGTTGGCGGCTCACTGGAGGGTGAGCTCCAGCGTGCCGCGCACCGGCGACGAAATGACCGCGCTGATCCGGGCATTCCTCGCGGGCGACGGTGTCGACGAGTCCCGCATCATGCGCGGCGTGGTCGGCTCGGTAGTCCCTTCCGTGAACCAGGTGTGGACAGAGACGCTCGCCGAGATCACTGGAGGCGAGGTCATCTCTGTTGGTCCGGCTTCGCCTCTGCCCATCGAGCTCGACGTCGAGGAGCCGCTTTCGGTCGGCGCCGATCGAATCGTCAACACGCTCGCGGCGCGCGAGCTGTACGGCCGCGATACGATCGCTGTCGATCTCGGCACGGCTACCACGTTCGATTGCATCACCGGCGAGGGTGTGTTCTGCGGTGGTGTCATATCCCCTGGACTCAAAGCGGGACTCGAATGGCTGTCCACGCGCACCGCGAAGCTGCCGACCGTGGAGCTCAAGCCGCCTGACATCGTGATCGGGAGGCGCACGGAAACGTGTATACAGAGCGGGGTCTTCTATCAGGCGATCGACGCCGTCGACGGCATCGTGCGGCGCATCAAGGAGGAGTGGGGTCGCCCCGAGGCGTACGTAGTCGCGACCGGTGGATTCGCGGATTCCATGGGTCCGTACCTGACCACGGTGGAACGCATTGAGCCGTTCTTGACGCTCTATGGGCTAGCGATGGCTGGGGACATTATCGCGGGTGGTTCTGAGGCGTAGCCCGGGGGCCTGGAAGACTCTTGTCCATGGCTTGACACGATCGCAGGAACTGGCACATTTACGGCGGGTTGGCACTCGAGTCCGTTGAGTGCTAGTAGCCCCGAAATCCCGATGATACACGGCCCTTTCAGCAGGAGTAGGCCAGATGGGTAAGAAGACAAGCGTCAAGCCGTTGTCCGACCGGGTGGTGGTATTGCCGCTCGACGAGGACGAGCAGATGCGGGGTGGACTGTACATCCCGGACACGGCCAAGGAGAAGCCCTCCCAGGGCGAGGTCATCGCAGTGGGTCCGGGCAAGGTCTCTGACGATGGTACGCGGCTCGAAATGGACGTGAAGGTCGGAGACAAAGTGCTGTACGGGAAGTACAGCGGCACCGACGTCACCCTGGACGGTGAGGAGTACCTCATCCTCCGCGAGTCCGACATTCTCGCGATTGTCTCGTAAGCGCATTCGACGAAATAGGAGATATGAATAATGGGAGCTAAAGAACTCCAATTCGACGTCGAGGCGCGTGCGCGTCTCAAGAAGGGCGTCGACAAGCTCGCGCAGGCCGTGAAAGTGACGCTCGGCCCCAAGGGGCGGAACGTGGTCCTGGATCGGAAGTTCGGCTCTCCTGCCGTGACCAAGGACGGCGTGTCCGTGGCCAAGGAGATTGAGCTAGAGGATCCTGTGGAAAACCTGGGAGCCCAGATGGTCAAGGAAGTCGCCACCAAGACTTCCGACGTGGCGGGTGACGGCACGACCACCGCCACGATACTCGCGCAGGCGATCTTCGGCGAAGGCCTGAAGAACGTGACCGCAGGCACGAACCCGATGGGCATCCGCCGCGGCATCGACAAGGGCGTCGCTCGTGTCGTGGAGGAGCTCGAGAGCCTCTCCGTCGAGACCAAGGGCAAAAAGGAAGTCGCGCAGGTCGCCGCCATTTCGGCGAACAACAATGCCGAGATCGGTGAGCTCATCTCGCAAGCCATGGAGAAGGTCGGCAAGGATGGCGTCATTACGGTCGAGGAAGCACGCGGCCTGGAGACGACGCTCGAGACGGTCGACGGGATGCAGTTCGACCGCGGGTATCTCTCCCCGTACTTCGTGACGGACCCGGAGCGGATGGAGGTGGTTCTCGAGGATCCGATGATCCTCATCCACGACAAGAAGATCAGCGTGATGAAGGACCTGCTGCCGATCCTCGAAAAGGTCGCGCAGATGGGCAAGCCGCTCTTGATCGTCTCTGAGGACGTCGAGGGTGAGGCGCTCGCGACCCTGGTCGTGAACAAGCTTCGTGGCACGCTGAAGGTCGCCGCCGTCAAGGCGCCCGGCTTTGGTGATCGCCGCAAGGCCATGCTCCAGGACATCGCGATTCTCACGGGTGGTCAGGTGGTCTCCGAAGAAGTTGGCTTCAAGTTGGAGAACGCCGTTGCCGCCGACCTTGGCACCGCCAAGCGTGTCGTCATCGACAAAGACAACACGACGCTAATCGATGGTGGGGGAGAGACGGACAAGATCAAGGGACGCATTGACGAGATCCGCGTTTCGATCGACAAGAGCACCTCGGATTACGACAGCGAGAAGCTCCAAGAGCGCCTTGCGAAGCTCGCGGGCGGAGTTGCCGTCATCAACGTAGGCGCACCGACTGAGACCGAGATGAAGGAGAAAAAGGCCCTCGTCGAGGACGCGTTGCATGCGACGCGAGCGGCGGTCGAAGAAGGAATCGTTCCGGGTGGTGGCGTCGCGTTGCTTCGGGCGCAGGAGGCGCTCAACGCGATGGACCTCGATCGTGAGGACGAGCAGGTCGGAGTGCAGATTCTGTCTCGGGCGCTCGAGCACCCCATCCGTCAAATCGCCGAGAACGCCGGCGTGGAAGGCAGCATTGTGGTCGCCAGGGTGCGGTCCGAGAAGGGCGCCCTGGGCTACAATGCCGAGACGAACGAGTACGAGGATCTGGTGAAGGCGGGCGTTATCGACCCGACGAAGGTCGTGCGTACGGCTCTGCAGAATGCCGCGTCGATCGCGGGTCTGCTGCTCACCACCGAGGCGGTGGTAGTCGATAAGGCCGAAGACACGCCTCCTCCGGCGATGCCGGGCGGTGGCATGGGCGGGATGTACTAAGGCGACCGCGGTCTGGTTCGCCCAGGTCCCAGGACCTGACCGGCCCCGTCACCCGTTGGGTGGCGGGGCCGCTGTTTTTAGGCCTCGCTCGGCACCGCCTCTCGTGCGGGCGCCCCACCGAGCTGCTTCCTGAACTCGGTGCTGAGCAGCCACCAGCTTACAACTGCCTGAAGCGCCACGGTGCCCACGGACAGGTACCACAGATGCTGCAGCTCGAACGAGGGCAGGGTGGTGAGCCAGATGGCGGGCAGTGCGAAGGTGATGATGCGGGTCGCGCTCGCCATGAGCGCAGGCATGGTATTGCCCATCGACTGGAACATGCCCGAGTTGGTGAAGACGATGCCGGTGGCGACGAAATTCCAGGATATGATGCGTAGGAACTCGGCGCCCACGGCGATCACGTCGGGGTCGTCGGTGAAGCCCCTGATCATCAAGTCGGGTCGCCACTGACAGAGTAGCGTCAGCAGCAGCATGAGCCCGCTCAGAGTGGTCACCGCCGTTCGATGCGTCGCTCGGACTCGGTCGAAGCGGCCGGCCCCGAAGTTTTGCCCGGCCACGGGTGCGGTCGCGAAGGCGATCGCCATGGCGGGCAGGAAGATCGCGTGCATGACCCGCGATCCGACACCGAAGCCGGCCTGGGCCGCGGACCCGAAGTCTCGGATGACCCAATAGATGACGGCCATGTATACGAAGAGCAGTGCAAACTCCCCGCCGGGGGGCAGGCCCACCGCCAGAATGCGCTTCCACGCTCCCCACCGCGGCCGTAGCATGCTCACGTTGAAAACCACGTAGCGCTCGAGGCGCACGAAGTAGACGAGCATCATCAGGACCGCCACAGCCACCGAGATCGTCGTCGATAGGCCAGCTCCCACGAGCCCCATGGGGCGTCCGGTCAGCCATCCGGCAATCATGATCGGCGACAGGATCGCGTTGAGCACCACCGTGGACACCTGCACTACGATCGTCGGGTTGACGATCCCAGTACCCCTCAATGCCGAGCCCATGGAGATGAGCGCGAACTGAAGTCCCAACCCGGGAAGAAACCAGTACAGGTAGGTCATACCTGCGTCGATGGTCGCCGCGTCCGCACCCAGCGTGTTCATATAGGGTCCGGCCAACAAGTACCCGAAGACGACGGTCCCGAGGGCGCACAGAGCCGCTTGCCCCAGGCTCTGATTGAAGATCAGGTTGGCGTCCTCGCGGTCCTTACGCCCGCTCGCTTGCGCAATGAGAGCCATGGTCCCGACGCCCGCTCGCTTGCGCAATGAGAGCCATGGTCCCGACGCCCAGGATCTGGGTCACCGCCATGATCAGGAACCCCACGTTGCCCGCGGAGGTGAGGCCGGCGACCGCCGCGTCGCCGAGTTGGCCGACGAAAAAGAGATCGACGAGGTAGTACAGCGTTTGAAAGACCATCCCGATCGCAATAGGGACGGCCAGCTTCACGAGGTGGCGGGAGATCGAGCCTTCGGTCAGGTCTTGCATGGTTTATTGCGTCGCTTTGGCGGCATGGTCGGAGGCGTGGTCTTTCAGAGCTTCTGCGGCCAGGCGTCTGCTGTAGTCGCGGAGATCGGCGGGCCAGTTCTCGGATTCCGTGTCGAAACACTCCGCGTCACCTTTGAACAGGGCCCGAGTGGCCTCCTCGAACCCGGGCTGGTTCCCGACCATGGCGTACATGAAACGGTATGCGGCGTCCTGAGACTGTCGCGCGCGATCGTCTCGAGCGCCCTCTGTGCGCGCCCGGTGCACGAGTCGACGAATGGTGGCCGAGGCTCCTCCCGGTTGCGTTCCCAGCCAGGCCCAGTGCTTGGGCAATAGGGTGACCTCCTTTGACACGACGCCCAAGCGAGGTCGGCCGGGTCTCCGACGGGGCTTCGGGTCCGGCCGGGCAAGGGGATCGTCGAGCCACTGCTCGCCGTCCGGTGAGACGGTGGTCGGCCCTTGGGAGGGGGACGCTTCGGCGGGAGCATAGCGTGCTACGACCTCCTGTAGGGAGCCGCGAAGGTCGAGCTCGACGGGCTCACTGGTCGAGTCGTCGAACACGTGGAGCGCGATGGGCTCACCACTGTCCAATAGCTGCTTAGCGGCTGCGGCGACCTGGGCGCGTGGTCCGGTGGCGATGCGGCGGTCGCCCGCGAAGGCGGTGCAGGGTCGGTCGGCGTTGGAATCCATAGAATAGGTCCAGGGTGCGGTTTTGTGCGCAGCATTATACCAGGGTAGAATAGATTGTCAATATTACCAGGGTAAAACCCATCAATGGCGGTACGGGACTGGAACCATCGCGCCTCTGCGCCTATGATGGCTCCGTGTGTGGTGATGGAGTGCCCCCAGAGATCCCTGGAGTTTGAGATGTTGAAAACAGTCCGAATTCTCCCGCTTGGCTTACTTCTAGTTGCGGCTCTGCTCCCCATGCAGGTGGTGAGTCAGCAGGGCGCTGCCGTTAGCCAAAACGAGCTCCAGATCACGCCGGATGTGGTGTACGGGCATAAGGCGGGCATGGCGTTGACGTTCGACGTGCTGCGCCCCGCGAATGCCCACGGCGGTGCGGTGCTGTACATGGTGAGCGGCGGATGGGTGTCGCGTTGGACGCCGCCTCAGCGCTTGGCCGATCGAACCTTCTCCGGCCTTCTCGACGAGGGGCTGACCGTCATCGCCGTGCGGCATGGAAGCGCGCCGCGCTTCAAGGTCCCCGAGGCCGAAGCCGACGTGCGGCGCGCCCTGCGCTACATCCGTTTGCACGCTGGTGACCTCGGCGTCGACGCAGACCGCCTGGGCGTCTTCGGCGGCAGCGCCGGAGGGCATTTGTCGTTGATGCTCGGCCTCGGCTCGGACGAGGGCGAGTCGGACTCGACGGACGAAGTGCTTCGTACACCCGCCCGGGTCGCGGCGGTGGTCGCATACTACCCGCCGGTCGACATTCGGCCCATCACCGGCGCGAACGAGCGCTTCCCAGCACTGGATTTCCCCCAGGAGCAGGCTGCTGCCATCTCGCCGATTTTGTTCGTGACTCCGGACGACCCGCCCACGCTCTTGATCCATGGAGACGCGGACACGCTCGTGCCGATCAGCGCCAGCGAGATCATGTATGCCGCGCTTCAAGCTGAATCAATCGAGTCCGAATTCATCACCATCGAAGGTGGGGACCACGGCTTCAGGAATCAGGAACACCGGGCCCGGGCCCAGGCGGCGATGGTGGCCTGGTTTGCTGGGCATCTGGCCCCCGGCTCCGGAGGCTGAACACAGGACGGGCCGACGTGCCGCCGACGGGAGGTTGCGGCAGGTCAGCTTGTCCTGATCGATCATGGGGCTCACCGGCTCCTAGCGCCGTGACGAAGAAGGAACTCCCCACTGGCGCAGCTTACGCCCGCAGCTCGACCTCAGCCACGGCATTCAACGCCATGGCGAGTCCGATGTGGATCGGCAGGAGGAGCGCGAAGAGCATGCCGGTCTCTTGCGGGGTCACGGGCAGCAACTGGAAGAGAAGCCCGAGTGCGGCGACCCCGAGGGCAACGAAGCCGAGCATCCGGGCGCGCCGGGCAGACGCAAGGCTCCCCCTCAGCGCGAGGGGCACTAGTGCGACGAGCGGCAACGAAACCGGGTTGAGCAGGAAGAGGCTCTCGTTGAAGGTCATCGACCAGTGATCGGTGAGTAGCACGAGTACAAGGATGAGGCCACTCAGGCCTGCCAGTAGGCTCCAAGCGGAAGCGAGCGTACCGAAGAGAACGCGGAACAGCCTGGCGCCGGTCGTGGCACGCACGCCGATCCACGCCAGCAGCCCGCCCGCGACGCTACCAAGAGCGAGGTAGCGCCAGAACCAGGAGTCGGCGCGTAGCGGCTCGGCTTCCCGGGTCGAGGGCACGACAACCCGCTCGTCCATCACCAGGGGGACTTCGACACCTTCTGCGTTGGTTATCGTCACCTCCCGGATAGCATCGCGGAGCGTCATGGGGACGAACATCTCCGCCCAAAGGGAGATCGGGCGGTCACCAGGGCTACCGAGAAGCACGTCCATCCCGGTGAACACGATCGGATCGATCTGCGTAAGGCGTCGCGTATGTGTCCGGTACGAAGTGCCCGTCTCCCTCGCGCCCAGTTGGTCGAAGAGTGCGCCATCGAGGACCTGGTCGAGCAGGTCGCGGACTCGAGTCGAGCAGTTGTCGAGGAAGTAGTCGTAGAAGTAGTCCCGGTTCTCGGGCAGCGCGTTCACTTCAGCTAGATCGAGCAGCATCAAGCGCTGTCCGGGCGTGAGAGCCAGCTCCTGCATCACGACCTCGCGATTCATGCTCTCGTATGCGTCGACCATCGCAGCCGCGGAGAAGGGCACCATTTTGTACAGCATCTGGCCCTTGAGGAACCGGGGTACGAAGTCGACCTGGTCGAAGTCGAATACGCCCCAGTTGTAGGCGGCGTCACGGCCCGTCTCGGTATCCAACACGCGTATTGCGTTGTGGCCGAAGCGCTCCCAAACTGCGTCGCCCGGTCCGGTGGTGAGAAGCCAGACCCGGAGTTGGGAACCGGGCTCTTGGGCGGGCAGGCTTGTGGTCAAAGCTGCCAAGCTCAACGCGAGCCCGATCAATGTGCGATTCTTCAAATGGTTCGGCTCCGGTCCCGTCCTCGCAGGTATCAGCCTTCGTCGAGCGTGGCGACCTCAACGCTCGGCTGTCCGTCCCCATCCAGCGTCACGCGTACGGTCCAGGGTTGGCAGCAGACCTCGCAATCCTCCACGTATTCTTGGGCCGGGCCACCCGTAGGATCGACCACGAACTCGACTTCCACGCCGCAATACGGACACCAGACCAAGGTCGCTTGAGTCAGTTCTTCCGAGGTGGCGTCCCCGGGTTCGCCTTCGCTGAGCCAGTCCATCCGTAGTTCGTCCATGCGCCTACGCTGTCACTGAGGCGTGCCGACGGCAAGGAAAAGTCGCCGCCGCTCAATTCCGCCAAGAGCGCTTCGAAACGGACCCGTAGAGGCTCCTGCACGCTGATCAGGGTTGTGATCCGGCCGTAATCGTCGGCGGAGAGTCCGTTCTCGGACAACAGCGAAGCAATGCGCTCGGCCAGCTCGGTTCGTAACCGTTCACGCTCTCCTAGGTCGTGGGTCCCGCCCAGCGCGCGGTGGTAGTCGTCCCGGGCCGAGTTGAGATCGAGGTGCGCCTTCGTGTATGCTGTAAGCATGGCCTCCGTCAGATCCGTCGGAGGCGCCTGTTGCGCGTAGAGGGCGGCTGTGATCACGAAGGTGGCGAATAGCGCCGCGGCAGCGGGTTGCTTCATCATTGCGCATTCTACTGTCGCCTCACCGATTCCGCCAAGCGTCGGGAGACCTTCGTGGCGGTGCAGAGAGGAGTCTTCTATACTATGACATCGCATTAGGACACCAATGAAGGAAGCGGAATGAAAACGCTCATGGCGCTGTCCGGGCTCGGCATGGTGCTCGTCTTGATAGGCGGGCCCGAGACCGGCGTCGCTCCGTGGCCTCCCTCGTCTGCTCAGCACTCGCCCGCAACGTCGACATCGTTGCCGCGGGTCTCCGACAACGACGTGATTCAGGCGTACTGTGTTCGCTGTCACAACGACCGTACGCTTCGCGGAAATATGTCTCTGGAGCACTTCGACACAGAGAGAGCTCCCGAGAATGCGGCCGTCGCTGAGAAGGTGATCCGCAAGCTGCGCGCGGCCATGATGCCCCCGCCGGGCGTTAGGCGTCCCGCTGGGGACACGCTGATGGCTCTTGCAGAAGCACTCGAGCGCATTGTGGACGCTGCTGCCGCCGCGAATCCGACGCCCGGGGGACGGACCTTCCAGCGTCTCAACCGAGCCGAGTACGACCGCGCGATCCAGGAACTCCTGGCTCTGGAAGTGGACGCGGGTCGCTACCTGCCACTCGATACTAAGAGCGCAAACTTCGACAACATCGCTGACGTGCAGTTGCTGTCCCCCATGCTGCTCGACGCATATATGAACGCCGCGAGCGAGATCGCTCGTCTCGCGGTGGGCGATCCGGATGCGTTGCCGAGCACTACGACGTACACGAACTCCGGCTATGTCTCCCAGTGGGATCGCGCCGAGGGTGCTCCCTTCGGTACGAGGGGAGGCATCTCGGCGACACACACGTTCCCGGCCGACGCCGAGTATGTGTTCAACATGGCGTTCGAGCATACCACGACCGGCGGCTTCTTCGGAGGCACCACCCGAGGTGAGCAGATCGAGTTGTCCATCGATGGCAAGAGGGTACAGTTTCTCGAGGTCGACCGCTGGATGGATGTGTCGGATCCGAACGGAGTGAGCATGCGGTCCGAGCCGATTTTCGTGCGAGCTGGTCCGCATCGGGTCACCGCCGCGTTCCTACGCCGAAGCGAGGGGCCACTGGAGGACCTGGTCTCGCCCCACGATTGGTCGCTCACGGATCGACAGATCGGAGTGAGCGGGTACGGGGTGACCGCGCTCGCGCATTTGAAGGACCTGGCCATCGTCGGACCGTATGGCGCAACTGGTGTTTCGGACACTCCGGCACGAAAGCGGATCTTCACCTGCCGTCCAACGTCGCCTGACGAGGCTCGGCCTTGCGCCCAACGAATCGTTACCCGACTCGGCACCCGGGCCTATCGTCGCCCTCTTTCGCCGGACGACGTCGAGGGCCTGATGAGTTTCTATGACCTCGGCGAGAGCGACGCTGGCTTCGAGCGCGGCGTGCGCACCGCCCTGGAGGCGATGCTCGCGAGTCCGGACTTCGTCTTCCGCTTCGAGGAACCGGCGGAAGAGGTGGTGCCTGGTCAGAGCTATCGCATCACGGACGTCGCGCTCGCCTCACGCCTGTCGTTCTTCCTGTGGGGCACGCCACCGGACGACGAGCTCATCGAGGTCGCGGGCCGCGAAGAGCTCTCCGATCCGGACGAGTTCGAGCGTCAGATACATCGCATGCTCGCCGACGCGCGATCCGAGGCGCTCGGATCCCGGTTCGCCGCGCAGTGGCTGCGTCTCGACGACCTCGACAAGGTGCATCCGGACCGTCTGCTGTTCCCGGACTACCACCAGCAGTTGGCCGACGCCATGCGCAGGGAGACGGAGCTTTTCTTCAACGGCCTCGTTCGCGACGACCGGGGCGTCCTCGAACTCTACACCGCCGACTATACCTACCTGAACGAGCGCCTAGCCAAGCACTACGGCATCGAAGGCGTTGTGGGAGAACGTTTCCGACGGGTCAGGTACCCGGACGAGACGCGGCGCGGCTTGTTGGGCCACGGCAGTATCCTGACCCTCACGTCCCACGCCGGCCGGACTTCACCCGTTCTGCGCGGCAAATGGGTGATGGAGGTGCTGCTGGGCACGCCACCGCCACCGCCGCCACCGGGCATTCCGGATTTGGACGAAACCGAAGGGTCGGAGGATGGCCGTCTACTCACTACGCGCGAGCGCATGGCCTTGCACAGGTCCAGCCCGTCGTGCAGCTCGTGCCATCGCTTCATGGATCCCATCGGGCTCGCGCTCGACAATTTCGATGTAACCGGGCGGTGGCGGATCCGTGAGAACGGCATGCCGCTCGATACGCAGGGCGAGCTTTACGATGGCACGCCAGTGAGCAGCCCGATGGAGCTGCAGGAGGCGCTGGTGAAGCGGCCGATCCCGCTCATCCGTACCTTCACCGAGAATCTGATGACGTATGCGTTGGGGCGACGCGTAGAATACTTCGATCAGCCCACGATCCGTGCTATCACCCAGAAAGCGGCCTCCGACGGCTACAAAATGTCGACCTTCATTCTGGGTGTGGCGACGAGCCAGGCGTTTCAGATGCAACAGGCGACTGATGTGGTCGAGCAGCCGTCCGGGAGCGACGGGTAGCCGGGGAGAGCCCCGAGGAGATTCGCAACATGGAATTCATCACCGGTAAGCACCTTCTACGCCGCACCTTCCTTCGTGGTATGGGGGCGGCGGTGGCCCTCCCAATGCTCGACGCGATGGAGCCCGCGGGGCGTGTATGGTCTGGGGCAGCGCGCCGTGCCGATCCCACGCGATTCGTTGCGATCGAGATGGTGCACGGAGCCGGGGGCTGTAACGAATGGGGGGCCACGCAGAACTTGTGGGCGCCAGCCGCGTCAGGGCGTGATTTCGACCTGTCTCCGACTGCACTGAGCCCGCTGGAGCCATTCCGTGACCACCTCACGATCATCAGCAATACAGACGTACGCATGGCGGAGGCTTACAAGCCGCACGAGATCGGTGGCGACCATTTCCGCTCCAGCGCCGTCTTCCTGACGCAGGCGCATCCGAAGCAAACCGAGGGCTCCGACGTTTTCGTGGGCACGTCGATCGACCAGCTGTACGCTCAGCGCTTCGGGCAGGACACGCCGATTCCCTCCATGCAGCTCTGCATCGAGAACATCAATCAGTCAGGGGGGTGCGCGTACGGATACACCTGCGTGTATACCGACTCCATCAGTTGGGCGTCTCCGACCGAACCGCTTCCTGTGATTCGGGATCCGCGCGTCGCGTTCGATCAGCTTTTCGGCGCTGGCGGCACTCCAGAGGAGCGTCTCGCGCGTCGCCGCACCAATTCCAGCATTCTGGACTGGATCGGGGGTCGCGTTGGGGCGCTCAGGCGCGAGCTAGGGCCAAACGATATCCATCGTCTCGACCGCTATCTGGAAAATGTGCGCGAGATCGAGCGACGCATCCAGGGCATCGAGGCGCGCAACTCGAGCGGGGAGCCCAGAGAGCTTCCCGAGGCTCCGGCCGGTGTGCCGGATTCTTTCGAAGAGCACATGCGCTTGATGTTCGACATCCAGGTGCTCGCGTTCTCCTCGGACGTGACCCGCGTCTTTTCGCTCAAGATGGGCCGCGATTCGTCCGCGAGGGTCTTCCCTGAGAGCGGAACAGACCGCCCCTTCCATCCGGCGTCCCATCACGGTGGTAGGGAGGACTCGATCATGGAGTTCGGCAAGATCAACAGGTATCACGTCAGCATGCTACCGTACCTGCTCGAGAGCCTGCAAAACGTAGACGAAGGCGGCACTTCGCTGCTCGACAAGACCATGATTCTCTACGGCTCGCCGATGGCCGACTCCAACTTGCACAACCACCGCCGGGCACCGCTCATTGCGCTCGGTGGCGCAAACGGGGCCCTTCAAGGCGGGGTGCATTTGAAGGCACCAGACGGCACCCCGATGGCGAACGCGATGCTCAGCATGCTTCATGGGCTGGGCTTGGACGACATGAGCAACTTGGGCGACAGCACGGGCGAATTCGGTCTCTCGATGCCGTCGCTGTCGAGCCAGGGCTGAGGCGAAGCGATGAGGAGTGAACGATGAGATCCCTGGGCTCCCTCTCTCGGTCAGTCGGCGTGTTGTGCATGGCGACCGCACTCTGGGGCTCGATATCGGCTGATACCGCCATCACGGATGCCGCGAGGCGTGGCGACGCCGAGGCCGTGCGCTCATTGCTGCGCGGAGGTGCGGACGTGAATGCGTCCGAAGGCGATGGCATGACGGCGTTGCACTGGGCGGCGGACGCCGGGCACGTCGAGATAGCTCACATCTTGCTCTATGCGGGCGCCAACGTCGAAGCGGCCACACGCCTCGGGGACTACACGCCGCTGCATCTTGCGGCTCGCCAGGGACACGGACGGCTGATTTACGCGCTGCTCGAAGGCGGTGCGGATACCAATGCGACGACCACGTCCGGTGGCTCCACCGCGCTGCATTTCGCCGCAGGCTCCGGCAGTGTCGAGGCGGTAATAGCCTTGCTCGAGCACGGAGCTCGAGCGGACGCGCGCGAATCGAGTCGAGGCCAGACTCCGCTCATGTTCGCTGCAGCCAAGGGGCGTTCGGACGCGGTTCGGGCGCTCTTGGCGCATGGAGCCGACCCTGCGCTCACGTCGCTGGTGGTCGACCTCCCTCAGAGGTACGCCGAGGACCGAGCCGCGGGCCAACGACGCGATCAGGTGCTCGAAGGGTTCCGAGCCGAGGCGGAGCCGGGCAACGCCGCTTGGCGCCCGAGCCCTAGTGAGGTGGAGGCGGCAGTGCTAGCCGCGAGGCAGACGCCGGAGGCGGGACGCGATCACACCGCCCGCCGGGATCAGGCTCTCAATGCGCTGCGGCAGGAGTTAGGTCCGCAGCAGGCGGAGGAGGTTCCGCAGCCGGTGCCTTCGACGCAGGTGGCTCCGCTCTCCTTCGTCGACATCGTGGGCACCATGGGCGGCACGACCGCGCTGCTGTATGCCGTGCGCGAGGGTCATCCTGAGGCCGCGTTGGCGCTTCTCGACGGTGGTGCGGGGATCGACCAGGCGAGCGCGGGCGACCACACGAGTCCGGTCTTGAGTGCGGTCATCAATGGGCACTTCGACCTCGCGTTGCGTCTGCTCGAGCGTGGGGCCGACCCCAACGTGATCAGTGAGGGGGGCGCTGCGCCGCTCTTTGCGGCGCTCAATACGCAGTGGGCGCCCAAAGCTCGATACCCCCAACAGCAAGCGTACCGGCAGCAACGTGCGACCTACCTGGAGGTCATGCGCGCGTTGCTCGAGGCGGGGGCGAATCCCGATCAACGCCTCGAGAAACATGTCTGGTTCATGGAGTACACCTTCACGCATCTCGGCATCAACATGACCGGTGCCACGCCTTTTTGGCGAGCCGCCCACGCCTTGGACCTGGAGGCCATGAAGCTGTTGGTGGCCTCCGGCGCGGATGCGAGTATCCCGACGATCAAAGCGCCTTCCCGGCGCCCTCGAGGAGGGACGGGCCCCGACGCGTCTGGGCTTGCGCCCGTGCCCGTCGGCGGACCAGGCGTCTACCCCATCCACGCTGCCTCGGGTCATGGTTACGGCACGGGTTACGCGGGCAACTCGCACCGCCATGTGCCCGACGTCTGGCTGTCGGCCGTGAAATATCTCGTCGAAGAACTCGGCGCCGACGTCGACGCGCGTGACGCCAGCGGATACACTCCGCTGCATAACGCTGCCGCGCGCGGCGACACCGAGATGATCCGCTACCTGGCCCGTCAGGGGGCCAATGTCATGGTGGTCAGCCGGCGTGGCCAGACCACGGTGGACATGGCCAATGGCCCGCAGCAACGTACCCAGCCCTATCCAGAGGCGATCGAGTTGCTGGAGAGCCTGGGCGCCGCCAACAGTCACAGGTGCTTGAGCTGTCAGTAGTCGGACGATCCCACAGCAGTGCTTCGATCCAGAGGTGATTCAAATGCGTCCCCGTTCGCTCGTTCCTACGTTTGCGTGTCTCGTGCTCTCAGCGACTACGATCGCGCTTCCTGCGGCCGCTCAGACCCCCGATCAGATCACGGAAGCCACGCGGGCGTTGGAGTGGCGCCCAATCGGGCCGACCATCATGGGCGGTCGCGTGTCGGACCTGGCGGTCGTGGAGTCCGATCCACGCGTCTTCTACGTCGGGACTGCCACCGGCGGGGTCTGGAAGACCCAAAACGCGGGCACGACGTTCGAGTCGATCTTCGACCATGAGGAGACTTCGTCGATAGGCGACGTCACGCTGGCTCCGTCCAATTCCAACGTCGTATGGGTCGGGACCGGCGAGCCGCAGAACCGACAGTCATCGCCTTGGGGCAATGGTGTCTACCGCTCCACGGACGCCGGCGCCTCCTGGACCCACTTGGGGCTCGAGAACACGCATCACATCTCCCGCATTCAAGTGCATTCGCGGGACCCGGACGTGGCGTATGTCGCCGCCGTCGGCCATTTGTGGGGGGCGAACCCCGAGCGTGGTGTCTACAAGACGAGCGACGGCGGCCAGACGTGGCAGCTGGTGCTCTTCATCGACGATCATACGGGCGCGATCGACCTCGCCATGGATCCGAATGACCCTCAGACGCTGTTTGCTGCGATGTACCAGCGCCAGCGCTCGGCGTGGGGCTTCAACGGCGGCGGACCCGGCAGCGGCATTTACCGTACGACCGACGGCGGAGCCTCGTGGACGGGGCTGACCGAAGGACTGCCCGCGGGTGACAAGGGCCGCATCGGGCTGGCGATCTATCGGGGCGACGGCAACCGCGTTTGCGCGCTGGTGGAGGCCGAGCCGCGCACCGCGGGGCAGGGGCGTGGCGGTGGACCCAATGCGCGACGCACGCAAAACGGCGTATACTGCTCGACCGACCGGGGCGATAGCTGGCGGCAGTTGTCGTCGACGAACAACCGTCCCATGTACTACTCTCAAATCCGTATCGACCCCAGCGACCCCGAACGCATCTATCTGAGCGGATCGAGCCTCTATCGATCCTCGGACGGAGGTCGAACCTTCACCAGCGACGCCGCGGCCGGAGTGCACAGCGACCACCACGCGCTCTGGATCGATCCGGCTGACTCGGATCACTTGCTGCTGGGCGGCGACGGCGGTGTGTCCGTGAGCTGGGACCGGTCCGACAGTTGGTTCCAGTTCCGGAATCTACCGATCTCGCAGTTTTACGAGATCAGCGTCGACATGCGCGATCCGTATCACGTCTGCGGTGGCCTACAGGACAACGGTTCCTGGTGCGCGCCCTCCGACACCTGGTCGAATCAGGGGATCCGCACCCGAGACTGGTACAACGTGGGTAGCGGAGATGGCTTCTTCACGGTCGCTCATCCTACGGATCCGCACATCATGTTCGCGCAGTCCCAGGGCGGCAACCTGACCCGCGTCGACCTCAAGACCATGGAGCGCTCCCGCGTGCGGCCGATCGGGCGGCCGGGCCCCGATGGGGAGGATCCCGATCTGCGCTGGAACTGGGATACGCCCATCCTGCAGTCGGCGCACGACGGCAATACGATCTACTTCGGCTCGAACGTGCTGTTCAAGTCGACCGACCTCGGCCAAAACTGGCAGGCCATCAGCGAAGACCTGACGCACGCGATCGACCGAGGCGCACTCGAGCTCATGGGTGTGCTCGGCTCCGATCCTCAGATGTCGGTGAACGACGGCCAGTCGAGTTATGGCAACCTGACCGCATTGGGCGAGTCCCCCATCGATGCGAATGTGCTGTATACGGGGGCTGACGACGGTCGGCTGCACGTGACACAGGACGGTGGCGCCACCTGGGCCGACATCACCGACCGCATCGAGGGACTGCCGGCCAACACGTACGTCACGCGCATCGTTGCGTCGCATGCGGAGGTGGGCACGGTGTACGCGGCCTTCGACGGGCACCGCTCGGACGATTTCGAGGCGTACGTGTACGTGAGCGTCAATTTTGGCCAGGACTGGCGACTGATCACCCTAGGACTTCCGGCGAATTCCGTGAGCGCTCTGGCGCAGCATCCGCGAAATGAGAACCTGATCTTCGTCGGCAACGAGCTGGGCGTGTATGCATCCGTGGACGGGGGCGAGCAGTGGGTACGACTCGAAAACGGGCTGCCGACGGTGCCTGTCGACGACATCAAGATCCATCCGCGCGAGAACGACCTCGTGATAGGGACTCACGGACGCGGCATCTGGATCATGGACGACATCGCACCGTTGGAACAGCTGACGCCGGAGGTGGTGGCTTCCACGGCGCATCTGTTTCCGGTGCGGCGTGCCACCTCGTACAACGCTTATCGTCCGCAGGGCTGGACCCCCGGCATCTATGCCGACGACAACCCGCCGATGGGCGCGCGCATACGGTACTACCTCGGCTCCGACATGGAGAAGGTCTCGCTGACGGTCACCGATGCGATGGGTCGCACCATCCGCGAGCTACAGCCGCCACGAGCCGCTGGCCTCAACGAAGTCATCTGGGACCTACGTCTGGTGGAGGAGGACGCGGACGGCGAGCCTATGGACCCCGGGCCGCGCGTACTTCCCGGCACGTACCTGCTCCAGCTCTCCGCTGGGGACGCGGTCATTGTGGGTGAGGTGACCGTGCGCTTGGACCCACGCGTCTCCATGAGCCGCACCGTCATGGCCGAACGGCACGAAGCCATGATGTCGTCGTATCGCCTCTCAGGAGTCGTACAGCGTGCCAGCCGGGCGCTCACTGAGGCTGAAAATCAGCTCGAGGCTGTTGAGGGTCTGCTCGGGGAAGGAGACAACGGGACTACCGCGCTTGCCGAAGAGGTCACTGCGTTGATCGAGGACCTCGATGAGGTGAGAGACGAGCTCGGGGACGCTAACGGGGGCGCCTCCCAGACGAACGGCATACAGTCGGCCAGCGGGCCGCCGACCGCTGATCAGCTATATCAGATAGATCGTTCATGGAGCGAACTGCCCTCGATCATCGAGCGCATCAACGGCCTGATCACCACGCGCACCACAGGCGTGCTTGAGCAGGTGTACCAGGCCAGCGTGCGTCCCGAGGCGGCTCGCGCAATCCAGATGCCCCGGCGCTAGTTTGGGTGACTTTGACGACCGCAAGCGCGCCAAGCTCATCGAGGCGTGGCAGACCAACGAGCGCATTAACCTCTTCCTCATCGAAGGCATCAGCGAAGAGGGACTACGTAGTCCGCTCTCGAAACGCTCGCCCGGATTCAGGGGATGATCTAGGTCGCTAGACCTGCTCCCCGTTTCCGTCCTCATCTTCCAAGGGTGGGGGATTCGCGAAGATCGTAATTCCCAGCACCAATGCCCCTGCGACCAGTGTGGTGGCCGGAGGAGCGGATAACAAGACGGTGACCCACGCCTCCTCTGATGGTAGGGGAGAACTTAGCTCCTGACTTGGTGTCCATTCGTATTCCGAAAACGCAACCCGCACGGTGATCGCAAACCCAAGCACGGTGGTGAGCACCCGTCGTGTGTGATGGCGGCCCCTATAGAACAAGCGTTTCGGGAGGAGCAATCCTGCCAGCCAACTGAAGAGGAGTATGAGGATCGCTTGCCCAAGCACGTCTACTAGAAGAGATCCGAATGAGTAAAGCTCTATCTTGCCCTCCACTGTGCGGGCTCACACGAGCTTGATAGTGCCCAGTGAGATTCAGGTCCGCAACCGAAAGTGAGCCGCCTTGCGCACCCTGACCGTTTGAAAAAATGCGTCTTCGGACGAGCCCCTGCGCTTGTTTGGCTGACCTACATATCACCGCCCCCAGAGCAACCATCTGCCGTACCTGCCCCACCATTGAGTGGGCACTGACAGTACCCCGGACTGATAGCACGACATGGGGTGGGCACTGGGTCAGGTTAGGGAACCACTATTGAAATTTTGCAGAAATTTTTTGAGGGCCGGGACTCCTAGAGGATTTGAAAAACAAAAATCCCCCGAGCAGAACCGTGTTTGTATGGTCAGCGACACGGGTGGTCAAAAAAGGGGGGGCCGGGGGTACTGGGGAGGGCTAGTTGCCGTCTTCTAGGCATGTTGTCGCCCACTTGTCCAGTAGCCCGGACGAGGCGACGACTCCCCTCCGCCGCTTGACCTCCCCCTTTCTTACTAGGAGGCACGATGAAGAAGGTGGTATTCCTATTGGTTGTCGGGACTCTCTCGATGCCGGGATACGCTAC
>DQPL01000082.1 GCA_015664885.1 Gemmatimonadota bacterium
TCGCACCGCCGCTCGCGGCCAGACAGTTGCAGAAGAGTTTCGTGGTCGGTGACGGAAGCCGACTGGAGATTCTCAAGGAGGTCGACTTCGAGATCGCGGCCGGAGAGGTGGTAGCGATCATTGGCGCGAGCGGCGCGGGCAAGTCGACGCTCCTTCACCTGCTGGGTGCGCTCGACTCCCCAACTGGCGGGGACGTGCTCGTGGGTGGTCGGCCGGTTGCCGGCCTCACGGATGAAGAGCTCGCCGACGTGCGCAATCACCACGTCGGCTTCGTCTTCCAATTCCACCACTTGCTGCGCGAGTTCACGGCGCTCGAGAACGTTATGATGCCGGCGCTCATTGCTGGCATGTCCTCGCGCGAAGCTTCGGAGCGGGCGTCGAGCCTCCTACTCTCGGTCGGTGTCGACCACCGCGAGAGCCACAAGCCGAATCAGCTATCCGGCGGGGAGCAGCAGCGGGTGGCCGTCGCGAGAGCGCTCGTCAACGAGCCTCTGGTGCTGCTGCTGGACGAGCCCTCGGGCAACCTCGATACCGAAACCAGCGAGCGCCTTCACGACCTGTTGTTCCGGCTTCGCGAGCGGCAAGCGCTCTCGATGGTGATCGTGACGCACAACCGCGAGCTGGCGGCTCGGGCAGACCGGATTCTGGAACTTACGGGAGGGCGGCTCCAACCGGTCACTTAGGTGTAGCCTGCGCCATGCCCGACAACACTTGTGACCACTGTGGCTCGTCCGACGCGGTCGTGAACTTCACGCAGATCGTGAAGGACCAGATGTCCACTTCCCATTTGTGTGAGGCTTGTGCCGCGGAAAAGGGGCTCGATCCGGCCCCTGAGTCGAGTAATTTGCCGCTCACGGACTTCCTCGCCCAGATGGGCGATGAGCGCGGAAAAGACGAACTGGACGCCGGCCACCAGTGCTCGTTCTGCGGACTTACGTTCGGGCAGTTCCGCGAGACGGGTCGCCTCGGGTGTCCGCATTGCTACGAGACGTTCGAAGCCCACCTTCGCCGGTTGCTGCGACGCATCCATGGAAGCGTGCAGCACGTGGGGAAGGTGTACCTGCCGCCGGACCCGACAGCGTCCGAAATGGAGAAACGTCTGGACGGGCTGCGGCGTAAGCTTCACCGAGCCATCGAGGCCGAAGACTTTGAGCGCGCGGCTGAGGTGAGGGATCAGATCCGATCTCTGGAACCAGCGTGAGCGAGAGCTACACCAGATGAACGACTTCACGACGATACCGGACTACGGCCTCAGCTGGCTCGAAGCCAGCGGCGACCACGCCGACATCGTGCTGTCCACGCGCGTTCGGCTCGCGCGCAACCTGCAGGGGCACGCGTTCGGTCCACGCGCCCGAGTGAACGACCGCGAGGCGGTTCTGTCACTCTTCAAGACATCCGTGGAGCGGGCCGAGACTCTAACGAGTGGGACACTGCTCGAGATGCCGGACGTGGCGACACGCACGCGTCGAATTCTGCTCGAACGGCGCTTGGTGACGAAAGACCTGCTCGGGGAGGAAGAGAGCGGTCCTCCGCGGGGTGCGGCGGTCCATCTTTCGAGTCGTGATCCCGTCAGTGTAATGGTCAATGAGGAGGATCATCTGCGTGTCCAGAGCTTGCTCTCGGGCCTCCGCATCCGAGAGGCGTGGCGCATGGTGGACCGGCTCGACGAAGAGCTCGGTCGTGAGTTGCCGTATGCGTACCACCCCGAGTTCGGTTTTCTCACGAGCTGCCCAACCAACGTGGGCTCTGGGCTACGCGCATCCGTCTTCATGCATCTGCCGGGCTTGGTCCTCACCAAGGAGATCGCCAAAGTGCTGCAGGGCCTCGGTCAAGTGGGACTGACGTTCCGTGGGCTTTACGGCGAAGGATCCGAAGTCGTGGGCAACTTCTTTCAAGTCTCGAACCAGACGACACTGGGTAAGACCGAGGAAGATTTGGTGGATCACCTGGACAAGGTCGCGCGCCAAGTGATCCAGTATGAAGTGCAAGCGAGGCAGGTCCTGCTGCGCGACGCGCGCGGTGTGACCGAAGACAAGATTTGGAGAGCGTACGGCCTTTTGCGGTACGCGCGGTCGCTTTCCTTCGAAGAATTAATGAATTTACTCTCGGGCGTGCGCCTGGGGCTGTCTCTGAAACTCCTCCCGGGGCTTCGTGTATACACGCTGAATAAGATGCTGATTTTTACGCAGCCGGCTCACCTGGAGCAGGCCGCTGGACGTGAACTGCCTTCATCCGAGAGCGACACGCACCGTGCGGCCTACGTGCGGCGCGTTCTTGCTTCTGAGGGGGACGTCACGTCCGACGGTGCGTCGGCCACTGATGAACTCCCGAACGAGAGTCCGGACGGACGATGAACTACAACTTCACCGACCGAGTGAGGAAGGTTTTGGCGATGGCGCGCGAAGAGGCCATCCGCCTGCAACACGACTATGTGGGTACCGAGCACATCCTGCTCGGGCTGATCCGTGAAGGAGAAGGCGTCGCGGCGGCGGTGCTGACGAACCTCGACGTCGATCTGGAGCAGGTGCACGAGCGCGTTGAAGAGTCGGTGCGAAAGGGCAAGGCGACTATCGCGCTGGGCGAGCTGCCTTACACGTCGCGCGCCAAGAAAGTGCTGGAGTTCGCGATGGCAGAGGCGCGCGACTTCAACCACTCCTACGTCGGAACCGAGCATCTGCTGCTCGGTCTCCTGCGAGAAGAGAAGGGGATCGCCGCCCAGGTTCTGAACTCACTCGGCGTGACGCTCGAGGAGGCCCGGGGTGACACGCTCAAGGTGCTCGGTTCCGACGTCGCGCCGTCCGAGCCCGCCGGCATTGGAGGAGGCGGCTCGGTCACTCCTTCCGGCAAAGGCGACAAGAAATCCAAGACCCCCGCGCTTGATCACTTCTGCCGAGACCTGACAGAACTGGCTCGACAGGAGAAGCTTGATCCAACCATTGGGCGGGCTACCGAGATCGAACGGGTCGTGGAGATTCTATGCCGTCGCAAGAAGAACAATCCGGTGCTCATCGGTGAACCCGGTGTGGGCAAGACCGCCATCGTGGAGGGTCTTGCTCAGCAGATCTCGCGTGGGGAGATCACGGAAGCCCTGAAGGACTACCGGGTTCTCGCGCTCGACATGGCTGCGGTGATAGCGGGCACGAAGTACCGAGGCCAGTTCGAGGAGCGGCTCAAGGCCGTGATGAACGAGATCCAGCAGGCGCAGACCGTCATCCTCTTTATCGACGAGATGCATACGCTCGTCGGGGCAGGGGCCGCGGAAGGCGCCATCGACGCCTCCAACATGCTCAAGCCCTCGCTCGCGCGTGGTGAGCTACAGTGCATCGGGGCTTCGACGCTCAACGAGTACAGGAAGTACATCGAGAAGGACGGTGCGCTGGAGAGGCGCTTCCAGCCGGTGATCGTCGATCCTCCGTCGCCGGAAGAGACGGTGGAGATTCTGAAGGGACTGCGTAGTCACTACGAGGATCACCACCGAATCGTGATTCCGGACGAAGCGATTGAGAATGCGGCCAAGCTCGCCGACCGCTACATCACGGATCGCTTCCTGCCCGACAAGGCGATCGACGTGATCGACGAGGCGGGAGCGCGCGCGCGCATTGCGAGCGCAGTGCCGCCGCCCGAAGTGGAGGAGCTCAAAGGCCAACTCGCTGAGATCGCGAATCGCAAGGAAGAGGCGATCGGCAACCAAGACTTCGAGCGTGCCGCTGAGCTCAGGGACGAGGAGCGCGAGTTCAGCCAGTCGATC
Source organism: Gemmatimonadota bacterium (assembly GCA_015664885.1). Taxonomy (GTDB): domain Bacteria; phylum Gemmatimonadota; class Gemmatimonadetes; order Longimicrobiales; family Gaopeijiaceae; genus UBA1138. The sequence continues at coordinate 3,749 of DQPL01000082.1, forward strand.
CGCCAACAGCAGGAAGCCTGGGAGGAAGAGCGCAAAGCCCACCGGCCCGAGATCTCCTCGGAGGACGTCGCGTTCATCGTCAGTCGATGGACGGGAGTTCCAGTAACGCGTATCGCCCAAACCGAGTCCGACCGCTTGGTGAACATGGAAGATGAGCTGCACAAGCGCATCGTCGGCCAGCAAGACGCGATCGAGGCGATCAGCCGTGCGATCCGGCGTAGTCGGGCCGGGCTGAAGGACCCGAGGCGCCCGATCGGCTCGTTCATCTTCTCCGGACCGACCGGCGTCGGTAAGACCGAGTTGGCGCGGGCGCTCGCGGAGTTCTTGTTCGCCGACCGCGACGCGCTGATCCGTGTCGACATGAGCGAGTACATGGAGAAGTTCTCGGTGTCACGCCTGATCGGCGCGCCTCCGGGATACGTCGGTTACGAGGACTCGGGTGCTTTGACGAAGGCTGTGCGCCGTCGCCCCTATTCGGTCGTCCTACTGGATGAGATCGAGAAGGCGCATCCAGATGTCTTCAACATCTTGCTGCAAGTACTCGACGAGGGTCACCTCACCGACAACTACGGCCGAGTGATCGACTTCAAGAACACCGTGCTCATCATGACCTCGAACCTCGGGGCGAGGGAGATCGCGAAGGGTGGCGGCCTCGGCTTCCAGTCCGCGGATCCGACGAAGAGCTACGACGTCATGCAGGACAAGGTGCGCCAGGAGATTGAGCGCGCGTTCAATCCGGAGTTCCTGAACCGCGTAGACGACACCATCGTCTTCCATCCGTTGTCGAAGGACGAGATCGCGGAGATCGTGCACATCCTGCTCACTGAAATGCGAGAGCGCCTTTCTGAGGAAGACATGACCCTCACGATCACGGACGCCGCGGTGGAGTTGCTCGTCGACGAGGGATACGACGAAAAGTTCGGCGCTCGGCCCCTTAAGCGGGCGATCCAGAAGTTCCTCGAGGATCCGCTCTCGGAGAAGATTCTCACCGCCGAGTTCACTGCCGGCGACGAGATCGAGGTGGACGCGGATCCCGACGGCGGCAGCCTGACCCTCCGGGTGGAGTCGACGACCAAGACGTGATTGAGTGGACTGAGACGCGAGACCGCCCAGGGAAGGCCACCGCTCGGGCGGCGGCCTTCTTCGCGGTCATGGGGCTGGTGTCGGCTACAGGTGTAGCCGCACAGGGCGATCCCGACAGGCTGGTGGCTGTCGACACCGTGATCGTGGAAGGCAACTCCGAGCGCATCCAGGCGCAGTCGATCGTCTCGCTCTTCGGTGTGCAGCCCCGCGTCCAGGTCACGTACCGGGACATCCAGCGCGGCATGAAGCAGTTGCTGAGCACTGGGCAGTTCAGCGACATCGTGGTTCGAGCACGTGGCACCTCACCGGTTGTGTTGGTCATCCAGGTGGAAGAGCATCCTCGGGTTCGCGCCGTTCGCATCAATGGCCTCGAAAATCTGTCGCCACGCGAGGTAAGGGATACGACTCGGCTGACCCCAGGACTGCCGTTCAACCCACAACGCATCCTGGACGCGAAGGCCTACATCCGAACCGAGCTGGCGGCGGACGGCATTCCGTTCGTCCAGATCGACGACCGGGTCGAAGAGGTGCCCGGAGAGGACAACGAGGTCGATATCATTTTCGACATCGTCGAAGGTCAGCGCGTGACGATCGCCGGCATGGAGTTCATCGGGAACCAGCATCTCAGCGACGATGAGTTGCGGGGCGCGATGTCCATCAAGCCCGAGGGTTTCTGGTGGTTCCGATCCGGCAGTTTCGACGAGCTGCGGCTCGGCGAAGATCTCCAGGTGAAGCTGCCGCAGCTCTACAGCGCGCGCGGTTACTTGGACTTTCAGGTGCTTTCGGACACCGTCATCGTCGACCCGACTTCGGGCAAGGCGCGTCTGGTCATCGAGGTCGACGAGGGTGAGCAGTACCGGCTGGGGTCGTTCACGGTCGAAGGCAACCGTCGCTTCACCGCCGAAGAACTCGAGGCTTTTTTTGCGAGCAGCGAAGGCGGCGTTCTGAGCAGCCTTGGATTCGGGGGCGGCGACGAAACACAGGGCGTCGAGGGGGAGATCTTCGATGCGGCGGCGTTCAATGATGCGGTCCTGGCGGTCGAGGAAGTGTACCGGAACGAGGGCTACCTCTATGCCCGCGTCACACCCATTACGAACAAGGTCCCCTCCGACAACGGCGGACCGCCCACGATCGAGGCTAGGTGGCAGATCACCGAGGGTTCGCCGGCGCTCGTGAACCGGGTCACGATTTCGGGCAACGAATACACCTACGAATGGGTGATCCGGAACCAGGTATTCATTCTGCCGGGCGACGTGTATAGCCAGGACCGCGTGCTGCGCAGCTACCAGAATATCTCTGCGCTGGGCTTCTTCGAGACGCCGGGTCCGTTCCCGGACATCCAGCCGAACGAGGAGGGTGACGTCGACATCACCTTCAACGTGGTCGAGAAGCAGACCGGTTCCATCAACTTCGGCACCTCGGTCGGCGGCGGTGTGGGCCTCTCCGGCTTCATCGGATACCAGCAGCCCAACCTGTTCGGGCAGGCGAAGTCGGGCAGCCTGCGCTGGGACTTCGGCCGCTACCTGAACAGCTTCGAGGCCAGCTACACCGACCCGTCTCTCTTTCAGAGCCTGGTGTCCGGGTCGCTCACGCTCTTCAATTCACGGGACCGCTTCTTCCAGTTCTCGACGGGCCGGCGACGACGCGTGGGAACGAGCACGCGTTTCGGTTTCCCCTGGCCCAACTCCCGGGTTTCGCGGGTCTTCATGGGTTATGGGCTGTCCCAGACGAAATACGAGCAGTTCAGCGACTCCGACGATACGTCGCTGTTCGGCCGCCCGCCGGGCGTGCAGAGCCAGCTCACGTTCGGCGTAACCCGTCAGACGCTGGATCACCCACTCTTCCCGACCAGCGGCTCACGCCAAAACCTCAACATCGAAGCCAACGGTGGGCTGCTCGGTGGTGACGGTCAGTTCACGCGCGTGCTTGCCGACGCGAACTGGTGGGTTCCCATCGGTGGCAGCGGCCTAGGTGAGGGCGGGGCTCCCGGCGGCGTGCGTTTTGCGCTGGGACTGACGCTCAAAGCCGGCGCCGTTTTCGGTGACGCGTCGGCGTTCCCCTTCGATCGCTTCTGGATGGGTGGTGTGCAGTTCGGCCAGAACCTGCGCGGCTACGACGAGACGTCGATTACGCCGCTCGGCTACTTCGCTGAGCGCACAGGGGGTATCAGCGACATCGATCGGCTCGGCAACGCTTTCTTCAGCGTGACCGCCGAATACGCTCTACGGCTCAGCGGCCAGATCGGGATCTCGCTCTTCTACGACGCGGGTAATGTGTGGCGCAAGCCGGGCGACTTCGACCCGACGCGCATGTTCCGAGGGGCGGGGGTCGGCTTGTCGCTCGTGACGCCGTTCGGACCTATTGGGCTCGACTACGCGTATGGATTTGATAAGACGACACCGGGATGGCAGCTCCACTTCCGCATGGGCCCGGGTTTCTAGAGCTTACTATGCTGTGGTGCACTATTTGATGGAGTACTGGAAAATGCGACGCACTTCGCTCGCTTCCTTCGCTTTCGCGACCCTGGTTTCCGTGGGGGCGGTGGAGGCGCAGACGGTAAAGATCGGTTACATCAATTCTGCTGAGATCGTGCAGAGCGCTCCCGGCTCGGCCGAAGCGCAGGCTCAATTCGACACCGAGTTGCAGTCGGCGCAGGACGAGATCCAGCGACTGCAGGCGGAAATCCAGAACCTGGACCAGCAGTTGCAGCAACAGCAGCTCACGCTCTCGCCGGAGGCAAAGGCGAACCGCCAGCAGCAGTTGCAGATCAAGGCGCAGGAGTACGATCAACGAGCCGCGCAGCTGCAAGATCAGGCCAACACGCGCCGCGCGGAGTTAGTTCAGCCGATCATGGACCAGATCACCGCAGTGATCGAGACGCTGCGTGAAGAAGGCAACTACGGGATGATCCTCGACGCAGCAGCCGGGTCCATCATTTCGGCGGACCCGACTCTGGATCTCACGCAAGAAGTTCTGCGTCGGCTCGAGGCTGCCGCCGCGGCAGCGCCCGGAGGCGGGCAGTAGCACTCTTCTGTGACCGACTCTAGCGGGGGAGCTGCGGTGCCCGGCGAAGCCGGGGTACCCGTGCTGACGTTGGCTGAGGTCGCGCAGCTCGTCGGTGGCCGGCTGGAGGGGGATGGCAACACGCCGGTCCGCGGTATCGGTCCGGTCGACGAGGTGCGCGGCGAAGATCAAGTCGCGTTTCTGGCTACGAAGCGCTACGCGCGCTTTGTGCCCGACTCCACGGCAGGAGCCTACCTGGTAGCATCCGCGCTCGAGTCGTACGTGCCGGAGGGGATTCCGTGCGTAGTGGTCGACGACGCCTACCCGGCGCTGCGGGAGGTGCTGGCGCACTTTCATCCGGATCGAGCGTGGACCCCGGAGGTGCATTCCACCGCCGTCATCGGGAAAGGGGTCTCGCTGGGCGAGGGCATCCGGATCGGCCCATATGCCGTGATCGAGCCTGGCGCGGTCATCGGCGATTGCACGCGCATCGGGGCGCACTGTGTCGTTGGCTGCGATAGCGAAATCGGCCGTGACTGTCTCTTCTACCCGCACGTCGTCGTATACCACGACTGCTCGGTGGGCGATCGCGTGATTCTCCACTCGGGTGTACGGGTGGGCTCCGACGGCTTCGGGTTCACTTTTGTCGACGGGGAGCATCGCAAGATGCCTCAGGTCGGTCGCTGCATCGTTGAGGACGACGTCGAGATAGGCGCCAACAGCACCCTGGACCGGGGATCGCTGGGCGACACGGTCATTGGCAAGGGCTCCAAGCTCGACAACCTGGTCCACATGGCGCACAACGTCCGGGTCGGGGCGCTCTCGCTGTTCGCCGCGCTCGTCGGAGTTGCGGGGTCGGTGCGCATCGGGCAGGGTGTGTGGATGGGAGGCCAGGTCGGCGTGAGCAATCACCTCGAGATCGGGGACGGAGCGCGACTCGCGATTGCGACCAAGCTTATGCGGGACGTGCCCGCGGGAGAGACGATGTCGGGCCACCCGGCCCGCCCACACCGGGAGCAGATGAAGAAACAGGCCCATCTCGGTCGCATGCCCAAGCTCATCAAGCGCGTCGAGCGCCTGGAATCCGCGGTGTCCGAACTGTCGGACGACGCGCAGCCATGAGCGCTGCCAGTCAGCGCACGATCGCGAAGGAGATCACCCTGCAAGGCTGTGGCGTGCATTCGGGAGAGGCCGCGACCTTGATCTTTCGCGGCGCCGAGCCGGGCACGGGCGTCCTCTTCCGGCGCATTGATCTGGATGGCTCACCAGAGGTGCCGGCGCGGCTCGACCACGTAGTCGACACCGACCTTGGTACGTCACTAGCCAACGGTCCCGCCAAGGTGCTCACCGTCGAGCACGTGATGGCGGCGCTCGGTGCCCTCCAGATCGACAACGTAGTTCTCGATCTCACTGGGCCTGAGATTCCCATCCGAGACGGGTCATTCAAGGACTACTTCCGCGCGTTGAGCGATGCCGAACCGGTGGAACAGGATGCCGAGGCTCGTGTCATCAGCGTCGGTGAGCCTTTGAGCACCGTTGGAGACGCGGGTCAATCGTATGTGGCCACGCAGGGGTCGGAGCTGCGCGTCTCGGCCACGATCGACTTCGAGCACGCCACGATCGGGCGGCGCTTCGGCTCGTTTTCCGCGGAGGCGGGGGCGTTCGAGACCGAGCTTGCGCCCGCGCGAACCTTCGGCTTCAAAGCGGACGCTGAAGCACTGCACGCGCGCGGACTCGCGTTGGGCGCATCGCTCGAGAACACCGTGGTGTTGGACGACGACGGAGTGATGAACGACGGCCTACGCTTCGACGACGAGTTCTTACGCCACAAGGTTGGCGACATCGTCGGCGATCTGGCGCTCATCGGTGCGCGTCTCAACGCGCACGTGGTGGCGGAGCGGCCAAGCCATCGCGGCAACGTGGCCCTAGCCAAAGCGATCGCGGCGCAGGGTCGGCATTCTGGCCGGCAGTCGGTCGTCGATATAAGCAAGATCATGGAGTACCTGCCGCATCGCTATCCGATGCTGCTCGTGGACCGCATTACCGAGTACGAGGAGGGCAAGCGCATCGTCGGCATCAAGAATGTCACGATCAACGAGCCGTTCTTCCAAGGTCATTATCCGGGGCATCCGGTGATGCCGGGTGTGCTCATCATCGAAGCCATGGCGCAAGTGGGAGGACTCCTGCTCATTGACCAGGTGGAGAAACCCGAGGACATGGTTGTCTACTTCATGTCGCTCAATAACGTGAAGTGGCGGAGGCCGGTCACGCCCGGCGACACGATCGTCTTCGAGTTGGAGCTGGTGAAGTACCGACGGTGTGTCTGCAAGATGCGAGGGTTGGCGTACGTTGATGGTAAGCTGGCTGCCGAGGCTGACCTGATGGCGAGGATTATCGACAAATGAGTGACGCAACCATCGAAACGCGGGGGGAAACCGAGGTCCATGAGACCGCGCTCGTCGACCCCGCCGCGGAGCTCGGCCAGGGCGTCACGATCGGCCCTTGGGCTCTGATTGGCCCGCGGGTGCAGATCGGCGATGGCGTGCGAATCGGTCCGCGCGTGCTCGTCGAACGTGATACCACGGTGGGCGAGGACTGCCGCATCGCGAACGGAGCCGTACTCGGCACCGACCCACAGGATCTGAAGTTCCAGGGTGAGGAGACGACCCTGGAGGTCGGAGCGCGCACCGTGATCCGGGAGTTTGCAACGCTCAACCGAGGGACCTCCGCGGCCGGCAAGACCGTTATCGGCAGCGACTGCTTGCTCATGGCGTACACACACGTGGCTCACGACTGCGAGCTCGGGAATCACGTGATCTTGTCCAACGCGGTGAACATGGGGGGGCACGTGATCATCGAGGACTGGGTGATCGTAGGCGGCCTCACCCCCATCCATCAGTTCGTGCGCATTGGAGCCCATGCGTTCGTGGGCGGAGGCTCCCGCATTCCGCAGGACGTGCCTCCCTATTGCCGCGCCGCCGGGAATCCGCCCAAGCTCTACGGGCTGAACTCGGTCGGTCTGGAGCGCCGCGGATTCTCTGAGGACGTGCGCAAGGCGCTCAAGCAGGCCTACCGTATTTTGTTCAGCTCGAACCTCAATCTTTCGCAAGCGCTCGAACGCGCGGATGAGGACGTAACCGCGATTCCCGAGGTGCGTCACTTGCTCGAGTTCATTCGGGCAGGCGAGCGCGGGATCACCGTCTAGACGGCTTCCTCAGGGGGCGAATCACATGTCACTCATTCGCGTGCGCCGCAGACGGAAGAAGAACTGGATTGACGCCCACAAGGGAATGCAGTCTCGGCGCCTCATGGGGCTGCTGCTGTTCACAGTCGTCCTCATCTGGTATCTCAGCTCGCGCTTCTAGTGCAGCGGTCGGTGCCTGACTCGGGCGACTCGCCGACCGTTCTTCTGCTCGCGGGCGAGGCGTCGGGCGACCACCACGGAGCCGGCGTCGCGAGAGCGTTGCGCCGACGCCTGCCCAACGCCCGTCTGCTTGGCCTGGGTGGCCCGCTCATGCAGCGGGAAGGTGTCGAGCTACTTGCCGGGCTGGATGAGTTGGCGGTCATGGGTTTCGCCGAGATCGTAGGGCGACTCGAGTTCTTCAGAGACCTGGAGCGTCGCATCACATCATTGGTTTGGTCGACGGATCTCGTGATTGCCATCGACTACCCGGGCTTCAACATGCGCATCGCTCGCGTTGCGCACGATGCGGGTCGCCCGGTGCTCTACTACATCGCGCCGAAGGTGTGGGCGTCTCGCCCTGGGAGAGCAAAGCGATTGGCGGCGGTGACCGACCGTGTTGCCGTGATCTTTCCCTTCGAGGTGGAGATTCTCGAGGCCGCGGGCGCGACGGTAGACTACGTGGGGAATCCGTTGCTCGATCGGCCGGACGATGTGGTCGATGCCGCAACATTCCACGAGACCTGGGGGCTGGACCCTGCTCGCCCGATCCTCGCGATTCTGCCGGGTTCCAGAAAACAGGAAATCGAGCGACACCTCGGCCTTTTCTTGCAGGCAGTGGACTTGGTGCGCCGCTCCAGGCCCGACGTGCAGCCTGTGATCTCCCGGGCCGCGACGCTGCCTCGGGCCCTTTACCGAGATGTCGGATGCCCGGTGGTGGACGATACTCGGGCGCTGCTGCGCCACGCGCGCGCTGGGCTGGTGAAGTCGGGGACTTCCACGCTCGAGGCGGCTCTTGAGGGCACCCCGTTCGTCGTTGCTTATCGCATGTCGCCTCTCTCGTGGCAGATCGTGAAGCGTGTGCTGCGCGTGAAGAACGTGTCGCTCGCGAATTTGGTCGCGGGCGCGGACATCGTGCCCGAGCTGCTGCAAGACGACGCGGTGCCCGAGGGTCTGGCGGAGGCGCTCTCGCCGCTGCTGGACGATGAGAGCCCCGAGCATAGGAAACAGGTCGACGGGCTTTCAAAGATCAGGGGCCTCTTGGGAACGCCTGGAGCGTCGGAAAGAGTAGCGGAGCTCGGCATTGGGCTGCTCCAGGTACGCGCATGAGCGAGGGGGCCACAAAGGGCCTCAAGGGGCTCATACGAGCTGCCGGGGCCGGAAACGACCTCGCCCTGACCCCTGACGGTGCGAAACGGCCCCAGGGGCGTCCTGAGGCCCGAGCTGAGCTGCAGCGCATGAGCGCAGAGATCGAGCGCGACCTGAAGCCACGCACGCCTCGGCTGAATCGGGGTGAGGCGTGAAGGCGGCGCTGTCGGTCTTCGCGCGCCGTTGGTGGGCTGGGGAGGCTGGAATACCCGGGCATCTGCTGTCCGGCCTTCTCGCGCCGGCTTCGTGGGCGTACGGCGTGGGCGTGTCGGTGCGGGGCCGGGCTTTCGATCGCATCGGGGGACAACGCGTTGAAGGGCTCCGGGTCGTGTCCGTGGGCAACCTTGCCGTAGGGGGAACTGGGAAGACCCCGGTGGCCGCGTGGATCGCACGGTTCTTGAGCGCTCAGGGTGTGCCCACCGCGATCTTGTCACGCGGTTACGGTGACGACGAGCTGGCTCTTCATCGTCGCTGGAATCCCCAGGTCCTCGTCGAGGCTGACGTAGATCGGGTGCTTGCGGCAGTTCGAGCACGTGCGGACGGTGCGACCGTCGCGGTGCTGGACGATGGCTTCCAGCATCGCCGACTCGCTCGTGATCTCGACCTGGTTCTGTTGGCCGCCGAAGATCGGTTTCCAGGCCGGTTGCTACCGACGGGCCCGTATCGCGAGCCGCCGGCGGCACTCGTCCGTGCCGACGTGGTGCTCGTCACGCGTCGCACAGCCTCCGCAACGAGTGCGCGCGCTCGTGTACAGCAGGTCCGTGACCTCGCGCCCTCCCGTCCCGTGGGCATCGTCCATCTGGCCCCCGACGCGTGGCAGGATCTGGCCGGCGAAAAGGTTGCCGCACCCCTGGGGGACGTGCTCGCCGTGACCGCCGTGGCCCGGCCCGACGACTTCCGCGAGAATGTCGCGTCGATGCTGGAGGCCGACGTTGGCCTGTTGGCGTTTGCCGACCACCACGAGTATTCCGACATCGACGTGCGGCGGATCGTTACAGAGGCGAGCGGTCGGGTGATCGTCGTCACCGAGAAGGACGCGGTGAAGCTGGTGCCGCGCAGGAGCGAGCTTCCAGATACGCGCGTCATGACGCAACGCCTTCTTTGGGAGTCGGGCCGCGAGGAAATCGAAATGAGAATAGGCCGGGCACTTGGATGGCCGGTCGGGGAGGGCTCTTGAAGGTGCTCGTGGTGGCAGTGGGGAAAGTGAAGGGGCCGCTCGCGCCGGTCGTCAGGGAATACGAGTGTCGGGCAGCCCGCTACTGGAAGCTGGCTGTCGAAGAAGTGGAGTCCGGTGCCCGGCGGGGTTCACGGGACCCCGAGGCGGTGATGACGGCGGAATCCGGGCGCCTTCTGTCGCGGGTCCCGGACGGACTGGAGTTGATTGCGCTGACGCGTGGAGGCAAGCAGATGGGTTCGGAGGAACTCTCGGGGTACTTGCAGGAATTAGGCGTGCGTTCGTCAGCCGGGGTGGCTTTTTTGATCGGTGGAGCGCACGGTCTCGCACAAGACATTCTCACTAAAGCCCGGAGACGACTATCGCTGTCTGCCATGACCCTACCGCACTCGGTCGCTCGCCTCGTTCTGGCGGAGCAACTGTACCGCGCGGGCACGATTGCCCGTGGCGAGCCCTACCACAAAGGCTGACGCGATGGAATTGATCGTTGGTCGTCCGCAGGGTTCCCCGGTGGTCAGGGACTACCTGGCGGGGGAGCCGTCGGTGCGGCCGTTTTTCCCTCGCAGCTTCACAAGCGCCGAGGACTTCAAGGCCAAGGCCGCAGAGGTCGACAGCCGCTTCGACCGAGCGGCTCGGGAGCGAGCCGTGGAGGCGCTCATCGTCCCCCCTGGAGCCGATGCGCCTCGCCTGGAGAGCTTCGTCGAGCTCGGCGGTTACATGATCACCACCGGTCAGCAGCCTGCGCTGTTCGGGGGGCCGCTCTACAACCTCAACAAGGCGCTCACAGCCGTCCGCCTGGCCGAGGCTCTCGAGTCCACGCTCGGCAAGCCCGTGATTCCGGTCTTCTGGGTTGCCTCGGACGATCACGACTGGGCCGAAGCGAACCACACGGACGTCATCGGCGTCGACAACGAGTTGCATCGATTCTCCATCGATTCGCCCGACCCCGACGTTCATCCCCCAATCCATCGAATCCCGCTGGGGCCGACCGCTGAGGATCGCGCGGAAGAATTCCTACAAACCCTGCCTGATACTGACTTTAGCGGTGAGTACTTCGAGTTGATTCGAGGAGCATTCACGAGTGAGGCGACGCTGTCTGAGGGCTTCCATACGGTGTACCAGAAGCTGCTTGGTCGCTTCGGCATCTTCTTCACCGACTCGGCAGGCCCCGCCGTGAAGCAGCACTCGGCCGAAACTCTGCTCGAGGAGCTCGATCGATGTGAGGAGTTCGAGACGGTGCTACGCGCTAGCTGCGACGCGCTCGAGGCTGCCGGCTATGGAATTCAAGTTCCCATCCTCGAGGGTGGCGTGAACCTTTTCCTCGAGGGCCCTGCGGGTCGCGAACGCATCTACAGGCAAGACGGAGGCTTCCGCCTGCGCACCTCCGATACGCAGCTTTCGGCCGACGACGTGCGTGCTCGGCAGGCCGCAGACCCGGTGGTGCTCAGCCCCAACGTACTCCTGCGCCCAGTGATCGAGAGCATGATCTTCCCAACGCTGTCCTACGTGGGAGGGCCCGGCGAAATGGCGTACTTCGCACAGCTGGGCGACTATTTCCGGGCGCACGGGCTGGAGATGCCGATCGTCTACCCTCGCTTCGGCGTGACCCCGGTCGAGACGAAGATTCGCAAGGTGTTGCAGAAGTTTGGGCTAGAGGTCGAGGCGCTGAACCGGCCGTTCCACGAGGTCGCGGGGGACATCGTGCGGGAAGAGGTGCCTGCCGACGTGAAGAAGGCTCTCGTGGGCCTGCGCGGCTCCATAGGGAAGGGAGTGGGTGAGCTGCAACAGGCCGTGAAGCCGATCGACCCGACGCTGAAGGGCACGGTGCAGCACGTGCACAGCCAGGCGTTCGCCGCCATCGACGACCTGGAGAAGAAGATCCTGCACGCGCTCAAGCGCGAGAACGAAATCGCGTTGTCCCAACTCGAAAAAGCGCAGGTCCACCTGTTCCCCAACGGAACGCCGGCAGAACGCATCCAGAATCCCTTCTATTTCCTGACGAGGTACGGTGGCGCGGTTCTTGATTCCCTGTACGAACAGTTTCGCGTGAACCTCGACTGACGGACCCGCGTATGATCTGTTGTGCTGTGCGCTTCTCATCCTAACTTCGGGCCATGTTCCTGCAGCTGATTCTGATTCTGGTCGTCCTCATCCCGCTCCTGGCGATCGTGCTCGACTCGTCGGTCGGGCGGGCTTTGGCGTCCCGTCTGGAGCGGCGCAGCCTGGACGGCCCCTCGGATCTCATGGCTGAGCGCATCGCCTTTCTCGAGGGCGAGATGGAGCGGCTGACGAGCGAGATCACACGCTTGGACGAGGAGAGTCAGTTCGTGACCAAGCTCCTCTCTGAGCGCTCCGAGTCCGCTGCGGCGGCTCTGCCACCGGGTGACGACTCCGACTGACGATCCGCCCGCCGGCTCCGGCCGGGACGCCCGCGCCGCCACCAGAGTAGGCGCGGGCATCTTTTTGAGCCGTGTCCTCGGCTTCGTGCGCGAGCGGATCTTCGCGTACTACTTCGGGACTAGCGATTTCGCGGATGCGTGGCGGGCGGCGAGTCGACTGCCCAACGTGCTTCGCAATCTGCTGGGTGAAGGCACGCTTTCAGCGTCGATGGTTCCCATCTATTCCGAGTTCCTCGAGCAGGGCAAGCACTCCGAAGCGAATCGCTTCGCGGGTGCCGTGCTCGGCCTTCTCACGACGGTGTCAGCGGGGGCGGTTCTGATCGGCGTGCTGATCGCGCCTCTTTTCGTCCCACTCTTCGTACCGCTCTGGTCGCCGGAGAAGCAGGAAATCACCATCACGCTGGTCAGGATCGTGCTGCCCATGAGCGGGATCCTGGTGATCTCGGGGTGGGCGATCGGGATTCTGGACAGTCACCGCCGGTTCTTCGTGTCCTACGTGGCCCCCGTGTTCTGGAATGTCAGCGTGATCGCGGCCATGGTCGCTGGAGGACTCTATTGGGGCCTGGGACAGCGGGATCTGGTGGTCGTTCTGGCTTGGGGAGCGCTCATTGGCGGCGGTGTGCAGTTGGCGGCACAGGTACCGTTCGTGCTCCGCCTCCTGGGTCGCGTCCGGCCCTCCTTGGGGCGCCGCGTCGAGGGCGTTCCGGAGGCGATCCGCAATTTCGGTCCCGTGGTCGCCGCGCGCGGGGTCATCAACCTGAGCAGTTGGTTCGAGCTCTTCTTGGCGGGGCTGCTCGCCAACGGGGCGGTCGCGGTCATGGGATATGCGCAGACGTTTTACTTGCTGCCGATCTCGCTGTTCGGGATCAGCATCGCTGCCTCGGAGCTGCCGGAGCTGTCGCGCATGCGCGGAGAGGACCGCGAGGTGCTCGCTGCCCGTGTGGCGGTAGCGCTACGGCGTGTTGCCTATTTCCTCATTCCCTCCGCGATCGCCTATCTCGCGCTAGGGGATGTCGTCATCGCGGCGCTGTACGAGACCGGCGAGTTCGGTGCTGCCCAAACGCTCATCAGCTGGGGTGTGCTCGGGGCGTTCGCGCTCGGACTGCCGGCGTCGGCGAGCTCCCGGGCGCTTTCTTCAGTCTTCTACGCACTGCGCGACACCAAGACGCCCGCTCGCATCGCGTATCTGCGGGTGGTGGTCTCGCTCGTGATCGGCGTGGCCGCCATGTTGCCGCTCGACCAATACGGCTTCTCGGCCCTGCGCCTCGGTGCCGCGGGACTCGCGATCGGCACGTCGTGCGCCGCATGGCTCGAATACGTGATGTTGCGGCGCGCCTTGGCACGCCAGATCGGAGCGCATGGACCGGGCACGGGGCCGGTCGTGCGGCTCGCATTAGCCGCTACGATTGCCGCGGCAGTCGGCGTCACGCTGCAGCTCGTGTTGCCGCCGGCTCAACCCTGGCTCGTGGCGCTTGAAACGCTGCTCCCCTTCGGGGTACTCTACTTGGTCGCCACGGCGCTGCTCGGGCAGGGGATCAGCCTCCGTCGTTAACGACCACCCCACGGAGCGCCGCTGTGCCGGTCGATACTGACACCCTACGCACACTCTCGACGAAGCCCGGCGTCTATCTGTTCAAGGACGCCAAAGAGGGCGTGCTCTACGTCGGCAAGGCGAAGGCGCTGCGTAGCCGCGTGCGCAGCTACTTCCGGCGTGAGGCGGACCTGAGCGCCAAGAATCGCGAGCTGGTTCGGCTCATCGAGAGCGTGGACACGCTGGTGGTCGGCACGGAGGCCGAAGCGCTCATCCTCGAGGCCAACCTCATCAAGGAGTATCGCCCGCGCTTCAACATCCTCATGAGGGACGACAAGAAGTATCCCTACATCAAAGTCACCGTGAGGGAGCCGTTTCCGCGTGTATACGTCACGCGGCGTGTTGTGAACGACGGTGCGCGCTACTTCGGCCCCTACACGTCGGTGGGCCCCATGAGGCAGGCGCTCGAGGTCGTGAAGCGACTGCATACCGTGCGCTCGTGCCGCTACAACCTCCCCAAGGACAAACCCGACCGCCCGTGCCTCGACTACCACATCGGGCGCTGTAAGGCACCCTGCGTCGGCCTGCAGAGCGAGGCCGACTATCGCAAGATGACCGACGAGATCCTGCGCATCCTGGAGGGCGAGACCGAAGAGCTCAGGGCCGACGTGGAGGTCCGCATGCGCGAAGCCTCGGCAGCGCTCGACTTCGAGCGCGCCGCGCGCATGCGTGACGTGCTGACCGGTCTCGATACGCTCGCCAAGGAGCAGCGCGTGCACCGCGCCCAGGGAGGGGACCTGGACATTGTGGGCTTGGCCCGAGATGGCGATCTGGGCGCTGGCGTGGTGCTCAAGGTGCGCTCCGGACTGCTGCTGGGTCGCGACGCACAGCGTTTCGCCAAGATCCGGGACGAGTCCGAAGAGGATCTGTTGAGCTCGCTCGTTTCCAGGCACTATCTGGGTGCCGGAGCCGCGGCGCTGGTGGATTTGCCGAGGCAGGTGTTGTTGCCGCACGAGCTAGAGGACCGTGCCTTGCTCGCCGAGATCCTCACGGAGGGCGCGGGGCGTCAGGTCACCGTTGCCGTGCCCCAGAGGGGCGACAAGCTGCGCCTGATCGAGTTGGCGGAAGAGAATGCTCGCCAGGTGCTCGAGGACCGCGTAGCGGCGCTCACATATGCCGCGGATCGAGCCGAGGACGCGCTCTTCAGCCTCCAGGACGAGCTCGATCTCAAGGTCGTGCCGCGGCTCATGGTGTGCTTCGACATCTCGCACCTGCAGGGCGCGGAGACCGTGGGCAGCGCGGTGGTCTTCGAAAACGGGGAGCCTCGCCGGGCCGCGTATCGCCACATGCGCATCAAGGGGGATTGGGGCAACGACGACTTCGCCTCGATGGAAGAGGTGGTGCGACGGTACTTCAGGCGCCGCCGAGACGAGCAGAAGCCGTTGCCCGATCTCGCGGTCATCGATGGCGGGAAGGGACAGCTTAGTGCCGCGACGAGCGCGCTGGCTTCTCTCGAGATCGAAGATGTGGCGGTCATCGCGCTCGCGAAGCGGGAGGAGGAGGTCTTCGTGCCAGGGAGTGGTGAGCCCATCCTGCTGGACCGGAGAAACCGCGCGCTGCATTTGCTGCAGCGTATCCGGGACGAGGCCCACCGATTCGCGGTGCGCTACAACCGAAAGCTCCGCAGCAAGCGTACCATTCGCAGCGAGCTCGGCGAGATTCCCGGCATTGGACCGCAGCGTCAACAGGTCCTGCTACGGCGGTTCGGGTCCGTAAAGGGGCTACGCCAGGCCACTCGGGACGAAATCGCCCACATCCCCGGCTTCTCCGAGGCGCTCGCGAGCCGCATTCTCACTTATTTGGGACGATGACCGGACCATGACCGTACGCACGCGCTTCGCCCCTAGCCCAACCGGCCGCCTGCACCTCGGAAATATCCGAGCCGCGGCGTTCAATTGGCTGTTCACGCGCCACCACGACGGCGTCTTCATTCTCAGGATCGAGGACACGGACACCGCGCGCAACGTCGAGGGCAGCGAGCAGGGCATTCTGGACGACATGCGCTGGTTGGGCCTCGATTGGGACGAGGGGCTGGACGTTGATGGGCCGCACGGGCCGTACCGTCAGAGCGGTCGGGGCGACCTGCACGATGCTGCGGTCGAGAAGCTGATCGCCACCGGGCATGCGTATCCATGCTTTTGCGCAGAGAAAAAGCGCGACGACGAGGCGGGTGGGGACAGGGTCGCCCGGCGCTACGCTGGCACTTGTCGGCGTCGTTCGGCCGAAGAACGCGCTTCCCGGGTGGCGTCGGGCGCGGAGCACGTGATTCGCTTCGCGGTTCCCGACGACGTCGATCAGGTCGAGTTCGTAGATGAGATATTTGGGCCTATCTCGTTTCCGACCAATGATATCGACGACTTCGTGCTTCGGCGTACTGACGGGCGGGTTACCTACAACTTCGGCGTGGTGGCGGACGACATCGACATGGAGATCACACACGTGATTCGGGGTGTCGGTCACCTTTCGAACACGCCGAAACAGGTGCTGCTCTTCCAGGCCTTCGAAGCAGCCACGCCCGTGTTCGCGCACCTGCCCACTGTGCTGGGCTCCGACGGTCGCAAACTGTCGAAGCGAGCCGGCGCGACTCCGGTCAACGAGCTGGAGAGCCGGGGGTACCCGCCGGATGCCGTGCTCAACTATTTGTCGCTACTCGGCTGGTCGCATCCGGAGGAGAAAGAAGTGCTGACGCGTGCCGAGCTGGTGGCGGCCATGTCGCTCGATCGCGTGGGAAAGAGCGACACGCAGATGGATGCCGAGAAGCTCTTGTGGGTATGCCAGCAGCACCTGGCGATGGAGAGCCTGGAGGATCTGACGGATCACGTCGGGCCGTTCATCGACCGCGACCGCTTCGCGGGCCTGGATGCCGATGCGTCATCGGCGGTCGATGCGCTGCGCACGCGACTCTTAACCTACGGTAACATCAACGAACACCTCGGGATGCTCTTTCCCGAGGACGAGGTCGCCGCGGTATCCATCCGGCGCGAGGTCGGCGCAGATGCGGAGGCGCGTGCGGTGCTCACGGCCGTACGCGCACGGCTCGAGGCCCTGGAGAGTTGGCAGGCCGAAACACTGAACGATGCCGTCAGGGCCGGTGGAGGCGACGCGGGGGCTCGTGGCGCCGGTCTCTTTCATCCGTTGAGACTCGTGCTCATCGGGGCGGAGAAGGGCCCCGACGTCGGCAAGCTCCTTGCAGGAGTAGGAAAGACCGAGGCGTTTCGTCGTATAGATGAGGCGTTGAGCTAGAGGAACCGGCGGGCTCGCCACATGGGGACTTGGCTGGCTTTTTGCCGACGTCTACTTTATTCGATCTGTATACCGTTATGTGTTTGACCCCAATGGAGGTTCCCCGGATGAAGATCCGTCTCGGACTCGTCCTGATGCTGGCCTGCGGCCTCGGACTGGCTGGTTGTGCTTCAGGTGGCGGAGGTAGCGGCGGTGGCGCCGCGACTGGTCCGTCAACGCCCGGTGGCGAAGCTCTCGCGCAGGGCGAGCGGCCCCGTCAGACTGAGAACACACGCGCAGCTCAGCGGTATCTGAATGCCGGCGACGACGCGGACGAACCTGGCGAGGCTCGGGTACACTTCGAGCAGGCGCTGACGTCCGCCATGGCGGCGATCGCCGAGGACGGTCGCAATCCGCTGGCTCATCGTCAGGCTGCACTGGCGAATCTGGCGCTGGAAGACTACTCGGCCGCGGGCACTCATTTCGACCACGCCGCCGAGCTGCGTCCGATCTACGAGTTCGAGGATCAGGGCATTCGTGAGCGCGCTTGGATCGATCTCTACGGGCGGGCGAGTCCTCTCGTAAGCGCCGGTGACTACGAGGCGGCGGTTCCGATCTTCGAGAACGCCAACGCCATCTACTCCGAGCGGCCCGAAGCCATGGTGACCTTGGCGCAGATCCAGGCGTCGCTGGGCAACCATGACTCGGCGCTCGAGAACATTGCGTCCGCGCTCGCGATCATCAATTCGGACAAGATCAACGAGATGGACTCCACGACCGCGGCGTCCTGGCGGGAACAGGTGGAGATCATGCCCACGCTGCGAGCACAAATCTTCAACGCCGCCGGCCGATTCGAAGAGGCCGTGGAAGCTTTCAGGGGACTCGTCGCGGCGGACCCCGATGATCTGATCTCCGCGCGCAACCTCGCCGGCATCCTCATTCAAATGGGGGACGAGGAGGGCGCGTTCGCCGAGTACGAAAAGCTCATGGCGCGCTCGGACCTGGCCGCCGCCGACTTCTACACCATCGGTGTCGGGTATTACACCGGCAGCGATTACACGCGCGCGAGCCAGGCATTCGAGGAGGCGGCAACGCGCAACGTGAATGATCGCGACGCGCTCGAGATGTGGGCGAGATCGCTCCAGCTGGATTCCGCGTACATGGCGGTTCCCGCCGTGGGCGACCGCTGGATGGAGCTCGACCCGTTCAGCCAGGCCGGCTACCTGGTCATGGCGCAAGCCGTGAACCAGAACGGTGACGACCAGCGGGCACGGGACCTGATTGCCGCGATCGACGAGTTGGTCGTGCAGGTGGGAGACCTGCAGATCACACGCTTCGCCGAAGGTGGCGCCCGCGTCAGCGGATCGGTAGGCAACAAGACGCTCGATCAGGGCACGACCGTGACGTTTACCTTCACGTTCTACGCTCCCTCAGGTGATCCCATGGGCACGGTAACCCAACAGGTCACAGTAGGCGCAGCGGACATGAACGAGGTCTTCCAGGTCGAGTATTCCACGGCTGAGCAGGTGGGCGGCTACGGATACACGCTGTCGGTCGGCTGATCGACGGCTAGCACACAAGACGCGGAGAGACGCGGAGTGGGCGGCCCGGTGATCCCGGGCCGCTCCAAGCGGGAGTAGCTCAGTTGGTAGAGCATCAGCTTCCCAAGCTGAGGGTCGCCGGTTCGAACCCGGTCTCCCGCTCTGGGGTAAGAGGATGCTCGGCAACGACTTAGGATGTTGCCGGGCCTCCCTGTTCTCATGGACCGGTAACGGTAGCGGTAACAATAAGGCGGCCCGGCCTGGCCTCAGATCAGCCCGAAGTTGCTCCAGTGTGGAGCGCCTCGAGACGTTCACCTAACGCGTCTGCGAAGTCCTCGACCTTGTACGCGACGTGCTCCCCGCGGTGGCGAACTTGGCCCATGTGTCCGTAGACCCGCTCCACCATCTCCGTCGAACGGTGCCCGAGTTCGCGGGCGACGGTCCACGGAGCAACAGGGGCACCGCGGTCCAGAGTCTGGAGGCGGGCAGACGTGTAGGTGTGACGGAAGACCTTCAGGGTGATCTCGCCGGGTTTCCAGCCAGCCCTCGTCGTCACCGCGTTCATTCCCTTACGGAGATCGCGAATCATGGCTTCTTAGGCATTATGAGCCTCGAACACGGCGGCTACGACGCCGAGAAGGTGGTACATCCGGCCACACCTAGCTATCCAGCACTGTTTTGCGCATCCGATCAGGCTAGTACGTTGCGAGAGCACTTCTGGTGGAGGATGGCCCGATGAAGAGAACCCTGCTATTCGTGCTCGCTCTAGCAGTCATCCCCGGTGGGGTTGATGCACAGGCGCCGGATCTGGAAGAGACGCGTGCTTCGCCTGCGCCCCCGGCCACGCCGCGTACCGCGCAGATCACCGCGTGCTCTTCCTCCGCTCCGATCACCTGCTCAAGATGATCCACCAATCGGTGCCTCCACCCCACCCCAAAGACGGAGAAAGTAGACAAATCGATCTCACCCATTCGCTACCCAAGCTCATGGAGCGGTACACGCGCTTTCTGGAAACCCACGGAGAGGATGTGGCCCTCGATGGCGGAGCCTCATGATGAGAACGAAAAGACGGAGCAGCGCGCGAACAGTACCCCTCGGTATGGCGACCCTCGCAGCGCTGACCGTGTCAGCCTG
Source organism: Gemmatimonadota bacterium (assembly GCA_015664885.1). Lineage (GTDB taxonomy): Bacteria > Gemmatimonadota > Gemmatimonadetes > Longimicrobiales > Gaopeijiaceae > UBA1138. The sequence goes on from DQPL01000082.1 coordinate 23,445, forward strand.
CGCGCCCACCCCCGACCCCGCCGACCTCGTCCTGCTCGGTGGCTCGGTCGTGACGCTGTCCGAGGCTGGCGTCGCAGAAGGCATCGCGATTCGGGGCGACCGCATCGTCGCGGTTGGCTCTTCATCGGAGGTCCGCGCCTACGTCGGTCCCGAAACGCGGGTCGTCGAACTCGATGGCCGCTCCGTCATTCCCGGACTCGCCGACAATCACTTTCACGGGATCGGCGGCGGTCCCGGCGTGGACTTGTCGAGGGCGCGCTCCATCGCCGACGTCGTCGAGGCCGTCGCAGCGCGGGCGGCGGAGATCCGCGCTGGCGAGGTAATCCGGACCAACAGCGACTGGCACGAAGGCCAGCTGGCGGAGCAAACGCTCCCCTACCGCGACGATCTCGACCGAGCGACGTCGGATCATGCCGTCGTCGTCGTGCGCGGCGGCCACGAGTACATCCTCAACAGCGCGGCGCTCGCTCGCTGGAGTATCGACGAGTCGACGCCCGCGGTTTCGGGAGGCCGGATCGGACGCTACGAGGACGGCCGGCTGAACGGGGAGCTTGTCGATCGTGCCAAGAACTTCGTGGTGTTGCCGCCGGTGCCGGAGCGGTCTGAGGCTGACATGCTCGCCGCGCTGGCCGAGTCCCATCGCACGCTCAACAGCCGGGGTTTGACGAGCATCCGCTACCCGGGTAGTTCCCCGCTCCAGTACAGTGCGTTGCAACAGCTGAAGGAGACCGAGCGCCTGAACGTCCGCGTGGAATTCTTGCTCCGGGCGCCGAGGTCGCCCCAGTCGTTGGCGCAGATAATGAACGAGTGGCCGGCCCCTGGTGCGGGCGATGCCTGGCTGAAGATCGGCGGCGTCAAACTCGGCGTGGACGGTGGCTTCGAGGGTGGGCTCATGCGCGAACCATACGAGGAGCCTTGGGGTGAAGGCGGTGCCTTCTCGGGCCTTCAGACCGTACCGCGGGAGCCGTTCGTCGAGACCGTACGAGCGCTTCACGCATCTGGGTGGCGCGTCGCCACGCACGCCGTCGGCGACGCGGCGATCGACCTCGTGCTCGACGCGTACGAGGTCGCGAACGCGGACGCTCCGCTACAGGGACTGCGCTGGGTGATCGAGCACGGCTTCATCCCCCGCGACGACCAGTTCCCGAGGATGCGCGCGCTCGGTCTGTCCGTCTCCGCGCAGGACCACCTCTACCTCGCGGCGCCGAGCCTCGCTGAATACTGGGGCGAGGATCGCGCCGCATGGACGACGCCGCTTCGCGCGTACCTCGACGCCGACATTCCGGTCTCCTTGGGTACGGACTCGCCGGTCGTTCCTTACGACCCCTGGTGGGTGCTACACCACTTCACCACGCGCGAGACCATCAGCGCGGGTGTATTCGGTGCCGACCAGCGAGTCACGCGCCTGGAGGCGCTCCGGGCTGCCACGGAGGGGTATGCCTACCTCACCTTCTCGGAGGACGAGCGGGGTAGCCTCGAGGTTGGGAAGCTGGCCGATCTCGCGGTAACCGCTATGGACTACCTGACGTGTGCGGATCCTTGTCTCGAGTCGATGCAGGTTGACCTGACAGTGGTGGGCGGCCGGATCGTGTGGGAACGTTAGGGGACGAAACAAGGGTGACCGGGTTTGAAATGTTCAATACGCGTGTCGGGCGGTGGGCCCATCTTCCGCAAATGATGCCGCCACTGACGGTCGTCTCGGTATCCGAACGCTACCTGCATGCAGAGGAACGCAGTCCCCTCTTCCGCTTCATCGACGATGTGGAGGTACTGCTCGCGGAGGACGGCGAGCTCATCGTGCGCTCTGCTTCGCGCTGGCGCGAGGGGGACTTGGGCGTGAACGCGCGGCGCTTGGAGCGGCTGCGCAACGCGCTTGCCGAAGCAGGGTTGCTGGCACCTGCGGCGACCGGTGGCAGTCCATGATACGAATGCCGGACCCACGGTTTTCGGTTGGCGACGTGGTGCACCACAACAAGTTCGACTATCGCGGCGTGGTCGTCGAAGTTGATGCTCACTTTCAGGGAAGTGAGGCATGGTACGAGGCCGTGGCACGTTCGAGGCCGCCCAAGCACAGTCCTTGGTATCACGTGCTGCCACACGGAGCCGAACATCAAACCTATGTGGCCGAGCGAAACCTCGAAGCGGATTTGAGCGGCCTCCCCGTCCAGCATCCGTTGGTTGAGCGCTACTTCACGGACTTCAGCGACGGGCAGTACGTCAAAGACCGTCAGGTCCGCTAGCAACCGCTCGAACTCTTGTTCGAATCGAGGGCTGCGCGTAAGCTGACTCTCGACGGGATCCGGGGTGGGGGCGCTGAGTCCGGAACTGGTTGCGAAGAGGAGGAGTAGGGCGATGAGACGTGCACTTCCGATGACGGCCGCATTGGGTCTCCCATTGCTTCTCGCGTGCACAGACCTCGATGAGCCTTTCGCGACTCCCACAGGGCCGCAGCTTACCTCCCATGTCACGATGGTCGAGGTGTAGGTCGAGCCCGGCACCTACGCTGCCAGGTGGTCAGTGGCGGGAAGCGGCCTAGGCTACATCAACGGGCCACAGTCCGTCTGTCTAGAGTCGGGCAGCTACGAGATGGGTGTGGCGGACATCACTCAGCTTGCACGGTTCGACTTCACCGTTGCGGCCGACGGCACCGTTACCGTACCCAACGACGTGTCGGCTGTTGGAGCACTCGTCGCTCCTGGCGTCGGTAGTCTGACGTTCGAAACAACGGTGAGTCATGGAGGCTCCGTCGCCGGATATACGGCGTCCATGGCCGTCGACCCGGAGACGAGGATTGGCGTCGTACTGCTCCGGAACTATCAGAGCGGGGCGACCAACCTCGGACGGGCCGCTCAAGGACTGGTGGCCCGGCTGAGCGCGCTCACGCGATAGCCGGACGCGCCTGCTGTCCGCATATTCAGCGCCGGAGATTTCCCGCTGGAATCTGCGTGGCCCGACTCTCCTAGCCTGGAGTTCATCATGCTGCACCGGCGTGCCTTGCCCTCGATGTTGATTCTCGCTGCGCTGCTCGCGGCCCCTGCCTTCGCCCAGGAAATGCGGGGCTTTACCACCGAGATCGCGCTCGATGTGAAGTCCCCCAGAATTGTGGCGATGAGCGAGGACGGTCGCCGCATCGCGGTCACGGTACGCACACGGCGAGGCCGAGCCGACGTCGATCACGCTCGCTTTGGTGACCCGACCTACGTCTCCCCTTCGCTCGTCACGGCGCTGGTCATCGATACGCGCTCCGGAGATCGGGTCTGGCTGCACGAGCAGTTCGCTCAGGTGAGTGCCTTCACCTGGTCACCCGATGGCAGTCGGCTCGCCTATCTCCTGTTCGCAGGGGAGGCCTTCCGGCTTCGCATCTTCGATGCCGAGTCGGGCACCACGGATCAGGTCGCGCTTCGAACCGGCAAGCCGATCGCGTCGTCTTCGCCCTTGGTTTGGTCACCCGACGGTGAGTCCATCCTTCTCACGCTTCGCTCCGACGGGTGGCAGCAGCGTGCCAGCACAGCCTTCCACGAGCTGACCCAAGCCCCCGTCATCGTGCAGGACTCCCGCAACGATTTTCTGGCGTGGGACCGCGTACGCAACATCGCTAACGAACAGGTCACCGCGCTCATCACGATCAGCGACGGGGCAGTTAGGGAAGTCCTCACGGACGGCGTGCCACAGGGCGTGGGCTTTTCTCTGGACGGCTCGCGAATCACCTACACGACCGCCACCCGGACCAAGACCTCCTACACGCGACGCGACGGGACCGACTACGGCCTTTACTCGCTCGATGTGGACGGCGGTGAGCCCCTGATGCTGATCGAGCCCACGGAGGAGCGGGTCTCCGTGGACTGGAACGAGGCGCGCGACGCGTACGCCTTCTCTGAGGAGGGCGCTGTCCTGGTCCGGAGGCTCAGCGAGGATGAGGCCAGGGATGTTACCGAAGGCCATCGTGACATCCCCGGCGACACCGCAGAGGTGGACTTCTCTGTCGAGCGCTGGAGCCCGGATGATGAGCAGCTGCTTCTGACGTCGTCAAAGGGGTGGCACCTGCTCAACGCCGACAGTGACGATCTACGGACGGTGCTGACGCTGGAGGAGGACGAGGACGCCCGACCTCGCCGCAGCGTCGTCCAGTGGAGTGAGGACGGCCGCTACATCTACTTCACCTACTCCGCTCGCGACCAATGGCAGCGTGGCCTCAAGCGTCTCGATGTCGGCTCTGGCGACGTCGAGACCTTGATGCTCGACTCCGGCCTGTACCGCGGGTGGCGCATCTCGTCCGACGGATCGACGGTCGTCTATACGCGGTCCGACGGCGACCGGCCCGACGACGTGTGGGCGACCAGGAACCTGGAAGCTCCCACGAGGCTCACGGACCTCAACCCACAGCTCGATGACGTCGCGCTCACGCATACGGAGCTCGTCGAGTATCTGGATGTCGATGGCAATACGCTCTACGGCATCCTCTACTATCCAATCGACTACGACCCGAGCCGGAAGTACCCGCTGGTCGCCGAGATCTACGAACGCTTCTTCGACAACGGGTTCCACGAGAACATGAACCTGATCACCGCCCAGGGCTGGTTCGGCTTCCGTCCCTCGGTGCAGTTCGAGGAAGGATATCCGGGGGAGGCCTGGCTCAAGGCGGTGCCCAGCGCAATCAACAAGCTCATCGAACGCGGCATCGTCGACGAGGATCAGCTCGGAGTGTACGGGCAGAGCTACGGGGGATATGCAGCGAACCTGCTCATCACTCAGACGGACCGCTTCGCCGCCGCGGCCAATGTCTCGGGCAAGGTGAATATCATCTCGTTCCTGGGGGACTCACCTAAAATCACGACCCGCAATTATGCCGCGGCCGAGGTCGGCCAGGACCGGATCGGCGCTACGCTGTGGGAGCAGCCGCAGAAGTACATCGAGCACTCCGCGGTCATGTTCGCCGACCGAATCGAAACCCCGCTTTTGATGCTCTCGGGCGAAGGGGACTGGAACGTTCCCGCCACGAACCAGCGCGAGATGTACTACGCGCTGCGCCGTCTCGAGAAGGAGGTCGTGTGGGTGCACTACACCGCGGGCGGCCACGGAGCGGGGCGTGCGAGCTCGGTTGCCGACTTCCACGACCATTGGCAAAGGATGTTCGACTGGTTCGCCGAACACTTCGACGAGGCTGGCCCCGCAACGGTGTCGGATCAGGGCGGGACGCGATAGCGACTCGGGGATCGAGAGGCGAAACCCCATTGCGAGCGCTATAGTGATGAGGGCGTTCGTGTAGGAACGTCTCTGCAGGAACCCATCGGCTGGGAGGACCAGAGATGAGCACGCGCATTTCGCTTTCGCTTCTAGGACTCTGCGTCGTGACCGCGGCAGCAGCGCTTCTCTCCCCCGCATCGGCCCAGCAGCGCATTGCGGCCCGGACGGCCGACGGCCATCCGAACCTCCAGGGCAACTGGAGCAATGCTACCATCACGCCGTTCCAGCGCGCCGAGGGCCAGGGCCCGCTCTTCTCAACGAGTGAGGTTGCCAGGCTCGAGGGCAGGGCAGAGGAAACGGTCAGGGCAGGCGCCGCGCCCAGCGACCCGAACCGCGCACCGCCCAAGGTCGGCGGCTCGATCGGCAGCTATAACGACGTGTGGTTCGAGCGGGGCAAGCGGGTGGCCGTCATCAATGGAGAGTTTAGGAGCTCACTGCTAACGAATCCGCCCGACGGACGCAGGCCACCGCTCACAGAAGCGGCGCGTCGACAACAGCAAGAGCAGCGGGACTTCAGGAGCCAATTCGGCTCGGCGGACAACCCCGAGAATCGATCCCTGACCGACCGCTGCTTGATGTTCGCTTCGAACGTCGGTCCGCCCATGATCCCCAACAGCGCGTACAACAACAACTACACGATCGTGCAGACGGCGGACTACGTCTTGATTCACGCCGAAGTAGTGCACGACGCTCGCATCATCAGGCTGGGCACGCCGAATCGTCTGCCCGCTGACGTAACACCGTGGATGGGCGACTCCTGGGGTCGGTGGGAGGGGGATGCGCTGGTGGTCGAAACGACCAACATCAGCCCCCTTCATACCTTCCGCGGCATCTCCCCCTCGAAGAGCCTGAAGGTCACCGAACGCTTCACCCGGGTCGACGACAACACCTTGCTGTATGAGTTCACGATCGACGACCCGACGACCTACACCCAGCCGTGGGGCGGCGAGATTCCGTTGAATAGGTTCGCCGACCAGCTTTATGAGTATGCGTGCCACGAGGGCAACTACGCTCTGGGCAATATTCTGAGCGGTGCTCGCTACGAGGAGAGGCAGGCAGGGAGAAACCAGCCAGAGCAGAGGTGACACGCGACACGTACTTCGTGAGCCTGCTGCTGTTCGCAGTGGGCGCGCCTCTCGCGACGGCGCAGGAACGGCCAGTCTCGCTCACGGGCGTCATCGACTTCCACGCGCACGCCGGCCCGGACTCGCGGCCTCGCTCGCTCAACGATATCGAAGCAGCGCGCCTGGCCATGCAGGCTGGCCTGCGCGGCATCGTGCTGAAGAACCACTTCACGATGACTGCGGATCGCGCCGAGCTGGCCATGGCCCAGGTCGCTGGTCTGGAAATCTTCGGTGGGGTTGCTCTGAACAGGGCTGTCGGAGGCATCAACCCCGAGGCGGTGCGCCAGATGGTCGCGTTCGATGGCGGTCGGGGAAGGGTCGTCTGGTTACCGACGTTCGATTCGGAGTTCTACGTGACGCGAGCCGCTGGCGCTGAGTCATTCGTACGAGTCGTCCAGGACGGCGCGCCGGTGCCGGCTTTGCTCGAAGTCTTCGGGCTGGTGGCTGAGCGCGACCTCGTTCTGGCCATGGGTCATTCGTCTCCAGAAGAAGTGTTGCTCCTGATACCGGCCGCGAAGCGGATGGGCGTGCGGCACATACTGGTCACGCACGTCTTTGGCCAGGACGCCACGCCCGATCAGATGCGGCGCATGGCCTCGTTGGGTGTCGTCATGGAGCTCGATTGGTTGGCCGTTTACTCAGGAAATGTGTCGATCGCGGACTACGCCGGCGCCATCCGTACGCTCGGCGCCGAGCATTTCCTGATCTCGTCGGACTTCGGTCAGGCTGGTAACCCAGACCATGCTACGGGGCTAACGGCGTTCATCCGGGCCTTGCGGGAGGCTGGAGTGTCCGACGCTGAGATCGACCTGATGGCTCGCCTCAATCCAGCGCGGCTGCTCGGTTTGGACTAGGGGAGGTCCCGAGTCGCGCGGGATGCGGCTGACACATGGCGCCCCCATTATCCGTTAGGAGTCACGTAGTGCCATTTCCCAGGGAGGACCTGAGCACTTGCACTTGTTTGAGTTCGCTCTCGGCTTAGTCGCCATCGTTACCGCGGGTAGCATCATCACCACGACCGTGAAAACCGTCGGCGCCGCCTTCGTTCGGCCTCACCACGCGAAGCCGATAGCAGCAGAGACGCAGGCCGGACCCGCGGAGATCGAGGGCCTTCGCGAAGTGATCGACCATGTGAGTGGCCGGGTCGCCCACTTGGAGGACGAGCGGGACTTCTACAAGGACCTGATCGAGTCGCCCGGCGCGCGCGCTGCGATCCAGCCGCCGGACGCGAGCGCCTCCGACACGTAGCTCTCCCGCTCAACGGTAGGGCGTCGGAAGGGAGCAGGGGGGAGGGTGCGAGCAGCCCCTTTCGGGTTCGCCGGTCTGCAGCGGCCCCCCCTGAGGCTTGCAACCGATGCTGGCACCTGCCCGCGCGTACCAATGATGAGAATGCGAAGAGAGCGGCTGCGAGGCAACCGTCAGACACCACTAGGTGCATGTCAGGAAACGGTCAGGGCCCGCATCTCATCGTGCCGACTGCACTATAGTTGGACTTGCGATGTCCGGAGCAGGTGGTTCTGAGCGGAGGTGCGGCGTGGCGA
>DQPL01000049.1 GCA_015664885.1 Gemmatimonadota bacterium
AACGACCGTAGCGGGACCGAATTGGAGAGTCCTCTTCCACCCTTATACGCGCCAATGGTGGTACCTATATGGTACCTAAAACGAGAAAAGCCATCCTCTTAATGGATGACTAATCCCGTAAGTCGTTGTGCTGCAACAAGTCGGGACGGCCGGATTCGAACCGGCGACCCCCTGAACCCCATTCGCCTACCGGATGGGCTGAATCACGGCAAGAAACAGTGTAAATCACTGGTAGGGCGCACGATCTGCTATTCTTGCCGCGAACCGATGCTCACATCTGCCGCTTTGAATCGACACATAAACCGGCCCAACCGACACACGAACCGGCCCAAAGATGCGAACCGACGACCTCTGGCTTGCAAAGCCACTTCCCAGGAGGCCCGATCCGGCGAACCTCGCATAGTTAGTCGGTTCCTTCTCCCAGGTCCGCCGCCTTTTTCGCCGTTTCCGCCGCCTTTCGCCGCCTCTCGGGACACATTCCAGACACAGGGCGGAGTGGGCTCGGTTCGACCAGATTCTGCCGGTCTGAGGGCTTCACACTCATTCTGCTGCCCCCGCCCCACTCAGGCCCGCAACTCAGGACGCGCAGAACAGTGGATAGCTAGGTGTGGCTGGGTGCCACGGAGGGGGCTAGGGTCCTGGGGGGTCCGGCTCGCCGGAAAGACCCAGAGGCGGCCACGGCCCGGCAGCGCTTCGAACGGTACTCGTGGCACGTCAGCCCCCTACCGGCTCGGACACCGATTGGCTAGCGACCAGAATGAGCAGGCCGAACTGGCGCCTGGCGCCCAGGTATTGTTCGGTACGGTCGAAGTTCATGGACGACGGTGGAAGCGTTCAGAGCGGCGGGCACCGGGAGCGTACCCAACGGCCTAGGAGTACCATAACTTTCGCAATTCGTTCTGGGTATGAGAAATAGGTAGCGTAAGAAATTCGAATTTCCGTACCGTCGGGAGCGTTGCCAGGTGGCGAACAGCGGAAAGCGCATCGATCTCAGGAAAGCACTACTGAACCCTGCGCTTGCCTTCCTTGGTCCCGAGGAGGTGCTTGAACGGGACGAGTTGACTCGCGAACAGAAGATCGAAGTCTTGCGTCGGTGGAAATTCGATGCGCTACAACTTCAAGTCGCGGACGAAGAGAACATGCGAAGCGAACAACCCTCGGATATTCTAGACCGGGTGCTGCAAGCGCTCTATGCGCTGAACGCGAGTCCCAATGTCGAAGATTCGCCGTCCACGAAGCACGGCGGCATTCGACTGCAACTGTCGCCGCCAGGCAGTTGAGCCCCAGGAGCAGGCGCACAGTGCTGGACACGTTCGGCCGGCCTCTCAAGAGCCTCCGCATCTCGCTGATCGACAAATGCAACCTGCGTTGCCAGTACTGTATGCCCGAGGAGGAGTATGTCTGGTTGCCCCGTGACGATATCCTCACCGTCGATGAGATCGGCGAGCTCGTCGATGTCTTCAGCGAGCTTGGGGTGGACAAGGTGCGGCTCACAGGAGGCGAGCCGCTGCTCCGCCGCGAAGTTGTGGATGTGGTGGAGCGCGTAGCGGCAAACCCGGACGTTGGTGACCTGAGCATGACCACCAATGGTGTGTTGCTGGCGAAACAGGCGGAGTCGCTCCGTAGCGCGGGACTGGACCGGGTCAGCGTGAGCCTCGATACGCTACGGCCACAGCGGTTCGAGCAGCTCACGCGCCGCGACCGTCTCCATGAGGTGCTCGAAGGGATCGATGCTGCCGCGGAGGGCGGGTTGAAACCCCTCAAGATCAATACCGTGGTGATGCGCGAGTACAACGATGACGAGCTCAGCGACTTGATCGACTTCGCTAAAGATCGGGGCGCAGAAGTCCGTTTCATCGAATACATGGACGTCGGCGGCGCAACGCGTTGGACGATGGACATGGTCGTTTCAAGTAGTGAGATACTGAGCCGGCTGGCGAGGCACTATGGACCGATCGAGCCGCTTCGCGACGACGGCTCGGCTCCGGCGAACCGCTATGCGCTACCCGACGGGACCACCTTCGGCATCATCGCCTCGACAACCGAACCATTCTGCCGTGCTTGCGACCGGAGCCGGCTCACGGCTGATGGGATGTGGTTCCTGTGTCTGTACGGAGCCCACGGGATCGACCTTCGGCGGCCTCTGCGAGAGGGAGCCTCCCAAGACGAGATCAGGTCGCTGATCGTGCGCGGTTGGACAAATCGTGCCGATCGCGGGGCCGAGGATCGGAAGGCGCTGGGTTTGCGAGGCCCACTCTATCAGATCGAGGCTCTACGTAAGGATCCGCACCGGGAGATGCATACGCGGGGTGGTTGAAACCAAATCATGAGGCATCCTCGGCAATGAACGTACTCCTCATCTCCTGCTATGAGCTCGGCCATCAGCCGTACGGGGTGGCGTCCGCTGGCGCACACCTACTCGCCGGAGACCGCCATCAAGTGGAGTGCCTCGATCTCGCCGTGGAGGTTCTCGACGAGGCCAAGGTCCGGCGAGCCGACTTTGTGGGGATCTCGACTCCCATGCACACGGCGATCCGACTCGGCGTCAAAGCCGGTGAGCTGGTCAGGGGGTTGAATCCGCAGTGCCACATCTGCTACTTCGGGCTCTACGCCTCTCTTAACGAGGACTACCTTCTCGACGGCGTAGCCGACAGCGTGATCGGCGGCGAATTTGAGACGCCGCTCACTCAGCACGTCGACCGATTGGCGGAAATTGGATCGCCCGCCCCTGGAGGCGTCTCTCTCGCTGAGCTGCGCAGTCCGCCGAACCTGTCTCGACAGCAGTTTCTCCCGCCGGCGCGACATTTATTACCTCCCCTGGAGAAGTACGCCCGCCTGAGGACCTCCGAGGGAGAACTCCGGCTTGTGGGACACGTCGAAGCGAGCCGTGGTTGTGCTCACCGGTGCCGCCACTGCCCGATCCCCGCTGTCTATGAGGGGAGGCTTCGAATAGTTCAGCGGGAGGTCGTGCTCGCAGATATCGACAACCTTGTGCACATGGGTGCGCAGCACATCAACTTTGGTGACCCAGACTTCCTGAACGGTGTGAAGCACTCACTCGGGATTGTTCGGGAGATGCGTAACCGCCACCCCGACCTGAGCTTCGACTTCACGGCCAAGATCGAGCACCTGATCCAGCATCGTGACGCGGTCATGGAGCTCGCGGCGCTGGGGTGCGTCTTCGTTCTGTCCGCCGTGGAGAGTGTGGACGACCGCATTCTCCAGTATCTCGACAAGGGTCACACCCGCGATGACGTGGTTGCTGCCCTGGAGATTACCCGAGCCGCCGAAGTAGCGCTTCGCCCCTCGCTGCTGCCTTTCACGCCTTGGACGACGCTGTCGGGGTATTTGGGGCTGCTCGAGTTCGTGCAGGATCACGATCTGGTATATCAGCTCGATCCAGTGCAGTACTCCATCAGGCTCCTTCTGCCTCCGGGGTCATGGCTCCTCGACATTCCGGAAATCCAACCCCACGTGGGGAGCCTGATTCAGGAGGACTTCATGTACACGTGGCGGCATCCGGATCCCCGCGTGGACATGCTACAACGACAGGTCGCTCGAGTCGCTGAAGAAGCGGCCGGCTCCGGTGAAGACCCGGCGACGACCTTCAACCGGATCAAGGAGCTTGCCCTTTCGACTATTCACGGCCAGCCGACTGTAGCCCGGCCCCGATACCGCCGTCGAAGTGTTAGACCGCCACATCTGACTGAAGCGTGGTTCTGCTGAGCTGAGCCGACCGAGAGCCAGTTCGGCTCTGTGGCGACGGGATCGGAAAGCTAGACGATGCCAGGGACGGGACGGTGGACGTCAGATGACGCCTCACTCGAGGCTCGCCTTCCCGGCCCCCTCCGGCAGTTCTTGGAGCTTTACGGAGCGAGTCGCTTCTGGGACAGCCACGAGGCTTTGGAGGAGGCGTGCCGCAGGAACGGGAGCGACTTCTACCAGGGCCTGATCCTTTATGCCAGCGCATGGGTTCACTGGGAGCGGAGGAACGCTCACGGTGTGCGGGCTCAGCTCAACAAGACCTTGGCGCGTCTGGACGCCTATCCAGCCGCTTACCTCGGGCTCGACGTCGCCGAACTGCGTGCCCACTGCCTTGCGGTACGGCAGGAGGTGGCCGATAACCCCGATAGCTGGCCCGACCGTGTCACGGCCTTGCCGCTCTCCCTCGCCGTGAGTCGCCTCCGGGGCGACGAGGTGGAGCTTGAGGAGTGACACTTGCGAAGAGTCGCGAGCCAGCTGCTCTCTTGCTACCTCCGGGTATCTGGCATTCTCTCGCGTTACTGCGGGCGCCACGCCCTGACCGGCGCGGCGTCAGCCGGCGTTCCAGAATCCTACGAGGGATTCGCCGTGAGGACTCTCGCGGAGCTTGTCGAACGCTCGGTTGCGGATCTGCCTTATGCGCTCGCGTGTGACGCCGAGGAGCGATCCGATCACCTCCAGGGTCCTTTGCTCGCCGTCGTCGAGGCCGTAGTAGAGGTAGAGGATCTTCCGCTCGCGCTCCGTCAGGTACTGCTCGAACATCGTCTCGAGGAAGTCCCGGCAGGCGATCGCTTCGACGTTTTCCTCGATTTCTGACGCCTCGGCCCCCGAGAACCGCTCACCGAAGCTCGCGCCGTTACTGTCGCTGCGGTCGATGGGGGCGTCGAGACTCAGCTCGGAAGCTGCCACGCGTCGGAGCGCGCGGATGGTATCCACGTGCTCTTCCATCTCACTGGCGATCTCGGCGTCGGTCGGCGTGCGGCCGAGCGACTGCGTGAGCCGTGTGTCGGTGCGCGCGAGCTTCGAGAGGTTCGAATTCTGATTCAGCGGGATGCGCACCGAGCGGGCCTGCTCCGCCAGCGCCTGGAGGACGGTCTGGCGGATCCACCACACGGCGTACGAGATGAACTTCACTCCCCTGTCCGGATCGAACTTCTTGACTGCCTTGAGGAGCCCCTCGTTGCCGATGCACACGAGCTCGCTGATGTCGAGACCTCTGCCCTGGTACTTCTTCACGTAGGAGATGACGAACCGGAGGTTCGCGGTCACTAGCCGCTCGGAGGCCTCCTTGTCCCCAGCACGCGCCCGTCGCGCGAGCTCACGTTCCTCCCGCCGGTCCTGAATGAGTGGGTATTTCTCCACGTCTTGCAGGTACTGATCGAACGAACCCAGAGCGTGGGGGGAAGAAAACATTCGTTTCGGGCCGTCCAGTCGCGGGTGCCCGCTACTTCTCGGAGGTGAAGTAGGGGTCATCGCCGGCCGAGTGGTTGGTAACGTCCTGGATGCCCGCGACTTCCGGCACCTGTTCCTTGAGGATTCTCTCGATCCCCTGGCTCAGCGTTACCGACGCCATTCCGCACCCCTGGCAACCCCCACCCATCTGGAGGTAGACGATGTTGTCCCTCACCTCCACCAACGTTACGCGCCCGCCATGCTGGGCCACTCCGGGGTTCACGTATTGATCGATCGCCTGCTGAACCCGCTCAGCGAGAGGGCCCTCCAACGGCTTGGAGCCGATCGGGTCCAGGTTCGGGTTCTCCACTTTGAACCCGCTCTCCATCACGGTTTCGATCCAATCGATGCGGGCACCGTCAAGGATCTTCGCGCTCTCGGGGTCCATCACAACCTCGAACCCATGGTCGTCGAACACGAGGTCTTCTTCGCACTTCTCGTGCTGCTCGATCAGCGTGATGTCGTAACGGGGATCAAGCGGACTAGGGCTCGCGACGTGGATGCGCACTGCAAGCCTGGTGTCGCTGTCGCTCTCAAGGAAGCTGAGGACCGTCTTTCTTGCGAGGTCCGTAAACTCGACGGGTGCCTTCGTAGTGTTGCTCATTGCTCAAGCGTCGACTCTGGGCTGGTCGATGGACGAACCCTAATCTAGCGGCACCATGGGTCTCCTGTCGGTGTGAGCGCAACGGTTCGCGCGGGGGCGACTCACACCATAGACTGGGCTCGAGGTCTCGCCGCCCTCAATCCACTCACCGCACCTTTCACCCATGTTGAACGTACCCCCCGAACTCAACTGACCATTCTTAGTGTAGAACCCCATCGGTCCGTGCAACTCTCCGGCCTTACTCGTCTGCTTCGATATACTCCCGTTCACAAAATAGTACTCAGATAGGCCATCTATCTTCCCATCCTCGATGTTTGCCACAAACCTGACTCGTGCGGAGTCCTGCGGGTCGAGATTGAACACGCGACCCGAATACGGTGTCATCGTCTCAGGGTCCAAAAACATACCGTCTGCGTTGGCATACAGGTCACCCTGCTCGACTAGCTCATCCAGATCCCTTGGGATCGGTTCAGCACACCCGACCGCTATCAGACCGAGCGCGAATAGCAGGGTTTTCTTCATGCCCTGATTCTGCCCCGCCCCACCCCACGACGACGGCAACAAGCCAAGTGAAGCAGATCTCGGGCGGATAGCTCGGGGTGTCGATGTGTGTGGACTCGCACCAGTACCGCCCCCTGCTGGCGGCTCTGGAGAAACGCATCGCATATTCGCTAATGCAGTAGCTTTAGTCGCAACCACACTAAGAGGGGAAACTCAATGAAATATAGCTT
>DQPL01000103.1 GCA_015664885.1 Gemmatimonadota bacterium
CGACCCCCGCGTCCTCTACCGACTGCGCAGCGTCGCTGCAAGCCACGAAGAGGACGGCTGCCGCTGCGAATAACGGGGGGCGTTGCAAAGCAAGCGATAAGCGCATTGGAATCCTCGCTGGTTGAACGGCTCTTTCCCAAGGACCTGCTAGCAGCCCTTCTCGATGCCCACCCTCACCGCCGCCACGATCTCATCGATGTCCGCTTTGCTGACGATCAGGGGCGGCGCAATGTTCAGTGTGTTGTTGTGGCCGGGGATGCTCCGGTTAGTCCTGCCGATCAGGACGCCTTCCTCGGTGACTATCCGCATCACGGCGCCCATCACGTCCTCACCCAGCGGCACCTTCGAGGACTTGTCGGCCACGAGCTCGATGCCGGCGAAGAGTCCCTTCCCGCGCACGTCCCCGACGTTCGGGTGGTCGGCCAGCTCCTGAAGGCGATCCAGCAGGTACGCTCCCACCGCGCGAGCATTCTCGACCAGGTCTTCTTCCTCGACGATGCGCATGTTCTCCAGCGCCGCGGCGAAGCCTCCGGTGCATCCACCGTACGTGCTGATGTCGCGGAAATAGTCGTATTTTTCTCCGGGATCGTGCAGGAACTCCTCGAAGATCTCGCTGCGCACGGCAGCGGCCGAGATGGGCGCATAGGAGCTGGCCATGCCCTTGGCCATGGTCACGATGTCCGGCGCGACTTCATAGTGCTCGAAGCCGAACATGGTGCCGGTCCGGCCAAACCCGCAGACCACCTCGTCCATGATCAGGACGACGCCGTACTTCTCGCAGATCTCCTGGATGATCGGGTAGTATTCCTGGACGGGAGGGATGACCCCACCGCCCGCGGTGATCGGCTCGAGGATGAGCCCGCCAATCGTGTCAGGGCCCTCCTCCTGGATCACGTCCTCCAGCGCGTGGGCACACTCGATGTCGCAATCGGGATACGACAGCCCGAAAGGACAGCGATAGCACAACGCGTGGGGTATGGCGGCAAACCCGTCCGGGAAGGGGCCGTAAGCCTGACGGCGCTCCTCGTGGCCCGACGCGGCCAGACACGCGATCGTGGTGCCGTGATAGTCACGGTCGCGGTACAACACCTGGCTCTTCTGATTTCCGTTCAGGTGAGCAATCTGCCGGATGATCTTGAAGGCCTTCTCGTTGGCCTCGGAGCCGCTGTTGGCGAAGAAGACGCGGTCCAAGCCCGGCAGCAAGTTGGTCAGTTTATCCGCGAACTGAGCCGCCGGTACGGTCCCGGCAACGCCGGCGTAGTAGGGCAGCTTGAGCAGCTGGTCATGGATGACCTTGGCCATGCTCTCGCGTCCGTAGCCGACGTTGACGCACCATACGCCGCCGGAAGACGCGTCCAGGTACTCGACCCCGTGAATGTCCGTGACGCGGACCCCCTGCCCCTCCACGAAGATCTTCGGATCCTGCTCCTCGTGGATCTTATGCTGGAGCAGATGATGCCACACATGCCGCCGGTCTTTCTCGATGATGTCTTCGGCATCGTAGTCGGACAGCAACGCATGCGTATCGGACATGGCTAGTCCAGACTCAGGTGCGCGTATTTCGCTAGATGGCGAGTCGGCATCGCGAGAGCGTCCCGGCGGAACGGTTCAGCCAGCACCTTCTCCCCACCCTCGACCACGGCATTGATGACGCACGGCTCGCCGGAAGCCATAGCCTCCCGCACGACGTCCTGCACTTCGCGGTAGTCGTCCACGGTGTAACCCTTGGCCCCCATCGCCTCGGCCACTTTGGCGTAGTCGGGGTTGTCGGGAAGGTCGACTCCGACGAAGCGGTCGCCGTAGAAGTCGATCTGGTTCTTCTTCTCGGCGCCCCACTCGTGATTGTTGATGACGATGGCGATGACGGGAATCTTCTCCCGCACGGCCGTCATCACCTCGCTCAATCCACTGATGCCCCAGGCACCGTCGCCCTGGATGGCGAAGACCGGGGCGTCGGGCTTGCCGATCTTGGCACCCATGGCGCAGCCGTAAGCGAACCCGCAGTTGCCCCACGTCAGAGCAGCCAGATGCTGACGCACACCTTTGAATCCGCGCAGGTAGCCGTTGGTGATCGAGCAAGTATTGCCGATATCCGTGGCCACCAGGGCATCGTCGGGAAGCGCGAGGTTGAGCTCCCAAAGGAAGCGCCTGGGATGCATCAGCTCGTTGGTTGACGAAGACCAGTCCTCGAGCTCCTCGTCCCAGGCCGCCTTTTCCCTGGCTACGTCGGCGAAACGCTCTTCGTTTCTCTGGCGGTCGGGCAGCGCGCTCTTCAGCTCCCGCAGCAAGTCCGCGGCATACTCCTTCACATCCGCGACGGAGAAGATGTTCGGGATCTTGCTCAGGCCCCACTGCTTGGGGTCTCTGTCCACCTGGATGAGCGCTGCGTCTTCGGGCCAGTACGTCATGTCGTACTGCGGCAGCAGCCCGAACACACCCAGCCTGGTTCCCAACGCCAGCACCACGTCGGCCTTGGCGACGGTACGCATGGCCGCCTTGGAGCCGCAGTAGCCGATCGGCCCGCAGCCCAGCTCGTGCGTGTAGGGGAAGGTGTCGTTGTGCAGATAGGTGTTGATGACGGGCGCACTCAAGTACTCGGCGAGTGCTCTGACCTCGTCGAGCGCGTCTCCCTGGCTCACGCCGCCTCCCGAGACGATGACGGGATACTTGGCGCCCTTCAGCAAGCTGACCGCCTCCGCGATTTCCTTCTGGGGGGGTCGGCCGGCCCCCAGGGTCGGCGTCGCGAAGATCTCCGCTTCGATGTCCCCGTAGAAATAGTCCCGCGGGATGTTGAGCTGGGTCGGGCCGAGCTCGAGCTTGGCACGGTAGAAGCAGCGCCTGGCCAACTCGGCCATGCGGTCGGGGCGGTTGACACGCACCTGGTACACCGTCTGCTCTTCGAACATGGCCATCTGGTCCAGCTCCTGGAATCCGCCGGTCCCGATGCCCATCGACCCTGTCTCAGGCGTGATGGCCACGACCGGAGAATGTGCCCAGTAGGCCGCTGCCATGGCGGACACGAAATTCGCGGCGCCCGGCCCGTTTTGGGCGATGCAGGCCTGAGGCCGTCCGGTCACTCTGGCCAAACCGTCGGCGGCATGTCCCGCCGCCTGCTCGTGCGCCACCGGGATGAAGCGAATGCCCGCATCCGGGAACAGATCTAGAGCGTCCATGAACGCCGATCCGACCAATCCGAACACGTCGGTCACGCCCTCGGCGACGAGCGTCTCCACCAGCGCCTCGGAGGGGGTCATCTTCTGCTTCGCCATCTCTAGCTCCATCTCCGGTTCGGAGGTGTTGGACTGGGGCTGCCCGGCACAGAGGTTCGATTCATCGAGCGAAGACCGATCTTCCCCTCGAGAACGTCTCCATGATCTGTATGCGCTCGAGCTCGGCCGGGTCCGTCGTGATCGGATTCTCCTCGAGGATCACCAGGTCGGCTTGCTTGCCGACGGTGATCGAGCCCTTGGTATCCTCTTCGAAGTATTGATACGCTGCCCCGAGCGTGACCGCGTGCAGTGCTTCCTGAATCGTGGCCCGCTGGTGTGGTCCGAGCACATGACCGCTACGCGTCCTCCGATTCACGGTGATCGACACTAGGCGCATCATATCCGGAGGAACGACCGATGCGTCGTTGTGGACGGTGAACTTGACGCCTCGCTCGATCGCCCAGCGCACCGGACTGATGTTGTTTCCACGCTCCTCGCCGAAGCTCAGTCGATGCCAGTCGCCCCAGAAGAAGGAGTGCGCGGCAAAGAAAGAAGGCACGACGCTCAACACGGCTGCGCGGTCGAGTTGGTCGGCGCGCATGAGCTGAGCGTGGATGATCACCGACCGATGATCCGGTGCTTCATCCATGTCGGTGATCGCCTGCTCGACCCCGTCCATCATCAAGTCCATGGCGGCATCGCCGTTGGCGTGGGCGAGAAATGGAACGCCTCGCTCGATCAACGCCGCGGCATCTGTCTTGTACGCATCCGGGTCCATCGTCCCGTACGCGCGATAGTCCGCGGCCGCGCCCGGAGGCCCCTCGTCGTAGGGCTCGGTCACCCAGGCAGTGCGTCCTTGCGGGGAGCCGTCGAGCACGAATTTCACGCCGGCGACGCGGAACCCGTTCGAATAGGTGCGCTCGTACTGCAAGCGATCCTGGAGGATCGCGCCGGAGCTCGTGAACACGGCCAGGTCGGCATCGAACGGCTCCCGCTCTGCGGCCGCTCGCAGTGTTTCCACCATCTGCGGGCTCGTTCCCCCACCGTTCTGTATGGTGGTCGTCCCATAGCCGAGATAGACGCCGATCGACGTGCGAATCAGCGCGTCGAACTCGTCCGGCGACCGCGCGGGCCCTCCGCCTATGAGCAAGCGGCCCGCGCGCTCCTCGAAGACGCCATTGGGCTCCATCGAACCTGCGACTCGACGAATGAGGCCTCCGTCGGGGTCAGGAGTAGCGGCCGTGACGTTGCTGGCTGCGAGCGCCGCGGAATTGGCGGCCCTGAGATGCCCCGACACATGACCCAGCACAATAGGATGCTCGGTCGAAGCTCGATCCAGGTCGAAGCGGGTCGGATGGCGCTTCTCCTCGAGCAGCGAGTCGTCGTACCCGCCTCCGGAGACGACCTCACCCGGCGGGATCTGCTTCTCCTCGATCCAGCGTTGGATCTTGGCCACGAGCTCGTTGATGTTCGTGACGTCACCCACCGGTGGGGAGTGCAACGACAACGCGTCCAAAGCCCGCCCTGCCCCGAGGAAGTGACCATGGGCGTCGATGAAACCGGGCAGCAGAGCCCGTTCCCCTAGGTCCACGACCCGAGTCGACTCCCCGCGAAACGCCATCACCTCGTCCAACGATCCGGTAGCAGTGATCGTCTCGCCGCGCACCGCAACCGCTTCCACGCTCGCCCGATTCGGATCCATGGTGACGATGTTGTCGCCGAAGAGGATCGTGTCCGCAGGCGGACCGACGTCGGCGGGCGGGCCACAGCTGCCGAGACTCGGTGCAAGCGCTAGCGCGAGTGCGAAGACGGCTCGTTTCGACCTGTTCATGCTCCCACCCGCGATGGTTGTAGAGTCGGATCGGCTGACCACGTGAGGGCGCAGCGTTGGATGGCTGATCGTACCGGGCTGTCTGCCCGGGCGCAAAACGTGCCGCCCTCTCTTCCTTGGCTCCCTCTCCCACCTCCGCCCTAAAACCGACCGAGGCGCTCTCGATAGGAGATCAGCTCCTCCTTCAACACCGGTGCGAGCAGGTACAGCCCGAGCAGATTAGGAATCGCCACCAGGAAGATCAGAGCATCTGACAGATCGATCAGGGAGCCGAGTTGGATGCTGCTGCCGAGCACGATGAAGAGGCAGAAGAACAGCTTGAACGCGATCTCGACAGCCGGCCGATGTCCGGCGAGGTAGGTGAACGATTTCAGGCCGTAATAGCTCCAGGAAATCATGGTCGAGAACGCGAACAACACCGCCGCTATGGACAGGGGCACGGGGGACCAAGAGAGCGTGCTCGCAAAGGCATCCGTGGTCAGCTCGATGCCGCTTACTTCCGTGGAGGCCAACGCGGGGTCGTAGACCGTCGTCACGATGACCAAGGCCGTCATGGTGCAGATGACGACGGTGTCGATGAACGGCTCCAGCAGGGCAACGAAGCCCTCGGTGACGGGCTCGTCCGTACGTACCGCGGAGTGCGCGATGGCCGCGGAACCGAGGCCTGCCTCGTTGGAGAACACAGCCCGACGAAAGCCGACGATCATGACTCCGATCAGGCCGCCGCTGATGCTCTCCGGAGAGAATGCTCCTTGCCAGATCTGGCCGATCGCTGCGGGCAGCTTCTCGGCATTGAGCACCAGGATCAGCAACGCCGATAGCAGATACAGAACGGCCATGAACGGAACCAGTCTGGATGTAGCCTTGGCGATGCTTTTGATGCCGCCGACGATGACCAGAGCCACGACAACCGCCATCGCGAGACCCAGTATCCAGGCCCTGCCGAAGAAGAAGCTGTCGCTGCCGCCCGTCACATCGATCAGGATGGCAGCGGCCTGATTGGACTGGAACATGTTCCCGATGCCGAGACAGCCCACCACCATGGCGGCCGCGTAGAACATTCCCAGCGCCCGGCCTGTTCCCGGCAAGCCTCGCAGCGCCAACCCGCGCTCGAGGAAATACATGGGTCCACCGCTGACGGAGCCGTCATCGTGGGTGCGCCGGAACTTCACGGCCAAGGTACACTCGGCGAATTTGGTGCTCATGCCGAGCAGGCCGGCGATGATCATCCACAATGTGGCGCCCGGCCCGCCGACCGATATGGCTACCGCCACCCCGGCGATGTTTCCGACGCCGACCGTGCCCGATACGGCCGTCGCCAGGGCTTGGAAGTGCGTGACCTCTCCCGGATGATCGGGGTCGGCATATCGGCCAGAGACGAGCTGTAGAGCGTGCTTGAAGCCCCGCACACTGATGAAGCGCAGGTAAAGCGTGAAGAACAGTCCCCCGGCGATCAGCCACGCTACGATCAGCGGCAGCTCCACGCCGGCCACAGGCACGGCATAGAAGACGAAGTCGTAGATCGCTGACGCGAACGGGCGTATCAGCTGGTCGATGGCTTGATCCATGCCCACCACGGGTTGGGTTCAGGCGAAGTTATGTTCCTCGCTTCGCCCAGCATGTTGCGAGCGCGCGGTGTGGAACGCAATGTCGCGGCCCCAAACACGAGACGGCTGAATGCGCCCTCTGAGGCACATCCTATTAATCGGCGCCCTGACGGCTCCCGCCGGCCTTCACGCCCAGGGGCCGCCGAGCGCGCAAGCCACCGCGATCACCACCGCTCCGACCATCGACGGCCGCCTCGATGAAGCGGTCTGGGGGCGACTGATGCCACTTGCGGGCTTCACCCAGCGGGAGCCCTCCGAGGGCCGGCCCGTTTCGCAGCGTACCGAGGTGCGGGTGGCCTACGACGATGAAGCGCTCTACATCGGGGCGTCGCTCTTCGATGACGACGTGTCGTCGATCGTGGTGGGCCAGACGCTGCGCGATGCGTCCCTCAACGACTCGGACGCGTTCGTCGTTGTACTCGACACCTACTTGGACCGCCAAAACGGGTTCGTCTTCGGCACGACGCCCGCCGGCATCGAATACGATGGCCAGCTTGCGGGCGAGGGCGTCGGAGGCGGTGGTGGTGGCAGACAGCAGCGCGGCTCCGGCGGTGGATTCAACCGCAACTGGGACGGGAGCTGGCAGGTCGCGACCACCACCGACGGCGAAGGGTGGTACGCCGAGATGCGGATCCCCTTCTCGACGCTGCGCTACGGAGCCGGCGGTCAGCAAGACTGGGGCGTGAACTTCGAGCGTAAGATCCGACGCAACAGCGAGCAGTCGATGTGGGCTCCCCTACCCCGTCAATTCGACCTGAATCGGGTCTCGCTCGCCGGCACCATCGCGCTCGAGGCTCCCGCGAAGCGCACAGTGACACTGAGCCCATACCTGCTCGCGGACGGCTTCAAGGACTACCAGGTCACCTCTGCCGAAGTCGACTACAGTCGGCAGATCGGCGGCGACGTGAAGATCGGCCTCAACCAGAGCCTTACGCTCGACCTCACCGTCAATACCGACTTCGCACAGGCCGAAGTCGACGACCAGCAAGTGAACCTTACCCGGTTCAGTCTTTTCTTCCCCGAGAAGCGCGCCTTTTTTCTCGAGAATGCAGGCACGTTCTCGGTGGGCGCGTCTCGCTCCGCGGAGCTCTTCTTCAGTCGCAGGATCGGGCTCTCCGGAGGCCAGGAAGTCCCCATTCAGGGAGGCGCACGGCTGACCGGCAAGGTCGGCGCTTTTCAGATCGGGCTACTCAATATCCAGACGAACGACGTGTCGAGGCTCGACGAGGACACCGGCCTGCAAGAGCAATTTGCGCCCGCCAACAATTTCGGCGTACTGCGCGCCTATCGGGAGTTCGGAAACAGGACGCAGATCGGCGCCATCATGGTCTCGCGCCTCAATACCAGCGACACCGACGACTACAACCTGACGTACGGCGTCGATGGCCGGCTGGGCATTGGCGACGCACTCACGTTCGACGGCTGGCTCGGCCTGACGACAACTCCTCTGGAGGACGGAGAGACCGCGACCGGTACAGGGTTCAACGACGGCGAGTACGGTCTTGCCGGTGGGTCGCGATATGTCACGCGCGACTGGCAGATCTCGGCCGGATACCGCCAGATCGGTGATTCGTTCAACCCCGAGGTCGGCTTCGTTAACCGGCGTACGTACCGCCACGGCAACGCGCGAGTGCTGCGGCACGTGCGCATGGAGAGCGTACCGTGGTTCCGAGAGTTCCGGCCGCACGTCTCGTGGAGTCAGTTCTGGACGCTCGACGGGTTCAGCGAGTCGTACCTCGTCCACTTCGACAACCACTTCCAGTTCGAGAACGGCGCGTTCTTCCAACTCCCGGGCTTCAACTTCACGGGAGAGGGCCTCGAGCAGCCGTTCGAGATTCGCGAGGGCATCGTGATTCCCGTCGGCTCTTACCACAACGTCGACTGGGAATTCCGGGCGAATACGAACCGCGGCGCGCCGCTCTCCTTTTCTGCTGGATGGAGCTTAGGCGGTTTCTACTCGGGCACGCGCTTCGGCCCGAACGCGACTGTTGCCTACCGCTACAGCGACAAGCTCACCGCGAGCTTCCGCGCCAACTACTTCGACGTCCGGCTCGACGAGGGCAGCTTCACGACCTCGGTGCTTCGCTTCAACACGTCCTACTCGTTCACGCCGCACATATATCTACAGGCCAACGTCCAGTACAACGACGACACCGAAGACCTCGGCACAAACATCCGCTTCGGGTGGCTGGACACCGCTGGCACAGGGCTCTTCATCGTCTGGAACGATGCAAACCACGTAGGCACGTTCGAGCGCACGGGAATCCTGGCGGGGCCAAAACAGCGTCAGCTGGTCATCAAATACAGCAGGCTGCTCGACCTGACGCGCTAGGCACTGTCGCACGCCGAGGGCTGTCCGCCTTAGCTTGTGATCCCTCCGCCAAAAGAGAGTCGAAGACCCATGGAGAGTCGCATGAAGCGC
>DQPL01000099.1 GCA_015664885.1 Gemmatimonadota bacterium
ACGATCACGAGGAACTCAAACGCACGCCGCTTCAGCATACCTCGGTTTCCAGAATCGCCTTCAGCCATCAACTGCCCTCGTTGGTTGATCCGTCCCGCCGAGTTTATGCGCGGATCGGCTGAAATCAAAGCACCATGCGAGCTTGGTGGCGGAGCTTCCTAACAAAGAATTGCTGCTGTCGCGGAAGGGGAGGTAGGTGCGCGCAAGGCGCGCGATGTGCATCTTGGCCGCGCAGCAGAATTCCAAAGTCGTTAGGCCATCCCGTGACAAGACGTGCATCGAATCGGCATGCGTCGGCAGAACAGGGGTTGCTGGGTGAGCGTGTAGGAGACAACGCCGTCTAACAATCAGTTGCCGGCTTCGTTCGCTTCGCTCACTACGACGATCACGGCTCGCATACGCGAGCTGCGACGGCAACTTTGAACGTTAGACGAACCCAGCGAGACTGATGGCCGAGGCAAACTGGATCATTGAGGAAGTAGAGACGCCCGGGTTGGCCGACTCGGATCTCGCGGACATTCGACGCCTGATGGACGATGCGTTCGGTGACCGATTCTCCGAAGAGGATTGGAGTCATGCGCTGGGAGGGACGCACTTCGTCGTGCGCGGCGGAGGGGACACGATCGTCTCGCACGCTGCGGTCGTTGACCGAAGGATTGAGGTGTCGGGGGACCCTCTCTCCACTGGATACGTCGAGGCGGTAGCCACGCACCCCCGATTCCAGCGGAAGGGGTTGGCGACCGCCGTCATGAGTGCCGTCGCGGAGTTCATCGCGGGACGATATCGCATGGGCGCCCTTTCCACTTCTCTCGAATTCTACGAGAGGCTGGGGTGGATTCGGTGGCGTGGCCAAACATGGTGCCGGGAGGGAGGGGAGCTCTTCCGCACGGCCGATGATGATGGTGGTGTTTGGATCCTACCCACTCGGTCGAGTCCGCGTCTCGACCTGGAGTCAGATATCGTGGTGGAGTGGCGTGGTGGTGATGTGTGGTAGGTCCGCTGAGCGGACCTGGGCTCGTCTAACACGGGGACTCCGGCTCGGGGCGCTGTGGGCGCCCCTCGGCCCAACCGGCCCGCGGAAAGCGCCTAAGCTCCGGTCAGCACTGTGGCGCTAGGTCTGAAGCGGGTGTAACTAGTCGGGGTGGACGGCTGGTTCGGAGTCCCTGGAACGTTAGACGGCATTGTCGGAGACGAGAATGCCTCCCGCACGGAACCAGATTCTCCGATTGCGGAATGGGATCGGCCGGTTGCAGGTTCGCAGACCTGCACTGGCCTGTGGGATCTGCGTCATGCGGCGGGACGAAGCAGATGTGAGCAGATTATCCGACGCAGGTCTGTGCAGCACAATTACTAGTTAGGCCGCCTCCCGCCCGTGGCCGTGCCCCCGCGTGTTGAACCAAGGACGTGAACCGTGGCCGCCTCCCATGCCCCACGCGCTGGTGGAGTACTGAGCGCCGACATCGCCGTTCCCGAACACGAACGAGAGCTGGAGTTCTACTCACGCATCCTCACCACAGGGGAGAATCCTCTGTGGCGGGAGGATCTAATGAACAACATGGGCATGCCGATCATCGGGCTCGGGGAGCGAAGCCCGGAGCATGCTGACCTCCCACTCCAATGGATGCCGCACATCCAGGTGGTCGATGTCGGCGCCAGTGCTGGGCGCGCTCTAGCTCGGGGTGGGCGCGAGCTCATACACCAGAAGGACGATCGTGGAGATAGTCAGTGGGCTGTGCTGCTTGATCCGAATGGGGCCGCCTTTGGGGTCATCCCCATCGTGCCTTCGCAGGCGATTCCGCCGATCAGCGGAGGTTCATCGTCTGATGTCGTGGGACGGATCTCTTGGCTCGACCTGACCGTCTCCGACGCATCTGCAACTCGGGACTTCTACCAAGAGGTTCTGGGTTGGTCCGTGCAGGATGTTGAGATGGAAGATGCCGGCGGGACGTACTCGGACTACGCCATGTGCGCGTCCGATGGAAGCGCGGTGGCCGGCGTCTGCTATGCGCGCGGGGTGAACCAAGGCCTTTCGCCCGTGTGGATGATCTGCCTGTCCGTTGGAGACCTCGCTCAGAGCCTTGCTCGGGTGCAGGAGAACGGTGGTGAGGTCGTCGAGGCGAGGAAGGGGAGCGACGGAGAGTTCGCGTACGCCGCGGTTCGCGATCCGGTGGGGGCATGCCTGGCGTTGGTTCCGGGCTGAGGGATGCGTGAGCGTGCGGATGGCAACGCCGTCTAACAATCAGTTTCCGGCTTCGTTCGCTACGCTCACTACGACGATCACGGCTCGCATTCGCGAGCCGCGACGGCAACTTTGAACGTTACACGGCATTGTCCCCGACCACCCCAGGTCACTCCGATTGCGGAAGGCGGTGCTCCCGGTGCAGGTTCGCAAGACTACGCTCGTTTATGGGATCTGCGTGCTGAGGGCCAGCCGCTTCTCGTGTCCGATACGCTGTTGGCGGCGGTGGTTCTGATCCCGACCTTCGATCCTCGGCGCGCCGCCGTCGAGGCGGTGACGACCACGGGAAGTGTGACACTCGTCCAGGACGACACCCTCCAGGTGTGGCTCGGATCCTGGTCGAGGCTCCTAGATGACATGGCAGAGGATCAGACAGAGGTCCGGACGATCGAATCGCTACAGATCGTTCCCGCTCTCAGCCGACAGGTGAATCTCCGTCCCATTTACGATGATGTGCTTGCGTGGGCGGGGGAGGAGGAGCCTTCGGCTCTGATGACCTCGAATTCGCGGTTACACGCCGGTCGACTCCATAGCGATCGTCTCGATCCCGCACACGTCGAGCCAGTCAGCCAGCGCGTGAAGGTCCGGCGTGAAGCTCCTAGACTCGCGTACCGGTTGATCGTCGCGATCCTCAGGAACCGCGACCTGGCGCGGTGAGTCCGTGGCTCGCACACTTCGTGTGCTCGGTCTACTGCCCGGGCGCGCAGCAGAAATGCAGATCGTTAGGTAGCCTCCAACGGCACCTTGGCCACCGCCGATAGCGACACGAGCAGGAATGATATGAATCTCGCCGACCCACAGAGGACGACGCGTCGCGATGCAATCAAGCTGGGACTCCTGGCCGGGGCCGGGTTGGCTGTCGGTCGCGGGGCGCCACTGTTCGGCGAGGTGGCGACCCTCACGCAGGAGTTCATGACTCGGCCGATCCCCGGGACCGGCGAGCGGCTTCCCATCGTTGGAGTCGGCACGAACCAGTGGGGGGCGCGGAGCGAGGAGGAGATTGCGCCGCTTCGGGAGATCGTTCGGTTGATGAAGGAGAGCGGCGCCCGCTTCATCGACACGGCGCGGATCTACGGCCGCGGGCGGGCCGAGGAGGTCATTGGCCAGATCCTCCGTGAGCTGGACGCCCGCGACGACGTATTCATCGCGACGAAGGTCCCGACGGCGGACAACCGCGAAGAGGCAGTCGCTTCGCTCGAGGCTTGTATGACCGCGCTGAGAGTGGAGCGCGTATCTGCAATGCGCGTCCACTTTCTCGACGGCGTGGAGATCCTGCTGCCGATCCTGCGAGAGTGGAAGGAAGCCGGGCGGATCCGATACCTCGGCGTCACCACGATGAGCGCCGAGCAGTATCCGGAGCTCGAGCGGCTGATTCGGGAGGAGAACCTCGACATGATCGAGATTGACTACTCGGTGCTGGATCGAGCCGCCGCCGAGAGGATTCTACCGCTGGCGGCAGATCACGGCGTCGCGGTGGTGGTGGCGAGACCCTTCGCGGGCCGCCGCGGCGGCGTCTTCTCGCTTGTGGGCGACCGGCCGCTCCCCGACTTCGCGGGCGAGATCGGCGCCACGAGCTGGGCGCAGCTCTGCCTGAAGTACGGCCTCTCGCATCCGGCGGTGACCGTCGTGATTCCGGGCACGGACGACCCTGAACACATGGTCGACAACATGGGCGCCGGGCGGGGCGATCTTCCCGATGCGGACCTGCGCCGCCGGATCGAGCAGATCTTCGACGAGCTCGGGGGCTAGCCGCTGCTGCTTAGCAGGGCAGTGTGGAGTGGCGGTACACCCGTTCGGGAAGGCGCCTTCGTCTAACACGGGGACTCCGGCTCGGGGTGCCGGAGGCACCCCTCGGCCCAACCGGCCCGCGGGAAGCGTCTATGCTTCGGACAGCAGTGTGGCGCTAGATCTGAAGCGGGCGTAACTAGACGGAGCGGACGGCCGGTTCGGAGGCCCTGAATCGTTAAGCGAAGGGCCCTCAGCTGGGTGATGACAGACACCCGAAGAGGGGATCGGATAAGACAGGGGAATAACCGATGGCTTTGGGAGAGGTGACAGACTCGAAGGCCGTAATAGTAGCCATCGCCGAATTCGACGATGTCGGCCGTGACGCCTTCTTAAAGAAATATGGATTCTCCAAGGCTCGATCGTACTTTATTCGCTCAGACGGGCGCCGGTACGACTCAAAGGCCATCGTCGGAGCTGCCCGCGGCTACCAGCATCCGCAAGTGGGGCCTCTGTCAGCACAGGAGTTCAGCGGCGGTGAAGCCGCTGCCGTCCGAGTGCTCCGAAAACTCGGCTTCGAGGTTCTGAAGCTGGGAGGTCCCTCCAGGGCCCCTCGCTACTGGGCGTTCTGCGCGAACCCCAAGAGGTACAAGATCGCAGAGGCTGTACTGCACCTCGACATCGATCTCTGGAATGTTGTCAGAAGCGACGTGCGTGCGGGTGACCAAGCCATCGTCTGGCAGACCCTCGACGAAGAAACCGGTCCACTACCACGGGTTCGAGTTCATCTTCCTCACACCCGCGAGTCGTGCCAAGCGCGGAGGAGCTCGGCCTCGCGCTCCCCTGTGAGGCCTACTCGCATCTCGCTCCAGCGCTGGGGTGGCTCCGTCCTGGCCCATTCCAGCGTGTCGCGAACGGTGACGTTGAGCGGGCGGTACGTGAGGCCAGCGGCCTGAGCTCGACCGGCGTTCATGCGGTTGAATCCTTCGGTCGCGCCCGAGGGCGCTCGCCACAGGGGCAAGCTGGCGTCGTTCTCGTCCATGAATGCTTGGTCGACCCAGGTAGGTTGGGCGTCCGACGCCGAAACGTCCCTCATGACGTCGAGCATGCTCCCGAAGGTGAGCACCTCGGCGGGACCCGTGACATTGAAGGTGCCGGCAATGTCCTGCTCGAGCAGGTGAAGCATGAACTCGGTCGCATCCCGCACGTCGATGAATTGCACGGGGTCGTTCGGATCGCCCGGAGCCATGACATCGCCCCCTCGATCCGTCCGGACGACCCAGTAGGTGAAGCGGTCGGTCCCGTCGCCCGGCCCCACGACGACACCAGGCCGGACGATGGTGAGCTGGTCGCCAAGGGCGGCGTGGGCAACCTCTTCGCACAAAGCCTTGAGCGGACCGTACCCGTCCCATCCCGACTTCGGCACCCCCGTTATGCCCAGGGCGCCCGTCTCTTCCTGACCCACGATGCTCCGGTCCGCGTACACGGCCTGAGTCGAGATGAAGAGGTAGCGTCGGGTATTGGGCTGGAGCAGTTCAGCGGTAGCCTTGACCTGTTGCGGCTCGTACCCGGAGTTGTCGAGAACCACGTCCCACTCGCGCCCTTCGAGGGCGGTCACGTCGCCGTTGCGGTCTCCGACCAAGCGCTCGACGTTGGGGAACAGGCCGGTGTTGGTGCGGCCACGGTTGAACAGGGTGAGCGTGTGGCCGCGCGAGCGCGCGTACTCGACTTGGTGCGGACCGATGAAGCCGGTGCCGCCAAGGATAAGGATGCGGAGCGGAGCCGGAGACTCGCCTGTCGAGCCTGCCCCCCTCGTTTCGGGCATGGGTTGTTCCGCGTCGGCGCAGCCCCACGAGGAGCCCGCGGCGATTAGCGCACCCCCGGTGATTCCGAGGCGCTCTAGGAAGGACCTTCGATCGATCATGCCGGTCTCCGAATCATGGGTAATGGCACAAGATGGGAGGAGGGGAGGGGCGCGACTAGTCCGGCCCCGCCCCACTCAGACCCGCAACTCAGGACGAGCAGAACACTGCTGGATAGCTAGGTGTGGCTGGGTGCCACGGAGGGACTAGGGGGGGTCTGGCTTAGGCTACTAACACACAGAGTCACGGCATTCAATGGCGTATGCTACCAACACGGCCACGGGCACCAGAATCACACCACCAACCACCAATGTGAGAGTGCGGTCCAAGCTGAACCCGTGAGTCTCTAAGCGGAGAATGTCTGCCAAGGGCATTGAGACACCATCCGCACCCACGAGTTGATCGCCTTCGACCGATGGTGACACTAATTCCCGCTCAATCAAGTCCCCCCCGGTCACGCGGACACGGTCAGGTCGATCTTCTTCGATCAACTGAGCCGGGCTTATGGCATCCAA
>DQPL01000080.1 GCA_015664885.1 Gemmatimonadota bacterium
ACCGCTCTGCTCCTGAGGTCGAAGTCGGCTGCTATACCTGCCACGCGGGGCGCACTAACCCGATGCCGCTTTCGGACGTCTTGATCGCGGAGTTCGAAACGGGCGGCAGCGACGCCCTGGAAGCTCTCTACCGGCGCCTTCGCGCTCGCTACTACGCGGCGGACGCCTACGATTTTCGTCCGTCCACGCTCTCCGACGTAGCTGATCGGCTCTTCGACATGGATGCGGTGGAAGCGGCAGCCACCGTACAGTCTTTCAACATCGAGTACACGGACGATGTGCGGGCCCATGGCGGCCTCATCCAACTCCGGATCGTGCAGGCGCTGGAGGCTGACGGCATCGACGCGATGGTCGCCCGCTATCATCAGCTGAAGGCCGAGCACCCTGAGGCAGCGTTCCGACCGCTTCTGCTCGACCCGGTCGCATGGCGCCTCTTCCGAGCAGGGCAAGAAGAAGAAGGTTTACGCCTCATGGAGTTGAACTACGAGGAGCATGCGGAGGCGTTTGTCGCCAACGAAGACCTGGCGTGGGGCAGCGAGCTCAGCGGTGATCATGAGCGAGCGCTGGAGCTGGCGGAGAAGTGGGTCGCGAGTCACCCGGATCACGAGTCGGGTCGGCGTCTGCTCGACGACCTGCGAGAGGGGCGCTAAGGTGGAGGCCTTTCACTCCACAACGAGATCCGCTCCTCCATGCGACAGCTTCTTGAATCGACCTTGGCTCGCGCCACTCGCTACCTCGAAGACCTCCAGACACGACGGGTCTTTCCGTCGGCGGAGGCCGTTGCTGACCTGACGGAGTTGGGTGGGGCTCTGCCCGAGCACCCCGAGCCAAGCGAGCAGGTCCTCGAGCGGCTCGATCGTTTCGGCTCTCCCGCGACGACGGCCACCGCCGGACCGCGCTATTTCGGGTTCGTCACGGGGGGCGCGCTGCCGGCAACGCTCGCCGCGAACTGGATGGCTGGCGCCTGGGACCAGATGTCCGGGCTGAAGGTCGCGTCGCCGGTGGCCGTTGCGCTCGAACAGGCCACGATCCCTTGGCTGCTGGACGTGCTGGGACTCGGTTCCCGGACCGCAGTCGGCTTCGTCACCGGTGCTACGATGGCGAACTTCACGGGAATCGCCGCGGCGCGTCACGCCGTTTTGGCACGCCACGGCTGGCATGTAGGCAAACAGGGCCTGTTCGGCGCCCCAGAGATGCGCGTGGTCGTGGGTGACGAGGTCCACGTGAGCCTGCTCAAGGCCCTGAGCTTGCTCGGCCTGGGAAGAGATCGCGTAGAGCGGGTCCCGGTCGACGCTCAGGGCCGCATGCGCGTGGAGTCAATGCCGCGACTGGACGCAGACACCTTGGTGTGCATCCAGGCGGGCAACGTCAATTCCGGGGCGTTCGATCCCGCGCAGGAGATCTGTGCCGCGGCGCGGGAAGCCGGGGCTTGGGTGCATGTCGACGGCGCTTTCGGACTGTGGGCCCTGGCCAGTCCGCAACGAGCACATCTGGCTCGCGGCGTGGCGGACGCGGATTCGTGGGCAGCCGACGCGCACAAGTGGCTCAACGTGCCCTACGACAGCGGCCTCGTCTTCTGTCGGCACCCCGAGCACTTGATGAGCGCGATGTCCGCCCAGGACGCGGCGTACCTCATCACCAGCGCAGACCGCGATCCAACGGACCTGGTGCCCGAGATGTCGCGAAGGGCGAGGGGGATCGAGATTTGGGCCGCGATGCGTTCCTTGGGCCGCTCGGGCCTCGCGGAGCTCATCGAGCGCAACTGTCGACAGGCGGCACGATTCGCCGAGGGTCTCGAGGCGGCCGGATATGAGATCTTGAACGAGGTCGAGCTGAACCAGGTGATGGTCTCTTTCGGGGACGGAGACATCACGGACGCCGTAACCGCGGGCGTACAGGAAGACGGTACATGCTGGTGTGGTGGAACCGTGTGGCAGGGCCGATCCGCCATGAGGATCAGCGTTTCCTCGTGGGCCACGACTGACGCGGACGTAGAACGGTCGCTCGAGTGCATCATCCGCGTCGCGGACGGTTTGGTGGGTTACCCTTAGCGATGCCCTTTTTCGCCACACTCCCGTTCACGCTGCACCGGAGTTCGGACAACTTCACGTCGTCCTCGATGACTACCACCACCGAGACCCTGCATGGCCTCCTACGCCTCGAGGGAGAGGAGGTCAGCGTGCAGTGGCGGCTGGACCGAGAGATCGACCATCTGGGCGGCCTCAACCTCTACACGGACGAAGAGATCGAGAAGGTATGTGAGGTTACGATCCCCATCTCCGCCCTGGCCAGTCGGCCACTCGTTTGCCACACTTCATGTGCGTCGGGACGCTACGGGTAAGGCCAACTACCTGGGTTTGCGGAGGAGCGATGGAGATTCTTTGGATTGTCCTTCCGGGCTTCGTAGTCGGTGTGCTCGTCGCCGACAGCGTCCGGCGCATCTTCAGCGACGACAAGAGGTTGATCTGGAGGCTCCTGCGGGACCAACCCGTCACCATGGGCGTGTCCGCAACCACCATCGGATCCGTTCTCGTGTGGGCCGTGCTCGCTGCCTTGGGCTTTTCCTAGGTGGGGGCCTGCGGCCGCGCCCAACGCCCCTCCGGAGGAGCCGAGCGACTTCGAGCGCCGATTCCGGGAGTACGTGCTCCCCTCTGACCGAAGGCACTCCGCGCTCATCACCGCACTGACGGTGCCTCCGGGCGTGATCTTCATCGTTGCCGATTATCGCTTGTACGGGCTGGAGGCCACTTTTTGGGCGTACGCCGGGGTCTGGCTGGTTTTCGGGCTGCTCGGGATCTCCGGGACACCTTCGTCGGCTCCCGAAACCAACACCACGCGAGAATCGTCCCAGGCCGCGCCGTAGGAGAGCGTGTTCAAGTAGACCGCGACGGCCGCGAGGGCGACGAGCGCGTACACCTGCGGATGAGAGAGGTTCTTAGGCACCTTGGACGCTAAAGGGCTGCCAAGACGCACGGGCTAGCAGGGTGACCGGAACCGGGCCTAACTGACGAACGGCATCCGCCTCTCGAAGCTCATGCGACGCGCGCCTCCGCGGCGCGATTCCGTGACGCGCCTATCGACCCCACCGCGGCGAAGATCGGCTCGTCGATTCCACCGCCTGCGACGCTCGTCGGAGACCAATACCGCGATCATGCGCCTAGGGTATTCGCGGCGGTAGTCGCTACGGCGTGGCGTGTCCCGTCGATGCACGCGGAGTCGGCGCTCCTCGACCTCTCGGCGCCCCTCGCGACGCTCTGCCTGCATCCGATTCTCCGTATGTTGAGCCCTGCGGGGGGGAGTATACGATGCGCCGGCCTCGTCAACTGTCAAAGGGTTTCGTCGTGCGAGTCTGTCGGCTCGTTCCGATAGGTCGCATAGTGCGGGCAGGTCATCGTCACTTCGAGGAGGCTCTCATGAGCTCTCAGAATCGCCGCACTTTCCTGGGGAACGCGCTCGGTGCCGGCGCGTTTCTGGCATCGACTCCCGGCTCTGCGGTCCTCGACTCGCGGGGGTGGATGCCGCCTCCACGAACATCGCAGGTGCCGGACGAAGCGTACTGGGAGAGGGTGAAGCTGAGTTTCCCGCTCACGTCAGGGCTGGTGCTCATGAATGCCGCCAACCTATGTCCCTCACCCTTCGTCGTTCAGGACGCGGTATTCGCCTGGACCAGGGATGTCGATGCCGATCCGTCCTTCCAAAACCGTGGCAAGTACGCCCAGTTGAAAGAAGGGAGCCGTGAGGCGGTCGCGCGCCACATCGGCGCCGACCCGGACGAGATCGCGTTGACGCGCAACACGTCGGAGAGCAACAACACGGTGGTATCTGGCGTGCCACTGCAGCGCGGTGACGAAGTGGTGCTCTGGGACCAAAACCACCCTACGAATGCCACCTCCTGGGACGAGCGCGCTAAAGTGGACGGTTTCACCGTCAAGCGGGTGAGCACCCCCGCCGCACCAGAGTCACCTGGACTGCTGGTGGACGCCATGGTGGGGGCTCTCACCAGCCGAACCAAGGTGCTTGCGTTCAGCCATGTGTCGAACGCGACCGGGGTGCGCATGCCGGCGGCCGAGCTCTGCGAAGTGGCGCGCTCCAGGGGCATCATGACGCTCCTGGACGGCGCCCAGACCTGCGGTGCGCTACACATGCGCGTGCATGAGATCGGCTGTGACTTCTATACGGCCAGCACCCACAAGTGGCTGACCGGGCCCAAGGAGGGTGGCGTCCTATACGTGCGCTCCGAGATGATCGAGCGCCTGAGAGCTTCGGACGTGGGCGTTGGATGGGCAGGTGCGCTCGAGGGGGGCGCACGCAAGTTCGAGAATCTGGGCCAGCGCGACGATGCCTGTGTGGCAGCCATCCAAACTGCGGTCGAGTTCCACGCCCGCATCGGGTCTCTCGTGGTCGAGCAGAGGCTCTTGGAGTTGACGGGTGCGCTGCAACAAGGGCTGCGTGAGCGAATTCCGAGTGTGGAGTTCCATACTCCCAGCACCCCGGCGATGAGCTCCGGAGTCCTGGTTTTTCGAGTCCCCGGCACGGACTCGGGAGCGGCTTACCGTGCGCTATACGACGAGTACAGGGTCGCCGGGGCGGGTCGCGGTGGCGCCTTTTCGGGTATCCGGCTCTCGCCCCACATCTACAACACGTTGGCGGATGTAGAACGAGCCCTCGACGCGATTCAAGCCGTAATGACCTGAGTGGCGGAGGGGTGGACGTCGCGCCTCCACCCCTCCGCGCACGAGCCTCTGCCGCTACAGATCGCCACCCGAGTCGACCTCGTCCGCGCGAACCGTCAGCAACAGCGTCGCGGTCGACCCCGCCTTTGGTGACGAGCCCAGAATGAGCGTCTGCCCCGGCGTAATGTTCACCGTCGTTTCCAGCCCGTGGCCGGAGATCTGGCCGAAGAGCCTCACTTCGAGGCGCACGGTCTCCAAGTATGCTCCCGGACTTTCCACCAGACGGGTTCGGCGGCCTGCTTGCGGTGACGATCCGCAGCCGCATGGCGCGTCACCGTGTACAGCCAGGTGCTGAAGCGCGCGTCGCCTTGAAAGGACTCCATCTTTCGGATCATCTGAACCAACACGTCCTGTGTGAGATCGTCGGCCTCCATGGGGTCCCCCGTTTGGACCAGCGCCCAAAGCGGTGCACCACCGGATACGCGCGCTCAGTAAGCGCCTTGAGCGCCGCCTCGTCACCCTGTCGAGCCCCGTCTACGAGGTCGGAGGGAAACTCGAGGGTGTGATCACTCACGCGTTGTCCCCATGTGTCATCATTTCGCTCATGGGACGGCGCATCCCTCGATGGCGTTTACCTGTCGGGCCGACGTAGCTTGCAGCCATGACCCCTACCCGTCGCACGTTCTTGTCCGCCGCCGCCGCTAGCGCCGGCTTGGGGGCGCTCACGCCACGGCCCACATTGGCCTCAGCAGCCGAGCGTGCCCAACAGGCTCGCAGGGGCTCGGACCCGTGGATCCAGGTCGATACGGCGGCGCTGAGGGCCAACGCGACCTCCTTGGCGGCGCTCGCGGGTGGACGCCCAATTCTCGCAGTGATCAAGAACAACGGATACGGTCTTGGTACGGTGGAAGTCGCCAGGGCACTGGATGGTCATCCGGCACTCGCCGGATTCGCCGTGGTGAAGGTGAGCGCCGCTCTGGCGTTACGAAATGCGGGAATCGAGTTGCCAGTACTCCATATGGGCGCCACCACCCCGGGAGAGTCCACCGAACTGGTGGCCGCCGACGTCCGCCTCTCGGCCTTCCAGGATTCCGATCCCGTGCACATTGGCGGGTTGGCCGAGAGCTTCCGCAAGAGGATTCCGGTGCATGTGTACGTCGATACCGGCATGCGCCGACTGGGTATGCCGGCCCACCGGGCGTTACCGTGGATGCGGGAGCTGTCCACCATCCCCGTGAAGATCGAGGGCACCTTCATGGGCTTCACGGAGGAGGCGGAATTCGATGCGGACCAGCTGGCCCGGTTCGAGAGCTTTGCCTCCCAGGCGCGCGAATCCCGGTTGGAGCTAGGCCTGTTGCATGCCGCTTCTTCGCACGGGCTGTTTCTGCGTTCTGAGGCACATTTGGACATGGTACGCCCCGGGCTGGCGCTCTATGGGGCGTATCCCTCCGGCGCAGATCCTTCAGCCGTGCAGCTCACCCCTGCGTTCAGGCTGCAGGCGCCCGTGGCGCGGGTGGAGTTGCTGAGAGCAGGGGACAGCGTCAGCTACGGACGCAACTGGGTGGCCGAACGCCCCACCTGGACGGCGACTCTTCCTGTTGGCCACGCGGATGGCTATCCACGCCGCGCGGTCGAGGGCTGTGAGGTCTTGATTGGGCGGCGGCTCTACCCGGTCGTGGGAGCCGTGAGCGCGAGCCACACCATCGTGGTCCTGGGCGACCAGCCGATCGTATCGGTTGGCGATGTCGCGACGCTGGTCGGACCTGACGACCCCGCCATCCACCCCAACGAGGTCGCTCGGCGTACGGGTAGTAGCGTTTATGACGTGCTCATGCACTTGGGGCAGAATCTGCCGCGAGTGGTCGTGTAGAGAGCTGTCAGCTCGGCGGTGGTTCATCGCCCAGATTGGAGCCGCCTGCGCGAAGCTCGATTCGACGAGAACGATCCGCCTCCTCGAGTGTCTCACGCATCGCCGGTGACCGTATCAGCACCGTCTCGAGATCGTCCCGCCGCAGCTCGTATAGGGCGCAGGCCGTCACCGCGCGGCATGTCGCCGTCCGAGTGCCACCGTGCAGTAGCGTCATCTCCCCGAAGAAGTCTCCTGCCATGAGGGTCGCAATGTCGCGCTCGATGCCTCCATCCTGGCGGGTCACGCGCACGACCCCGCGCGCCACCAGAAAGAGTGAGGAGCCGCCGCCGCGAGGTTCTCACGAAGAGCCCGTGCGTCGAGGTGGAACGCGGACTGGAAGATCAGCGTGGGCAGGAAGACGAAGAATACCGCTTCAGGTGTGACCTCGAGAGCACCAATGGGAGCGAGGAAGCCGATACGGTCCGCCAGCGCGGCGAGCAGCGCACCCGCGACCACGAGCGCGACGGTGAAGGGGATCTTGAATCGCTTCGCGAGCGCGCTCAACGCTGCCGCGATGACCATCAGACCCACCAGCGCACCCACCATGGAGATGACGGCGCTCTCGGGCCCGGCTGCCTCTCCGGCCGCCTGACCACCCTGTAGGAGCGTCAGCATGTGCATCGCTCAGGCTTCCTGGCCCGACGTCGAAATGTCGGTCGTGGAGATGTAGGAGTCCAAATTGCGTGCGGCCTCGTGCGGGGGCGCTGCCGGGAGGAGAGGCGAATTTCCAACGAATCTGACTCCCCCGATCGATCGCACGCAAGCTGGACCCGAGGCCGTCACGTGGTGCGTGTCTTGCCGCGCCAGGGCTCTCCTGAACATCTTGTGGCCCCTGGAACTTGGGCCCGCGCGAAACCACTCGGATCGGACGACGATGGCGTACATCCCTTACGTGCCCTACGAAGAGGCTGAGGGCCTGCTGGCAGAGCTTTACGACCAGTACGGCCAGGGCTCGCACGGAGTCGACAACATCCTCCGCATCCACTCCCTCAACCCGCGTTCCATGCGGGACCACGTGGGCCTTTACCTCCACCTCATGAGGGGGCGCTCCCCGTTGACGAAAACGCAACGAGAGATGGTCGCCGTCACCGTCTCGGCCTTGAACGATTGCTTCTACTGAATCAACCATCACGGGGCGGGACTCCGTACGCTGCTCGGTTCGGCCGACGTGCCTCGCACTCTGGCGCGCGACCACCAGTCGGCCGACCTGTGCGAACAGGATCGGGCGATGCTCGACTATTCGGTCAAACTCACGAGGCGTCCATACGCTGTGAACGAGGACGACATTCAGAGCCTTCGCGACGTGGGCTTCGACGACACCGGTATCTTGGATATCTGTCAGGTGGTTTCCTACTTCAACTATGTCAATCGCCTGGCGGACGGACTGGGTGTTGAGCTCGAAGGTTTCTGGAGCGGCGAGGACCTGACTATGACTCGCGAGGAATTCGACCAAATCGTCGCCTCACGAGAAGAAGGCGGGAGCGCCCCGTGAGCGACGTAATACTCGACGGACGATCCCTCAGTCTCGAGGACGTCCGCCAGGTAGCGCTCGGGCCGGAGACCGAGGTCGGGCTCTCCGAGGAGGCCGTGGCCCGCATGGCGGACTCACGGGCTCTCATCGAGCGTCTCGTGAGCTCGGGCGAGCCGGTCTACGGCGTCACCACCGGCTTCGGTCGCCTCGCCGATGTGACCATCCCTCCCGATGACCGCACGACGCTCCAGCACAACCTGGTGCGCAGCCACGCTTCGGGCATGGGCGATGCGATGGATCGAGAGGCGGTGCGTGCCCTGATGGTGCTGCGCGCCAACGCACTGGCTCGCGGCCATTCAGGGTGCCGTGTTGTACTCGTCGAACGTCTGCTAGAGCTGCTCAACTCGGGCATTCATCCGCGCGTGCCTGAGTTCGGGTCCGTGGGCGCCAGTGGCGACCTCGCGCCCCTGGCACACGTGGCGTTGGCGTTGATCGGGGAAGGCCCGGCGGAGAAAGGTGGCACGGAGTCCCCGGTACAGGGTCTGTTGGCCGACGCGGGTATCGAGCCGGTCACGCTCGGATCGAAAGAGGGACTCGCACTCATCAACGGCACGCAGGCGACCACCGGTCTGGGCATCCTCGCGCTCCTGGCTGCGGAGCGCGCATTGGAAACCGCGGAAGTTGCGGGCGCGATGTCTCTCGATGCCTTACTGGGCACGCCGGAAGCGTTCCGTGAGGAGATCCAGGATGCGCGACCGCACGCAGGACAGGCGCGCTCGGCGGCTAGGCTCCGTGCGCTGCTCGCCGGTTCGCAGATCCGTGAGTCGCACCGGGAGGGTGACCCGCGTGTGCAGGACGCCTACTCGTTGCGGTGCATGCCCCAGGTACACGGCGCGGCCCGCGAAGCGCTCGCTTATGTGCGCGGAATCCTCGAGACCGAGGCCAACAGCGCCACCGACAATCCGTTGGTGTTCCCGGAAGCAGGCGTAGTGGTCAGCGGCGGCAACTTCCATGCGCAGGTCGTGTCCCAGGCGCTGGACCTGCTCGCGATCGCGGTCGCTGACCTGGCGGCAATCTCCGAGCGCCGTGTCGAACGTCTGCTGAACCCCGACCTGTCCATGGGACTTCCAGCGTTTCTCACCAGCCACGCCGGATTGGAGAGCGGCTTCATGATCGTGCAGGTGACCGCAGTGGACCTGCTGGCGGAAATGAGAATTCTGTCCCACCCGGCGAGCGTCGACTCCGTGACCACCAGCGCCAATCAGGAGGACCATGTGTCCATGGGCTTGGCGGCGGCTCGGAAGGCCCGCCGGTCCGTGGCCTGTTTGCAGAAGGTGCTCGCCACGGAGCTCATGTGCGCCGCGCAGGGCATCGAATTTCGCCGCCCTCTCCGCTCCAGCGACCCGATCGAAGCGGCCCACGCGCGCATCCGACTGGACGTGCCCAAGCTCGAGGGCGACCGTGTGCTCGGGCCCGACCTCGACGCGCTCACCGACCTCATCCGATCCGGCGAACTGGCCGGGATCGGTGCTGAGGAGGATACATGACGGTTTCAGGACCGCGGACGGTGCGGGCCCCCCGAGGGCCCGAGCTCTCGTGCAAGGGGTGGGCGCAAGAAGCCGCGCTGCGCATGCTCATGAACAACCTAGACCCCGAGGTCGCCGAACATCCGGAGGAGTTGATCGTTTATGGCGGTACGGGGAAGGCGGCCCGAAACTGGGAAGCGTTCGACGCGATCGTCGGGGCGCTGCGCGATCTGGAAAACGACGAGACACTGCTTGTGCAGTCCGGAAAGCCGGTGGGCGTGTTCCGCACACACGGGCACGCGCCGCGCGTCCTTATTGCGAACTCGAACCTCGTCGGACGCTGGGCCAACTGGGAGCATTTCCATGAGCTCGAGCGCCGCGGCCTGATGATGTACGGGCAGATGACGGCGGGCTCTTGGATCTACATCGGGACTCAAGGGATCCTGCAGGGCACGTACGAGACCTTCGGCGCCATGGCGCAGAAGCACTTCGGCGGCTCGTTGAAGGGTCGTTGGGTGCTCACCGGGGGTATGGGGGGCATGGGCGGAGCTCAGCCTTTGGCCGCCATGATGAACGGGGGCGCAATGTTGTGCGTGGAGGTGGACGCAAGCCGCGTGCAACGCCGGATCGAGACGTGCTACTGCGACCGCATGACCGGAAACCTCGACGAGGCACTGGCCTGGGTTCAGGGTGCCGCGGACCAGGGGGAAGCGCTGTCTGTCGGCCTCGTGGGCAACTGCGCGGAAGTGCTGCCGAAGCTCGTCGAGCGGGGCGTCACGCCCGACATCGTCACGGATCAAACCTCGGCGCACGACCCGCTACACGGATACGTGCCTACCGGCTTGTCGCTCGAGGAGGCTACTGCCCTGAGGCGGTCGGACCCGGAGGAGTACGTGCGCCGCTCCATGGAGTCCATGCGCGTGCACTGCGAGGCGATCGTCGCCATGCAGGACGCCGGCGCCGTTGCGGTCGACTACGGGAACAACCTGCGCGGTTACGCGCAGGACGCCGGTTTCGACAATGCGTTCGCGTACCCTGGCTTCGTGCCCGCATACATCAGGGATCTGTTCTGCGAAGGGAAAGGGCCGTTCCGCTGGGCCGCGCTCTCCGGCGATGCGAAAGACATCCACCGGACGGACGAACTCGTGCTCGAGATGTTCCCCGAGGACGAACACCTCTGCAGGTGGATCCGGCTCGCACACGAAAAGGTCGCCTTTCAGGGGCTGCCGTCTCGCATCTGCTGGTTGGGGCAGGGGGCTCGCGCTCGCTTTGGAAAGGCGATCAACGACCTGGTCGCCGCGGGCGAGATCAGCGCGCCCATCGTCATCGGGCGCGACCACCTGGACACCGGGTCAGTCGCTTCGCCTGGCCGCGAGACCGAGGCGATGAAGGACGGCACCGACGCTGTTGCCGACTGGCCGATCCTGAACGCGCTGCTCAACACCGCGTCGGGCGCAAGCTGGGTCTCGTTCCACCACGGCGGCGGCGTCGGCATCGGCAACTCGCTTCACGCGGGGCAGGTGATTGTCGCGGACGGCACGCCGGAGATGGGGGAGCGCATCGAGAGGGTTCTGACCAACGATCCTGGCATTGGCGTGGCCCGGCACGTGGACGCGGGTTATGACGTCGCGGTGGAGACAGCTAAGCGGGAGGGCATCGCCATTCCCATGATGGACGGTCGGCCCCTCAGCTCCTGAGGCGATCCGCCACGACACGGTAGCGGGTCGCGACTTCCTCACCGCGATCGTGCCGCCCGTCCCGCACCACCCAGGCCCCCCCGGCGATCACGTCTCGCACGGGCGTGTCCTCACCGCTGAAGATCCAGGAGTCGAGTACTTCGTCGCCGACGCGCCCGACCAGCGATGGGTGCTCCGAATCCAGCACAACGATATCCGCCCTGGCGCCCGCGGAGATCGACCCGATGTTCTGACCGCACGCCTGAGCACCGCCAGCCCACGCGCCCTCTAGAAGCTCGCGGCCACTGGAACGATCCGCCCGACCCGCGGCGATGTTGCGCTCTCTGGCGACCAGCCTCTGGCTGTACTCGAGCATGCGCAGATCCGCGACCGGGCTGACGCTGACATGCGAGTCCGTACCGACGCCCCAAGCACCTTTCGCCGCCGTGTAGTCGGCGAACGAGAATACCCCATCGCCGAGGTTTGCTTCGGTCGTGGGACACAGGCCCGCGACGGCGCCACTCGTTGCCAAGGCGAGCGTCTCGGCGCTCGTCATGTGCGTTGCGTGGATCGCGCACCAGCGCTCGTCGACCTCGGCGTTGGCCAAAAGCCACTCGATGGGGCGGGCGCCGGTGGCCGTGATGCATGCTTCGACCTCCCGCAGCTGCTCCGCCACATGGACGTGGACGGGGCTCGTGGCGTCCGTCGTCCGGAGCGCATCTACCGCCCGCTGGAGCTCTTCCAGCGGCACCGCCCGCAGCGAGTGCAGCGCCAGCCCTACGCGCCGGCCGGGATTGCCGTCAACATCGGCGCGCAGGGTGGATACGTCAGTGAGAAGCTCCTCGACGGTTGCCACGAAGCGGCTCTGGCCGTCGGTCGGCGGGGCGCCTGTGAAGTCGGACGTGCGATAGACGACCGGCATCAGCGTAAGCCCGATGCCGGTCAGCTCCGCAGCGGCGATCACTCGCCGCGCCATCTCCACTGGGTCGGCGTAGGGGATGCCTTCAGGCGAGTTGCGCAGATAGTGGAACTCGGCGACACACGTATATCCGTGTCGCAACAGCTCTACCTGGAGCTGCGCCGCGATGGCCTGCACGTCGTCCGGATCGAGGCGCTGCAGGAAATCGTACATGCGCTCCCGCCATCCCCAGAACGAGTCGCCTCGCCGCGACCCCTGTTCCGCGAGACCTGCCATGGCGCGCTGGAACGCGTGCGAGTGCAGATTAGGCACGCCGGGCACGGCGATCCCACTCACGCGTTCGCATGCCTCCGGATCGCTCCCGGGCGTCACGGAGTCGATGCATCCGTCGGCGGCGATCGATACACGAACGGAGGTCGCCCACCCGTCGGGAAGGAGAACGTCAGAGAAGAAGAGGTCAGCCATTTGCGCCGGAGTGTAGATTGCCGGTGAAGATCACGTCAATGAGGAGGGCTCCTGGCTAGCTGTGACCTGCTGATCACCAACGTGCACCTCGCGACGATGGTCGGGGGAGAAGAGCCGTACGGCGCGATACGCGATGCTGTGCTCGTCATCCGCGAAGGCCGTATCGCGTGGCTGGGTGACGCAGCGGGTGCTCCCTCGGAGCTCGTCGGTAATCCTGAGCAGACTTTGGACGCGGAGGGGGGCTGGGCGACTCCCGGACTCATCGATTGCCACACGCACCTGGTGTTCGGAGGCGACCGGGCTCGCGAGTTCGAGATGCGGCTCAGGGGGGCGTCCTACGAAGAGATCGCG
This sequence comes from Gemmatimonadota bacterium, assembly GCA_015664885.1. Classification (GTDB taxonomy): domain Bacteria; phylum Gemmatimonadota; class Gemmatimonadetes; order Longimicrobiales; family Gaopeijiaceae; genus UBA1138. Next base: position 12,991 of record DQPL01000080.1, read on the forward strand.
CGCGCCGGAGGCGGCATTCTTTCCACAGTGAAGGCTACCCGAGGCGCGTCTGAGGACGAGCTCGTCGCGTCCGCGAGCCGGCGACTTGCGACCCTGCTCGAGCACGGCGTCACCAC
>DQPL01000110.1 GCA_015664885.1 Gemmatimonadota bacterium
CCGGAACCGGCGAAGCCCACGAGTCCGATCTTCATGTGATGTGATTGTGGAAGGAGCGGTACTGAGCACTTCATTCACGCCCAGCCACCGCGCCGTAGACGTTGGGTTGGTGCATGGCTCCGAAACGAGAACAGATCCCCTCGGTCAGCGTACCTCCGTATCGACCTCGGTCTCCCCCTCGGAGCGTGCGACGATCGCCGCCCCGCACGAATCGCTGAATACGTTGACCGCCGTCCGGTACATATCGAGTGGCCGATCGATGGCGAGCATGGAGCCGACGATCACGTTCACGGCCGGGCCCCGCAGGCCAATAGCCTCGAGCACGATGAAGATGACGACCAGGCCCGCAGAGGGGACCGCGGCCGCACCGATCGAGGCGAGCAGCGCGGTAAGTACGACGATGGCCTGCTGCATGAGCGTCAGGTCGAACCCGAGCACCTGCGCGATGAACAACGCACCGACGCACTCGAAGACCGCGGTTCCGTCCATGTTGACGGTCGCCCCCATGGGGAGCACGAACGACGCGACCTTGTTCGACACGCCGACCTTCTCCTCGACGACGCTCATCGTGACTGGCAGCGTAGCGCCCGACGAGCTCGTCGAGAAAGCGATCAGGAGCGGCTCGCGCATGTTGGCGAAGTGGATGCGCGGCGAGATCTTCGCGAGCACGATCAAGAGAACCGGAAGGGTCACGACGAGATGGAACGTGACCCCGGACCCGATGGTCAGCGCGTACATGGCGAGCGCCTGGAACGACTCGAATCCGGTGGTCGCGACCATTCTAGTGATGAGCGCGAACACGCCGATGGGCAGGAACTTTATGATGCCCGAGGTGAGCGCCATCATCGCCTGCAAGAACGCGTCGAAGAGGTCCGTGAGGACCACTCGGGTCTTGTCGGGAAGCGTCGTGATCGCGGCGCCGAAGACAATGCAGAAGAAGATGATCGCGAGCATGTCGCCGGTCGCCGCCGCCTGGACGAAGTTCTCCGGCACGATGTCGAGCAGAAGCTCGACCGGAGAGTTTGCTGTCTCGAGCTCCGGTAGCTCGCTGGACGCAGCGCCGACCATGTTCGCGCCCACCCCGGGTCGGATGAGGTTGACCATCATAAGGCCAACCGACGCCGCCAGGAGGCTGGATAGGAGGTAGTAGCCGAGCGTCTTGCTGAAGAGGCGGCCTAGCGCGCGGCCTCCGCCCACCGACGCCACGCCTGAAATGATCGAGGCCAGCACCAGCGGCACGATGATCATCCTCAGGAGCTGCATGAACAGATCGCCGATCCAGCCGAGCCGAGCCGCGGCGGGCTCCCCGAAGACCACTCCGGTCACGGCGCCGAGGACCATAGCTAACAGGACCTGCCAATGAAGTTGGCGGTACCAGGGGAGGTTCGAGTCGTGTTTCATGAGGCCGAGCTTACGGGCCGGCTCTGCCGAGGCGCAAGACCGGCCCCGGGGTCTCAGCGGGTCGCCACAACCTCCGCTCGAGTGATGACGTCACCCTCCAGTATCGCGTCGACCAGGTCCATGCCACTTACCACGATCCCATAGACGGTGTAGTCGTGGTTGAGGCGCACATTGTCGACGAGGTTGATGAAGATCTGTGCGTCCCCGGTGTCATGTCCTCGGGTCGACAGACCGACCGTGCCACGCCAGTGCGGGAATACGTCGATTTCGTCCCGTGAATACGGTCCGTCACCCGAGTACTCGTTCGCCCCTGGGCTGCCCCCCTGGAGCACGAAGTTTGGCGCCCAGCGGTGGAACGTGAGTCCGTCGAAGTAGCCCTCGCGTGCGAGGCGAACGAACCGGTACGCGTTCGTGAGCGCGAGAAGCGGAAGCGGCTGTATGGCGATGGTACCGCCCTTCTGCATGTGGAGCAGAACCATCGTATTGCCCAGGGCCGGCAGGTCGGCGACTCGAGGAAGCGCGTTGCGCGGAAGCGCCTGCGGGTCAGCCGTTTGAAGCTGCCCTGTCCATGCCTCCAGAATGTCCGCTACCTGCTCGGCAATCACGGCGTCGTAGTCGGACAAGAAGGGCGTGAGCCGGTCGGCGAGCGCTCTGCTCCCCAGCTCGGCGACACGCCTCAGTAGCGTGACGCGCGCGTCTCGCGAAGTTTCTCTGCGAGCTCGGGAGGTCCGCTCGAACGCCGTCAACGCAGCCGAAGCGACAGGGAAGCCCAGGTCCGATCCCTCGAGCAGGCGCGCCGCGGTCATCAACAACTGCGGGTCGTCGGACGACAACTGACTTACCAGCAGCTCGTCGATGCCATTGGCGTCGTCCTGGGAAAGCAACAGCAGCGCGGCGGTGCGCACGTTAGCCACGGGATCGCCAACCAACTGGCGGATCACGTCGGTCTGGCCCAGGACCGAAGCCGCGCGCGCGCCGTAGACGCGTACGAAGGGGTTTGTGTGGCTCACGTAGACCGGGACCAGGCGGGAAGCGAAGTCCGGAGCCATGCGAGCAAGCGAGACCAAAGCGTGCGCGCCCATCTGCCAGTTGAAGCGCGTTTCGGGACCGAGCGACGAAGCGGTACCCAATAACGCCTGGATCTGAACGTCCGGGTCCGTGCACGGATCGCCGAGTGCGTCGAGCGCGATCAGGCGCACCCCCTGATTTTCGTCTCGCGTGGCTACCGCCAGCAGCCTCTCGCATACGACCTCGTCCCGTGGTTCGCGAGCCAGCTGTTGCACGGTGGCGATTCGAACACCGACGGACTCGTCCAAAAGACCGCGGCGGATGAATTCCGAGCGCGCCGCGGGCACCACGACATTGAGGTATCGGGCGGCCACGGTGCGAACGCGGGCGTTCGGGTCCCTCATTCCACTTTCGATGAACTCGACGGTGATCGATCCGGCTTGCCCCATTGCAGACAGTGCCAGCAGCCTCACGCGCACCGACTGGCGCCCATGCTGCTGCCGCACGCGATCGTAAAAGGTCAGGTTGGACAGACGACCTTGGGCACGCTCGCCTATGGAGGTCCCGCGGGCATTACGCATCATCGCCTCGAGGCCGAGTGCCACTCCCTCCAGCGTGGACGGATGGGCGTCCTCGCCGTTCACGGTGCTCAGATCGAGGATCGCCTCGATGGCGCGCGCGCGGTCATTTCCCTCGAGCCGCAGTCGCCCGATCGAATGCGCGTATACACCCCGCACGTTGACTTGGGCCTCCGAGGCGAGGTGCTCGAGCAGCAGGTTGAGAGCGGCGGCGCCATCCGCGCGATGCACGGCCTGGGCGAGCGCGTGGGCCGCCTGCCCACGTACTTCCGGCGCGGGGTCCTCTAGGTGCTTGGCGATCTCATCGACGAGCTCGAGATTCTCGAGCCGCCCGAGCGCCCGAACCGCGGTCTGACGTAGGTAGTCGTGGCTCGTCTCAGTCGCGGCGATGAGTGCCGCGAGATCGTCTCCCCCGGTGGGCCTGGCGTCCTCGAGCGAGATGATCTGCAGGTACTGCGCCGATGTGCGGTCCGGTCGTCCCGCGTCCGGGGGCGAGCAGCCGCCGGCGACGAGTAGGGTTCCGCAAACAAAAGCCGTCAGGCGGGCGAGGCAGGGAGGTGTCATCGATGTCCGGGTTGGAATTGGGCGACGAACAGTAGATAGGTCCGACGCCCCCGGGAAGGTCCAGCGGACCCAGCCGGGCCCCTAACGCTCGGCAGCGGCAGGGACGGAGGGCGCAGCGGCCAGGATACCGTCCACGTACTGGTCTGCCGGACCCTCGAGCACATCGTGCAGCGCGTGAAACAACTGAGTCGCAGTTCCGCCATGCCACTGTTCGGGCAGCAATGTCCGCGGCAGGTACGGGTCCTCGAGAGGGAAGGCCCGGAACTCGTGTATGAGGTCGAAGCGCAACATGAAGCACTCCTCGGCGGTTACGTCGCCCGAGGAGACGCCTGTCTCGCAGCGGTCGAGCTCCGTACGCCAACGCTCCGTGAACTCCACGTAGTGTGCGTTCACGCCAGGAAGGTCCCAGCAGCGATCGACCAACGCTTGCGGCTCCTGATTGCCGACACGCTGCGCTCGGAAACACTCGAGGTGCTGTTGGATGCCCAATTGCTGGGCAAGCGCTCGCACCTCCTTCTCGACGTCGTGCGGCGAGATCCAGAGGCCGTTGCCGAGCGACCCGAATCCTAGCCATGCGAGACGGTCGCGTAGCCGATCTCTCAGGTGCCGGACGTCCTCGGGGATCGAGTAGGCCAACAGGAACCAGGATCCGTCCCAAGGTCCGTCCCACGAAGGATGGAAGATCCGCTCCTGACCCTCCTCCAACAGCCGACGTCCCTTGGGGGCCAGGTCGTAAAACGAGTTCCGGCCCATGCGCTGTCCGTCGAGCCAGCCCTTTCGCGCCATGCGCGAGAGAACCGTGCGCACCGCGCCCTCCGAGAGCCCGAAGGGCTGAAGCAGCGAGATCAGGCTGCCGACCCAGATCGGCTCATCGCGGTGCAGCAGGTACTCCCCGTACAGCGTGAATACGAGATCCTGAGGGCGCTGGGCAGGCATGCTTTCCTACTATCGCTCCCTGATGGTGGCGCCCGCGCCGAAGCGCTCTTGGATCCACGAACTGATGGCCTGCAGAGCCGTCGGGCTCATCGTCTGCTCGATCTGAGCGTACTCGGACGGCGAGCCGGTTTCCGCTTCCTGGAAGAGGTGATTCAGCCCGGGCAGTACGAGCACGGTGGCATCGGAATGGCCAGCGCGCTCGAAGGCCGCCTCCATCTCTGGTGCGCTTTGGCTCGGCGGTACCTGCAGATCCTTCTCACCGAACAGGGCGAGCACGGGCACGGTCACCGCCTCCAATGCCGGTCTGGGATCGTAGCCGAGGAAGAAGCGGAACCAGACGGAGTTCATCTGCGTCACAGTCTGATCGACCAGCGTCTCACCCAAGGCGTCGCCTGCCGCAGCCCTGAACTCCGGCGAGAGCTTGTCGATTTCGGCGCGGATGGCTTCTCGAATGATTGGCTCCGCGACGTCGGGGTCGGACTCGTCGGCTATGACCTTCGCGGCAGCATCCAGGACGCGGGCGTTCAAGTCGATGACCTGAGGGTCAGCTCCGGCCGCGGTTGCGATGAGCTTCTGCTGTTCGCGAAGAATGTCCTGCCCCGACACACCCGGGCTAGCCAGCAGCACGATATACGCGATCTCGTCTGAAAGTCCGAGTGCCATCGGAGCGATCAAGCCGCCCTCCGAGTGGCCTGCCACCCCGACCCGCTCATCGGCGACTTCCGGTCGGCTCACCAGATACGAGGCCGCGGCGATGGCGTCTGTAGCGAAATCCTCCGACGTCGCGGTCGAGAACTCGCCTTCGGAGTCTCCCACCCCGCGGTCATCGAAGCGGAGGACCACAATGCCTTGGCGGGTCAGATGGTCCGCGAGTACGTGGAACGGCTTGTGGCCCATCAGTGCTTCGTCACGGTCTTGTGGGCCCGACCCGCTCACGAGGACCACGCCTGGGAACGGGCCTGCCCCTTCCGGGAACGTGATGGTACCCGCCAAGCGTATGTCCGCCGACTCGTTCGGGAACGTCACGTCCTCTACCTGATAGGGATAAGGAGGCTTGGGCTCCTGAGGACGCGATGGGGGAGGTGGTGGTCCGTCGAGCTTCACGAGCTCGAGCGGAATCGATCCGCCGCCCTGCGAGAATGTCGCGCTAAACGTAGTACCGTTTTCGGAAAGCGCGCCTGTGACCGTCGGGCTTCCCGGGACGCCGCCGGCTACGAGCGTCAGCACGCCGTCCTCGAAGCTGGCGCTCGTGAGTGGGAGGCCGTTGGCGCCCTGGTCGGGGCTGTCCATCGTGCCCGTGAGCGCTCCGTCCTCGTCTAGGGCAACATTGAAGCGCAGCGTGAGCTGGTTTCCGCCCCCAACGTCCAGCTTCCCTTCCCAGCTCCCGATCACGGCCTCGTTCTCCTGGGCCTGCGCTTGCACCGGGGTGGACAGGCCGACCGCGAGGGCCAGCAAGAGCTTCGTAGTACGACTGATTGGAATGCGCACGGCGTGTCTCCGTCTTGGTAGTCCAGGCTCGAGCCGCTCAAGCGCCGCCCGAATGTTCTTCGATACGCGCTGAGCTGCGCGCGTAGACCCGTTGGCGATGATACGGAGCTGAGCAAGGGCAAGCTCAGCGCGCCGTAAGCGCCACCAACTCCGCCGGGTGGCCGGGCCCACCCACCGCTACGACGATGTATTGGCGGTCGTCGACCATATAGGTCATGGGTGTGCCGGTGGCTCCTGCGGGCAACGCGATCTCCGTGACGGTCTCGCCGGTCTGCTTGTCGTAGACACGCAACCACGGTGCGCCGCCACCCGCTACGAAGAGCAGCGTGGAGGTGACCATGGAGCCGGCCCGGCGCGCTTCCCCGGTCTTGGGAACGTTGACGCCCACGAGCGCGGAGTGATTTCGTACGAAGTCCGGAGTGTCGCCGTTCGGGACCATCCAGAGGTGTTCGCCGGTGTTCAAATCGATCGCCGTCACTCGGCCCCAGGGAGGCTTGGTGAGTGGCAGACCCTGAGGTCCATCGAGGCGCCAGCGCGCATCGATGAAGTCCATGTCCGACTGCTCGCGGTCGTTGAACAGGCCCCGCACGATGGGCCTCGTGACCGACGCTACGTAGAGGACTCCACTCTCTACATCGACTGCGCCCCCCTCCCAGTTGGAGCCGCCGCCCTGCCCAGGCGACTGGATGAGCCCCTTGGGCCCGTCGGCGGCGCCCTCGAGCGATGGAGGCGTAAAGATGGGCCCCGTGCGGTACTGCGAGGCGATCTCGATGGCTTCGGCCCTGAGCTGGGGCGTGAAGTCAATCAGGTCGTCGACCGTGAGCCCTTGCAGGTCGAAGGGCGCGGGCTTGCTCGGGAACGGCTGCGTCGGCGAGGTGCGCTCGCCTGGGATGTCACTGCTGGGTACGGGCCGCTCCTCGATGGGCCAGATCGGATCGCCGGTCAGGCGGTCGAAGACGTATGCGAAGGCCTGTTTTGTGACCTGAACCACCGCCTTGACCGCTGTGCCATCCACCGTGACGTCCACCAGGATGGGCGGCGACGGGTTGTCGTAGTCCCAGATCCCGTGGTGGACCATCTGGAAGTGCCAAACTCGCTCCCCAGTCCGGATGTCGAGGCAAACCAGGCTCTGGCTGAAGAGGTTGTCCCCGAGTCGATGGCCGCCGTAGTAGTCGCCGGTTGCGGCTTCGGTGGGCAGGTAGACGAAGCCGAGCTCTTCATCGACTGAGAAAGGCGCCCAGACGCCGGCGTTGCCGGTGTAGCTCCACGACTCGTTCTCCCAGGTATCGTGTCCGAGCTCGCCTGGCTGGGGAATCGTGTGGAAGATCCAGAGGCGCTCCCCGGTCCGTGCATCGTAGCCGCGCACGAAGCCGGGGGTGTTCTCCTTGCTCACTGGGTTGAGTCCGGTAAGCATCGCCGCACCGACCACGATCACACCGTTGGAGACGACCGGGGGTGAGCTCGATCCGATCGTGGCCTCGATGAGATCCACCGGGCGGTCAAGGCCGTGCTTCAAGTCGACGACACCGGACTGCCCGAACGAGGGAACTGGACGCCCAGTCTTGGCATCCAGTGCGACCAGGTGGTAGCCGGGGGTGATCAGGAAAATTCGCTCGTCGGTTCCGTCCTTCCAGTACGATACGCCCCGGCCCGAGTTGACTCGGGGTGCGTAGTCCACGCGTAGGCCCTCGTCCATGCGATACATCCACAGCGTTTCGCCGCTCGCGGCATCGATCGCAACGACGACGCGTCGGTACCCGGCCGTGGTGTAGAGCACGCCGTCGACCATGATGGGCGTGACTCGATAGTTGAACTCAGGCTCGGGGCCGAAGTTGGCGGCCTGCCAGCGCCAGGCGACCTCGAGTCCCGCCACATTACCCCGATCGATCTGAGAGAGCGCCGAATACTTTGTGCTACCCCCGTCGGCGGCGTACGCAGGCCATTCACCGTTGCTGACACCGCTCTGGGCGAGGACAGGCGTCGCCCACAAAAGGGCAATGAGCAGCAGGGTCAGGCGATGGGTATCAGTGCACTCGAGCATGCAGCGAAGATGCGGCTCCGAACCTCATCCGACCAGGACCGCTTTTCGTAGCCTCGCAATCGACGGAAGCTGGCGCCCCCGATGTCCCTAGAACGTCTCGAGCTCGTGGAAGACCTCGGTTCCGTTCTTGAACCAATGCTCCCGGAACGGTGAGCCGGAGACCTCGCCCAGGAAGTGCTCGGCGGTCATCGCGTGCGGGAAGAGCTTCATCTCCCCTAGCTCGTTCTCATGCACGGTGTAGTCCCCGCTGATCTGCAGCGTGGTGCGCAGCCGTTGATCGCCGTTCATCATGAAGCCCTGCAGCAGGTGTGTCGTGGTCTCCCACTCGCCCTGGGTCACGCTCAGGTCCATGATCGGATCGCCACCCCCGAAGACTCGCACACGTAGCTTCTCGTTCGTCTCGATGAATTGCGCGTCGATGTCGTCGGGGTGGTACGGGAAGTGGAAGCGCTCGGACTTGATGCGGCGCGCTTCTGCGGAGCTGGTGGCGGCGAGGAAGGGAAAGAAGCCCGCCTTCGCGTGCTGGCCCCATTCCGCGACCATCGGCGGCACGATCACCGAGAACATCAACTCTGTATAGGGGCCGACCACACTGTCGTCGAAGAGGAACGCTGTGACCGAGAGTATGCTGCGTTGGTGAGTCACCTCAATCGGCTCCAGGTGGTCTGGCAGCACTTCGCGCGCGTCTGCGGTCGCCATCTCGAAGAACGCGCTCACGCCTGACTTGAAGCGATAGCTGCCTACGGACATATGCCGTACCTCTGGAGGACCCGAACGATCGCGGCCGCGCCTTCCTCCAGCTCTTCCTTCGAGTGCGCCGCAGAGATCGACATGCGGAAGCGAGACTTGTGCTTGCCGACCGCTGGGTACCTGACTGGGTTGATGTAGACGCCTTCGCGGAAGACGTCCTCACACATCTGCAGGCAGCGGGCATCGTCCCGAACCATGATGGGGATGACCTGCGACGTGGAGTCCCCGATGGGTACTCCGGCGTCGGCCAGAAGCCTCTGCATGTAGGCGACGTTGTCCCACAACTGAGTGCGCAGCTCGGGCTCGTTCCGCGCCAGTTCCAGCGCCTTCAGGATGCCTGCCACCACGACGGGCGAAAGAGCACATGAGAAGACGCGTGAGCGGGAGAAGCCTCTCAGGTAGTTGATCAGCTTGTGGGTGCCGGCGGTGTAGCCACCCTGGCCTCCCAAGCTCTTCGAGAACGTGCCCAGATGGATATCGACCTCATCATCGAATCCCTGGTCCTCGACGACGCCTTTTCCGGTCTCTCCATAGACGAACGCTGAGTGGGCCTCGTCGATCATGAGGCGGGCGCCGTACTTCCTGCACACCTCGACGATCTCCGCGAGCGGGGGCACGTCACCATCCATCGAATAAACACCTTCGATGATGACGAGCTTCTTGCCGTCGAAGCCCTTGAGCTTCTTTTCGAGGTCGTCGACGCGGTTGTGACGGAAGAAGCGTGACTTCGCCTTGGACAGAATCATGCCGTCGACCACGCTCGCGTGCGCGAACTGGTCGGCGACGATCAGGTCACCGGAGCGCATCAGTCCGGCGATCGTTCCCACGTTGGCGCTGTAGCCCGTCGGGAAGATCAGCGCCGCCTCTTTTCCTTTGAACGCGGCGACTTCCTCTGCGAGCTGAGTATGTAAGGCGGTTGTCCCACTCAGAATGGGCGAGCCGGACGAGCCACCGCCGTAGATATCCACGGCGTCCTTGATCGCCTGCTTGACCTCCGGGCGATACGACAGCCCGAGATAGTTGTAGGAGGCGAAGTTGACGAGGCCACGGCGCATCTCGCCCGTTTTGGTGTCCTCGACGTCGACCCGCGTCCCCGGCACGGAGTGCAGCGGCAACTCGTAGAGGTAGTAGCCGGACGGCTTGACCTCACGCCACCAATCGTCGAACGGCTCCAAAAGGGCGAATGCGTCGCTCCCGGAGCCGAAATAGAAATTGGTATAGTCGTACTCCATCGCGCCCGGGACTGTGGGCCGTGCATCGACAGTGCTGTCTTCCATAGGGAGGCGACTCGTCGGTTGGCTGGCCGCTTCGGGGGCTTCGGCCGTGGAGCTTCCGTCTTTCGACTCGGACATATCGGTATCGGCTTGTCTGTTGAAGTCAGTGCACAATCTCCCAAAATCAGTCGCGAGATACAAGGAGAAATAAACAGATGAGGGGCGTGGGCTGATCCGCTCGAGAACGTGATTCGCGTCCACCCCACCTTCATTTCGGCCTGGGAGACCGTGGACTTCAACGAGGGCATGCTCCCGTTCAAGCAACTGCTCGACGCCACGCTCTTTCCGTCCGGCGCTTTGATGTGCTACCCGCCGGGAACCGACGTTCGCGTGCCGAGCTGAGGAGAACCGCCGCGGCCGGAGCCTCAGCCTACGGCGTCGACGGACTGCGCCAGCGTCAGAACGGCAGCCCGTCGTCCCCGTCCCCGTCCCCGGAGTCCGCCGGGTCCGGGAAGGGCTCGTCGTCGGGCATCGGTGGAGTGCCTCCGGAACCTTCCCGCTCGACTTTCCAGGCTTTTACGTCCGTGTACCAGCGCTCGTTGTATTCGCGGCTTGCGATATCGATCGAGACCGTGACGCGCTCGTCGATTTGCACGCCGAACGAATCGATATTGTCGCCCCACTGCACGATGCAGATCTGCTTCGGGTAGTTCCCCTCGGTCTCGAGGATGAACTCCTGCTTGCGCCAAGGACCCTTCTGGCTTTCACCAGACTGCTCCTCCAGCAATTTCTTGACGGTTCCGGTGATCTTCAGGTCCATGCGGCTTTGGTCGGCGATGAGGGTCGTGTACTCGCGGGGCAACAAGGTAGGGGGACGGGTGGCGGGTTGGGAGGGGTGGCCGCTGCCGACCCCCTGCGGCCCGTGCCAGATCGCCCGCCCCAGTCTACTTTGACTTCTGCCGAAGACCTGCAATCGCCCTTCCTCCGCAACGAACTATGACATCGAAGCGTCTCCCGCTCTCTGGCTCCGCACTACTGATCGCGATCCTGCCGCTCCTGCTCTCCGCTCCCCCAGCGGCCACCCAGCAGTCGTCCGCAGACGCGGTCGTGCTCGATTCGGCGTTTCTGGCCGGCTACCAGTGGCGCAACATCGGTCCAGATCGAGGCGGACGATCGATTGCCGTGACCGGCGTGAAGGGGCGACCGAGCGAGGCGTACTTCGGAGCGGTGGGTGGTGGCCTGTGGAAGACGACCGACTCCGGTGACAACTGGGCACCTGTTACGGACTTCCAGATCAACTCCGCATCGGTCGGTGCGGTGGCGGTCAGTGATACCGACCCCGATCTGATTTTTATCGGTACAGGTGAGACGTGCATCCGAGGCAACATCCTGCCCGGCGATGGCGTGTACCGCAGCCGCGACGGGGGAGAGATCTGGCAGCATGTCGGCTTCGGCGAATCCCACGGCATTTCGAAGATCCGGATCCACCCGACCAACCCGGACGTCGTTTTTGTGGCGTCGTTCGGCAAGTACGGCGCTCCCAGCGAGCAGCGCGGAGTCTTCAAGAGCTCTGATGGAGGGGACACCTGGAACAGGGTTCTCTACCGCAATGACGAGACCGGCGCGATCGACATCGTCATCGATCAGAACAATCCGGACGTGCTGTATGCAGCGCTGTGGGAGGCGTACCGAAAGGAATATCAGATGTCGAGCGGTGGTCCGGGCAGCGGCATGTTCAAGAGCACCGACGGCGGTGAGACCTGGACCGAGATGACCCGCAATCCGGGCATGCCGCAGAGTGGGCTCGTGGGCCGCATCGGCCTGGCGGTCTCTCCGGCGAATTCAGACCGTGTGTATGCGCTCTTCGAGAACGACGACGGTGGACTCTTCTCTAGCGACGACGCCGGCGCGACCTGGACATTGGTCAACGACGCCCGCGCCATTCGTCAGCGTGCCTTCTACTACACCCACGTCTTCGCGGACCCGATGGATGAGGACGTGGTGTACATGCAGAACACGTCGTTCTTCCGCTCGGATGACGGCGGTGAGACGTACGAGACCATCAACAATGGGACACACGGGGACTTCCACGACCTGTGGATCGACCCCGATGACCCCACGCACCTCGTCGTCGGGAATGACGGGGGCGGGGCCGTTTCGACGAATACGGGTGAGAGTTGGACTCAACAGGACTTCTCGACCGCTCAGTTCTATCATGCCGTCACGACGGCGCACATACCTTATCACGTGTGTGGCTCGCAGCAGGACAACAGCACGCTTTGCCTTCCCTTCAACTGGAACGCCTCGCGTTTCGGCTTCGGTGGTGGCGGGCGAGGCTTCGGAGGCGGGCGCGGCGGCGACGATGACAGCCGCAGCGTCACCGAGGGTTCGATGGACGTCGCCTATCGTGCGGGGGGCGGTGAGCCCGGTTACATCGCGCCCGACCCCAAGGACGTCGACGTTTTCTACTCGGGCACGAACAACGGCCGCTACGTCGACAAGTTCAATCGCAAGCACGGCACTACGCGCGAGGTGAACCCGTATCCGTGGTTCTATTCGGGCGAACCCGCTATCGACCTCGTCGAGCGCTGGCAGTGGACGTTCCCGATCATCTTCTCGCCCATCGATCCCAACCGCCTCTACGTGTCGTCACAGAGACTCTGGATGACGACAGACGCGGGTGCCAGCTGGACTGCGCTGAGTGGGGACCTGACGCGCGCTGATCCGATGACGCTTCAGCACTCGGGCGGTCCGATCACCGGCGACATGAACGGCCCGGAGGTTTACGCGACGATCTTCTCGGTCGGACCGGGCAAGACGGACGTTGATGTGATTTGGACCGGATCCGACGACGGCCTCGTGCATGTCACGCAGGACGGCGGAGACACCTGGTCGAACGTCACGCCGCCCGGCATGCCCGACTTTGGTCGCGTGAGCCAGATCGACGCCTCGGCGTTCGCACGTGGAGGCGCCTACGTCTCGGTGCGCCTGCCGCTGTTGGACGACTTCTCACCGTACATCTTCAAGACCGAGGACTACGGCCAGACGTGGACCAAGATCGTGAACGGTATTCGCGAGGACGCTTATGTGAACGCGGTGCGTGAAGACCCGGACCGCGTGGGGCTTCTTTACGCGGCCACGCAGCACGGCGTGTACATCTCCTACGATGACGGCGCGATGTGGCAGGAATTGAACCCGAGCTTTCCGGACATCCCCGTGGTCGACGTGATCGCCAAGGACAACGAGTTGGTCATCGGCACGCACGGCCGGGGGTTTTGGGTGCTCGACAACTTTGGACCGCTCCGCCAAGCAACGCCGAACATGACGGCCGAGGCTGTGGAGCTCTTCAACCCGCCGCTTGCGGTACGCTCGGCCCCGGGTGTTTCGCTGGCCTGGTGGCTCCGAGACACGCCTAACGAAGCCAAACTCGAGATCCTGGACTCGGAGGGAGAGGTGTTGCGTACGTTCGAGCCGGCTCCGCCGGAGGATGACGACGAGCCCGCGGAAGGTAGAGGAGGTCGTGGGGGGGGGGGCCCCAGGCTCTCCACCGACCCGGGTCTCAATCACCTCACCTGGGATCTGCGCACCGAGCCTTGGACCAACTTCGAGGGCATGATTTTTTGGGGCGCGCCTCGCATGGGCCCCGCAGTGCCTCCCGGGCAGTACAGCGTGCGCCTCACGATTGACGGACGGACCGAAAGCGCGCCGCTCACGGTCGAGCGGAACCCGTGGATTCCCGAGGTCAGCGATGAGGATCTACGCGCTCAGTATGAGTTCTCGCGGCAAGTGCGGGACAAAGTGACGGAAGCCAACCAGGCCGTTATCGCGATTCGTCGCGTGATGGCCCAGTTGCAAGACCGACTGGATCAGTCCGACGACCTCGGCCTAGCCGAGGCCGCCGAGAGCCTCACGGGCAATGCGTCCGCTGTGGAAGCGGACATCTACCAGGTCCGTAATCAGAGCAACCAGGATCCGCTCAATTTCCCCATCAAGGTCAACAACCGACTCGCGAATTTGATGTCGATGGCGGAGCGTGGGGACGGCAGGCCCATGAACAACATGTCCGAGATCTTCGACATTCTCGTGAACGAACTGCGGGGCTATACCGACCGACTCGAGGACGTTTGGGCGACCGACCTCGCGGCGGTCAACGCGGAGCTGGTGCGACTCGAGATGATGCCGCTCGATCCCGACTGCGATCGACCGGAGGGTTGCGTCATCGCTTGATGTAGGCTGTGCCGGCGCAGCCGCTAGCCGATCCGAGAGGGGGCGAGTCCTATCGATGTTGATCGAACAGGATCGTATTCCCATCGGGATCGACCATCGTCAGACTGGCAGGCCCGGTAGTCGATTCGTCAGCTTCCGAGATCGGGGTCACACCATCAGCTTTGAGCTGTTTCTGCGGATCACGGATGTCGGTGAACGACTCTGAATGCTCGCCATCGCTTGACCAGCCCGGATTGAACGTCATGATGTTCTGCTCGAACATGCCCTAGAAGAGGCCGATCGTCGCCTCGCCATTGCGAAGGATGAGCCAGTTCTGGTCTGGTTCGCCGCCGATCATCGTGAAGCTGAGCGTCTCGTAAAACGCGCGGGATGCGCTAAGGTCCTGCACGGCGAGGCTGATCACGACGGTAGCAGCTCGTGACATGGGAGTTTCGTCCGTCAGGGAGTGAGAACGACCCGGCCGACGAGGGTTCCCGCCGCCAGGTCGTCCAGTGTTTGTTGTGCCTCAGCTAGTGCCCGGGTTTCTACCGGGATGGTGCCGATTTGGCCCGCACGCACCAAGGACATGAGCTCGCCCATTTCGGCGAGGCTGCCGAGGAAGGATCCGCGAATCGTCATGTTTTTCAGCGGCAGCAGCGGAAGCGAGACCTCGAGTGACCCGCCGAACAGGCCGACGACGACGAGCACGCCGCTCATGGCCAGACAGCGCATGCCCAGCTTGGCGGTGGCCGCCGCGCCCACGCAGTCGATCGCCGCGCACACACCGCCGTTGCTCAGGCTCTTGATCTGGCGGTGCGCGTTCTGGTCCGACGCATCGACAACGTGGTCCGCTCCGGCCTCCGTCGCAGCGTCTAGTGCGTCCTGCCGAACGTCGACGACGATCACCTCGAAGTCCGTGAGCGCCTTGGCCATGCGCAACGCGGACAGCCCGACGCCGCCCGCTCCCAGAATGACGATGTGCGTTCCGCGCAGGTCGACGACTTTCCTGATTGCGCTGAAGGCGGTGACGCCCGAGCACGCGTACGTGCACGCGAGCTCGGCACCTACGTCACCGTAGTCGAAGAGGTAGCGCGCATGCGGCACGATCACGTGATCGCTGTAACCGCCCTGGACGAAGGTGCCGAGCGCGCGCGTCTTGAGGCACAGGTGCTCCTTGCCGAGCTCGCAGGTCTCGCACGCCCCGCATCCGATCCACGGGAAGATGACCCGCTGGTCTCCGATGGCCGCGCCTTCGGCGTCCGGCCCCATCGCGATCACCTCGCCGACGATTTCGTGCCCGAGTGTGAAGGGCAGGTCTCGGCCGGTGCGAACGTCCAGCTTCCGCCCACCGCCCATGTCGTATTCGCCCTCCCACACGTGCACGTCGCTGTGGCACGCCCCGCACGCGTCGACGCGCATCAACAGCTCGCTGCCGGCTGGCTCGGGTGTCGGGGCCTCGATGGCCTCCAGCGGCTGACCGTAGTCTCGGAACTGGTAGCTTTTCATGGGCGGCGAATCTACGCGGGTTTGGGTTGAGAGCGAAGGGGCCGCCACGTTTAGCCGGCAATGAACGCTGCCCAACCTCGTTCGGCTCTCGCCCGAGTCGACTCGCGAGGCAAAGGAGGGTCCTCTCTTCCGTTCCG
>DQPL01000040.1 GCA_015664885.1 Gemmatimonadota bacterium
GTGCCCATGTACGGCTCGTAGGTCATGATGTTGACCTGCGGCGGGGGAGCGTCGGACCTGAGCTTCCACACGCCGAAACGTGGATTGTCCTGAGCGGCTGCTTCGGCAGAGACGAGCACTACGGCCGCGAGCGCCGCGAGGCTGAGCGTGAGGGTCCGTTTGAGCATCGTTGAGACTCCTGTCAGTGGTGTGTCGGCACACGAGCGCCCGGGAGCACGAAATCCAGACCGACCATCATGCGGGTCCGAGCCCGAGTACGCGAGCCCCTCCCGAGCGGCCTTCTAGAACCCGGCGGGATCGTCCAGTAGCAGGCCCATCTCCTCACCCGGCTTCAGTTGAGCGGACCGGGCGATCGCAACGGAGCCCGAAGCAAACGTCCCGCCGAGGAATCCGGTCACCATGATCACTTCGATGACTTCGACAAGAGATGCACCCGCTACTCCCAAGACACCGAGCATCGAGAAGATGATTGGAACCGCTGCGGAGCCCACGAGACCCCAGAGCACGACCCGCCCCAGCGAGAGATCGAATAAGCGTTTCCGCCCTTCCTTCAGCGAGAGCAAGGTGCCGAATCCGATCCCGGAAACGAAACCGTAGAGGCCCATGCCGTACGCCCAATCAAGAACGGGATTGGTCCAACGCCAAGCGTCTGGCTCCACGATCCCGATGATGAGGCCGATCCCGGCTCCGATACCGGCCCACATCGCACCCCAGGTAACACCAACTCCGGCCAGGCCTCGTAGCCTGCGCAGCAACTTTCCCATGCCCACCTCAAGTCATGGCGCGGGATCCACGAAGCTCGATCCACACGCACTCGTCCACCCCCTCTCGCACGCTAGGACGTACAGAGCCGCCGTGTCCTGCTCCCGAACGGGCCCCTTGCTACCGCGCAACACGATCGGCAGATCGCTCGGCGCCAGACCGGCGCTCGCGAACGTCGTCGAACCCACCTCCAGCCGTGCCGCGTTGTCGCACGCTGCCGAGAAACCCAACGAGCAGCCGTAGCTCCACACGCCCAGCGCTTCCTCCTCGTCCCCCATCTGTACGACCAACAGAATCCCCAGTTGGTTGCACGACCAGCCGGACCCCCGCTCGCACAGATTCTGTTGCTGCACCGCCAAGTAGTCACACGCCCGCTGCGAACCCTCAGCGCATGTGGTCTGCCAGAACGGGACCCACTGACCCCGGTGACCGTCGCCGACACCGCCGGCGGCGGCGATACCCGCGAAGAGCAGGACCCACATCGCGACGGTGGCCAGCCTGCGTCGGCTCGCACTGAGCGCCGTACCCACTTTGGACAAATCCACCACTCGCAGCGGTCCCGTGGTGACCGATCGATCGAGGATCTGAATAAGCATGTTGAGGATCGGAACCGGCAGCAGCTTGTCGTAGAACGTCGGTGCGTCGACCAGCCTCAGGACGCCGAACATGGCGATCGTACCCATCCCGTAGAGCACGCCGAAGAAGACTCGTCCCGACTCCGTCCTCGGCGACGTCGACGGGTCCGTGAACAGCAGCGTCATCCCCACGAAGACCGCGATGGGGATGTAGGAGTCGAAGAAGAGGTAGGTGCCCGTCACCCCGAAGTACGCGAGTCCAAACAGGTACGTCGTCACGGCCGCGGACAGCGTCATCGTCGTAACGCCGAAGAGCAGCATCGCCGGCAGCGCCACCAGGAAGATCAGCAAATGCATATGCGGCGGATTGAACAGTGTCGTCGCAATCTCGATGCCGAGCGTGGTGTCGGTCGTGCCGGTCAGGATGAGCACGAGTGAGAACACCGCCAGTGGGAACGAGGAGGGGTTGAAGACGTGTGTGGAGCGTCCGCCCTTGTCCCAGCGGATGAACTCCTTGGCCAGGTACCCGAGGGCGATGATCGCGAACTGCCAGTGAAACCACTCGGGACGGAACAGCAGGAACAGGTTGATGCTGAGAATGATGGGCAGCGGCCCGAAGCCGAGCTCGAACTCGTTGCGTCGGGACCACGCCAACAAGCTGCTGAACGCGAAGGCGAAAACGAGCTGGGCGAAGATCAAAGAGTAGAACAGGCGGATACTCGGCACGTGATAGCCCCAGTAGGCATAGAGCACGAGTTGTGCGCTGGACTGCACGTAGTGAGGCTTCCGCGCAACGACACTCAACGCCAGCGTCCGCCCAGCGCCTCGCGCCCTCACGAACAGCGCAGCGGCCCAGATGAACAGCACGCCGGCTGCTCCTACCATCGCGCGCGTGATCGCAGGCTCTGGGCGCAGGACGCCTAGCACGACGAGGCCCAGCGCGAAGGCGGTGGGCAGCAGAAGGGCCCGGCCCGGCGCCAGCTGCTTCTCGTCCGACCTCAAAGCGTCATCCTGCGTGAGTCGTGTGTGTCAGAGATCTCTTCCTCCCCGCGACCAGGAACTCGAACGCCTAAACATCGAGCCGCCGACCTCTGCATCCGAGTGGGTTTCGAGGTCACGACCGTCGCTCAAGATACTGCTCAGCCAGCATCGACATTACCACGAGCGACTCGAAGCGGGCGCCTACCTTCAGACAGTCCCGGAGGAGTCCCTCTTCACGGAAACCCATCGATGAGTAGAGACGTCGCGCTCGATGATTGTCGACTTTGACGTCCAGCCAGAGTCGGTGCGCACCGAGTCCCTCGAACGCCCGGCAAATCAGCAAGGACCCGGCTTCAACCGCCTGAGACCGTGAACTTCTGCACCCGCCGACCCGTCGAGGCCTCACCCACATAGATATTTCCCTGCGAGTCCACACTCATACCGTGTGGTCGCAGGAACTGGCCGACCTGGCGGCCGCCTCGCCCGAATTCACCCACGACTTCCAAGTCGGAACGGCGAAGGACCCACACCTTGTGGTTGGTTCCGTCCGCGAGGTAGAGCCACTCCTGATCCGCATCTGGCGACAGCCCCACCACGAACGCAGAGCCCGATGCTCGCGTCTCAGGGGCGATGATCTTCTCGGTGACGAACTCGCCGCTCTGCTGGAAGACCTGAATGCGATTGCCACGGCGATCGGCCACGTAGATGAGTCCGTCGTGCGAGCCCATGAGGCCGTGCACGGTGGAAAACTGACGAGGCGGTTCGCTGGCCGCTTCACGATCGTATCGGTAGTCGTCGTCCGGTATTTCTCCGTAGGCGCCCCAGTGGCGTAGGTAGGCGCCTGTCTCCCCGTCGAAGACGACGACGCGGCGATTGCGGTACCCGTCGGCTACGAAGACCTCATTCGTCGACGGATCGACCCAGATCCCGGCCGGACCTCCCAGAAGGCTCTCGTCGTTGCTGCCCGCGTTCACTTCGTACTCTCCGATCTGCATCACCAACTCTCCGCTACGCGTGAACTTCATCAGGCGGTGATGCCGGAACGTCCCAATCCAAACGAAGTCGTTGTGGTCGATGAACAGCCCGTGCGCGTTGCGCGGGAACTCGGAGATGTCCTGAGTCGACGGGTCACCCCACCCCTGGACCACGTTGCCCTCAGGATCGAACTCGATCACTACAGGCGCGGGCACGCAGCACGTACCCAGCGGTGGGTTCTGAACCACCGAGATCTCCTCGGGCGTGAGCGTCTCGGGCAGGTGAGTCACCCAGACATGATCCTGCGCGTCCACGAAGACCGCGGTGACAGAGCCCATGATCCACTTGTTGGGCATCTCGAGCGGCCACGAGGGGTCGACGGTGAACGTCGGGACGCCTCCGGCCGCACCAGCGACCTCGGTGTCACTTTCGTCTACTCCTGCGCACGAACTCAGGAACAGCGGTATTACCACGAGGAGGGCGAGGGCCCTAGGCGATCTTGGCATTCTTCACGTCTCCGTCAGCGATTTCGTGGATCGTACCTTCGGCCCCTTCGAGACTAATCGCAACCCGAACGGCGTAAGAGGCATCCAACTAGTGAGACCAGGAGCACGACCACACGGGTTGGGGCGAATCGATGGATCAGCGGCGCGAAAAGGACGAGGGCTGGAACCGAAACTAACCGAAAAAATACCCTTTAAAACATTGACTTTCATACATTGAAAGTATGGTACGATAATACGAGGTGGGCTCACGCAGTCCCGCCGTAGCGGTCGCGCAGGGTGCTTATCCCCTCCGGCCGTCCGATTACGGTGATCCGGTCGCCGTCGAGCAGCGCGGTGTCACCTCTCGGGATGACGAGCTCATCACTGCGGCGGATCATCGCGATCAACGTCCCATCGGGGAGCGACACCTCACGCAGCTGAAAACCGATGAGAGCGGAGCCTGGCTGATCTTTCCCGAGCACCATCACGAAGATGCGCTCGTTTCGGAACAACGCCTCTTTCAGCTGCTCGTCGCTCTCAGCCCCTAGCCATTCGGGCATGAAGCTGTCCTGATCCACGCGACGCGCGACTTGAGCCAGAATCCGGAGGTGCTGTCCCGGATCCGCCTCGGGACTCACCAGAAAGAACACGGCTCGAATCGTCTCCGCCGGCGCGCGCTCAACCCTACCCGGCTCGCTCACGAAGCGCACTCCCTTTGTCACTCTAGCCAGAAGGAGGTGGGAGCGGTCGAGCAACTCCGACCGCATATGCGGTAGTGCGACACCGTGCGAAACCGGGGTAGCCCCCGTGCGCGTGCCCAGGAGGAATGCCTCACACAGTTGGCTGGCGGTCACGGGCACGTCCAAAGCAAGCAGATCAGACGCCTGGTTCGCCAAGTCTTCAAAAGCGACGGGCCCCTCCAAGTCGAGCAGACGAGCATGCGTGAGCAGCCGATCGATCGGGTCGGCCTCGCGCGGCCCCCGTTCCTTCATGATCTCGCGAAGCTCCCGGTCCAGCCCCCCGTATCGCTGCCGTCCGAGTCGTTCGAAGACGTGGAAAATCGCGCCTTCTCGGTCGATCTTGTCGCGAGCGTAGTACGTGTACCACATCGCGCCGAAGACGATCAGTCCACCTGTGAAGAGCGTTGGCAGGATCCCCATGGTCACGATCATCCAGAAGGGGCCGAGAATACCGAGGATCTGCACGGCAGGATACAAAGGAGAGCGGAAGCCAGGGTCGTACGACTCGATCCGACTCTCCCGCATTACGATCACCGCAAGGCAGGCGAGCGCGAACAATACCATCTGAAACGCGCTCGCGAGCTTCGCGATTCCCGTTGGGTCGAAGAGCGTGACCGAGAGCAGAATCATCGCCACGGTGACCGCTATGCCGACGGTTGGCGTTCCTCGCCCTCCGACGTGGCTGAACAGGACGGGCAAGAGCTTGTCTCTTCCCATCGCGAGCGGGTAGCGGGACGCGGCGAGGATCCCTGCATTTGCGACCGACGAGAACGCAAGTATCGCGGCCACCGTCATGATGGCCGCGCCCCACGGACCCACCAGAGCCTCGGCCACCGTGGCGACCGGCGTCAGAACTCCACCGCCCTGGCTCAGAGTCTCCACTCCTACGACCCCGACCATCACCGAAGTGCCTACGATGTAGATCGTGATGATGCTGCCAAAAGCGAGAAACATGCCCAGAGGCAAGTTGCGCTCTGGGTTTTTCACTTCCTCCGCGACACTGGCGACCTTAGTCAATCCCATGTAGCTGACGATGACTAGCCCGGCGGTGCTGACTATCCCTGCGCCGCCCACCTCGAAAAAGCTGCTGAAGTTGCCCACCTCGACTTGAAGCACGCCAACGCCACAAAACCAGGTGAGCAGGATGAGGAGCCCAATCAGAAGCAGTAGCTGAAACGACCCACTCTTTTTGGCTCCGAAGTAGTTGACCCCACCGAAGAAGATCGCGAACCCCGCCGCGATCGGACCCATTTGCAGGCCCGGGAGGAAGAGTTTCAGGTACGCGCCGACTCCGATGAGTGCGAACGCACACTTCAGGATGATGGCAATCCAGGTTCCGAATCCGCCTATCGCTCCTACCAGCGGACCCATGCTCCGGTCCAGGAAATAGTAGATGCCACCAGCACGGGGCATCGCGGTCGCGAGCTCCACCATGCTGAAGAGCCCCGGAAGCAGGATCAGCCCCGCGAGCAGATACGAGAGAGGCATGGCCGGCCCAGCCCCGGCCGCTGCGAGCCCAGGCAGGAGAAAGAAGCCCGAGCTGAGCGTTGCGCCTGTGGCAATGGCGTAGACGTCCCACAGCCCCAGTTGCTTCTCGAGTCGCGCGGGCTTCACCGCTATTCCGCTGCTTTCAGCGCGTAGCGAAGCACCTTTTCGAGATCGGCAATCTCGAAGGGCTTGCTCAGGAATCCGACGCCCGGCAGTGCCGAAGGAGAGATGCCCCAGCCATAGCCCGACATCAGGACGACCGGGAAGTCGGGATGAGCGGCCCACACACGATTGATCAGATCCAGCCCGGAGAGTTCCGGCATCTTCTGATCGGTCAACAGAATGCGGCACTCCGTGGGATTCGCCAGAAGCTTCTCAAGCGCCTCCAATGGATTCGTGTTCGCGGAGGACTGGAACCCCAAGCGCTTGAGGACGAGTGCAACATATACGCATATATGAGGATCGTCGCCGACGATCATCACCCGGCCTCCGCCCAGTTCGAGCGCAGCCGACTGATGCCGATCGCGTTGCCAGAAGTCAGTCACGCCTCGCCCCCCTCCGGCGACTCATCGCCCTCAGCCACCAGACACAGCAGCTCATACAGGACAGTAGCGGCGATGAGGGATGTGCCGCCGGTCGGATCGAAAGGTGGTGCCACCTCGACCACATCGGCCCCCATCAGCTCCACGCCCCGCAGGGCCCGCAGAAGAATGAGGGCTTCGACCGAGGTGAGGCCACCGATCTCAGGCGTGCCCGTCCCGGGCGCATAAGCCGGATCGATGCTATCGATGTCGAACGAAAGGTAGGTAGGCCCCGAGCCCACGATACGAAGAGCCTCTTCGGCCACGGCCTCGACGCCCGACTGAGTCACTTCGTGCATGGGCACGACCCGCATGCCCGACGCAGCCGAGTAGTCCCACCCCTCCGTCGAGTCCTGCGCTCCGCGGATACCGATCTGAATCGTTCGGGCCGGGTCGATGAGTCCCTCCTCGACCGCCCGACGGAACGGAGCGCCGTGGTTATAGCGTGAACCCATGAACTCGTCCCAGGTGTCGGTATGCGCGTCGATGTGGATGAGGCCCACGGGACCGTCGGAGACCAGTCCCCGAAGCACCGGCAGAGTGATCGAGTGGTCACCCCCAACCGCCAGGGTGAGGACCCTCTGCCTATTGAAGCCGGCAATGAATTGCTCGATGTCGTCATGCGCAGCCTCGGGCTCGTACACTCGAGTGAACGGCACGTCCCCACCGTCACCGACCCTGATGCGCTCGTAGGGGTTTACTCTCGTGGTCGGATGGATGGCGCGCATCATGGTCGAGGCGTTGCGTACTTCTCGTGGTCCGTGCCGCGCACCGGGTCGGTTGGTCACGGCTCCATCATAGGGCACGCCCACGAGCGCGACATCGAACTCCGACGCATCCTCGATCAGTGGAGTCCGCATGAACGTCGGCACATGCATATACCGGGGCCCTGACATCGGGCCACGTGGACGGCCGACCTGGGCGTCACTCACCTGATCAGCTCCAGGTCGTCAGCCACACCGAACGGCTA
Organism: Gemmatimonadota bacterium; assembly: GCA_015664885.1. Classification (GTDB taxonomy): domain Bacteria; phylum Gemmatimonadota; class Gemmatimonadetes; order Longimicrobiales; family Gaopeijiaceae; genus UBA1138. The sequence continues at coordinate 7,558 of DQPL01000040.1, forward strand.
ACGGAGCCGGGCGAGCAGGTACCCGACAACCCTCGTCCAGATGTCGTACCCGGCCTCAGTCATGTGGAGTCCGTCCCGAACGAAGAGCTCCGGTATCGGCTCGCCGTCCGCGCCCAACATCGGAGTGGCAACGTCCGCGTAGTGCACGTTCGCATGCTTGTCGGCATACGCCCGCAGGAGCGTGTTGGTGGCGACCATCTGCGGCCACACTGTCCAGCGAGAGAGACTGGGCTTGACCGAGATGAAGACGACCTGAGTCGTGGAATTCGAGTGCATGACGCCCTCAGCGAAGTCCCGTAGGTCTTCGAAGATCTGCTCGCTGCTCTTACCCGCCGAAGTATCGTTGTCTCCAGCGTAGAAGACGACCACATCAGGGGAGTACCGGAGCACGGTTTCTTCGATGAAGTGGTTCACGTCCGAGACGTGGGATCCGCCAAAACCCCTGTTCAGCAGCCGCATGTGGGGAAACCGTTCCGCGGTGTTCCAGCGAACAATGCTCGAGCTGCCAACGAAGACCGTCGCGGCATCCGGAACACTGTTCTTGGCGTCCGACCGCGCAAATGCAGCCATGTCATCGTCAAAGCGCGCCGGATCGGGGTCGGGTGCCTGAGCCTCCACCTTCGGAACGGCTGCGGCCAACAGCGCGAGCAGCACCGCCAAGGATCGGGCTTCAAACATGCGTCTCATGGCATCATCCATCGATTTGGGGGGACACCCGGCGGCGCTCACTGTGAAACGCAGTCACGTCGGCCACAAGGGCCCGCCTGCTCGGCGGGTCATGCTCGTGCTTTCGCAGCAGCGCCCCAGTAGTTGAAGCTGGCAGGGCGCCAGCCGGGGATGTACATCGTGTCCATTCGTGTGATCTCGAAGCCCCCGCGACGGATCAGACCCGGAATGTCCCGGTTCAAATGGCAACCTCCGGCCAATCGTCGCCACAGGGGATCGATGCGGTTCTGCCACCGGCGTACACCGGCGTCCGGCGCGGCGCCATGCTCACAAAAGAGTAGCTGACCTCCTCGTTTCAGGACACGAGCGATCTCCCTCAGCGCGCGCTCGGCGTCGGGAATCGTACAGAGCGTGAACGTCATGAGTACGGTGTCGAAGCTCTCGCTGTCCAACGGAATCTGCTCGCCGCCCGCCGACACGAACTCGACATCGAAGGCAACGGCCTCCACGGCGGCCGAGGCCATCTTGCTCATCTCCGGAGAGGGCTCCAGGCCCCATACCTTTGTGACCCGGCGCGCGTCGTAGAACGGCAGATTGAGCCCTGAGCCCATGCCGACTTCCAGGACGCGACCGCTCGCCAACGGCACCAACTTTTCTCGTTGGCGCATGTTGGGCCTGGCGCTGCACGCCAGGTGAACTACTCGGGGGAGTACATACTTACCATATAGTCCCATCTTCCCTCATCACTCGGCGCTACTCCGACTCGGCTGCCACCGCCTGCGCGCTACAATGTCGCCCCTATAGCTACCACCATGCAGTCCATCGTTGAACAAATCGAACGCGCCCGGGCCCGGGCCCACGAAATCGCTCGCAGGACGCCGCTGGAACAGGAGCGGCGCCTGTCCGAACGCCTGGGCGCTCGTGTTCTCCTGAAACGTGAAGACCTACAGCCCGTGCACTCCTTCAAGCTCAGGGGTGCGTACAACAAGATCGTCTCGCTGAGCGCGGAGGAAGCGGCGCGCGGCCTGGTCGCGGCGTCGGCGGGCAATCATGCGCAGGGCGTGGCGCTGGCGGCGCAGAAGCTGGCGTATGCAGGAGACGATTCTCATGCCGACGACTACTCCGGAGATCAAGGTCCAGGCGGTTCGTGCGCTCGGCGAGGAGGTGCTTCTGCACGGGGACACCTACGACGATGCGTGCGACGAAGCGCTCCGGCTCGTCGATGAGCGGGATGCGGTGTTCGTACATGCGTACGACGATGTCGATGTCATCGCAGGCCAGGGCACCGTTGCCGTCGAGATCCTGGAGCAACACCCGGAGCCGATCGACGCGATCTTCGTTCCGGTCGGCGGGGGCGGACTACTCGCCGGCGTGTTGGCGTACATCAAGTCGATGCGGCCCGACACCGCCATCATCGGGGTCGAGCCGAGCGACGCGGCGTGCCTGCACGCTACGCTCGAGGCCGGTGAACCCGTGCCGCTCGACCACGTCGGCATCTTTGCGGACGGAGCCGCGGTCCGCCAAGTGGGAACCGAGCCCTTCCGGATCGTGAACGGTCGCTGCGATACGAGTTCGGCTTCTTCGGCCTGCAGGCCAAGATCGTTGAACCCGGTGGAGTGCACACGGACTTCGGCAGCAGGTCGCTGGACGCTTCGGGCGACGGATCGACAGACGTTTATACGGAGAAAGTGGTGAAGATGATGACGGGCGCTCGCGCGCGTCAGGACAACTACTCCACGCCAGACCAGACGGCCGACGTCATCTTCGGGGCCGCTACGGACGGGACCACTCGACTCCGCTACATCGCCGGCGCAGATGCCGAGGCGATGCTCGCTGCGCGTGCTTCCATGCCCTTCGAGGACTACTCCGAGGCCCTCGTGGCGCAGCTAGGTCTCGCGGACTGACTGCGGTACCGCGCGCCGCGGCGCCCAGGACCGTCTACAACTGGGCGGCCAAATCGATGAAGTCTGTCGCCGAATAATCGAACTCGGGATCGGGGGTAGTATCGATCGTTCGGCTCGGCCCGTACTCGAGCGGACGGGGCACCCACACAGCCTTGAAGCCGACGCGCTGAGCCGCCCGCAGGTCTCCCTTGTGCGCGGCGACCATCATGATTCGATGGGGAGGAAGACTCAGCAGATCCGCCGCCTTTTCGTACACTTCCGCGTCCGGCTTGTAGTGCCCGGATAGCTCGGCAGACAGCACACAGTCCCACGGCAGGCCGGCGTTCTTCGCCATGTTGGTCAACAGCGATACGTTGCCGTTGGAGAGCGTGGACAGCACGAATTTCGACTTCAAACGGCCGAGGCCCAACACCGTATCGGGCCAAGGGATGAGGCGATGCCATACCCGGTTCAGATTGTCGATCTCAGCCTCGGAGAGTCCAGAGATGTCGAACTCGACCAGGAGGTCGTCGAGAATTCTGCGATGCAGGTCATCGATCTTCATCCACGGCAACTCGCCGGTGCGGACCTGGTTCATGGCGGGGCCATACCCGGAGCGCCACCCATCGGCAAACCTCTCCCAGTCCACTTCGAGTCCCTTCGCCTGAGACAGCATTCGCCCCTCACGAATGATCGACGTGCGCCAATCGACAACGGTTCCGAAAACGTCGAAGGTCAATGCCACGACGTCCGACTCCTGCCGAGGCCGGACCGCCCCCGGTGCTTTTTCGTCAGGCAGCAGACTGCTCCCGCCCCCGAAAGCGGTCGCCGCTAAGGCCACCGCCCCGGCCGATAGGAATTCTCCGCGCTGCAAAGTGCTGAGGTCCGCAGTGTTCGAGCTCATTGATTTTCCCTCACTCTATGGGATTGCAGCCAGAATCTCGGACGGTTCGGCTCTCACCGTATAGTCCGGATCGGCGGATGCGAAAACGATGGTCCCGTCAGGGTCGACGACGAACGTAGCTGGGATGGGGAGCTGCCACGACTCGTCGCCATTGAAGCGCACGAGATCCAGCTTGAAGAACTCGATGTACAGTCGCCGGAGATCGTCCGGAACTTGAAACGTAAGCCCGTAATCACGCGCGACGCCTAGGCCCAAGTCCATGAGCACGTCGAACTCGATCCCGTCTTCCTCGGCCCAAGGTCGCGCGAAGTCCTGAAGCTGAGGCTGAAGGGTCACGAGCGTTGCGCCCTTCGCGGAGATCTCGGGTAGTGCGGCCTGGAGAGCAACCTGCTCAAGTCGACAATAGGGTCACCACCTGCCGCGGAAGAAGCTCAGGACCACCGGACCGCGTTTGAGCAACGTCCTGAGTCGAACGGTCGCACCATCGAGGTTCGGACGCGCAAAAAGCGGCGCGGTGTCGCCGACGGAGCACACTCCATCCAGGATCCCCGATGCCCGCAGCTCGTCCGTCGACCGGTTCATGAGCGCGGTAACCGCGGGGTCTCTGCCTTCTTCCTTCTCCCCGCGGAAGGCCGCCAGGCGCTCGTTCAATAATTCCATTTCAGTCGCTCGCTAGTGGAAGGTCCATCTCCCCGTTAACGCTCCGGCAAACGCTCTTCGATACGCAACAGCGCGTCGCGAATCTCGACCAGGACCTGCGCCTCGCTCGTCGACCCGGACGCGGCGGCCACGGGGAGGGCTGGCTGAGACCCTGCTACCACAGCGTCCCTCTGCCGTAGAACGGTGTCCCGGAACTCTCGCGCGCCCTCGATACCCACTAGTTGGACAAGAGCGCCCGGCCCCGACTGGCCGGCGGTCTCGACCGAAATGGCCTGCAGATCCATGTAGCGCATGATGGGACCCTCGACGAGCCCCAGGTCCGTGATCTTGTCCAAGGGCACGGTCTTTTCCTGACGAACCAGGATACCGCGAGTCACCTTCAGCGACCGATCGGTCAGGGTGCAGCTCATGCGCTGAAGGTACCGCTCGGTGAAGTGGTGCCCGAACAGGAGCCACAACGGAAGGAAGGGAATCCCGATGACGGTGACCACGCAGAGAATCGATCCCGTAAGCAGCCAATAGCTGCGCACTTTTCGGTTGAACGTGGCTTCTGCCAGGACGGTTTCGGGGGCCATCGAATCTCCGGAGCTAGGTGGGGCGAACGACACCACTGTGGGTCTAGGTCTTATACTGCAACATGATCGTTCACTTGATAGATGGCACGTACGAGCTGTTTCGACAGTTCTACGGTATCCGCCGATTCAGCAAGGGCGAGGAAGGGCCATTCGCGGCGGTCAACGGCGTGCTGCACTCCGTACTGCAGATGTTCGAGACCGGAGCCACCCATATCGGTGTGGCTACCGACCATGTCATCGAGTCGTTTCGCAACGACATGTGGGCCGATTACAAGACCGGGGCGGGCATCGACCCGGCGCTGCGCAGGCAATTCGCTGCGCTCGAAGAAGGACTAGAGGCCATGGGCGTTGCGGTTTGGCCGATGGTCGAGCTCGAGGCGGACGACGGGCTGGCGTCGGCCGCGCACTTGGCATCGCAGGACGAGAGCGTGCAGAGGGTTTCCATCTGGACCCCTGACAAAGATCTGGCGCAGTGCGTTCGCGGCGATCGGGTCGTGCAAGTGGACCGTAGGGCAAACCAGGTCCGCGACGCGGACGCGGTGAAGGAGAAATTCGGTGTCGAACCGGTCTTGATCCCCGACTTTCTCGCGCTCGTGGGCGACGCCGCCGACGGCTTTCCAGGCATTCCGCGCATCGGTAAGGTCACCGCCGCGCGGCTTCTGAATCAGCACGGACCCATCGAAGACTTCCCGGACTCCGAACTCGGTGAGCGTCGAGAGCTGGCGCTGCTCTTCAAGGACCTAGCAACGCTCAGGACCGACGCTCGCCTCTTCGATTCGGTCGATGAACTGCGCTGGCTAGGGCCTACTGCCGAGTTCGAGAGCCACGCAGAGCGGCTCGGTGACACCCGTCTCGTGAAGCGTTCACATGAGGCGTCGGTGGTGGCCTAGCTCGGCTGCGGAGGCACGGCTCTCCTCCAGCAGATACTCCGCTCGGCTTCTTCGAAGCCCGCGGCGATGTGGAACGCCTCACTCCCGTGGTTGTCGATCTGGCTATCGGACGCGAACTCGGTGAGCCCCGAGAAACGAGCCCAGGCCTCCGCTTCCCGCACCAGGTCCGAAGCGATGCCGATGCGGCGCAGGTCGGAGGCGGTCCAGATGCCTTCCAGGTAGGCGACGGGCGAAGTGTCGCAGCCTTCCGCGTATTTGCGGGTCCCGATCTCGGCGAAACCGCCCAAGGTGCCGTCGCCGCGCTCGGCGACGAGCACTATGCCCTCGGCGGGTGGGAGCGCGAGCATTTTCTCGACGTCGTTCTCGGTGGCGTCGGGCCAGAGCGTGGTCACCATGCGCACCAACTCTTCGCGGTCGGAAGCTCTGCTTGGACGGATCGTCGTGGTCACAATGGCATCGAAGGCGAGAGCGTCAGTCGTTCAGATATGACGCAATCTCTTCGCGGAGCCGTTCCGTTCGACGCCGAAAGAACTTCGACGTGGCCGACCAGATGGTGCGCGCGACCCCAACGCCGACGGCCATAGCCACGGCAAGCAACGGGAGGGAACTGGGGACCGCAACTCCCACGACAAACGAAATGAAGAGCGTCGTTGCCCAAATCGCCAAGGCCACACCCGACAGATCGGTGAACACCCGGATCGAAACGCTGTCGTCGTGCGAGTGGACGGTCACGGTCGTGCGACTGGGAAGTCCGACGCTGCTCCACTCCGCGGCTCCCATCACGTCTCTGATCCTGCCCTGATGGTTGAGAGCCCCTCGCACCACGTCGAGAAGCTCTACGCGTTGCGCTTGCGTGAGTGTCCGCGCGAACGTGTCCTGGACCCGGTAGGTGAGCGCACCTCCCAGAAGATTTCGACCCTGCCCGGGCGGATCGTGCAGAAGCGAAGCCGCGGCCTGGTCGATGAAGCGCTTCTCCAGACCCACTTCCGCGGCGATATCGCGGACGGCCTGTAGGGATAAACCACTGGCCGTCGGCGCACCGTCCGATACACCGGGAGATCGGGCAGCTCCGTCTACACGGTCTTGTAGCTTGGCCGCCCGCTGCAGGATGAGCGCGAACTCCTCGTCGGAGTACCTCCGGTCGGGACCGTCGATCAGTCACCCCCCTTTTGAGAGCCGAACGCCCGCGCGAGCGCCGCCGCGCCCGCCTCCATGGACTCCGCCGCAGCGTCGATCAACCCTCCCATCGTAATGAACCCGTGGATCATTCCTCCGTATTCCACGAACTCCGCCTCGACCCCGGCCGCTCGCAGTTTGTCGGCATAGGCACTGCCTTCGTCCTTCAGCGGGTCGTATCCCGCGGTGAGGATGAAGGCCGGGGGCAAGTCCGCGAAGTCATCGGCAAACAGCGGCGAAGCGATGAGCTGACCCCGATCCCCTCCGTCGCTGAAATAATGCTTCATGAACCAGTCCAGAAGCTCGGTCGTGAGCCGGTAGCCCTGCCCCAACGCTTTGTGCGATGGCAGGCTGCCCGTGAGGTCGGTGCCCGGGTAGATAAGGAGTTGGTACGCCAGCTTCGGAGAGCCCTCCCGCTTCGCCAGGTGACAGACGATCGCGGCCAGATTCCCGCCTGCGCTGTCGCCGCCAACGGCCACACACGCAGGGTCCCCCCCGAGCTCCCTCGCATGATCAACCACCCAACGGGTCGCCGCCCAAGCGTCATCAACCGGCGCCGGGAACGGGTGCTCAGGGGCGAGCCTGTAGTCGACCGACACCACCAGGCACGCCGCGCCTAAACAGAGCTGACGACAGGGAATATCATGGGTATCCCGATCGCCGATCACGTAGCCGCCACCATGGAAAAAAATGAGAATCGGGAGCGGACCCTTAGCGCCCTGCGGGCGATAGAGCCGGGTTGGCAGCTCGCCATCCGGGCCGGGTATCGTGCTTTCCTCAGTCAACACTCCGGCCGGTGGCTCTCCCGAGGCCGCAGCGACCATTTCGGCATATTGCAGTCGTGCCGCTGGCGGATCGAGGCTCTCGAGCAGCGGGCGTGTGCTTCTCTCCGCGAGATCGAGTATGAACCGGGCCTGCGGGTCTAGGGTCACTCGGACGCTCCGAAAAAGACGACTGCCGACGTGGGGGAAGACCGTTAGAAGACTGGCCAGACACCCGGTGTCGCAAGCTCCACAGAGTACCCGTCGGGATCCCGGAAGTACATGCTTCTGCCGCCTCGTTCCCAGCTCACCTCGCTCTCGATATCGATCCCCTCGGCCACGAGGTGCCGACGCCACACATCGAGTTCGTCCGCGTCGATCGCTAAGGCGAAGTGCGCCGGGCCGGCACCGTCGTGGGGAGGAATCCACCCACCTTCGAACGACGCTCCGGAAGTAGTGGCTCCACGAAGAAACAGCAGGAGCACTGTGCCCTCCCCAGCGTCCAAGGCGGCCAAGCGAACTCCGCGCGACATGGTGTTCAGCCCCATCACGCTCTCATAGAAGCGGACCGCGCGATCAAGATCCTCGACGTAGAGGGCGGTCTCCAAGATTCGCCGAACGCGTGGCACCGCCTCAGTTCCCAACTCGGCGCCACCGGTGCATCCCACTCACGACGCCATGGACCGTGGCGTACACGACACTCTCAGTGGTGAGATGCGATAGTCGATGGGCATGAAGCATCCTATGATCACAGGCGTGCCATCAGCAATCTATGCTGGCTGCCGCTCAATACTTGATGTCCGTCCTTCCGACCGTCATCCCGATGTTGCCCACCCTAGCCCCCATCGTGTAGTGCTCGCCACTGCCGGCGGTCATGCCGAAGAAGGGCACGTTGGGCACGATTAGGCGCCCGGACGAATCCACGGCGCCATCAAGGATCGTCGTAGCGATGACCTCAGCGATGAAGAGCTTTCGCATCGGCGGGACCTCCAACGAAGCGATCGTGCGACACTCACAGTGGATCGGTGCTTCCTCGACCGTTGGCGCATCCACGGCGACCGCCCGACCTCGAGTGAGCCCCGAGAGCGCGAACTTGTCCGCTACCCGGCTCGAGTTCATATCGATCGTATCAAACGCCTCGATGAACTGAGCTGTCGGAACGTTGAGCACGAATTCGTGGTGCTGCTCCAGGAGTTGGCGCGCGAGGTGTTCTGTTCCCGCGCTGACCCCAATCTGCGGCGGGTCACCGTTCACGACGAAGGTCCAGAGAACGGAGATCTCGGCCGGATCTCCCTCGGCGCCGTTGATAGTGAGAAGGACCGCGGGCACAGGGGGCACCATCGGTCCGGGCTCGGCCAGCGTGCGACGCGGGCCCAGCGGCGTTTCAGCTGCCTGGTTCTCCTGCGGAGCCTCGGAGTCGACACCGGGCTCTGAGCCACAGCCCCACACCGCGGCCACTGCTGCTGCGGACGAGCTCTGCTCCAGGAAACGTCGTCTAGTGCAAATCATGAGACCATCAAGCCGAAGATCACTCTTTCTCTCCGGAGGTAGGCCGGTGGGGGCACCTTGGGGAAGGAGGATGGCGAAGCCGTCACCTAGCGATTCTGCAGCGCGAGCAACATGCTCACGCGAACCCAAGCACGCGACCCCGGGAGTATAGATGAGCAAGAGCAGACGGGAGTTCCTAAACGCCAGCATTCGCGCCGGAGCTGCGATGTCGGCGCTCGCGCACCCAGGCCTCGCCGCGGCGTTGGCGTTGCCCTCTGGGCCAAGCACGCCGGTACGGAGCGCCCGGGGGGCCTTGAGCATCCTGATACTGGGCGGCACCAGCTTCATCGGACCGCACGTCATCGCCTACGCGATGAATCGCGGGCACTCGGTCACCACGTTCACGAGGGGACGGACGAAGCCGACGGTTCACGCAGTGCTCTTCGAGGACGTCGAGCAGTTGATCGGGGATCGCGAGAACGACCTCGAAGCGCTGCGCGGGCGGACGTGGGACGCGGTGATCGACAACTCCGGCCGGCGCGTCGAGTGGACGGAACGTTCCGCTCAACTGCTGCGCGACAACGTCGACCTCTACCTCTACACGTCCTCGACTGGCGTGTACTACCCCTATCTCGGCTCGGACATCGATGAGCGGACCGAGCTCGTCCTGGAAGTGCCCGGAGGCCTCGACGAAGAACAGGCGCTCGAGTACGGCTACGGCGTGATGAAGGCGAATTCCGAGCTGGCAGCCCGAAGTACGTTCGGGGACGAACGCTCCATCGTGGTGCGACCGACGTACATCATGGGCCCAGGCGATCACACGGACCGCTTCACCTATTGGCCGGTTCGGCTGAGCCGCGGTGGTGAGGTGCTGGTGCCCGGCCGGAGCGCAGACCCGGTCCAGTACGTCGACGTGCGAGACGTCGCCGGTTGGATGATCCGCCTCATCGAAGACCGAGTCGTTGGCACGTTCAATGTGGTCGGTCCGTCTTCAGCGACCGGTATGCACGCCTTCGTGCACGGAGCCCACGCCGCCTTCAGTTCGCCCGCATCCTTCGTGATGATCCCGGACTACGACTTCTTGACGCAGCACCGGGTCGGATTCGCGATCCCCTGGATCATGCCCATCGGCAACAACGCGGGGTCGGCTTTGGCCAGCACTCGTCTGGCAGTCCAGAACGGGCTGACGTTCACACCGCTCGCCGAAAGTGTCCGAGATATCCACGAGTGGTGGCACTCCGCTGCCGTGGCGGAGGACCGCCGCGTCAACATGGTGTCGGGGCAGCGTTCACTCATGGCGCGCGAAGCAGCGATCATCGCGGCCTGGAAGGCGCTCTAGCCTCAGTGAATCTCGAGCTCGGCGATGCCGATGCCAGCCTCGCCCGCAACCGCATAGAGCAGGTAGGTCCGGCCGTCCTCCTGGAAGATCGCCGGGTCGCGTAGCTGATTCACTCGAACGCTTATTGCGTCCCGGACCGACGGAACCAGGGGTTGATCGGCCCCTTCCCAGGGCTCTTCCGGAAAGAGCACGCTTTCCGCCTCACCAGCCGTCCACATGGCCCAGTCTCCGGAGATATCCACCTTGGTGAGCAGGATGTGCTCGGGTGTGTCCTCCACGCGACTCCAGAAGATATAGAGCGTGTCCCCGCGCTTGAGCAGGGCGCTGTGGCGCATCGTACTCGGGAAGAGCTGAAGCTCGCTGGTCTCGAAGTCGGAGATGCCGTCCCTCGATCGATAGAAGATCCCGGGCATGCCCATCGCGTACCACCGCCCGTCATGCCGGAAGACGCGGAAGTAGGAGCGACCGAGCAGCGGCTCCCTGGCCTCGAAGTGGATCCCGTCCCTGGACGTGGCGACGCGGGTGCGCTGAAATCGAAATCCCTCGAGGCCGTGGAAATACATGACGATCTCACGGCGGTCCTCGCGGACATGCACATCTGGGGAAGCGAGATGCGGCTTGGTGGCGCTGTCCAAAGGCTCGGGGACGCCCTCGACCGGACCCGGAGCCCAACCGCCGAGATCGACCTCCCGACGGACCTCATCAGGAATCTCTGCGCGCTCGGTCAGGAAGCGGGATTCAGGGAGGTGAATGGTTCCCGGTTCGTAGATCGTCCAGGGTCCGGTCAGCTCGTCCGCGTAAGCGAGCCGGATGTAGCTGCCCTTGTGGTCGGCGAAGTAGAGGTAGTAGCGCCCCAGCGGATTCGGCAGCCAGTCTGGAACGCGGATCAGAGACGGGCCCTGAATGTTTATGCCGATGCCCGGACTCAGGTCCGAAGTGACGATCGCTTTGTTGGTGAGGCGACGCACCCTGACCTCGTCCGTGGTCTGGCGTGGGCTCTGGGCTGCAACGGCCACGGGACCGACGCACAAGAAGCAAACGGTAGCGGCACATCTCAAAGAGTTGACTGATCTCACGCGACGATCTCCCGGTGTCCGGCCGCACAGCACATTCAGGGCGTCTCCCCGCAAGGCATATCAGCCCGGTTCCTGGCTTCACGATTCGCATCGGGGTCCTGTTGCGCAACGGCCGTCGCAATTCGACGCACATAGTCGTTGGGAAAACCGGCCTCCAGCGCACCTGCGACGACCAGGTCTCGGTACCACGAGTACGGTCTGAGGCTGTCGTCGACATGGGCGGGGGCTGCCACATATGTGGTCGCCTCGCGCGGGCCAGTCGGTGTCTCGACCGTCACGCGCGCTTCGTCGTATCCCGTTCCGAGCCCCTCGAGGATGTCGAGCTCGGCCTTCTCCTCCACCGGAAGGCGATAGAGGACGCCATGGACTCCGATCGCATCCTTCGGCGAGACCGCAATCGTGCACTTGCCAGAACCATCGACGCCCTTCTTGCTCCAACCGAATTCGTATCCCGGCAGGGTAGCCGCAGCCGTGCGACTCGCGGAAGAAGCCCGTCTACGCATCCTCCGGAAACACAAATTCGATCCGTAGGCGAAGTACAGAACTTCCGGGACGTCGGAAGCCACAGGCTAGACGGCCGCCCACGCAGTCATGGGGTGAGCGGAGCCGGGTCGAGGAATAGGAATGCCACGCTGAATACGATCGTCACGACGTTGACAGCCACCAGAAAAGCATGGAACGATGGCCGTTTCGACACCGCGCCAATGCCATACAGCACGATGAACGTCATCTGGAACAGTCGAAGAACGTTCAGGAAGGGCTGTCCGAGTACAAACAGATTGGCGAGTCCGACGACTACCCAAAAGCAGGCGTAGAGCACGAAGAAGCGGGTCCGGACCCGGTAGAAGTGGTCGCGCCACGACTCGACCGCATCGTGATCACCAGGCACCAGCGCGCTGGCGAGCGAGTACAGCACGAACGGTGCGGCGAGGACGATCAAGAATCTCGGAAAATTTCAAGCCACGTCGGTGCTGTAGGGCCAGAACGCCCACCAGAACTGCACATGCACGAATAGAAGGGAGATGACCCACAGGCTGTGGATCACGTAGCCACGCCCTTGCTTCAACGCCGAAGGCATCCCATCCAGCAGGCGAATCACGCCAAACGACAGGACGATCGACAGGAAGATCGCCAAGTACTCGAAGAGCGTCACAGCTCAGATCCTGCCCGCGACCAAGAAGCGCTCGAGAACCATCCGGGCATGCCGCCGACTCTGATCAACCAGCACCCGCGATGTACTGCCGGAGCTGGGAATTCTCCTCCTCCGCGACAACTCTGCAGGCGTTCACCAGATCTCCGATCGAGATTATGCCGGCGAGTCGATCGCCTTCCAAGATCGGGAGGTGGCGAATCTTGTTCTCGGCCATGACGTCCATCATCTGCAGGAGCTGATCCTCGGGCTTCGCGGTAATCAAGTCCCGCGTCATCACCTCGCCCACTTGAATCGAGTCGAGCTCACCGGGGCGCCGCGCCGTGACCCGCAAGATGTCGCGTTCGGTCACAATTCCCGTCGCATGCTCCCCCTCCATCACCACGAGACCGCCGATATTGTGTTCCACGAGAACTTCGGCAGCGGCAAGGACACTTTTGGACTCCGTGATCGTGAGCACGTCGTGGCCTTTCTTGCGAAGAATCTCCTCGATCTTCATGGCTACCTCCCGCGAACGGAGACGAGCAACTACATCGTTAACTTGGCTCGCGGAGGTCCTCAGGGCCATGAAAACTTGGCACAGGCTATGCGCTATCCACGCCGCTGCCGCCGCGCTTCGTAGAGAATCGCGGTCGCTGCGGCCGCAACGTTCAAGGAGGAAGCCGACCCGCTCATCGGGATGGACACGCACACGTGACAGAGCTCGGCGACCTTGTGACTCAGGCCAGTGCTCTCGTTACCGAACATGAGCACGGTCGGGCGCATAAAGGAGACTTCGTCGGGCCACACGCCTTCCCCCGCCGTCGTCGCAACCAGTTGTAAGTCCTGCGCCTGACCCCTTACCCCGTCGAGCCAACCTTTCAGGTCACCCCAGGTGGTGATCCGCACCACCGGCTGAGCGAACAGTGAGCCCGCGGCAGCCCGGACAGTGCGAGGGTCGTAGAGGTCCGCCGCGCGACCGAAGATGACGACTCCGTCTACGCCCAGACCATCGCAAGAGCGAATGACCGTACCAAGATTACCGGGCGACGACGGCTGATCCAGGAGTACGTAGAGGGGCTGCGGTCCCGCCCGGAGGCGCTCAGGCTCATCGGCCGGGATCTTGACGACAGCCAGGAGCTCCGAGACGTCATCCTTGTCGCTGAGCTCCTCCAGCAAGGGAAGGCTCAACTCGAGGTGGTGGCGAGCCCGGGACGAGCGCAATGTGTCTCGAGCCCAATCCGACAACGGACGCGAGGGCGCGTACAGGAAGGCCTCGATATCCCACTGCGCGTTCGCTTTCAGCTGATTCAGCGACCGAACGCCTTCGACCAGGAATTCGCCGGAACGATGTCGCTTCTTTCGGCTTCGCCCCAGCGCTTCCACTCGCTGAAACCACTGGTTCTTCGACTCGACAGGAAGTACCCGAGGCATGTTTGCCAACGACCCACCCCTCTTTCGGATCACTCTGCTAGCGTGCAGCTCGTGCGTGCCCGGTCCACGTCGGGCGGCCACCAAAAACGTAGTTGAAAGTAGAGGTGGTGGCCGGTAGCACGTGCGCTACATTCCCGCTGCCCGAACAAGGTCCACCCATAGGAGGGACGAATGGACGCCAACAAGATGACCCGACGCCAGCTGCTCCAGAGGTTCGGAGCCGTCGGCGGCTCGTCTCTGGTGATGGGTGCCATGGGGGCATGGGACCTCATGGGTCAGCCTTCGGGCCCCCGCCCCGTCATGAAGGGGCCGCGGCCGGACACGAAGGTCATCGTGCTTGGAGCTGGGCTCTCGGGGCTCACCGTCGGCTACGAATTGGGCAAGCTGGACTATGACTACCGTGTGCTCGAGGCGCGCGATTCGGTCGGAGGTCTGTGCTGGACTGTTCGTCGTGGAATGCAGCATACCGAGATCGGTGGAGAGACTCAGGTCTGCGACTTCGACGAGGGCCAGTATATCAACGCCGGAGCGTGGCGAATCCCGAACCGCGATCAGGGAATCATTGGCTACTGCAAGGAACTCGGCGTCCCGCTCCAACTCTTCGTGAACCTGAGCGACGCGAACTACTACTACGAAGAGGACCCCGAGTTGGGCTCTCTCTCCGGCCAGCGAGTGCGACTGCGCGAGGTGAAGGCAGACATGTGGGGCTCGATCACAGAGCTGCTCGCCAAGGCGATGGACTCGGGCCAGATCGACGCACCGCTCTCCGAAGAGGACGAGGTCCTCTTGATGGGGTTCCTCGTGAGAGCCGGGTACCTGGATTCGGAAGACCACTTCTACGGGCCACCGGAACTCCGCGGGTCGGAGGACCGGTGGGACTTCGGCTCGCTACTCCGTTCCAACTTCGGGGGACGCGTACGCTCCCTCTACGCCGGTACCGGCGGACCCGACCCCGTCTTTCAGCCCATCGGAGGCATGAACCAGATCCCGCTCGCCTTCGAGCGGGCGATGGGTCACCACATCACATTCGGCGCCGAGGTGCGATCGATTCGCCAGAGTGAGCAGGGCGTACGCGTAGTCTACCGGGATACGCGAACCGGGCGGGAGCGGGAAGAAACCGCCGACTTCTGCGTCAGCTGTCTACCCATGTCGATCCTGAAGAAGATCGATGTCAATTTCTCGCCCGAGATGGCCGAGGCGGTGGGCAAGACCGAGCATAGCTCGAGCGCCAAGATGGGGCTCCAGATGAAGCGTCGCTTCTGGGAAGAGGACGACGGCATCTTCGGTGGCCACCTGTGGAGCTCGAGCCTACAGCTGGGAGAGTTCTCTTATCCGTCGAACGATTTCTACAGCGACAAGGGAGTGTTGCTCGGCTACTACGGCAGGGGCGGGCAAGCCGGTCTAGCGGACATGCGCATCCGCGACCGGGTCGAGCACACGCTGACCCAGGCGAGCAAGGTCCACCCACAGATGAGGGAAGAGTTCGAGCACGCCTACTGTGTTTGGTGGGACAAGGTGCCCTTCAGCGAGGGCGCATACGGGAGAACCCCCGACGCCGAGCTTCTCGGGCAACTCAGCAAGCCCGATGGCCGCGTCTATCTGGGGTCCGCGGGCGCAAGCGGGCGTCCGGCATGGCTCGAGGGCGCCATCCAGTCGGCTTGGCGGACGGTGGAGGCTCTTCACGAGCGCGTGTCGGCGTAGCGCTCAGCGTGTGTCCCGCCTGAAGAATCCCCACGTGTTCAGGCCCCATCCCACCGTGGCGTGGCCCACGATCTCGTAGCCGAAGTGCTGATAGAGTGAGACATTGGCCTCGTCTTCCGTTGTCAGCGTCACACCCTCGGAGTGGGCATCCTCGCGGGACATGAGGTGGACATGCTCGATCAGCCTGCGACCGAGCCCCTTGCCCTTCGCCGCGCGGCGAACCCCGATCATGTTGAGATGGATGTGCGGAGTTTCCAGCTCGAACGGCGCACAAGCCGCCGCGAAGGAGTCGTATCTGGCTCGTGCCGAAGGCCCCAACTCAGTCCATACCTGCTCGCGCAACTCGCCCAACTCCGGCGGGCTCGGCGGTCCGTCCGGACGGGACACGAGTGCGGCCCCATGCAAACTCTGTCGATGACCGATCCCGAGCAGGACCTCGCCGCGTAGGACTCGCGCCTCCACGAAGTAGTGGACGAGCTTCTTGCGTCGCTGCTCGTAGCCCACGGCGTCGGTACCGAGTACGAAGCGCATCACCGGGTAGTCGCGGAAGGCCTCGCAGAGGACCTCGACCACCTCGGCTACGTCATTCCCGCTGAGACGGAAGACCGTCTCAAGCTCGCCCGACGGATCCATCCGGCTCAGCCAGCTATGCGCGACGCCTCAAACGTCCAGGTTCTTCACGTACCTCGCGTTCTTCTCGATGAACTGGCGTCGTGGTTCTACCTCGTCCCCCATGAGCCGGTCGAACAATTTGTCGGCGATCGCTGCGTCTTCGATCTGGACCTGCAAGATGGTGCGTGCTTCGGGATCCATGGTGGTCTTCCAGAGCTGGTCCGGGTTCATCTCGCCGAGACCTTTGTAGCGCTGGATGGTGATGCCCTTGCCCTCTCCGTTCTTGCCCCCGAGCCGCTTGAGGTACATGTCACGCTCTTGGTCGGAGTAGGCATAGAAGTCGGACTTGCCCTTGTGCACGCGGTACAACGGCGGCTGCGCGATGTAGACGTAGCCCGCTTCGATGAGCTCCCGCATCTGACGGAAGAAGAAGGTAAGCAGCAGGGTGCGGATATGCGCACCATCGACGTCGGCATCGGTCATGATCACGACCTTGTGATAGCGTGCCGACTCCAGATTGAACTCCTCGCGGATTCCCGCACCGATTGCGGTGATCATGGCGCGGATTTCTTCGTTGGAGAGAATCCTGTCGATGCGCGCGCGCTCCACGTTGAGGATCTTCCCCTTGAGCGGGAGGATGGCCTGGAACGCTCGGTCTCGGCCCTGCTTGGCGCTACCGCCGGCAGAGTCGCCCTCGACGAGGTAGAGCTCGCAAAGCGAAGGATCTGAGATCGAGCAGTCCGCGAGCTTGCCCGGCAGCACGCCACCCTCGAGCGCGCTCTTCTTGCGAGCGAGATCTCGCGCCTTACGCGCGGCTTCGCGCGCCCGGGCCGCCTGCAACGACTTCTCGATAATAGCCTTCGCGGCCTTGGGGTTCTCCTCGAGGAAGTTCGACAGGTGCTCGTTGACCGACGCCTCCACCGCGCCACGCACCTCACTGTTGCCCAGCTTGGTCTTGGTCTGACCCTCGAACTGAGGCTCCATGACCCGGATGCTGAGCACGCAGGTGAGACCCTCACGCACATCGTCGCCCGAGAGAGCCTCGTCCTTCTTGAAGATGTTGTTGCGGCGGGCATAGTCGTTGATCGTACGCGTCAGCGCCGCCTTCAACCCCGTCAGGTGCATGCCACCTTCGTGCGTATTGATGTTGTTTACGAAGGTGTGTGTATTGTCGCTGAAGCCCTGGTCGTACTGGAGCGCCAGTTCGATCTCCGCCTCGGGCCTGGACGTTTCGAAGTAGCAGACTTTTTCGTGCAGCGGTGCGCGACTACCGCGTAGGAACGCCACGTATTCGGCGATTCCGCCCTCGTACTCGTACGTCTCCGACGAGCCGCCATTCCGCTCGTCATAGAGCGTGATCTTCAGGCCCTTGTTGAGGTAGGCCATCTCGCGCAGGCGGTTCGAGAGTACCTCGAGCGAATACTCGAGCTCGGTGAAGATCTCAGTGTCGGGCTTGAACCAGACCTTGGTGCCAGTGCCCTTCGCCTTCCCAGTCTCCGCCAGTTCCGTGACCTTGATCCCCTTCTCGTAGCGCTGGTGGTAGGTCTTGCCGCCGCGCCGGATCTCTACCTCGAGGAAAGCCGACAGTGCGTTGACCACGCTCACGCCGACGCCGTGCAGTCCACCGGAGACCTTGTAGGTGTCCTTGTCGAACTTGCCGCCGGCATGCAGCACGGTCATGGCGAGCTCGACGCCTGGCACCTTCTCCGTGGGATGGATATCGACCGGGATACCTCGCCCGTCGTCCAAAACCGATACGGAGTTGTCGGCGTGGATGGTGACGGTCACCTCTTCGCAGTGCCCCGCCATCGCCTCGTCGATCGAATTGTCGACGACCTCGTAGACGAGGTGATGTAGGCCACGTGCCGATGTCGAGCCGATGAACATGCCCGGCCGTTTGCGCACCGCCTCCAGCCCCTTGAGGACCTGGATCTGTCCCGCTGAATAGTCCGAATCCTTCGGTTTCTTGCTCTTTGCCATGTCCGCTCCGTGAGCGCTGATATCGGTGGTCGCTTCTAGCTCGTCTCCGCCAGCACGAACACGATACGTTCGAGTGGGACGTCCCCGAGGCGCTCGTTCACCCTCACCAGGAACTCCCCTTTCATGATGTTCAGCTCCATGAGCCACGCGCTGGTGCGCACCTCGACGAATAGAGTCGCCTCGGACACACCCTTCGCCTTGGTCACCTCCGCCACGTGCTCGCCGACGAGTTCGGGCCAGAGGTCGAGCACGCTCATGCGCTCGACCTGTTCCTTCACCCCATGCTTCTCGAGCAGAGCGGCAAGCACCGAGTCGACCCGAACGGGCCTCCCCGCCATCACGCCGTGATCCTCCCTGCTTCGATGCGCCAACGAGGCAACGAGTCCTTCCGGATCTTCACGTCGGACTCTTTGGGCGAGGTCAGCACGACCTGCCCCATCTCTTCCTTCTCCATTAGCGCGAGCACTCGTTCGCGACGCCCACCGTCGAGTTCCGCGAAAACGTCGTCCAGGAGGATCAATGGCGCCCGCTCACGAGTCTCCCGGATCGTCCTGGCCTCGACGAGCCGGAGCGCAAGCGCAGCCGTGCGGCGCTGCCCACCCGAGCCGTAAGCGCGTAGGTCGAGGCCCTCCGCGTCATCCTCCAAACGCAGCAGAAGATCATCCCGGTGCGGCCCGACGACCGTGGTGCCCATTCTCCGCTCGCGCTCGCCTGACGCGGCGAGGATGTCGCGGAAGGCAAGCGCGATGTCTTCTTTGCACGCGGCGTCTGCGAGCGTGACGCTGGGCCGATACCTCATCTGCGCGCCAATGCCTCCAGAGACCTCCTGGTAGTAGTCCCGGAACGCCCCACACCGCTGCTCGATCCAGTCCCGCCTAGCTCGCATCACCCGCGCCCCGCTGCCGACGAGGCCACTGTCCCATGCCACCACGACCGAGCTGGGCTGCCCGTCTTTGAGCGAGGCATTGCGGCGTACCAGGATCTTTCTGTAGTCCTGGAGGGCCGTGAGGTAGCCGGGCTCGCTGAGCGAAAGCACGATATCGAGAAAACGGCGACGCTCCCTAGGCCCACCGCTCACGAGCTCCACATCGGCTGGAGAAAAGATCACTGCCGCGAGGCGCCCCAACACGTCGCCCATGCGGTCAGGCTCCGCGCCATCCACCGAAACCTTCTTCCGCTTTCCTTTCTTCTCGAAGGCCGCAGCGACCTTCATCGACCGTCCCGTATCTCTCTCCTGCAAAGTGCCGGCGACTCGAAAAACGCCCTCGTGGAACGCCACGAGTTGTTCGTCACGAGCACCTCGGAAGGACCGGAACGTCTCGAGGTAGTAAATCGCTTCGAGAAAGTTGGACTTGCCCTGGGCGTTGTCACCGATCAGCGCGACACCCTCGGACGGGAGTTCCAGGTCCTGACTTCCGAGGTTTCGGAAGTGGCGAATTGCGAGCCCGTTCAGACGCACGGACCAGCGGTTGGGAGAGTCCCGGATTGCATAGAGGAATTTAACGGAATTCAGCGTCCCTTGAAGTCCGCTTTGCGCTTCTCCATGAACGCCGTCATGCCCTCCTTCATGTCTTCAGTCGAGGCGAGAAGACCGAAGAGGGAGGACTCGAAGGCGAGCGCCTCTGGCGACGCGTTGTCGAGCCCTCCATAGATCGACTCCAACGCCATACGCACGGCGATGGGGGCGTTCTTGGTGATCCTACGCATGAAGTCCTTCGCATCGCTGAGCAGCGACTCGCGGGGCACGACGGCAGACACGAGCCCAATCTGCAGCGCGCGTTCCGCGCCAACCATCTCCCCGGTAAGCGTGAGTTCAATGGCTCGGCCAAGCCCCACGAGGCGGGAGAGACGGATCGTGCCTCCGTAGCCGGGAATGATGCCGAGACCGACCTCGGGCTGACCGAAGCGGGCGTTCTCGCTCGCGACGCGGAGGTGGCACGCCAAGGCGAGCTCGCAGCCGCCTCCCAGCGCGTACCCCCCGACCGCCGCAAGCACTGGCTTCGGGAAGCGCTCAATCGCCAAGAAGACGTCCTGACCGTGCCGGCTGACCCCAACTCCTGAGATCGAGTCCATCTGTGCGAGTTCATCGATATCAGCGCCCGCGACGAACGCCTTCTCCCCCGCCCCCGTCACGATCACGCCGCGAACGCCTTCGTCCTCCCGCAGCTCCTCGAACGCCCGCCCCAGCTCGGCGACCACCTCGGCGTTGAGCGCGTTGAGCTTGTCCTGCCGATCGACGAAAACAACCGCGATCTCGGCGTCTCGCTCGACTCGAATGTACCTAAGATCAGCCATGTGCGGGCGGTCCTTCCAAGAGCGTGAGCAGGCGTCGCAACCGAGTAAGCTAGCGGCCCGACAGGCGATGGAAAAACACTCTCCCTGCGCTTACATTTGCGCGCCGATCCGCGCGATCGGGGTGCCCACAAAGGCAGCCCCGCGCCCGCAATCTTCTCCCTCTCACTCGGGCGAGACGCCCGAAGCAGGAGCGTCCATGAGCCGGTCCTTGAACAAAGTGATGTTGATCGGAAACGTCGGTAACGACCCCGAGATCCGGGCGACTTCATCAGGCGCACGCGTAGCCAAGCTTTCCGTGGCCACGAATCGGTCCTGGTCCGACCGCTCCGGTCAGCAACAGGAGAAGACCGAGTGGCACCGGCTGACCTTCTTCGGACGCCTGGTCGACATCGTCGAGCAATGGGTGAAGAAGGGTGACCGGCTCTACGTGGAGGGCCGCATCGAATACTCGCAGACCGAGGGCGAGGGCGGGACCAAGTACTGGACCGCCATCGTTGTCAACGAGATGGTAATGCTCGGCTCGAGCAGTGCCGGTGCAGGCGGCGGCGGCGCGCCGGCTGCGGGGCCCAGTGCCAGCGGCAGCGCTCAGCCGCCGGTCACCGAGGCGGACGACGACTTGCCCTTCTAGCTGGGAGCCGGGGGGCAGGATCTGGGACGTTAGCCGTCTACAGGCACTTCGGTCTCGGACTCCCAGAGGCCCAGGAAATACTCTTCATACCTCTCGGGGTGAGCCCGGTAGTCGGCCAGCCAGAGGTCGAAAGGTGGTAGCGAGATCTTCCGTGACAGCCAGTCGGTCGCAATACGGACCATCTGGACGTAGGTCAACTCCTCGTCGGCGCCCTCTTCGCGGTAGGCGCGCTGGGCGAGCAGGTAAATCTCGTCCGGGCTGAGATAGAGCAAGAGATCTGCGACCTGTGCCGAGCAGTAGTCCACATACTTGGCGCGCAGAACCTCGCGCGGCTCTTCGGAGCGCTGTTGACCCGCGTCCACGGTGACGCTCCCGCCGGACGTAAAAAAGGCCCCCGGCTACGCCGGGCGCGATCGACTACATCGGGGCTCGATCGCGCCAAAGGTATGGGCCGGAAGGCTTTGAAGCGCAAGCTCTCAGGAAACGGCCTGGGGGGTCTCCTGGACCTCTTGGGGCGCCTCAGCCTTGTCCTGCCCGCGCAGGTGTTGGTAGATGGAGCGCCGAGTCAGACCGTACAAGACCACGCGGCTCAGAAACTCGGGATCCGTCTTCTGGACCTCCTCAGCCTGAGCTGCAATGTCGCTCGGCAAGCGCACGTTGAGTTGTACGGAACAGGTCTCCCACATAGACACACCTCGCCCTCGACGGCAGAATGGAAAGTACGGATTTCCGAGTCCCGCTCATCGCGGGAGGACATCGCTAACGGTTTCGAGTAGGGGCTACCTACGTTATCGATGATGTTTACCACAGTAAGTCCCTCGTGAGGGGTGCGCAACCCCTTTGTTGGCCGCGCCACAAGAAAATACACGATCGTTAACATGTTGTGCTACAACGACTTACGATTTCACCGATTTCTCTAAACCAACTGTTCCCAAATCCTGTCATAGCTTATACGCCATAGTGCACGGGTCGCGGAAGTGCAAGTGGCTCACAGAGTTTGGAGATCCGAACTTCTCGCTTGTACGCACTCGTCCATTAAGAATTTTTTACAAAAACTCTGCCGCACGAGTGCGGGGCAAATAAGCGGAAATCGGACCCACTTTTGGGGGCCGTGGACCCTCTTCGCGCGACCGCGGGGTCAGTCGCACGGAAGATGGGCGGGCTTGGGCCGCCCGGGCCCGAGGCCGGACGTCAGGAGCGCGCCCGCAAGTCGACGCCACCGACGCTCCGGAGCGCAACCAGGCGGCATCGACGCGCGTTGGGCGTCGTGTATGTGCCCACCTCGCCAAGGGGGGCCCTCGGGCGCCGCCGGGGCGACCCACGACCGGACTGCTAGTGGACTACCAGCGAGCCCGCTGCGGAGCGTTCCAGCGTCACGGCCTCGACCAGCGACTCCTTGACACGGAATCCACCGAGCGTCTCGCGGTCGCCAAAGGCGTCCAACACGTGCTCGACGGACCTGAAGCGGTCTGGCTCGAAGCGGGCCATCATCGAGACGAGGCCACGGCGCATCAATGCAAGACTCGTTCGCGCCTCTCGGAACGTGGTCGGCAGTGGCAGCCGCACGCGGTACTCGATCGAGTCAGTGTCCCAGACCGGGTCGAAGCGACATACCTCAGCGCTCGGAAATGCTTCGGAGAGCGCATGCTCGAGCGGACCGTCGGGCTCGCCGAACGCCGTCTTGAAAACGAGCGCACACGCATCGTAGTCGAGGTGTACCCGCGTGAGTCGCCCGGGCCCGAGCACGAACCGGATCGAGGTGCCCTCGTGAAGGTCCAGGTCTCGACAAATATCTCGGTATCCGATGCGAAGGAAGGTCGGGCGCGTGAGAGGGCCGAACCCCACTCGCTCCAGAATCCGGATCCCGAGCTTGAACGAGTACTGCTGGAGCGAGCCTTCGTCGCGCGTCGCGGCAGTCGCCGTGATCAGGCTCGCGACGTGGTCGAGGGTCGGCTCGTAGACCCAGTCCAACACTACGAGCTCGGTACTGAGATCAAGGACCTTCAGGCGACCGCTGCCGAGGTCGATTACTTCGGCGGAAGCAGCGTAGCGGCCTTCGACAACGAGTGCGAGCCCGATGTCTTCGATTCGTCCGCCAGGAGCGTCCATCTCGTGGACATCCCGGTATTGCACGATCGCGCGCGTGAGCCGAAGCTCACAGATCCCGGGGACATCTCCCATCGCCTCAGGGCGGGCATAGGTCTGCGTGCTCGAATCCATTGCGTGGTCTCGTTCGCGGCCGAGCCCATAAGGCATGGACGGGCCTTTTCTGGAAAAGAAACCCGGCCTGGGGCCGGGTTCTACTAGGTCGAGTCAGGGCGACACCCTAACCCGCACAACGCTTTTTGGAAATCTAATCCTGAAGATTCGTACCAACGATAACAATCTGTTTACGGACACCGCAAGGAAAAAATCACGAGGGCGATGCGCGGCTCGTGCGTCGCGCCTTGCTCAGGCCCCGCGCCCCGATGATCTTGGGACGGCCACAGGGATTCGGACTGCCATACCGCAACGGGCCCGCCCATCTTTCATGACGATACTCAACGAACGTAGACGCTCGGTCGCGTTCATCGAGAATGATGGTCAGTCGTGGGCGTGTTTCCTTGTCACCTACGTCGAGGCAGGAGGGCTGTGGCACGGCTACTTCTCGTTTCGACCGGGGCATGGAGACGCCGAAGAGGACGAGGTTCGCACGGCCGACATCTTAATCGAAGACTCGGAAGCCGAAGTGCACCACAAGGCTCGCGGCCTAGGCCGACCTCTGCTGACCGGACTGCTGGATTCCGCCCTGCATACGAGTCGACGAAATGGGAATGGCAGCCCGCCACTCAGAGGCCAGTTCCGGACGCTTCTCAAAGAGAACTCCCAGGAGATCGCCGGTGATTGGGCAGGTGATGATGTGTGTCTCCCGAAACGGGAGGAACTCGAGGAACTCCGGTCGCTCTACACTTCCTACCGCCTGGACCAAGTCTCGCACTTCATCTGTCTGGTCGAGCTTGGGGACTTCGAGCACGCGGTTGATGAGATCCTCGATGGCAAGAGCATCGACTTCCGCAGCAAGGACCGAGTTCAGTTCGCGATGATGGTCGTCGACCATATCGAGGGGTTGCTGCCGCTGCCCGACTTCGAGACCTGGGCGCAGGACTTTGTGGCGCACCCCGAAGCGTACCGCCTATACACGCACACGCTCCACCGGGAAGGACGACTCCCTTAGTAGGGACCTGGGGACGAAGCCCGTTGTGCGACCCGAGCCCCATATTTAGCTTTCTGAGCTTTACTGCTCAGATCCAACATGCAAGGAGTGATCGGCTTGGAAGTAGTCGTCCAGGATAACGAGAGCCTCGATCGCGCACTGCGGCGCTTCAAGCGCAAGGTGCAGCGTTCCGGCCTATATTCCGAGTTGCGCAAGCGCCGGTACTACGAGAAGCCGAGTGCCCAGCGCAAGCGGAAACGCGAAGCGGCGATTCGTCGCGAGCGTAGGCGCCAACGTCGGAACACGCGCTAGCGGCATACTCGAGCCCTCTGCACCGCTTGTTTTGTTTAGGCGGCGCGCTGGCCGAAGAGCTCGTGCAACCCACTCCACGCCTCTAGCGACGAACCCTGTCAGGTAGGTCCACGCAAACGCGATAAGCAGCCGGTTCCAGCCCCGCACGGTCCGCACCTCAGTCGGCGTGAGTCTGGTGAGTGAGACCATGGCGCGGCATAGGTTGCCATCCGATGTGAAGCCGAGTCTGTACGCCGCCTGCGCGACGGTCACCTCACGATCGGACAACAAGTACGAGACGGCCATCATTCTGAACCAGCGCAGGTACGTGTACGGCGACTCCAAGCCGCGCCTGCGGAACCTGGCCTTCAACGCCCCCCTGGCTCAGGTGGCTCGCCCGAGCCTTAGCATGCAGGTCGTGATAGTGCGTGGGAAATTCGAGAATCCGGCGTCCAAATGCACGAAGCGGGGCCGGCGGAGGAGTCCCCGCCGCCTTGCTCAGGTCAGCCAACGTCCGGTCCACCCAGGACACGCCGTACACCTGCTGGTCCATAACGCTGCGAAGACGGCCCGGTGAGGTAGTCGAGGCGTGGAGCCGGTACCTCCAGGCCCAGGCGATCGACCTCCCAGCTCCTCATCAAAGCTCGGTCTAGTGCAAGCACCGGAAGATCCGAACGAGGGCCGTCGAACGTAAATGCCCTGACGCCCGAGTGGATCACGAGGCGTGGGAATCCCCATTCGAGCGCGGCCGAAGCAAGGATCGGATCGTACACCACGTCCTCGTCAGGACGTGCGGCATGCCCCACGACCGTCCTGAGATACGGATCAGAAAGTAGTCCGACGATCATCGGCGCCCCCCCCCTGACTCGTTGATGCCGGTGCCCAGGCTCGGGCCCGTCACCCATAGTGCGGCAGACCCCTCGCATCGCGCCAGTCATTTGCGTCCAGCTCGCGAAACGGGCTACAACGGCAGGGCAGTGGGTTTGTCCCCAGACCAGTCATAGAAGCCCATTCCGGTCTTACGACCGAATCGCCCCATCGCGACAATCCGCTTTAGAAGCGGAGGCGGAGCATAGCGCGCCTCACGATACTCTTCGTACATGATCTCGCCGATCATGTTGAGCGTGTCGAGACCCACGAAATCACAGAGAATGAACGGGCCCATGGGATATCCGCATCCGAGAGCCATGGCGGTGTCGATGTCCTCAACACCGGCGACGCCCCGCTCCAACTGACGGATCGCGTCGAGCATGTACGGCACGAGCAGAAGATTGACGATGAAGCCCGAGTTGTCTTTGGCCGCAACGGGTGCCTTACCGAGAGCTCTTGAAAATGCGAACGCACGGTCGAACGTCTCGTCGCTGGTCGCGATGGTGCGCACCACTTCAACGAGCTTCATGACCGGCACGGGATTGAAGAAATGCATGCCCACGAAGCGGTCGGCGCGGGACGTCGCCGCCGCCAGATCGGTGATGGTGAGCGAGCTCGTGTTCGACGCGAAGATGGTGCCTGATCCGCATAGCCCATCGAGTTCGCCGAACAGAGCGTTCTTGGCCTCCAGCTCCTCGACGATCGCTTCGATCACGATGTCGCAGTCCTGAAGGTCAGACACGTCGGTCGTAAAGCTGAGCCGCTGCAACGCCGCGTCGCGATCCTCGGCGGTCAGCTTCTCCTTTTGGACGGCTCGCTCCATGGACTTGCGAATTCGCGCCTCTCCCTTCTCCAGGAACTCGTCTGTGACCTCGCGAACGGTCACGTCGAAGCCACTCTTCGCGGCGACCTCGGCGATGCCACCGCCCATGAGTCCACAGCCGACTACTCCAACCTTGCTGATGTCCAATTTGATCTCCGGTTCAGTTTTTTTCGGGGCGCTGCTAGGCGTCGCTTGAATCGTTCGACCTCATCATGTCGCGAGCTACCCCGTGGAAATGGCGCCTCACCCACTGGCGCCAGGCCGCGGGTGGCGGCTCGAGCGACTCGCCGAGTTCCAGGGTGTCGAGAATGCCCTCGAGCTCGGTCTTGACCTCCTGCAACTTCTTCTTGGCCGACGCGCCAGTCATGTACGCAGCGCCAGATGCGACGGCGCCGGCTAAGAGGACTCCGGCCCCTACTGCCAACCCGACCGGGGTGAGCGCGGAAAGAGCCCATCCCGCCATGGTTCCAGACGCCACACCGCCGATTCCGCCGAACACGACCGCACTTCCCACACTGTCGCCGCGTGTACCAGGATCGACGATGATCTCGACGTGCGACCGACCCTTCTCCAGCTGTTGCAGGTGAACTTCGACCGACCTCGCCGAAGCGATGTAGTACTTCCGCGACTGGGAGCTCGCAGCGCGTGCGATCTGCGAGGCCCAGTCGACAGAAGGACGATACATCAGGACTTCGCTTCCCCTGCGCACCGACTGCAGCAGTCGCGTGCCCACCAGGAAGTCGTCGAAGCGGCGGGCGAGCTCCGAGCGGTCCCCTGGAACCAGGCGGGCAGCCCGGATGAACTGGGGCCCGAACCAACGGTCCAGACGTCCGCCGAAGGCCACGTCCGAGCGCACCTCGTCCAGCGCCTGCCGGACGTGCGTGCCGCTGAGGCCGACTTCCCCGGCGATGCGGAACAGCTCCTCCTCGGAGAGCTCTCCGGCACCGCCGCCCGTATCGGACGACGACAGCTCGGCTGCGCGGCTGATGACCGCGTCGAACTCGCGTCGGGTGAGACCCTTGCCGGTCCGCTCGCTCATTCGCCCAACGCGAGCATTTAAAGCGCCTCGACGACGATCGCGCCGCCCTGACCTCCACCGATGCACGCCGAACCGAGCCCGAACTTGCCGCCGCGACGACGGAGCTCGTGCAGCAGGTGGATCGTGATGCGCGCCCCGGAAGCCGCCAATGGATGCGTAATCGCGATCGCGCCACCGTTCACGTTCGTCTTTTCAGCATCGAGGCCGAGGTCCTTCTCCACCGACTTGTACTGCGCGGCAAACGCCTCGTTTACCTCCACGAGGTCCATATCCTCCAACGACATCCCGGCCTTCTCGAGTGCCAACCGGGACGCTGGTGCGGGTCCGATGCCCATCACTTTTGGCTCGACACCGACGAAGCCCCAAGAAACGATGCGGCCGAGGGGCTGCACTCCGTTGGCCTCGGCCCACTCAGGGCTGGCGAGCACCGCGCTCGCGGCGCCGTCACCAATGCCGCTCGCGTTGCCAGCAGTGACCAAGCCGTCCTTCTTGAAGTACGGGCGCAGCGCGCCGAGCGCCTCCAGCGATGTCTCGGGACGCATGTGCTCATCTGCTGCGTAGATGACTTCGCCCTTTCGGGTCTTGATGGTGACCGGCGTGATCTCCGCCTCGAAGTAGCCAGCATCCCAGGCGGCCTTGGCGCGCTGCTGAGAGCCCACGGCGACCAGGTCGACCTCCTCGCGGGACACCTCGTAGCGGTCAGCGAGCTCCTCGGCGGTCTGCGCCATGGTCAGATCGCAATGCGTGTCGAGCAGACACTCCCAAAGCAGGTCCTCGAACTGCTTTCCAGCGGGCCCTAGGCGGAGGCTGCCGAAGCGGGCACCGCGCACCACGTGTGGCGCCTGGCTCATCGACTCGGCACCTCCGGTGAGACAGACGTCGGCCTCCCCGAGGATGATCTCCTTCGCGCCCTGGACAATCGCTTCGAAGCCAGAGCCGCACAGGCGATTCACGGTGAGCGCACCCTTCTCCTGCGGAACTCCGGCGCGCAGCGCCACGTGCCGCGCCAAGTAGATCGCGTCGGCGGAGGTCTGCAGCGCATTGCCGAAGAACGTGTGATCGACTTGGTCCGCCGAGATGCCCGCCGCATCGATTGCAGCGGCACTCGAGATGGCACCGAGATCGGTGGCCGTAAAGTCCTTGAGCGATCCGCCGAACGTGCCGAACCCGGTTCGCTTACCGGAGAGAACGACGACGTCGCGAGAGTGGCCTTGGGTTGGCATTGAGCCTCAGTTCGAGCGGGGAGCAGACGCGAAAATCGGTGGACCACAGACTTACCCCCCGAGAGCGCCACCGGTTCACCGCGTAGGATGCAACGCGGCCGGCCCTTGCTTCCGGTCGGCCTTCTAGGGAAATCCGTCCCAGTCCATGACCTCGCGCGCCAGCCAGACATGCCGGCGATTGTGCGCAAGGAGGAGGGAGAGGCCGGTGCCCAGCGAGAGCCGAACGACGCGGAGAAACGGTGACGAGAATCGCGCCTTGCCCAAGTCGACGCCCCACGCGTCGTCCATTAGCTGGGAAAGATCATCCTGAATACGCGCGAACTTCGGACCGACCTCGGACCCATCGAGGTCCGGGTCCGGGACCATCCCCTTCCCCCTTCGCGGTCGGCATGCGCCGTTTGGGCGGCGGCTCCATGGTGTTCGTGAACCAACGCCCGAACCATGGATGACGGTAGGGGCCGTAGGAAAGACGCCCCTGTCTGCGGGACTTGGCGATGCATGCTCGCATGCCCTCGACGTACGGCACATTCAGAATGCACAGGTGGGACGCGAGCCCCCGCTCGAACTCCTCGGCGGATACGAACCCGCAGCCCAGAAGCGCTTCACCGAAGTAGCCGCCGTTGTCCCTCTGGTACTCGAGGGCCTTGCTTACGTCGTCTTCGTCGATCTTGCCGAGGGGCTCATCAGTATCTGACCGATGGTGCGTCGTTCCGCCATATCGGGTTCCGCTTGTTAGTTGTAGTGCAAAGCACTTTTGCTAAGTCTTTGCATTACAATGGTTTCTGACATCTATAGCGAGTCATTATTTACAATACCACACACTCTGACCAGAAACTCAGCCTAATTTCAGGGCTAAATCGTCTTTGTGACAGAAAATCCTTGTTCCCAGTAATCGGCTAGTCGTTAAGGGAATAGTAGTTAACCGAAACCTGTTTGGTGGTGAAATCAACTTCCCACCTTACAAAGTTCATGTCTCCGTTGCTGACACAGTCAGTGAAAAAGAGTTCCGCGCTTGTTCCATTGCGGCGGAATGTTCCTCTTAGCGGTGATGAGAGAAGTGTTCCATCGTCGCCCAATACTCTAGCCTCTCCTTCCATCGTTCCTCGAGTTCTTCCCTCGTCGACCGCTTCCCAATATTGGGTGCAGTAAACGGTGCCGTAGCCCTCAATCGGACCTTCGAAGTTATAGGTAGTGCCCGACTGATCTATCGTAACGTTAGTAATCGAGACTGACCCTGTGCCATCTGGTTGTGATAAATCCATTTCTCTTCCCATGGTCGTATGATTTGTAAGCAGTGATAGTCAATCTACCCCCCCCCTGCTCACCACTGAAGGGTCTGGTATCGCAAAGGTCGAGGTATATATCCACTCTACTAACTAGCGTAGAGGCTCGTCCGAAGACCTCTTCTTCAAAAAGGTTAGGGTGCCTGATGGAAGTGTTTCGACGTTTTGTTCTTGTTGGCTATAGCTGTCCAGATTGAGGATACCGTACTAAGAGCTATAGCGAACAGAAAGAAATGTTCAAAGCTCCCTGTCCTCAATGTGGTTCAACCACCTTCAGTGAAAAGCAACGAGCCAAGGTGAAGAAGGCGAAGCGGACAATGTGGGTAGCTGTAGGATTTCTCATATTCCTTCAGACTGCCATCTATTTTGGATTTGCAGACGAGCTTGTCTTCCCAATTGTATACCTGCTGGAGGTCATCGGACTCTAGGGTACTAGGGTAGCCCCTGAATCTTGGCCAACACCTTGAGGGCGTTCACCTGAGTAGTTGTGGTGCAGTAGGGTGAGTCAGCCACATCCATCAGTCTCATTGGGTATACCCTGATAAGCCCTTGGTAAGCTCCTGAATAGGCACCCAGATTGGTCAGAAATGTCCTCCTAAAATACTACTCAGAATACTACTCATTACAGTGGTCTATCAGTGACCCTACAGGATACCCACAGTGATACCAGAGGACAGATAAAACGGCTTAGTGATTGGCTTTCTAGGGGGAGAAACCTGAGGAATTAAGCGGAGCTAACAAAGGGTGGCTCCACCTTTTTAGTCCCTTCTAGGTGCTCGCGGCGTGGACGCCCACGACACGCGCGGTTATCCACTGGCCGACGTCTTCCGTCGAGTACTCCCCCCCCAAGTCGGGCGTAGTCTTCCCTGCTTCCACCGAGCCGGCAACCGCAGCCTCCACACGCTCGCCAAGGTCGGAACGACCAAAGTGGTCGAGCATGAGCGAAACGCAACGAATCGCCCCAATCGGATTAGCGATTCCCTTGCCCGCAATGTCCGGAGCAGATCCGTGCACAGGCTCGAATAGCGCTACCCGTCCCGGATGGATATTGGCCGAAGGAGCCAGGCCCAGCCCTCCCGTCACTTCCGCGGCTAGATCGCTGACGATATCGCCGAAGAGATTGGACGTCACGATGACTTCATAGCGTTCCGGTCGTCGAACCAGATCCATGACCATGGCATCGACGTACATCGCGTCCTGTTCTATGTCCGCGTATGCGGCGCCCACTTCAGCGAAAACACGGCGCCAAAGGCCGCCCGCGTGCCTCTGAACGTTGGCCTTGTCGACCAACGTTACGCGACCTCGACCACGGGAGCCCGCGAACTCGAACGCCGCCCAGATGATCCGCTCCACTCCTTTTCGTGTGTTCACGTCTTCCTCGATGGCGACTTCGTCGGACGTTCCCGTCTTGAAGCTGCCCCCCATACCTGTATACGCACCCTCGGTGTTCTCGCGGAATATCTCCAAACACAGTGGGCCGACTAGATCTCTGAGCGGCGACAGCTTCGGCGAAAGCAGAACGCAGGGCCGGAAATTCACGTACAAATCCAACTTGAAGCGCATGCCGAGCAAGATGTCCTTCGCGTGCTCGTTGCCGGGCACGCGGGGATCACCGAGCGCCCCCAGAAGCACGGCATCGTACTCGGCGAGCGCAGCGAACTCCTCGTCCGTGATCGTGATGCCCTCACGCAGATAGCGCTCCGCACCGAGGTCCCAATCGACCAGCTCCAGGCCCAGGCTTTCGGACGCGTTCAACGCTTCCAGAAGACGGCGGGCTTCGCGCACGACCTCGACGCCGATACCGTCTCCGGGAATGAGCGCGACCCGGCGTATCAAGGCTTCACCTCGACAACCACCACACCGTGCCCCGGAGCGCCGCTACCCTCCACAACGAACGGATACCGACCGGGGGGGGACCCCTCGAAGTCCACCACGAACCGGCTGTCCAACCGCAACATCGGAGGTGACGCGACTTGGTCCGTCCTCTCCAAGAACGCGCGGGCGTCCGGAAGCAACGAGTCCAGTTCGAAGATGATTTCATGCACGAGCCAGTCGCCCGTCACGAACTCCAGGTAGGCTCCAGGCTGAATCGTGGTGGCTCGTGGCGCGGCCAGCTCCACGACTCCACCCGTGATCAGCACACGGTGGACCTCGTCACGATCAGTCAACCCGAGTTCCGAGCGCAGTACTTCATCCGGCTGCAACTCTGAGTCCACCTTACACGAAGTGCCAGCTGCCGCTATCAGGAGCGCACAAAGAAGCGATCTCTCACCGAGCGCTCCTCTCAAGCGTGGACCTCGACGCCGCAGGCCGCGCAGAAACGCCACTCCGGCTCTAGCTCCTCGCCGCACCCCGGGCAGGACACGACATGCACATCCGTGCCGCAGAACGGGCAAAAATTCACCGTTGGCCTCTTCGGAAGATCGGCCCGGCACCAGCGACACGCGGTCAGCGCTTCGTCCGCGCCCACGGGCTCGGACTCCGGCACCTCTCTGGGCGGGTCGTCCCCCTCGGGCCCGAGAAAGCCGGCGCCGACGTCGTCTTCCGCCTCATGCAAACTCGTGTCGTCCACGGGGACCTCCTCGGAAACGACCGACGGCCCGCTGAGTCGATCGGGATTGAGGCGCACGTCTACCGCGGCATACTCGCGGTAGGCGCCGGTATTGGGGTTCGGGGACTCGAGCTCTTCGCGCAGGTTCCGGAGCGCAGCCTCGGACTCGAGGATCAGGTAGCCGCCCTCGCCCGCAAGCAGGCGCAGCAAGGCGTCCTCGTAGTCGCCGTTCATCTCTACACCGATGCGGTCACGGTGCAAACCATAGGGAACGAGGTTCTGGTATATCTCCGCGACCGTGAACGGGCCGGTGAGATAGTCAGGCCGTTGCGCACGAATCACCTCGACGAGTGCGTCGTAAAAGCTCGAGAGTACTTGTTCGTTCTCGCCCATCACTCCTCCGATTCGACCTCCAGCCGCACCAATCCTGCCTCGACGGCGGCTCTCAGGAACGACTCGGGGTCGGCGAACGGGATCTCCACACCACTCTGTTCATGCCAGCGCTCTGCGAGTCGACGCATGTAGTGCGCAATAGTCTCATGCGAAAAGCCCGCCTGGTCTCTCATCTGCCGAACGATTTCACTCCAGGTTCCACGCATCTGGTGTCCGTCCGTCAGCCGGACGACGTGTCGACCCTCCGACTCCCCGGCCTGGCTGAGCTCGAAGAGCTCCAGCTGGCTGGGATCGAAATAGGCACCGGGCTCCCCGCCTCGCATGTTCGACTCGACCTCGGCCAGAAGCCGATCGATCGGGTCATCGAGATCTTCGAGCTCACGCAGACGCTGTTCCCAAGGAGCCAAGCGCGAGTCACCGGCGTCCAATTGCCAAAGCGCGCGCTTAAGCTCCATCAGCCTCCAAACGGCCAGAGCATCCCAATGCTCCTGCGGGGGCACGCGCTCGAGCTCGCGCAAAGCGCCTTCCCAGTCCCCCCGGTCGTACAGGAGGTGACCCAGATAGACCCGCGCCTCGTGCAGGTCCGCGTCGAGGCGTAGCGCCCTCCGAATCTGGCGACCCGCGCCGACATCGTCGCCGAGGCGATGCAGCGCATAGCCGAGCGAGGCCGCCGCATCCGCGCTGTCCGGTCGGGCTGCTGCGGCCTTCGCAAAGACGTCCCGGCATTGGGCATAGAGCGCCTCCCGGTACAGCGCACGCCCCATGGTGAGCATGAGCTCGATGTCGTCATCGTACCCCATGGCCGCGACTTCGTCGAAAAGCCTCAGTGCGTGCTCTTGCTCACCAAAGCGCAGCAAGGTTTCCCCAAGGCCGACTAAGGCGTCTTCGTGGGCGCCGTCCAAGACGACCGCCTGCTCGAACGACTTCCGAGCCCAGGCATATTCCTCTCTCGCTAATCGCGCATATCCTAGCCCGACGTACAGCTCTACGGCGTTTGGATACAGAGAGAGGCCCTCTTTTAGCATCTCGAGGGCCCCGTCATAATCACCATCGTTGTAGAGCTTGTGTGCCTGCTCGTCGTATTCCTCTGAACTGAGGAATCGGTCGGGCATGTAGGAAGCTCCTCGCCGACCGCCACAGGCCGACATGAATGAGAGATTTCTAGAGCAATCTAATGCGCGGTTTTGGCTCGTACCACCCTGGAAACGAGACGCTCCGACGCCTTCCGCGGGCCACTAGACGCGGGCGTACGCCACTCCACAGGAGTCGCAGACCAAGTTCTTCCCGGCCCTGAAGAGACGCATACCGGGGCCATGGCGGGGACAGTGGGGATCGTCGCCCGCATCCAGTACATCCTTGACCTTCTTGCGCTCGGTCTTGGTAGCCTTGGGGATCTCGATCTCATAGCGGAGCGACGAGACGCTGCACTCCAGCAAACCCAAGGCGGTCCCGCCTTCGTTAGGTCGAATTCCGAGTAGCATGAGGAAGCCCCCGTTGGGGGAATCCATCTGGGCCCCGGCATAGTACTGTTTCAACACGCGCTTTGCATCGTCCAGCCGCAGCATATCAACCATCGGCGCGCTCGAAGAGATACGCAGAGTCTTCGAGCCTCGCGTCTCCGTCCACACTCACGGCGTAACGAGCACCGGCATAGATCGCGGCGCCACCGTATTGACCCATCTTGTTCACGGCATAGTAGTTGACGCTGAAGTTGGGACGGCCGTCCTCGCGCCGGAGGCGGGACTCCACTGTGACGTGTACGATTCGCCGAAGTGCTTCCAAGCACGCGTCCTTCGGGTGCATGCCGTTGCGCATGAGTTCCACGATCGTGTGGCTCCCGCATGTCTTGATGACGGCCTCACCGCGCCCCGTGGACCCAGCGGCCCCCACGTCGTTGTCGCAGTACTGGCCTGCGCCAATGATGGGGGAGTCGCCCACGCGACCGGGGATCTTGTACGCGAGGCCGGAGGTCGTGGTTACTGATGACAGGTCGCCGTTCGCGTCGACAATGTCGCAGTTGATGGTACCCTGAGGACGAAAACCGTCGTGCGAGTCGAGCAGGCCATCGCCGAACTCGCTAGGTGTACGAAACTGCTCGACAGGCTCTCCCGACTCCGCAGGCAGCAGATAGTCGTCCTGATCGCTCAGACGTGCGCGCCACTCGATCCACCGCCGACGGGACTCTGGGGTCACCAGATCCTCAATCGGATGCCCCATCGACTTCGCGAAGCGCTGCGCGCCCTCACCAACGAGCAAGTGGTGATCGGTGTAGCGCATCACGTCGAGCGCGACGAGCGAAGGTCGCTTGACACCCTCGATGGCGGCGACCGCACCAGCCCCGCGCGTGGGTCCGTGCATGAGCGAAGAATCGAGTTGGACCACGCCATCCTGGTTGGGTAGTCCCCCGTACCCGACGGATGTGTCGCGTGGGTCTTGTTCGACGAGGTTCACGCCACGCACGATGGCGTCGATGGTATCCGCTCCGTTCGCGAGCTCCCGGATCGCCAGGCTGACCGCTTCGAGTCCGTTCGCGGACGCGACACACGTCGGTGTCACCCGACGAATCACTACGTTCGGCGCGCCGTGCAAGCTCTTGGGAAACACGCCGAGAGCCGCCCCGGCACTCACTCCAACCGACGTCTTTACGAAATCACGCCTACTGCCCATGGGGTTCTCCTCGGGGTACACCCAGTAAATTGCGGCCGGAAGTATAGGGGCGAAGCGGATTTCTCGCTACCCAGGATGCCCGGAGATTGGGAGCATTCGCTCGCGCCGCGCGAGCGCCCGATATCTGGGGACTGAAGCCAAAAAAAAGGGGCACGGGGAGCCCCAAAGGCTCCCCGTGGCCCCTGCATGAAGTCCGCTAACCGGCGTTACGCCACGGTCGCGGCGTCCAGCTTTTTCGAGGCCCTGCTTGCGCCGTGCGCGATGGCAGGCTGGCAGAATCGGATTCCGATCTCGCGGAGACCCGTTAAATCACCATCGGTCAGATCGGGGTAACGCTCGCCGATGTAGTCGATGGTCTCATCCATCCAGTGCTTCTTGTCGTCATCCTCGGCCTGCAGGACACCGCAACGGTTGATGTGGCTGAACAGCTCGTCGCGTGCCCGCTCCATAAGTTTCTCTTTGCCCAAACCAGCCTCCGCTTATCGTTTCATGAGCGCGCATTCCGCACGCCGCCTTGTGGTCTTCATACGCTAGGTTTCTTCATTAGCCTTACAACCTAACTGCGATCATCTTGTCGGCCAAACCCAAGCCAATCCACGTGCCCAAGAGCTCAGCGCCCGACGCAGTCGCACTCGAGGTCTTTCGACATCTCTTCACTGCGTTGGCGGAAGAAATGGGCGCCGCTTTGAAACGCGCGTCGTTCTCGCCGAACATCAAGGAGCGTCAGGACTACTCGTGCGCGCTCTTCAACCCCACGGGGTCCGCGGTCGCGGTCGGCGACCACATGCCGGTACACCTGGGCGCGATGCCGATGAGCGTGGAGGCGGCCCTCGAGGAACTCGGAAGCCTGGACCCTGGCGACGTGGTATGTGTCAACGATCCGTTCCGGGGCGGAACCCACCTTCCGGATATCACGCTCATCTCTGCAGTGCACGACCCGCAGACCCGCCTGCTCGGTTACGTCGCTTCGCGCGCGCACCACAGTGACGTGGGCGGCTCCACGCCCGGATCGATGCCACTCGCGAGAGAAATCTTCGAGGAGGGCATTCGCATCCCTCCGGTACGGCTGTACAGGGCGGGGGTCTTGAATGAGGAACTCTGGAAGCTGCTGCTCGCCAATGTGCGCACGCCGGTGGAGCGCGCCGGGGACCTCGACGCGCAGCTCGGCGCGTTGCACGCGGGTTCGAAGCGACTGCTGGAAATCGCGGAGCGGCGAGGCGTCGACGACACGCTCGCGGCCATGGACGCGCTCATCAAGTACGCCGACCGCCTGGTCGAGGCCGGTGTCGAGCAAATTCCGGATGGACGGTACGAGGCCGAAGACTTCATGGAAGATGACGGTTTCGCTTCGGGGCCGGTCCCGATCCAGGTCGCGCTGACCGTGCGAGGGCGAACACTCGACATAGACTTCACCGGGACGTCGCCTCAGGTGCCCGGGGGTATCAACGCGGTCGCAGCCATCACGTCTTCGGCCACTCGCTACGTCGTGCGCTGCGTCGTGGAAGCGCTGCTCGGTGAGCCGCTCCCGGCGGGAGGCGGCTCGATGTCCTCGGTCACGCTTGAGCTGCCCGCAGAGTCCCTGGTAAACGCGGCGCTGCCGGCGTCGGTCGCGGCCGGGAACGTCGAAACGAGTCAGCGCATCACCGACGTGCTCATGCGGGCCTTCGGAGTCGCGCTGCCCGAACACATGCCGGCGCTGTCTCAAGGCACGATGAACAACACCACGGTGGGTGGCATCGACCCCCGCAACGGCAAGGCCTTCGCGTACTACGAGACCGTGGGGGGAGGCATGGGCGCGGGCCCGACGGGGCCTGGCCTCTCCGGCGTGCACTGCCACATGTCCAACTCGCTCAACACGCCAGTCGAGGCGCTCGAGCACGCATATCCCTACCGCGTGACGCAGTACGGCATCCGCCGGGGCTCGGGTGGCGCGGGGCTCCACCGAGGCGGGGACGGCCTGCGGCGCGACCTCATGCTGCTGGGCCCTGCCCGTGTGGCGCTTCTGTGTGAACGACGAACCGTCGGTCCGTCCGGCGCCCAGGGCGGTGAAGACGGTGCGCCCGGAGAAAACGTACTCATCCGCGATGGCGTGGAGGAGCATCTTCCCGGGAAGACGACATTCTCAGTCCGCGCGGGCGACGTGATCAGCATCCGTTCGCCTGGCGGTGGCGGCTGGGGCGTGGCTCCAGAAACGTCCTCTCAACCCTGAATCATGAGTGCTCTAATCCGTTTTTCCGCCATCTGCGACGACGCTCGTCCGACCCCCGAGGGGAAGATCGACTTGCACGGTGTGTACAGCGACCTCTCCGCGCCGGGATTTCCAGCGAAGCAGGACAAGCTGGTGCTGGTGCTCGTGCTCGAGTGGGCTCCGAGCGATGAGGGTCGTTACCTCTTCAAGGCCGACCTGGAGGACGACGAGGGCAACATCTCGCTCACCATCGAAGGCGAGACCGAGGTGCGCGTGCCGGCGCCGGGCCACCCCCCGTCGCGGAGCCAACTCATCATGCCCATGGAAGGCGTCGTCTTTCCGCACGCCGGGCAGTACACCTTCCGCGTCAAGGTCAAAGGACAGACGCTCCAGGGCCCTGGAGTCTTCCTCATCGAGGCCGACGAGGCCGTGCAGGCGTGACCCTGGGCGTCGTCGAGGGATACGAAGTCCACGTCGCCGTCGCCTGGCAGGGCTTCGTATGGTCCGCGGGCGCGGACTGGCTCGCCGCCACCCTCGCGGGGGGCACCACTCTGCACGAATGGGCGGCTGGGCATGACCGCATCGCGTCCTCCGCTGGCCGCGGGACAGTCCACGCGGTTCCGGCCCCCACGCTCGGTCCGGATGGCCGCGAGCGCTGGGCGGTGCGTCATTACCGCAGGGGCGGCTCGGTCGCACGGTACCTCGACGATCGATACCTGGCCGGGGGGGACAGCCGTCCAGTGCGCGAGCTGAAGGCGAGCGTGGAAGCCCGGAAACGGGGAGTACCGACACCGGCGGTCATGGCCGGGGCCACCTACTCGGCCGGCATATTCTATCGAGCCGACATTGCGACCGAGCTCATCCCCGACGCGAAGAGTCTGAGGCACGTGCTCTTCGGGGGCAGCGCAGGCCCGATCGATGCCGAGACGGCTCTTCACCTCGCTGGGAAGGTGGTGCGCAGGCTGGAAGAGGCTCTTGTCCTGCATCCCGACGTCAACGCAGGCAACATCCTGCTTCGCAGTCACCTCGGCGGGACCGAGGCGCACGTGATCGACCTAGATCGCTGCAACGTCCTGAGCCAGGAGCCCGGTCGGCCCTACCACTTCATGCGCGCGCGGCTCGAGCGATCCCTGCGAAGGCTCGCTGAGCGGCACGCGGTTGAACTATCGGACGGATGTTGGCGAGCGCTCCGCGACGGATTCGGCGCCAGCTCGTGACCTGGTCGGGACCTCAACCTCGCGAAGTCTGCATCGTGATGCTCTCCGCGCTCGGCGACGCGGTACACGTGCTGCCGGTGGCCAACGCGCTCAAACGAGCATGGCCCGAGTGTCGCATCACATGGGTGATCCAGCCGCTTCCACACCAGCTCGTGGAGGACCATCCGGCGATCGACGACTTCGTCGTCTTCCACCGACGGCCTGGGATGGCGGGGTTGAGAGCGTTCCTGGAGCTCCGGCGCCAGATGGCCGGACGCCACTTCGATCTGCTCATCGGACTGCAGGTCTACTTCAAGGCAGGCGTGATCACGGCGCTCGTGAGCGCGGACGTGAAGCTCGGTTTTGATCGCGCGCGCGCGCGGGACGCTCAGTGGCTCTTCACGAACCGGCGCATCCCCGCCCGAGGCCAACGTCACGTTCAGGATCAGTACTTCGAGTTCTTGCAGTACCTGGGCGTCGACCCCCAGCCATTGACATGGGACCTCGGCCTTTCCCAGCAGGAGCGCACTGCGCAGACCACCTTCTTCAATGAGCTCGATCGTCCGGCCTGCGCGGTCGTGCTGGGCACGAGCAAGCTCGAGAAGAATTGGAGCGCCGACGGTTATGCGCGGGTGCTGGAGCAGGTCGAGAGCGAGCACGGTCTGCGGCCGGTCATCATTGGCGGCCCCTCACCTGTGGAGCGGCGCATCGCGGACCAAGTGCTCTCCGCGACAGGAGCAAACGTCGTCGACGCACTCGGCGACGACCTCAGAAAACTCGTCTGGATTCTCGATGGCAGCGCCCTGCTCATCAGCCCCGATACCGGGCCGTTGCACATCAGCCGCGCGCTCGGCACCCCGGTCGTCGGCCTGTACGGCTACACGAACCCGAAGCGCTCGGGACCGTATGGCGCTTTCGAGGACCTGATCGTGGACGGGTACGCCGAATACCCTGGCGAGCAATATCCGGTCACGTCGACGTATCGCGACGGCATGGAACGCATCACTGTGGACGGCGTGTTGCAGAAGGTGTCGCTCGCAATGCAGCGGTACGTGAAACGTTAGCCACCCTTGGTTGCCACCCACCTAGAGGACACAACATGTCGGACACCGCTGCCGAAGAGGCGCAGGGCCTCGCGTGGGAAAAGGTCCTGGAACCATTGGTGCTGCGCTCTCTCTTCTGAATGGTTAGGCCTCAGCCGAGCCACATCGGTTTCGTCGCGAGGAACGCGAACGCGGCACCCGCCCCGAGCAGGGCCTCCCATTCATTGTTGCGCATGTACTGGCCCACGCGGAAGCCACCGTCCAGGTCGAGCTGCTCCGGTCGATACTTGGTCAGCCTGGGCACGAACGCCGGCACATTCTTCGCGTAGTGTAAGAAGGGCTGCCCGAAGAGTTCGGTGAGCAGCTCGATTTCTCCGGACATCGTGCGCGCGTAGACGGGACCGTAGAAGGCGAAGAAAAGCGTGGGCCAGATCCAATGCCCGCCAGCGAGCGTCACACCGAGGCCGACAAAAAGGCTGCCGATGTACAGCGGATTTCGCGTGTACGCGTACGGCCCGGACGTGGTGAGGTCCTCGTCTTTGCGGATGGTGCCGGCGGCCCAACCGCGAATGAGCAGGCCCATCGCGGCGAGCGCAGCGCCAATCGCGAGCAATCCTGTGGTGGGCTGCGCGAACCAGAGGAAGGGGAGGCCGAGCAGCCAGACCATCTTGGTCCGGATCCGTCTCATCCCCATCGGATCGCCGTTACTGTCGACCCACGTCGGCGGCGGCCTGTGCCCGGGCCTCCCTAGCCTGCGCGGCCTCCGCCCTCGAGTCGGCGTTCAGCGGCACGCCAG
This sequence comes from Gemmatimonadota bacterium, assembly GCA_015664885.1. Lineage (GTDB taxonomy): Bacteria > Gemmatimonadota > Gemmatimonadetes > Longimicrobiales > Gaopeijiaceae > UBA1138. Next base: position 48,311 of record DQPL01000040.1, read on the forward strand.
GCTGATAGTCCTTGAGGTACAACTCCAGCGCGCCCGGGAAGCCCTGGATGTTGCTCTTCATGTACACCATGAGCCGACGGTCGTCGTCGCTGAAGTAGATCTCCGCCTCACCGCCGTCGGAGAACAAGCCAGACGTCTGGATGATCGGCTGCACCACGATGCAGTCGAACTCACCTCCGTCGACCTTCTTCCGTTCCTTGCGCAGCACCCGAATCTGGACGGGGTTGCCGTCTTGCTTGAAGTATCGCGATAGCGTGTACGTCTTCCCCACCTCGAGATCCATCTGGCGTAGGAAATAGATCATGGAGATGTCGTCGAGCGGGAGCGACGAACCGAGGGTGCCGGACTTGTCTTTCTCCCCTTCTTCCTTGTCCTCGTTGTCCCAAATGCCCTGTTCGGGATAGAACTCGTAGTGGCGGGTCGCGTGGTAACGCACCTGATTCATCTCGCGCAAAAACCGCCAGCTCTGCAGCGTGCTCACGTCGAAGAAGGTGGTATAGATGTCGTGCACTTTGAGGCCCAGCATGCCGGCGTCGATCTCCATCACAGCACGGTAGGTTTCGTTTCCACGCACGGTGTCGAGTGCCTCGACCGTCATGTGGCCTTCGCCAACGTCGAACCAGCCGATTTCGACCCGATAGAGCATCTGCTCTCCGGGTCCGAACGGGGCTGCTGCTGCGAGCTCTTGCGTCGGGTACTGGGCGTCCAGGCTGTCGAGAATCTCGGCAGAGTCGCGTGCGTCCACATTCTCTTGCGCCCACCCCGACGGCGGAACAACGAGCGCAGACAGCACCAAGCCGCCAAGCAAGGACCACTTCGCGCGCAAGACACCGGCGCTCATGCGGTCCCCGTTTCGGGCGCAGACCACAGAGTGCCACCTCGCAGCCGAGCTAAATCCATGAACGTCTTCAAAGGTTTGAAGCGAGACTCACGCTGCTGTAGATCGTAGCGGAGTCCGAGCGGCGACTCGGCGATGCGGCGCGCGTGCGGCGCGAGTCTGCCGAGCAGCTCAACGTTGGAAGCCCACCCCTCCGACTCCAGGAGCCGCTGCTCAACCGGCCGGTCTCGCAGAGCCTTCTTGAGCACGATCACCCTGTAGGCGCGCAAGCCGCTCAGGGGGTCCGACACAGGCGCCCGAGCGACCACACCGCGAAGAAGCGCGCGAGAAAGCAGTCGAACCAGGCGAACCCGGCGCGGCAGCGAGTGATCACCCTGCTCCATGGCTCCCGCGACGATGTCGGCCCCGCCCTCGAGCACCCTTATGAGCCCCACGATGTCCTCGGGATCTTCCGTGAAGTCTCCCTGCAAGACGACGGCGCAATCTCGTTTTGGATAGGGCGCCTCCTTCACGACGTGACGGAGCAGCTTCTCCACCGAAGCGCTGTAGCCGATCCGCTCTTTGGACCCTAGGACCGCTAGCGGTACGGAGCGCTTATAGCGTTGCAGCACCTCCTGGGTATCGTCGGTCGATGCATCGTCGTGCACAACGAGCCGGTAGTCCCGGTCGAATTCGCCCAGAACGCGACGCACCTTCCACAGAAGGACGCCGACCGTCGGAGCTTCGTTGTGCGCTGGAATGCAGACGTAGATCACGCGCTTTTGCCGCCGTGAGGAATCGAAACAACCCCTGGTCGGTGCACGGAATCCCCAACCACCGATCGAACGCTTATACCGGGAGGTACGAGCGCGGTTCCTAAGTTCCATTGTTCCGTTACGATTCTGCCAGCTCCGCTTCAGGGCGCTTTTTCCATCGCTTGTGCTGCCAGAAGTACTGCTCCGGGGCCTCCCCTATCGCTTGCTCCAACGCCGCCGTGTGGACCTCGGTCAGCGCCTGCACGTCCGCATCGAGGCTGCCGGACGGCTGGAAGTCGATGGGGCGCAACTCGACCGTGTACTCTTGCTTCCAGCCCGGATCACGAAGCGGGATGCCCAAGAACATGGGAGCGCCCGTGCGTAGCGCGAACAGCGCCGGGCCACGCGCCGTCGAGGCCATCTTCCCGAAGAACGGCACGAAGATGCCGCCGCGATGGGCGTTCTGATCGGCCAGCATCGCGACCACGCGTCCCGCCCGCAGACTTCGCAATACAGCTCGCGGAGCCTCGTCCACGTCGATGACACCCATCCCGATTCGCTCGCGCGCCTCGATCAACGAGGCGCCGAACCGCGAATTGGCCATGCTCTTCGCGACCGCATCCAAGGCAACCCCCCTCGCGGTGAAACCCGCGGCACAGAACTCCCAGTTGCCGAGGTGGCCGGTCATGAGCACCACACCCTTGCCCTGCTCGACGGCTGCCAAGAACGCGTCGAAGCCGACCATGTTCGTGCGCGACAGAATCTTGTCGCGGTCCAGCCGGGTGAGCCGGAAGGTGGCCATCCACTCACGTGCGAGATGTACGTAGCTGGAGCACGCCACACGATCCCTCCAACGCCGGGGCCGCTCGGGGAAGGCGAGCACGAGGTGCTCATCGACCACGCCGCGACGAATCCGGAGCACGCTACCGGCCAGCCAACCCAGGAAGGTCGCGAGCGCCACGGCACCCATCTCAGGTATCACGAAGAAGAGCGCCGTCACCACGCTGAAGGCTCCGTACTCCAACCGATGCCTGAGAGGTTTCGCGCTCACGTTGTGGCAGCCACGGTCCCTGTGTCGAACTGGAGGTCGTACAGGCGGCGGTAAAGCCCGGCCTGGGCGAGCAAGGTCGCGTGGTCACCGCGCTCGACTATGTGTCCTCCGTCCATGACGAGGATCTGGTCCGCGCTCTGTACGGTCGAGAGCCTGTGCGCGATCACAAAGACCGTTCGGCCCTTCATGAGCCGGAGGGTCGCGTCCTGAATGAGGCGTTCCGATGCGGTGTCCAAGGCGCTGGTGGCCTCATCGAAGATGAGGATGGGTGGATCGCGCAGTAGAGCCCGGGCGATTGCAAGGCGCTGTCGCTGGCCGCCCGAGACCTCCACCCCTCGTTCGCCCACGAGCGTGTCGTATGCGTTGGGCATCTCGACAATGAACTCGTGCGCGTGGGCGGCGACCGCCGCGGCTTCGATTTCCACTTGAGACGCCTCGGGGCGCCCGTAGGCAATGTTCGCGCGCACGGAGTCGTGGAAGAGAATCGTTTCTTGAGACACCACGCCCATGAGAGCCCTGAGATCCGCCACCCGTACATCGCGGATGTCGACGCCGTCGATCGTAATACGACCCGAGCCTACATCGAAGAATCGGCCGAGCAAGTCGACGAGCGTCGTCTTGCCGGCACCGCTCGGTCCGACGAGCGCGACTACGTCGCCGCGGTCGACGCTGAATGACACATCGCGGAGAACAGACTCACCTTCGCCGTATGCGAAGGAAACACGCTCGAACGCGATCTCCGATGCGAACGCTTCCATCCTCCGAGCACCCGGTGCGTCTTTGATCTCGACCGGTGCGTCGAGAAACTCGAAAACGCGCTCCGCGGCCACGAGACCCGGCTGCGCGGTCGCCGGAAACTTGGCCACGTTCTTCACCGGTGCGTACAGCTTCATGGAGAGCGCGAGAAAACCAACAAAAAGGGGTCCGGTGAGGTCTCCCGCCACCACGAGCCGGGCACCAAACCAGAGCAAGATCACCGTACCGGTCGCCGCCAGCATCTCGGTCATGGGAGCCGCCAGCGCCCGCGCGAACTCGGCCCTGAGAAAGAGCCGATAGTAGTCCGCGGTCAGACCCCGGAAGCGCGCCTTCTCACGCAGTTCGGCGGACGACGATTTCACGAGCCGAATGCCAGCGAGCGTCTCTTGCACATGCGCGGTGACCTCCCCACCCAAGTGCAGCACGCGGCGATCGCGCCGTCTCAGCACACTGACCAGGGGCCCCCAGATGATCATCGCCCCTGGGATCACCACAAACGCCGCCAGGGTCAGTCGCCATGAGATCAGGACCATGAAGAAGACCGCGACGCCGAACTCGAACAGCGCTGAGACGAGCTTCGAAAACTGGGCGGTCACGAGCGCCCGCATCTGTTCGACTTCCGTCGTGAGGCGGCTCACGATCTGGCCCATGCGCACGCGGCTGAAGAACGCCAGATCGAGCTCGACGAGGTGGTCGTACACCTCGTTACGCACGTCCCGATTCACGTCCTGTTCCGCGCGTGCGACCAGATACGTGCGCGCGAAGTGGAAGAAGTTCTTCACCGCGAAGACGAGCAGAATCAGGATGATGATGCGCCCGATCGCCACCAGTGGATCTCCGCAAAGGTCGACCCACCGGTAGACGCTCGCGTCGAGCAGGCCGTCCATGCCCGAAGCGCCCGTGGAGCACGAACCGCCTCCGCTTACGAAGAGTGCCTCGATGAAAGGGATGAGCAAGACGTAGACCGATGCGTCGAGCACCGCGAAGAGCGCGGTGGCCACGATCGCCAGAAAGAGCACGCCCGCGTGCGGCCTCAGATATGACAGCACACGACGGTAGGGGGCCGCCCCAAACGACGCGGGCGCTTCGGCGCTCATTGCCTCGGACTGAGACTCACGAGCGGGACAATCATTTCCTCCGGGCTAATACCGCCGTGAAGGAACGAGTTTCGATAGCGCGCCTGGTACTCACGAAGCTTCGTCGGATAGACGAAGAAGTAATCCTCGAGAGCGATGAGGTAGGTCATTCCGAGTCGGCCCGCCGGAAGTCGCAAGTGCTTCTCGTCCCTGGTCGAGTACGCGGTCGTCGAGATCTCGGCCCGTAGATCCTGCCCGAACTTGTAGCGCAGGTTCTTGGTGGCGTCACGCCTCGCAAACACCGTGCTCGGGTGCTGGCACAGGATCGAACCATGATCGGTGGTCATGATCACCTTGTGGCCCTGAAGCGCCGCCTCCTTGAGCACCGCAAACGCCGTGGAGCGCTCGAACCAAGCGCGTGTGAGGTCTCTCAAGGCCGCCTCGTCGCGGGCGACCTCCATGAGAATCGGGGACTCCGACCGACCATGGGTCATGAGGTCCACAAAGTTGAAGACGAGCGCGATGACAACGCCCGGCGTCTTGAGCGCCGAATTGACCCGCGCCCGCACCTGGTCACCTTGTCGGTCTGAAAAAATCTTCTCGTAGTGAACCGGCACGTCACGCCCAGTGAGCCGCTTCAGTTGCTCGATGAGCAGTTGGTCCTCGAACGCGTTCAAGCTGCCTTCGTCGTCCGAAGCGTCCCACCACTCCGGACGCTTTTTGGCGATGTCGTCCGGGTACTGTCCACTGAAGATTGCGTTGCGAGCATATGGAGTCGCAGTCGGCAGAATCGAGAAGTGGTACGTCTCCTCCAGGTCGAAGTACTGCGCGAGCAGCGGCGAGATCGCCCGCCACTGATCGAGTCGCATGCAGTCCAGAACCACGAAGTACACGGGGTCCGAGCCCAGGCGCGGGACCAGAAACTCCCGAACCAGGTCGACGGACAGACGCGGCCGATCCTCCGCGTCCTCCATCCAGCTCGGGTAATGACGGATCACCCACGTGCCGAAGTCACGCCTCAGATCGTCCATGATGGAACGGACGGTATCGAGAAGGCCTGTCTCGCCGGCCTGCTCCAAGCGAATGTGCCAGTCGACCAGCTCCGTAAAGACCTTCACGAAGTCATCGGGCGTATCGGCGTCCCCCTGGAGCATCGATAGGCGCCCGAAGCGAGCAGCGAAGTCCTGCGCTACCTGTTGTTGCCGGATCGACGAGCCTTCCAGGATGCGCGTCACCACCGACAGCACCTGCCGAGGGCTCGTGGGCTTCACGAGGTAGTCCTCCACACGCCGGCCGATCGCTTCGGTCATCGTGTGGTCCTCTTCGGACTTGGTGACCATCACCACGCGCTGGTGAGGATTATGACGCCGCATGATCTCCAACACTTCGAGGCCCCGACGCCCGGGCATCTGCTCGTCGAGCAGGACCAGGTCGTAAGAGTTCTCCTGCAGCAGCTCGAGCGCGTCATCCCCGTTCGAGATCGCATCGACGCGGTAGCCGCGCGCCTGCAAAAAGAGCAGGTGCGGCTTGAGAAGGCCGATCTCGTCGTCGACCCAAAGAATACGCTTCCCGGGCCGTGGCTTCTGGCTGATCATGGGGAGAACCTACACCCTCGGGGCAAATACAACCCCGAGCCGCCGACTCAGCTCCTCACGCACCACGCGGAACGCCTGGAGTTTGACGTGCTCTGGGCCCACCGCCTCGGCTGGGTCCGGCAGTCCCCAATGCGCCCGCCACGCGTCCTCGAGCCACACCGGACACACCTCCTCGGCGCAAAGCGTAATGACCGCATCCACTGGCCGTTCCACCTCGTCGAGGCCACGCGAGGCGTGGCGCGAAATGTCGATGTCAATCTCCCGCAACACCTCAATCGCCTGAGGCCGCACCGACGTAGGCGCCGACCCCGCCGACGAGATCTTCACGTGCTGGGGAGCCAGACTGCGCGCGATGCCCTCGGCAAGCTGGCTCCGGGCAGAATTCGCGACGCACAGGAAAAGCAGATGGCGCGGGCCTAGCTCCCGCAGGGCTTCGGCCTCCGCAATCCAGGGTTGGCTCATCGGCAGCGCACCTCCCACGCAACCATTCCGTTCATCATCGCATCATACCACCTTAGACCCTACCTAGGATTCTAGACTCGGAGGTCAGATGGGTCGGCTCTTCAGCCTCACATACCCGACAGCGGCGGTCCTGCTCGCGATTCGCAGCGGCCACCGGTACGGCTTCGACATCATGGATGCCACTGGCCTGCCGGACGGTACGGTCTATCCAATCCTACGCCGCCTCGAGCGCCGTGGCGTGCTGAGCGGTGACTGGGAGGACGAAACAGACGCCAGGTCCGAGCAGCGGCCGCAACGGCGCTACTACGAACTGACATCGGTCGGCCACGAGTCCATGGCTGAGGTTGAAGCACGATTTCCGATTCTCCTCCCGATCTTCGGGAAGGAGACCGCTTGATACCCGGCAAAGCCGGGGTACCCGGCGCAGCATACATCGCCTGGGCGTCGAACTTCGTCCCCTTCATGCGCCGCCGAGCTTGGCGGCGTGAGTGGGAGACCGAGGTCGCTCACGCTTGGCAGCGAATGAACCGCGACGGCGAGCCTCCGGTGCTGTCGGTGCTGCGCCTCAGAATTCGAATTTACAGTTGTGTTATTGACGCCCTTTGGGAGGGGACAGAGACGATGAAGATGACGGGGCTTTTGAATGACATCAGGCACGCCGTGCGCGGCATGGTCGTCAGGCAGGGAATACTTCTCGCTGGAATGGGGGTCGCAGTCGGTCTGGTCGCGGCGGGAGCCATGAGCATGGTGATGGGCTCTCTCTTGTTCGGGGTGAGCGCCACGGACCCCGTCACCTACGGAACGGTCGCAATCGCGCTCATCGTCGTGGCGTTGGCGGCGA
>DQPL01000004.1 GCA_015664885.1 Gemmatimonadota bacterium
AGTCGCACTGGCCGAGCCTGACGTAGCAGTGATCGTCGCTGTACCGTCTGCTACCGCAGTCACGAGCCCAGCAGATGAGACCGTCGCAACCGATGAGCTCGATGTGGTCCACGTCACCGGAGCACCCGATATCACGGACCCGGCCGCGTCCTTCACCGTAGCCGTCAGCGTTGCCGTGTCAGCCAACGAAGCGAACGAGAGACTCGTCGGTGCGAGCGTGACCGAGCTAGCCACCTGATCGACCGTGACCGACGCCGTGTCACTCGCTGAGCCGCTCGTTGCGACAACCGAGGCTGTCCCGTTACCTGTCGCAGTCAGCAGGCCTGCGGACGATACCGTCACCACGTTGGTATCCGTCGAACTCCAGCTCACCGTCGCACCTGCGACCTGAACACCAAGTGCGTCCGAGACCGTGGCCGTGAGCTGAGTTGTACCACCTAGTGACGGGAACGCGAGCACTGTATCGGACAAGACGACGCTTGCAGCGACCTGAGCGACCGTGACCGACGCCGAATCGCTCATCGCGCCGTTCGCTGCTGCCTTGACCGTCGCTGTGCCGTTTGCTACTGCAGTCACCACCCCGGAAGAACTGACCGTGGCGACCGACTCATCACTGGACGTCCACGTAATGTCCGTATCTCCAGCTGGCAAGTTGGCCGGACCAAGAAGCTGCGCCGTGAGCGTGTCTTGAGCACCAAGACTGCTGAAGGTCAGGGAGTCCGCCGAGAGTTCGAGCCTGAACCCCTGGACCGTGGCGACGAAGTACGCCTCTAGTGAGATGCCGTCCACGCTCACACGCACCGAGTCAGTACCCACCGCAGTACCCAGAGTCCAGGCGGCAGAAGCCTGGCCGAGGGAGTCCGTTATGGACGACGACGGTGAGACGCTACCCCGGTCCCCGACCGTAGCCCACGAGACGGAAGCTCCCCAGACGTCTTGGCCGTCCGCAAGAGCTACAGCCACCATCAGAGAGTCTGGCAGGGCCTTGCCTATGGAATCGACCTGCGCGTCACCGGAGACCAGCGCCAGCTGCGCATCTTGCGGCAGGCTGGCTATCGCGAAGAACGAAGACGACTCTACGTCTGAGGCAGTTGCGACCGCCCGGATCTCCTGGGCCTCACGAAGATCTGGGCCGAGTTGCCAACGGATCGCCGCCCTGCCTTCGTCGTTCGTCGCACTACCTGACAGCGGATCTGCGACACCACCACCTCGTACGACACGCCACTCGATCGGCGTGGACCGGACAAGGTTGTCGTATTGATCCTTGGCCTCGACGCTGAGAGTGTCGTTGCCCTCGGCTGATGCCGCCAAGTCGCCTGCCACACCGGACAGGATCCTGTCTCCTATGGTGGGTAGCGTCGCCGGGACGTCGGCGACGCCAATCGCAGTGAAGGTCGCGAAGACGAGCGGAGCGCCTGTCTGTGTGTTGACAGCTCTCGCTTCGACTGACTGCACTGAGTCTGCCATCGGCCCCAGCGTCCAAACCTCACGCGCTTCGCCCAAGGAATCCGTTAGGGCAGAACCAGCGAAAACGCTGCCCTCGCCGGCCGTCACAACGAAGTTGACGATCTGGTTCGGTACACGGATAGAATCTTCGTTCACGACCCGCACGAACAAGGGATCCGCAAGTTGCTTGCCGACAGTATCGACTTGCTCGTGGCCGGAAAGGAGCAGGACAAACTCGGGGCTGATGCGATTGGTTACCCTGACCGAGGCCGTCGCACTGACAGAGCTGACCGATGCAGAGACCGTCGCCTTACCCCTCGCTATCCCGGTGACGAAGCCCGATGCAGAGACCATCGCCACATTAGGGTCATTCGATGACCAACTGACCGTCTGACCGGTCATCACGTTGTCACTCTGGTCCTTCACTGTGGCAGTCAGTTGGATGCTCTTTTCCGATTCTGAACCCTCCAAAACCAGAATTAGATCTGAGGCCGAAAGTAAGACACTCGTCGCTGCGGGAGTCGGAGGCGTAGGTGGACTCGTAGGCGTAGTCCCGCCATCACCGCACGCTAGGAGCAGTAGAACAGCTGTCAATCGGATGTAGCGCATACGCCTAATCTGCGGTGATGCTCGGGAAGCTCGCCGGTGAGGCGACCCTCCAGTGGGGTAGACCCCCCTAATCACGGGCGGGCACGTCATCTACGGGACCGGAGCGGCCGGTGCTGATTCGATCTACCAGAGATACACACCTACCCCCCCTTTAAGGAGACTCCGGGGAGGGGTAATCTGGGGGTGAGCACACGCTAACGAGAACGTATCGTGCGTGCGCGTAAACGCGCAAAGCTCTCACAGCCGTCTCATTGTCTCTCTCCTCGCCTCACGCCGTTCCCATGATTTGATCGACCGCACCTGATAGCCGCGCCCATTGGTCTCGCTCGATGCCGAGCTGCTGCTCACCGGCGCGCGTCAGGATGTAGTAGCGCCCGCGACGGTTGTTCTCCGTGATACGCCACTCGGACTTCATCCAGCCTTGGCGAGTGAGGCGATGGAGGGAGGCGTACAGAGAACCCTGATTGACCTGCAGCGCTTCGTCGGACATCTGCTGGATCCGCTCTGAGATCCCCCATCCGTGCATGGGCTCCAGAGACACGACACGAAGGATGAGCATGTCCAACGTGCCTCGAATCATGTTGGTGTGCGCTTTCGGCATCGTGACCCTCTCCTCCCGGATAGTGTTCCTCTCGGTTACCGGGATAAATAAGCTCCACTCCTCTCTAAAAGCAAGTGGAGTGCAATCTTTGACAGCGGGAAGCGTCAAATGGTTTGCAGAGGTTGGCGTGGGGCAGGGCGCGGCGCTTACGTTAGCGGCCGTTCCAGACTGAAGTCAGACCACGGGAGAGCGATTTGAGCACCGAGTCTACGTTCGCAGGACCCCAGAACCCCAATACTGGTGGGCCTAAAACGTTCTTCGGACATCCTCGCGGTCTGTCGACGCTGTTCTTCACGGAGATGTGGGAGCGCTTCTCGTACTACGGGATGCGCGCGCTGCTCACGCTCTTCATGACGGCGGCGACCACCAACATCGTCACCCAGTCCGACGGAACGATCATCCAGAACCCAGGCATGGGTCTGGATATCGCGACCGCCGGCGCCATCTACGGGTTATACACCAGTCTCGTATACATCCTGGCGCTACCGGGGGGTTGGGTCGCGGACAATCTCTGGGGCCAACGGAAGGCCGTCTGGGTCGGTGGGTGGATCATCGCGGCGGGCCATTTCACGATGGCGATCCCCTCGACCTACACGTTCTTCCTCGGCCTGATCTTCATTATCTGCGGCACCGGACTGCTCAAGCCCAACGTCAGCACGATCGTCGGCGAACTCTATCCGGACGGCGGCGCGCGTCGCGACGCCGGCTTCTCGATCTTCTACATGGGCATCAACCTGGGTGCGCTGTTCGGTCCTCTGGTTGCCGCCTGGCTCGGTGAGGCACACCACTGGCATTGGGGCTTCGGCGCCGCAGGTGTCGGCATGGTTCTGGGGCTGATCCAGTACCGCCTGGGTGTCGGCCATTTGGGCAACGCTGGACTGCTCAAGAGTGAGGACAGCCGCGAGGTTCTCGCGGCGAAATCGAAGAAGTTCTTCGGCACGTTCTTCGCCGTGTTCGCCGCCGTTGTGCTGTTTGGCTTCCTGGTTTCCAACGGCACGATCTCCGTCACTCTGACGCAGATCGCGCAGTGGCTCGGCTACAGCGTCCTGGTATTGGTCGCGTTGTACTTCGTCTACATCTGGACGATGGGCGGGCACACGGTCGAAGAGAACAAGAAGATGGGCGTCATCTTCTGGCTCTTCTTGATGATCGCGATTTTCTGGTCCGGCTTCGAGCAGGCCGGTACTTCTTTCAGCCTGTTCGCGCGCGACATGACCGACCGCAACATCGGCGGCTGGCTCATGCCGGCGGCGTTCCTGCAGTCGGTAAACGCGTTCTTCATCATCGTGCTGGCGCCGGTCTTCGGCATGGTCTGGGTCTGGCTGGAGAGTCGACAAAAGGATCCCTCGATACCGATGAAGGCCGGGCTCGGCCTTCTCGGCCTGTCGGCAGGTTTCTTCGTGTTGGCGTGGGGGGCCGCGAACGCCTCGCCGGACAACTTGGTCTCGCCTTCGTGGCTCGTGGTGACGTACTTCCTGCACACCGTCGGCGAGCTCTGCATCTCCCCGATCGGGCTGTCAGCGATCACCAAGCTGTCGCCTGAACGCCGAGTGGGTCAGATGATGGGAATCTGGTTCGTGGGCGCGGCGCTCGGTAATCTGTTCGCCGGCCTGATCGGTGGATCGCTCGAGAGTTTGGAGGCGGATACCCTGTTCCGCACCGTGGCGATGATTATTGGCGGTGCCGGCATCTTTGCTCTCATCGTCGCACCGCAGGTGAAGAAGCTGATGGGCTCGACGCGCTGAGGTCGGGAGGTAAGCGTGTCCGGCAGTGTGAAGACACTCATGGGGTTGTTCGGGATGACCGACTTCCTCATGCCGCTGGTTTTGGACGACCTGAGTGACGAGCAAGCCCGGGAACGATCGCGCGGCGAAGTAGGCCCTTCGATCGCGTGGACGGTTGGTCACCTTCTGTACTACCGCGTCCATGTTCTGAACCTGCTCAGCGAGGAGAGCGAGAACCCATACGAGGCGAGCTTCGGCAAAGCTGCCGCGACAGACGGGAGTGACTATCCGTCGGTCGCCGAGTTGGGTGAGGCGTGGTTGTCAGTCGGTGACGACTTTATGAAAGTGCTGTCATCGAAGTCCGAAGAGGAGCTCGATTTCGTCTCCGAGGGGGGCGCCCACGACGAGAGGTCTGTGCGCGACCAGATCGTCTTCTTCGCCTGGCACGAGGGATACCACGTAGGCGCGATCGGGACGATGCGAAAGTCGCTCGGCCTACTCGGCCCGGCGGAGAAAGTGATGGCGCTACGGGAGGCCGACGCGGCCAAGTAGGCCTAGCCGGAGGCGGCTTTCTTGCGCGTGGACTTCTTGCCTTCCGATGACTTCTTGGCAGCGGTCTTCTTCTTTCCGGCACGTGCGGCCGGTTTGCGCTCCGCTTCGTCCTCCTCACTGGAGGCCTTGAGAGCGGCCATGAAGATCGATGCTCTGGGTCTTCGATTCCTCGGCGGGCGCGGCGGTGATCTCCTGCCCGTCCACCTTGGACTGAATCAACTCGAGCGTCTTCTCTCGCACCTCGTCCTTGAATTGCTTCGAGTCGAAGTCGTCATTGGCGGCCTGGTCGATCAACTGGATCGCGAGGGTGAGGTCGGCCTCGTTGACGTCGCCTTCTTCAAGGGGCAGCTGGAAGCGATCGAGGCCGGCTTGGCTGCGGCGATGGTCGCGGGTGCGCCGGCGGACGGTGAGCGCGCGACCGACTTGGCGGAGGAAGCCCGCCAGCACATCGATCGCTGGTTCTATCGGTGCAGCCACTCGATGCATTCGGGGTTGGCGGACATGTACACGGCCGACGAGCGCTTCAAAGCCAACTACGAAAAACGGGGCGAAGGCCTCGCCGAATACGTGGCGACGGCCATCAAGGCAAACCAGGCGTGGCAGGAGGCTTGAGGAACCTGATCGGTTTCCTCCGTCGCGGCCTATCTAACCTTTTGTCCGGGCTGGTTCGCTCCGTTTTGGTGGAGGACCAGCCCGGTCACCGTGCTTGAATCGTCCTTCGTGAACGAGACCTGGGCATCGACCACCCGCAGAAAGAACTTCGTCTCTGATTCGGCGAACATGGGGGCTTTGCCTTGCCCGGTAGCCTGCAGGAAAAGCGCGCCGGCCTCCAAGGTCACGATTATGGAAAAGGTGGGCGCCAGCTCGTACTCGCCGACGTAGGTCTCGAGGACGTTCGCAGCGACCTCGACTTCGGTCCGCTCGACTACGTCAGGCACTTCCGAAGCGACCTTGGTCGCGGGTTGGTTCGCCCCGCCTTGGTGGAGGACCAGCCCGGTCACTCTGTTTGAATCGTCCTTCGTGAACGAGACCTGGGCATCGGCCACCCGCAGAAAGAACTTCGTCTCTGATTCGGCGAACATGGGGGCTTTCCCCTGCCCGGTAGCCTGCAGGAAAAGCGCGCCGGCCTCCAAGGTCACGACAATGGAGAACGCGGCCGAGAGCTCGTACTCGCCTACGTAAGTCTCAAGGACGCTTGCCGCGACCTCGATCTCGACTCGCTCCTGCTGAGGCTCCGGAGCGGGCGCGAGCGGCATCCCCGGATTGATGAGGTGGAAGCCGATGTCGTCAGCGCCGTGTCCCGAATTGGTCAGCACTACAGCGCCTACGCCCTTGTCCGGGTCGAAACCGATAAATGTGCGAAAGCCGGCGGTGCCTCCGTTGTGCCAAACGATCTTCTCGTCTCCGACGTTCCGCACGTGCCAGTTCAGGCCGATGTCCATCTGAGCACTCAGGCTCTCCCGCACCTCGTGGCTATTACGCATGGCGCGCTCGAACTGTGACTCAGGAGGCCCGATATTGGCGGCGAGGAAGGTCAGCATGTCCCCGACGTCCGACCTGAGCGCACCTGCGCCTGCCAGTGTCGGGAGGTCCCAGAGCGGCACCACATTCCCCTGCTGGTCGTGGCCTTTCGCCATCCAGTCCCGCATCTCGCCTTCGAGCGTGATGCCGGTCATGCTCATCCCGAGTGGCTCCAGCACACGCTCCTGCATTACGTCCTCGTAGCTCCCGCCTCCAACACGCGCGAGCACGTGGCCGAGCAGTCCGACCGCGAGGTTTGAGTACTCGTACTGGGATCCGATATCGCGCCGCAACTCGTGGCTTGAAAGGAATGCATACATCTGCTCGACGGTGTAGTCCGCGTAGGGGTTCGACGCGTCCGCCGGCGACATGTTGTCGGGAAGCCTCGGCAACGCAGAGTGATGCGTGGACAGGTCGAGCAAGGTGATCTCCCGACCGTCGCGAGAGGGCATCGTGACCTTGCTGGGCAAATGGTCGGATACGGGATCGGAGAGCGAGATCTCACCACGAGCGACCATGTCCGCGAGCAGCGTCGCCGTAAAGACCTTCGAGATCGAGCCGATCTCGAAGAGTGACTTCCCACCCAGAGGCCGTGCGCCCGGGCCGGCGTCCCCATACGAGACGATGTGCGTCGAGCCATCGGCTTCCAACACGCCGACCACGATACCGACTGCCCGATCTTCTTCGACGCGGGACCGGATAAGCTCGGTGAGGTCCTGCTCGGACGGGAAGTGCTGAGCTCCGGCGGCGCCTGGAAGCAGGAGCGTGAGCGCAAGGAAAACGAGGCTTTGGCAGGTGCGCACGTTCATGTGACAACTCCTAGATGTCAGCTCCGACTCGGCGTAGACCGGTTCAGACCGGTACAGGGTCTACGAATAAGGCCGCCCCCTTCTTCGAGAGCAACCCAGACGGCGCGGCGCCACTTCGGAAGGCGTTCCGATCGCAGATCGCCACCGCGCAGGCGTCGTCCACCTTATGCCTCGGAACGGGAGGCCGCGTATCGTGGCCGCATGAACGGACGGATCGAGCCGGACCACTGCTAGCGGCCGGTCGCCATCGGTTCCGACTTGTCGACCCACATGCTTCTGCTCGGAGCAGCGCCTCCTGGCGGCTGCGGCGGCAACTCGGTTCGCCTGTAGCGTTGGCGTGTCGCCCACAGGAAGAGAACGCCCAATATGGCGGACCAAAAGCGCAGACTAGCGGCTATCCTGAGCGCCGATGTCGTGGGGTATTCTCGTCTGATGGGCGATGATGAGGAAGCGACGATCGAGGTGCTCGTGAACTTTCGCGACGTATTCAGCAAGCGCATCGAGAACTTCGACGGCAGGGTCGTCGACACGGCAGGTGACAGCGTTCTCAGTGTCTTCGATAGCGTGGTCGAAGCCGTGCGCTGCGCGATGGAGATCCAGCTCGCTCTGTCTGAGTGGAACGAGGCGCTCAGCGACGATCGCAAGATGCGATTCCGCATCGGCATCAACTTGGGCGACATCATCGAGAAAGAGGACGGCCCGGTTCTCCTACCTCGACGATCGCTTCGCCGGCGGGAAAGGTCTCGACGCGGGAGGCGGCGGCCAGGCGTGTGAGATCTTGCGCTTCGAGTTCCTTGAAGAGCGGGACTTTGGCGAGGAGTTCTTCGGGGGAGGACATCGAGCGAAGATAGTATCGCGACAGTGTCAGGCCAGGAGCCCGGGGTGGCCACCGGTGTGAAGAAATACGACTCGGTCGCCTGCTGAGAATTTCCCCGCTCGTGTCCAGGCGACGAGTGCGGCGGCGGCTTTCGCAGTGTACGTGGGGTCGAGCACGAGCCCCTCTGTGCGCGCAAAGAGCTCGAGTGCTTCCAGCCCCGCAGGCGTTGGGACACCGTATCCTTCGCCGACCTGGTCGTCGAGCGCGGTGAGGTTGTCGAGCATCTGGCCTTGCCAGCCAAGCAATTCGGCTCCGTCCCGGGCGATTTCCAGCGTGCGGGCGGTGACTTCTGCAGCGCTCACGTCGGCGCTCACACCGACCAACTGCACGTCCTCTCGCCCGAGAAGCGAGATCCCCAATAGCAAGCCGGCCGATGTGCCGCATGACGAGCTCGGGACAAATAGCCAGGTCCGTCGCGGGCTAGGGCCAAGGTGGTCGAGCTGTTTCGTCAACTCGACCGCCGCGCGGGCGTAACCAAGGCAGCCGAGCCCCGTGGACGCGCCAATGGGCACAACGAGTACCTGTTCCCCCCGGGCGGCGTATTCGACAGCGACCGATTCCATTCGATCCGTGCGTTCGCTCCGGTCCGGCACCGTTACGATCTCTGCTGCAAAGAGTCGATGTAGAAGAGCGTTGCCAGTGGGGTCGAGCGGCTCGGGGCCACTCAACACCAGCGTGCACTTCAAGCCCAGCCTGGCCGCTGCCGCCGCGGTCACCCGGCAATGGTTCGACTGCGGGCCGCCAGCGGTCAGTAGTCGGGAGACGCCCTCGAGCCTCTCGGGGGCGAGCTCGAACTCCAGCTTGCGCACCTTGTTGCCGCCGAGAGCGAAACCTGTCTCAGCGTCCATTTTCACGAAGAGGTCGATGGGCGACTCCCTCAACTCCGCGGCGAGCCGTTTTGCCGAGTACAAAGGTGTGGGCAGGTTGGCGAGCACCGAGCGCTGCCAGGTGTGGAGCCGGTCGAGCGCTACGGACGCGCTCATGCGCTATGTCCAGGGGAGAGGGGGAGCACGACGTGGTCGCAGTGAAGGGGTCGTTGGGCAGGGCACCGGCAAGCATATTCGCGGTATAGAAGTCGCCCGTACAGTGGACCACGTAGGGGTGAATCAATCATTGCAAAGGATCAACTTGTCGGCACATAGGTGTGCAGCGCGGTGTCTGCTTGCGTTTGGGACGCTTGCCGTGATGTGGCTTCCATCGCTCGAGGCTCAGCTGGGCACCGTTCAAGGGCGGGTTCGGGGCGAGGAAGGCTCGGCCGTGTATGGTGCAACGGTCCGGCTGCTCGCCGGGACCATCACGGCTGCTGCAGCCGATACCGATCGCTTGGGTTCGTTCCGCCTGGCATCGGTTCCAGCCGGCACGTATCAGCTTCTCGTTCAGGCGCTCGGTTACGCGGAACAGACCGAACTCCTCACCCTCGGCCCCGGGCAAACGCTCGAATACGACCTTCGCTTGATACGCCAGGCGATCGAGGTCGAGGGCATCTTGATCGAAGCCGAGCGTAGCCGGGAGCGAGTCCGTTTCGAGGAGATCGGAGGCGCTACGGTCCGTGAGATCAACCTCTCGGACCTCAAGCAACTGCCAGGCATCGTCGAGGCCGACCCGATCCGTGCCATCGAGGTTTTGCCCGGCGTGGTATCGACCTCAGACTTCTCGGCCTCCTTCCATGTGCGTGGTGGCTCGGCGGATCAGAACCTGATCCTGCTCGACGGTGTGCCCATCTTCAGCCCGTTCCATCTCGGTGGGTTCTTCTCGGTGTTCAATGCGGACATGCTGGACCGAGCCGAACTGTACTCCGGGGGGTTTCCGGCAGAGCATGGCGGCCGGGTTTCGTCGGTCCTCCAGATCGAGAGCGATCCCGGGGATGGTGACTTTCAGGTGGACGCGGGCATCTCGCTGCTCGCCACTCGGGTCGCGATAGGCGGCAGTCTCCCCCGCAGCACGGCTAACTCCGTGGGCCTCGCCAACGTCAAATGGCGCACCTCGGCCCGGCGGTCGTATTTCGACGTCCTCATGAAGCCCGCCTTCGAGTTTCCGTACCACCTTACCGACTTCCAGACCGTGATCGAGGGCTGGACCACCTCGGGCGACCGCATCACGCTGACCGGGTACACCGGTGAGGACGTGCTCGATCTCACGCGGCTCGACGCTGAAGACTTTCCCCTCCGTATCGACTGGGACTGGGGCAACGACGTCTTCGGCGGCCGCTGGACGCGTGCGCGCCGGGGCGGAGGCTCGCTTGATGTGCGCGCCAACGTCAGCCGCTATGGAACCGGCCTCAGTTTCCCGGACTTCGCCGATACCGAGTTCACGAGTCGGATCGCACAGAGCCAGCTTCGCGTCGATCTCGATACGCGGCCCACACCGACCTTGGGCATCACGGTCGGCGGGGCGCTCGAGCGCCTCTCGTACCTGAATCTCTTCAAGACCGGGGGCACCGAGTTCGGCAACGGTGAGGGAGATGGGTGGCTCCTGGGCACGTACGCCCAGACGTCCTGGACGCGCCCCCGGGAATGGCTGCTCGAGTTTGGGCTTCGTTTCGACGCATGGAGTCCGGATCCCGGAGACCGCGTCTTCGAGTTGTCTCCACGGTTGGCGGTTAAGCGCTTCCTCGATGGGGGAGACATCGCGGTGAAGGTGGCGGCTGGGCGCTACACGCAGTTTCTCCACTCGCTCAGGGACGAGGAAGTCCCCCTGGGATTGGATATCTGGGTGCTCGCGGGCGCGAGCGCGCCGCACGTGGTCTCGGATCAGCTTCAGTTCGGCGTCGAGGGATATCGAGACATCGACTGGTTCTGGTCTATCGAGGCCTACGTGCGCTCCTTCGACGGTGTCGTAACCTTCAACGTTGCCGACGACCCCAACGACGACTTCGACGACATCCTTTCGGGGGACGGTCTCTCCTACGGAGTGGATCTGCTCCTGCGCAAGGAGACAGGCGACATAAACGGCTGGATCGCGGTTTCATTCCTCCGCGCCGAAAGGACCTTCGCCGACGTCTTGGCCCCGGCAATTCCGCGACCGTCCATCACCTACTCCCCGATCTTCGATCGTCGGCTCGACGTCGATTTCGTATTGCGCTACCCGCTCCCTTGGGGTTGGCAAGGAGGGCTGCGCTGGAACGTCGGCACAGGTACCCCCTACACCCGTGCGATCGGCTCCTACGCCTACTACTCGCCGCAGTTCGCCCGCGGTGGTGGCCGCCTCCAGTGGGCGGGTGCCGCTGAGAATCAAGACTTCGGCGGTTATGCTGTCGCGCTCGAGGGTCGCAATGCGAGTCGATACCCTACCTACCATCGGCTGGACGCCAGCTTCCGGAAGCCGTTCGAGAAGTCGTGGGGAACGATCACGCCCCACATCGACCTGGTGAACGTCTACGACCAGCGCAACGTGCTCTTCTATTTCTACGAATACGACCGTTCTCCGGCGACGCGCTCCGGCGTTTCCATGTTTCCGATTCTACCGACCTTCGGCTTCGAGGTGCACTTCTGATGGTGGGCGCGCGTCAGATCCGGGCCATGATTGTGTTGTTGGGTCTCGGCGGTTGCACGCTGCAGGAGATCACGATCGTCGAGGTCGAGGACGTGGTCGTGGCGGAAGTGCATGTCCAGATCGGTGAGGGTCTCTTCGCAGGCGACCGCGTGACGGCTTTTCTGCACCGGACGGTCGGCGGCGTGGGCGCGGGATTCCATCCGGTTCCGGGCGCCAAGATCGTCATCACTCGGCAGGGTGGGGCGAGCGTTGAGCTCGCGGAGACCGCGATCGAAAGGTGCGTCACTGTGACGCCCAAGGGCGGTACTGGCACTTGCTACTGGGTGGCACCCACGGCGTCGGCGGGGTTCGGTCCTGGGGACCATCTGCAACTGCGCGTCGACCTCGCCTCAGGTGGGGTGCTGACGAGCGGCACGGTCGTGCCCGGAGACTTCGCGATCCTAGGCATCACGGAGGGGGCCCAGTGTCTGCTGCCGGCGAGCACCCCGCTCACCATTCGTTGGTCGGCGTCCGAGGGCACGTGGGCTTATGTGAACGAGACCGTGATCGTGGGCATCAAGGACGCGTTCGCCCCGCTCGGAATCGACGTAAAGAGCGACACGTTGGAGCTGCTGGGACTCTCGATCTCGGCCTCCGACACCACCATCGTGTTTCCCGGGGAGTTCGGGATCTTCAGCCGCTTCGAGCTCGACCAGGAACTCGCCACGAGCCTCCAGGACGGCCTGCCGGCAGGCGTGCGGGCGCCGGTGATGATCTCCGCGACGGACCGGAACTACGTGAACTGGGTGCGAGGCGGCAATTTCAACCCATCGGGTCAGGTGCGCGTGCCGAGCGTCCGCGGGGACGGCACCGGGGTCTTCGCATCTAGCGTGACCCGCACCTTCGAGGTCGTAGTGAGCGCAGCGTCCTCGCAAGGCCCCCCTTCGGCGTCGGCCTGTCCAGTTTCCTAGCCGAGACGGCTGCGCTCCAGCGAACGGCTAGGCCAGGATTTCCCTCATGCGGTCGGTCACCAGGTCGACGGCGACCCGGTTGAAACCTCCTTCGTGGATCGTGAGGTCGGCGTAGCGCCGGCTGGGTTCCACGAACTCCAGGTGCATGGGGCGCACGGTCTTCTCGTACTGGTCCACCACGGATTCAGCGGTTCGCCCGCGCTTCTCGGTGTCGCGTCGCATACGCCGAATCAGACCAATGTCCGGCTCCGTGTCGACGAAGACCGCCAGGTCCATGATCTCTCTCAGCTCCGCGTGTGCGAACACCAGAATCCCGTCGAGGACGATCGCGGGCGTGGGATGTACAGTGACCGTTCGTTCGCTCGCTTCGCGTGTGGGTTGAGAAGTCGTACGTAGGGGCGTGGATCGAATTCCCGTCGAGCAGTTCCTTCAGATGCGCTACGAGCATCTCCGTCTCGAGGCTATCGGGATGATCGAAGTTGACCGAGGATCGCTGCTCGATCGGCAGATGCGCGAGGTCTCGGTAGTACCAGTCGTGCCGCATGACAGAGGCGACGCAGTCTCCGAGCGACCGGACGAGCTCGCGCACGACCGTCGACTTGCCCGAACCGGAACCACCTGCGACCCCAAGGATCACAGGCCGCCGCGCCACGCTCAGACTTCGTCCGGGACGACGAAGATTCGTCGGGCGAGGTGGTCCTGGACCGTTAGTGAGACGCCTTCGTCATTACCGACCGTGACGGCGACGACGCCCTCTAGGTCCTGGTCAGAATCGACCAAGAGCGCAACGCCCGGCACCAGGCCATGGGCGGCCATTGAGCGGAGCTCATCGGCTTCCTTGTCGCGGACCTCGCTGATGCGCACCCTGGTTCCGTGCTCCGCGTCCGCGAGCGTGGCCAGTCGCGGAGCCTCGAGCTCCCCGGCTCGTGTTGGAATCGGCGAGCCATGCGGGTCGTGACTCGGGGAGCCCAGCGCGGTCGCCATGCGCTCGACGAGCTCGTCGGAGGCAGCGTGCTCGAGGCGCTCCGCCTCCGCGTGTACGTCGTCCCACGCGTATTCGAGCATTTGGCAGAGGTAGGTCTCGATGATGCGGTGACGCCGCAGCACCTTGAGTGCCGCCTGCTCTCCAGCGTCGGTCAGCCGAGCCCCGCGGTAAGGCACATGCCGGAGCAGTCCCGTCTCTGCCAGCCGCTTAACCATACCGGTTACCGAGGCCGGTTGAATGTCTAGTGCCTCCGCGATCGCGGTGGTGGAGGCTGGTTCGCCATCAGTTGAAAGCCTGAAGATGGCCTTCAAGTAGTCCTCGACGGACCGTGAAAGTTCGCGGTGGGGCATGGCTTCGAAGCTACTCAGGGCCATTCGGATCGTCGAGAGCGCTCTGGAGTTGGAGGGCGCCGCGTTTTTCTTAGGTCGCCGCGTCGCGGGTGGTATCTTGGAACATTGTTGTGGAAGCAAGCAGTTGCGGCTCTACAAAATTCTTCAGACCGGTCAGAATGAGTTCAGAGGACCAAGTACGCCCATATCACGCAGGCAAGGAGACGCCCGGCCAGGAAGCGGCTGACGCGCTCTCGGCCGTAATGAGCCATGCCGCTGAACGTGAGGATGCCCAGCACCAGAAGGCTCCTCCGAAAACTCAGGCGAAGTGGGTGCTTCCGTTGGGCGTCAACTTGGGCGTGTTCGCGCTGTACATGCTGATCGCTCCACCGGCATGGTTTGTCATGAACCCCATCGAGGCTGTGCCCGTCGAGGAGCAGGCCGACGACATGAGGTTGGTGATGTACATGCAGGCGCTGCGTGTGAACGCGTATCGCGGAGAATACGGTGAACTGCCGGAAACATTGGAGGATGCGGGCAGCGCGGTGCCAGGCGTCGAGTACTTCGCCGTCGGGACGGACCGGTACGAGTTGATCACGACGATCGGCGAGGAGGTGATCCGGTACGACTCCCAGGAATCACCGAACGAGTGGGTCGGCTCCGGGGCGACCGGCAAGCTTCTGGGGGGGCCTGATGAGCCAGGTCCAGCGACGTGACTCACGCCGTGGAGGCTTCACGCTGATTGAGCTGATGATCGCGGCATCGATCGTGGGTATTCTGGCGGGTTTCGCGATCCCCAACCTGCAGACGATTATCTACTGTGCTCGAGCCACGGACGCCGCGGCGGAGATGGAGGTCGTGCGCATCGCGACGCTCAACTACCAGGCCGATCAACTCAGTTGGCCCGCCGAGGCCCAGGCGGGGGTGGTTCCGGCGGGACTCGACTCCTACCTGCCCGAAGGCTTCACCTTCACCGGCGGGGATGGATATCAGCTGGACTTCGAGAGATGGACGCTACCCGAAGGCCTGCCCGGAGACCCGAATACGACGATGCTGATCGGCATCTCGGTGATCGCCGACCAGGACGACCTCGGGAACGCAATCGCAGAGTTCCTCGGTGGGGCAATCGTCTTCTCAGTCGGCAATACGCACACGACTGTTATCGACCGTAGCTAGGCAGCCCCGCGGGGTAGCGACGGGCTGCGTGCCCTTGCGGCCCGTGTTAGCATCCATCATGCGCTACGAGCAAGCCACCGACGGTATCCGTGTACGGGTTCAACCCCGCTTTTCCCTCGCCAACTCCGATCCGGAGGATGGCACCTTCGTATTCTCGTACGACATCATGATGCGGAACGAGGGTGACACGTCCGCCCAGCTCTTGTTCCGGCACTGGTATATCCACGATGCCTCAGGAGACGACACCGAGGTCGATGGCGAAGGCGTGGTGGGTGAGCAGCCAATGCTCGGGCCTGGCGACTCCCACGAGTACCAGAGCTACTGTGTGCTCCGCACACCGGTTGGGTACATGGAGGGTTATTACACCTTCGTCCGCCCGGACGGGCAGCAGTTCAGGGTAGAAGTGCCGCGCTTCGAACTGAATGGTCCGTTCGTCATGCCATCGCCGATGGTGGAGACGGACGACGAGGACGAGTCGGAGCTCATGAACTAGCGGGAGCGAATTGCCACGCTCCCGCCGACGAGTAGCAGCCAACCCATCAGCACACCGCTGATCAGCATCAACTGTTTGCGCAGCGCCCTGATCCGGTCTCTTGGAATGGGCGCCAGCAGGATCATGAATGACTCCCTGTCGAGCCGCCGGGCGACGTAGCGCGATGTGCCGGCCTCGGTCTCCACCACTCCAGAGACCGTAAGAGAAGGCGGGGGTGTTGGCACTGCCGCCAGCGTGGCCGCATCGCCCGCCAGCGTGGACGCCGTCACCACACCTCCCTTGACCCGAGCCGCGTGGAATCCACTCAGAGCGCGGGCGGCACTAGGCGACGCTCCGATGCCCAACGAGCCGATCACAGGCAGGGCTTGGGCCAGGTTAAGCGAGACACTCTCACGAGCCGCCGCATCGAAGGTGCGTTGCACTGTGCATGAGCATGCCCAAGAGAGTGAAGAGGGGAACGCATGCCAGTAGCACCAGTGCTGAGCGACTCGTTGCCTGTTGGTTGTCTGGACCCCTTCCCCTCCTGAATAGGATCCAGGCGCCCCCTGTCGAAAAGATCAGTAGCAAGCCGATTACGAGTCGGAACGCCAGCGGAACGGCTTACCGGCCAGGCGCCTCCGGTTGGGCGAGTGCCACGGTGGCGGCTGGGAGGTCCACTACGCGGGTCCATGGCAACGACGCTCGCAGTCTCAATCCTTGCGCCGCCCGGTGTTCTCGATGCCGCGAGCAGCGTTTCGCGGTCGATCACCGCGACGGACGGTGGTGGGTCCGTGGCGCTCCACAGTTCGCCGTGTAGGTACAAGCCGACGCGTGCTCGAGCGACGCGACCCACCAGCACGGCGGCTCCGGGCACCAACATGCCGTTGGCGAAGCCTAGCTGGCCTTCATCGTCCGGAAACAGGACCATCAGCTCCACGCCTGAAACTGTCGGATCGAGCGCGGATACGGTGTCGCCAGCCATCGCGCGGCGAACCGCCTCGATCGTGGTGTCGGGGTTGGGCAGCAGGTCGCCCGCGCCGAGCAGCGAGTCGACCGCGGCTCCCAGATCCTGATCGAGCGTGCCGAGCGCCAAGCGTGCGACGTGCGCCGCCGATTCGTGCGCGAGCTCATCCCACCCATCGTTGGCGGCTCGAGCGGGGGCCCCTGAGGCGATACCGCATGGGACGATAGCCAGCGCGCAGAAAGCAAAGAAGCGCCGTTCCACTCGACGCGAAGGGTCTATGTTATTATCCCTTGCCGCTTCACCAACTCATCCGCGGCATTGTTCTTGGGGGGAATGTGAACGATTCCGTTGCTACCGACGCTAAGCGCATTCTACTGCGCTACGGAGCGCCGATCGCTGTTTTAGAGCACGTGTCCGAGGATCACCGGGTCGAGTTCGCGCGTGAGATTTCGAGGACGACGCTGGCCGATCGAGAGCCTCGGACCAAAGAGCTGCTGCTAGAGCACGGCTATCTCGAAGAGGACTGATCTGCAAGGGTCTAGGCTTTCGGGGCCGGAGCGTTCGCTGCTCGGCCCCGTTTACTATTCCGTCCTGAGGTCGATCGTACACGGTCCTTCGAGCGGGAGTTGAACGCGCACCCGGACGCGCTCCCCCTCTGAAGTCGCCTCGAGGTCCGCGCTGACGCCTCCTATATGGGCCTCGACGAGGCGCTTCCCCGGGACGGAAGGCTCGAGCACCAGCATTGGTGGCACGCGGGCCGAAGTCGGTTCGAGCTCAAAGCGGTGTAACGTCTTCGAACGCTCGTATCGAAGCGCGATTGAAGCAGAGGCGAGACGCAGTCCTTCAATTGCGAGAGAATGCACGTGGGACGGGAACCGTGGCGCAAGGCGCAGTCTCCCGGACGGTGCGTCGGGCATGTAGCCCAGCACGCTATGGCTGAACGCAGCGAGCATGGCCCCGGTGACCGGCGCTCCGGGTGCCATTGCGTCCTCGACCTCATCCCAGCTCGCGGGGCCTGAGGGCCCACTCGCGAACCCCAGCGAGAGCATCGCGCGCCACTGTCCCCAGGCTCCGTCAGCGTCCTCACCGAAACCGGACCAGGTGTGCAGGGTCTCGTCGAGCCTGCTCATGCCCGTTGCGGGCGGCTTGCCCACGCCGCCGGCGAGAACCGACGTCAGGAAATCCCCCGCATCGGGACGCCGGTCGCCGACCATCGGTAGTCGCGTGCCCCCGGCCGCGGCGGACGGCAGCTCCACCGCAAGCCGCCTCAAGTCCGCGATACGGTCGTCGGTCTCCGTGTAGCGTAGTGCGTCGGCGAGCGTCTCGAGCGCGAGCGCCCAAAGGCCCACTCCGTCGGAGGACAACCCTGATGGCGATGAGGGCTCACTTAGGACGAAGCGGGCGCGTTGCCGGGCGGCCGACGCGTCGCCCGACGTGAGCGCCAACCGAGCCGCAAGCAGCGTCGCCATCGCCCCCAAGGGCCACTCCGGCTGGCAGGCCTCTCCCGCACCGAGCATGTCGTCCAGGAGCGATACTGCCAGACCAGCGGTCTCCACGTCAGCGACCGCGAGCGCCCCAAGACCGGACCAGAACACCCGGTGGCTCGACCCAACCCCGTCGTGGCCGGTACCCTCCACAGCGCTACGCCGGAGTGACGCTCCAACACGGGACGATGCCCAGGCGACGCCCTCGTCGAGCTCCGCGACCCCTGTCACGACCCGCATGCCATCGACGGATGCGGCTGCGGCCCGCCGCTCATGTGCAGCTAGGTGAGCGGCTGCGGCAAACGCGGAGCGGAGCGCGGCCTCGCTGCCAGCAGCGATCAGGAGCGTTAAAGGCCCGGCGCCGCCCATCTCGTGTGACACGAGCAGGCTGCCGTCGCCGGCGTCCAATACGGTCCACTCCCCCTTGCCTCCGTGAAGTGCGAGCGCGACCGATTGGCCGGAGTCCTGGCCATGCGCCCGTAGGACACCGTCTCGCATGTCGTACTGGACCTGGCTGTCCGCCGGGGTGAGCCTGAGCCGTAGCGCGTCGTCACTCGCGACCGGCGATCCGCTCCATTGCACGGCGACAAACGGCAGCGTCGGTGCTACGACCACGTTCTCCATGATGGTGCCGAGAGGACCCGTGCGTTCCCGGCGAAGCGCTCCCGGCATCAAGACGAAGTTGACGCCCAGCGAGCCGGCCAAGGTCAGGTCGCGCACGACCACACGGTCATGGATGCGGATCCGGTCGATCCCGCCTTTGAGCACACCTTGTACGGAGGCGGCCTCGCCCTCGATGAGAAAAGGCTCGGCGCTCGCGATGCCCGACACCGCGAGCGCAGGCACGGCGGCGCCCAGCTCGGGCATCGCCGCCGGCAGATGCCCTGCCAGATCCGGCCCCCGTTTCATCCGGCTACTCCACCTTCAACGTGCGCAACCTGTTCAACGCGGCCGCGAGCTCGAAGCGTCTGAACTCAGCGAGGTTGCCAACCTTGCGCGGTTCGAGAACGTCCAGGCCGTCCTGCTTGAGCAGGATCTCTACCGCATCAAGCGCGCTGGCGACATCGGGCGCGGCGGGGATGCCTGCCTCAGTGGTGCGTCCCTCCAGAACTCGGGCGGCCAACAGGACGAGGCCCTGTCCGATGGCTCGCATCTGAGCGCGGCTCGCGATCTGCTCGACGCCGCCGAGGTCGATGGTCTCAGCGCCAAAGAGGAGTGTGCGATCGTCTGGCACCCGCACATACGCCGCTCGACGGCCCTTGCTGGCATCGACGGAGCGAGGCTGAACGTGACGGAGCGAGAACGTAGATAGCGGCTGTTTCCGTTCGGTCGCTCGTCCCGTTGGGATTCGGGTGGCCACGGCCTTCGCCTCTTCGGTGACGTCCCAAGGTGCATAGTCGGTCATGCGGATTACGGTATCGGCCACGTCCAGATAGTCGCCGCTGCCGCCGAGCACGAGCACGCAGCTCACGCCTCGACGTTCGTACAGCTCCTGTACTCGATCGACGAAGGGCGTGATCGGTTCGCCTTCTTTTGGAACCAACTGCTGCATGCGGCGATCGCGGATCATGAAGTTCGTCGCCGAGGTGTCTTCGTCGACCAGCAGCAGTCGGGTGCCGGCTTCGAGCGCTTCGACGATCGCCGCGGCCTGACTCGTCGATCCTGAGGCGTTCTCAGTGGCGAATCGCTTCGTGTCCTGGCCGAACGGGAGTCCATCGATGAAGCTCGATATGTCGACGCCCGAGACCGACCGCCGGTCTTCTGCACGCACTTTCACCGCGTCGCGGCGGCTGACAACGCGTTCCCTGCCGTCACCTGGCCTGTGGTTGTAAACGCCGGACTGGATGGCGCGCAGCAACGTACTCTTGCCGTTGAATCCGCCGCCCACGATCAAAGTCACGCCCGGCGGGACGCCCATGCCCGACACCACACCGGCGTTGGGAAGTTCGAGCTCCACCCGCAGCGACTCGGGCGAGCGGAAGGCCACGACGTTGTCGCTCTGCAACGGTCGATCGTCGATCCCGCTTCGGCGTGGCAGCAGGGAGCCGTCCGCCACGAAGGCAACCAATCCCTGGTCGCCCAGTTGGCTCCTGAGGGCATCGGCGTCTTCGTTGGTGGCCGCATGAGCTTCGACCTCGCCCGTGTCGTGCGCCGCCGCGATCAGCGCGGAGCGCACGAGCTCCGGGACCCTCGTCGTCAGCAAGCCAGACGCTTGGCGGCCGAGCGTGCGGCGCCCTTGCGCAGGCAGCCCGACAGTGAACCGCGCCTCCAGATCGCCGTGTTCGCTCATTAGCACGGCGGTCTGCAGGAGAACGGTCTGACCGGGATCCTCCATCCGGAGTTCTCCGCTCTTGCCGGTGCCGGAGCCACTGACGCCGCGGGCGGCTCGAGCGAACGCCCTGGCGAGGAAGGCGGCCGTACCCAGCGCGCGTGCACGAGTCCGGTACGCCGAATCGGGGAGGGCGACAAAGTCCGCCGGCAGCTTCAAGCGCAGGCGAGTGGGGTCCGCGAAGGGATCCCCCTGCACATGGTCGACGTGCAGGGTGAAGTCCGAGAATCGCCACGGCCCCGAGATCTGCTTGTAGGCCTTGTACCCGCGTCCCTCGATCTGCTTGAGCAGGGTCGCTAGTTCGCTTGCGTCGCGCATGGCCTCCGCCAACCGGTTATCCACTGGCCGCTGTCGGGCCAATCACCGGGTAGTATACTTTCGAGCCAACGCCCCGGCGTCCCCGCGCCGCAAGAGTAGCCGAGACCGGAGACCAACAAACATGCGCAGCGTGCTGACGATTCTTTGCCTAATCGCCCTCTGCTTCGGTACGGCGCTCGCCGGCCAGGACCGCACGATCCTGATCAAGAACGGTCGTGTCATGGACGGGTCCGGCAATCCCTGGATTCGCGCCGACGTGCTCATCAGGGGCGACAGGGTCGAAGCCGTCGGCGCTCTGGGCGACGTTGCGGCCGATGAGGTCATCGACGCTACCGGGCTCTACGTGACGCCGGGCTTCATCGACACGCATTCCCATGCGGGGCCGGGGCTGGCCTCGAGTGGGCTCAGCCACGGCGAGCCGCTGCTGGCGATGGGCCTGACCACGGTCTTCGTGAATCCGGACGGCGGTGGCAGCCTCGACATGGCTCGTCAGCGGGGGGAGTTGTTGGCGGACGGGCTCGGAGTGAACGCCGCACAGCTCGTCAGTCATGGAACTGTGCGCCGCGCGGTGCTTGGCACCCAGGATCGCTTCGCGACACCCGCCGAGCTCGACCGCATGCGTGTGCTCGTGCGTACCGGCATGGCAGAAGGCGCGTGGGGCCTCTCTTCGGGCACCTATTATGTGCCGGGTAGCTACGCCCCGCCGGAGGAAATCGAGGAGCTCGCCAAGGAGGTCGCCCCGTTCGGCGGCTCGTATACGAGCCACCACCGCGACGAGTCCACGTACAGCATCGGCTTGATCGCCTCGGTCGAGGAGGTCATCAACGTAGGTCGCGTCGCGGGTATCCCGACGGTACTCACCCACGTGAAGGCCATGGGACCGGACGTGTGGGGATACGGTGCCGCCATCGTGGAACGCGTCGAGCGCGCACGGGCCGAGGGCGTGCAGGTCTTCGCGGACCAATATCCGTATACCGCGTCGGCGACCGGGCTAAACGCGGCGTTGCTGCCAAGATGGTCGCAGGCAGGCGGACGCGACTCTCTGCTGGCGCGAATGGACGATCCCGAACTCATGGCTCGCATCCGAGGGGGCATGGTGGAGGGCCTCGCTCGCCGCGGGGGCGCTGATCGAATTCAGTTCCGCCGATACCGTCCGGACGAGGCGATCGAGGGCATGCTTTTGAGCGTTCTCGCCGAGCAGCGAGGGCAGGACCCGATCGACACCGCCATCGAGCTCATCCGGGGCGGCAGCGTCAGCATCGTCTCGTTCAACATGCACGACGACGACGTCGAGACGCTCATGGTGCAACCGTGGATGATGACGTCGTCCGACGGCGGTCTGGTGCCGATGAACGAGGGAGTCCCGCACCCACGCAGCTATGGCGCGTTCGCCCGCAAGATACGGCTCTACGTGAAGGAGAAGGGCACGGTCACGTTGGAACAGGCGATCCGCAGCATGACTTCACTGCCGGCGCAGGTGTTCGGGATGCCGGACCGGGGCGTACTACGCGCGGGCGCCATCGCGGACATTGTCGTGTTCGATGTAGAGGATGTGCGTGACGTGGCCGAATACATCGATCCGCATCACTACTCGGAGGGCATGGTGCACGTCTTCGTGAACGGCCAGGCCGCGATCAAGGACGGGGCGTTCACAGGTGTGAGAGCGGGTCGGGTATTGCAAAAAAGGAGACGAGAAATCTCCTAGATGCGCACTGGAAGGCCGCGTGTCCTAGCAGTCCGTAGTAGAAGTACAGTGGGCCGCGCGCAGGGGTCTCGCGCGTTCAATAGTAGGCACGACGACGAGTCGTAGTTGTTCGGGCACCGCCGCCGAAGGCGGTGGTCCGAGGAGGAGAAACGACCTATTGGGCTGGGCGAAGGCGGGATGGCGACCGTCTACCTGGCCGACGACCTACGGCACGTGCGGAGGGTCGCGCTCAAAGTCCTAAAGCCAGAACCGGCAGCAGTCGTCAGTGCCGAGCAGTTCCATGTTCCTGTTGTCCGCGCTCTACATGGCGCCCAGGATGTGGCCAGCCCACAGCGACACTAGAAGACGGAGAACAATCATGAAGAAAAACGTCATCGGGCTCACGCTGTCGATCGCGCTTTCGCTTCCCGCCTTTCCATCGCCGGCCCATGCGCAGGATGCGCCTAGTCCAGGCAGTGACGCCGCGCGGACTGGGAGCGCCTGGCCGTCGGTCACCGATTTCGCCGAGCGCGGACCATTCGCCATCGAGCGGGAGACCAACGTCGGTCCGGACGCCACCTACGACATCGTCCGGCCGATGCAGCTTGGAGAGGCGGGACGCAAGCATCCCATTGTCAGCTGGAACAACGGGACGCTTTACCAGATCGATCGATACCAACACCTGCTGGACCACTGGGCGTCACACGGGTTCGTGGTCATGGGCGCGCACACGAACAGGACCCGCGGCGGCGCAGTTCACAAGGCCGCCATCGACTGGCTGGTCGCTGAGAACGGGCGCGCTGGCAGCGCGTACTTTGGAATGTTGGACCTCACGAAGATCGGTGCCGCCGGGCACTCCCAGGGCGGTGGCGCCACGATCACCGCGGGAGCCAACGTTCCCGGTCCCGCCGGAATCGTCACCACCATGCCGCTCATGCCGATCTCGGCTTTTGAGCGTCCCCATCTTGCGCAGCACACGGCGTCGATGTTGATGGTCAGCGCCACCGAAGACGCGCGAGCCAACCGAGTCGCCGATCAGGCATTGGCCGACGTCACCACGGAGTTTGTCGACGCACAATTCGTGGGCGTCCACGCGGACGCCATGAACCCTGAAATCCGGGGCGCGACCGTCGCCTGGTTCCGATATCAGCTGATGGGAGACGCAAACGCGAAGGCCCAGTTCTATCCGCCAGAGACCTGTGGCCTGTGCCGGGACGGCGCCTGGATGCGCCTGCGCCGCAATAACTCCCCGCTGTGAGCGATCCCCAGCTGACAGGGCGATGTTCTGAGCCGGGGGGAGATGTGCCGGCAGGCAGGCCGCAACGATCCCGTTGGCGTTCGGGATTGATGCGTGGCGGGATGGGGTGCCGGAGCGGTCAGCACGGCCCCTGACCCGAGTCGCAGAATATGCGGATGTTGGCCACGGTGACAGAGTAGGGGACCGACAGGCAGAGCATATGACGGGTGTGAACAGTGCTTGGCTAGATCGGGCTTCAGTATCCCGCCTCAACGCACCCCGCCCGAGGCCTGTCAGTAGGGTTGTGGGCCTAGTTCCATGCCGGACAGGAGGTGTGCCATGCGGGACCGCTCGAGAGACAACGAGAAGACCGACCCACAGCGTACCCACGACCCCAATCGCGGGGACCGACCCGTCACTCGGCGACGTGCCCTCGAGCTGGGCGCCGGTGTACTCGCCGGGGCCGCCCTCGTCCCGGATCTGCTCCATTCCCGTCCCCGGTCCGGGCTCGCAACACAGACCGACGTCATTCTGAAGCGGATCCCAAGGTCGGGGGAGGAGATCCCGGCCGTGGGGCTCGGCACGTGGCAGACCTTCGACGTCGGCTCGGACCGGCGTCAGCGCACCGCACTCGGCGAGGTCCTCCGCTCCTTTCACCGGTTGGGCGGACGGATCGTGGATTCCTCGCCCATGTACGGCAGTTCCCAGGAGGTCATGGGACACCTGGCGGTGGAGACGGGGCTGATCGACGACCTTTGGGTCGCCACCAAGGTTTGGATCAACGGGCAAGCGGAGGGGATCCGCCAGATGGAGGACTCGATGGCTCTGCTACAGCGGCCCTCCCACATCGAGCTCATGCAGGTCCACAACCTGAGGGACGTGCAGCTCCATCTCGACACCTTGGAGGCATGGAAGGCCGAGGGCCGATTCGACTACATCGGAGTAACTACTTCCTCGGAGCGGCAGTATGGCGCTGTGGCCGCGCTGCTGGAAGCCGAGCCCGAGCGTATCGACTTCCTCCAGATCAACTACAGCCTGGGTGAACGGACCTCCGCGGAACGGGTGCTCCCGCTGGCCCAGGAGCGGGGGATCGCAGTCATGGTCAATCGCCCCTTCGCCGGGGGGAGGCTCTTCGGTGCGGTCCGCGACCGGCCTCTGCCAGGGTGGGCGTCATCGTTCGACTGCGAGGCGTGGAGTCAGTTCTTCCTCAAGTACATCCTCTCGCACCCGGCGGTTGCTTGTGCCATCCCGGCCACGTCGGACCCCGAGCACCTCGCCGAGAACATGGGCGGCGGCAGGGGCGCGCTGCCCGATGAGGAGACGAGGAGGCGGATGGAGGACGTAGTCGGCTAAGGATGAGGCCGTCGCTGGGGCTGCCGTTATTATCCGACGATATCCGTACCGACTCGCCAGCCGCATGACGTCCGTGCGTAGAGCCGCTTCGTCGGCCCGCGCCTGCACCACACACCGGTGTCGGCGCTCGGGGCTCAGAAGTTTCCCTTGGCCGCTTCCTCCAGGATCAGCTTGTCCAGCGTCAGGTTTGCCACCGCTTGCTTCAGTCGTGCGTTCTCTTTCTGCAGCTCCTTGAATTGACGCGCCTGG